>CAKUUY010000050.1 GCA_934693235.1 uncultured Candidatus Melainabacteria bacterium | reverse complement strand
CAGGTGGTGTTGCTGTTATTGGTGTAGGTGCTGCAACAGAAGTTGAAATGAAAGACAGAAAATTAAGAATAGAAGATGCTTTATCTGCAACAAAAGCAGCTGTAGAAGAAGGAATTGTAGCAGGTGGTGGAACTGCATATGTAAACATTATTCCAAAAGTTGCAAAAGTAGTAGAAACACTAGAAGATGATGAGAAAATTGGTGGTAAAATCATTCTAAAAGCATTAGAAGAGCCAGTTAAACAAATTGCAATAAACGCAGGATTAGAGCCAGCAGTTGTACTTGAAAAAGTAAAAGCAAGCGAAGTTGGTGTTGGATTTGATGCAGCTAAGACAGAATATGTTGATATGAAAAAAGCTGGAATAGTTGATCCTACAAAAGTATCTCGTAGTGCTATTCAAAATGCAGAATCAATTGCATCAATGATTTTAACAACAGAGAGCTTAGTAACAGACAAAAAAGAAAAAGAATGTGGATGTGGAGGAGCACATCAAGATGCTCAAGACATGAGCGGTATGTATTAATAATTGTCAAAAGGGACGGAGCTTTTTGACAACTTTTGGTAATAAAATGTCAAATTTATTAATAAAATGTTGCGGAAGTACTATAAAAAATGTGAAACAAAATGATAGAAATATCATAAAAAATGTTTCACATTTTTTTGCACTTGTGGTATAATAAAAATGTGAAACAAAATAACGTTAAAATAACTAAAAATGTTTCACATTTTGAAAGGAGAAAAATAATGGAAGATAAGACTGAAATTATGCATTTGCTTCAAGAAAAGCAGATGATTGAAAAAGAATTACAATCACTAATTTATGGAGCTGTAGAAATAAGAGAAAATAATTCAAGCAAGTATATATATGTACATTATAGAGAAGATGGAATAGGATTAACCAAATATGCTGGCGAATATTCAGAAGAATTGTATAATTTAATATTGAACAATAGTATTAAAGCTAAAGAGCTAAAAAAACAAATTAAAGAAATAACAAAACAACTAAAACAATTAAACTATATAGAAGAAGAGCTTTCAGAAGAAGTAAAACAAAATATAGATTTTGCAAAGAGACATCTAGTTGATACTATTTACAAACAGGCTATACTTGAAGGAGTGGCAACTACATTTGCAGATACAGAAAGCATCATTGAAGGCGGAAAAGTAAATAACATGACATCAGATGATATCATGAAGATTGTAAATTTGAAGCATGCATGGGAATTTATATTAAATAAAAACGTTATATTAAGTGACACAAATTTTTCTTTACTTTGTGAAATAAATAAAATGGTAGAAGAAGGTTTTTATTATTCAGCAGGAAAAGTAAGAAATGTTCCGGTGTCAATTGGTGGAACGAATTGGAAACCAGACTTACCAATTGAAAGTGTAATAAAAGAGGAATTGTATAAAATATTTAATGAGAAAACAGACAGTGTAGATATAGCCATTGAACTTTTGCTATATACAATGAAAAAACAAATATTTATAGATGGAAATAAGAGAACATCAGTAA
>CAKUUY010000049.1 GCA_934693235.1 uncultured Candidatus Melainabacteria bacterium | reverse complement strand
GTTCTGGTGGAAGCACAGGAGGTTCAACAGGTGGAAGTGCAACCTCAGACTATAATACGATTACAGTTCAAGTGGATGTGTCTGATAGCCAATCAGGTGTTAAAGAAATTAGATATTATCTTAAAGAAGCAACAGCTTCAGACTATGGTTCACCAAAGAAAACAACTACAGCTTCAGAAACTACATATACATATACAGGTCTTAAAGAAGGAACATACTATGATGTAATGGTAGAAGCGGTTGACTATGGAGGAAACGTAGGAAGTGCATCTAAATTAAGAATTGAAACCAAAAAGGTAGCTTCAGCAGTAGGAGCAGTAAGCTTTACAAACCAAAAATGGAATAATGGTACACTAAGTGTAACTGTAAATAAAAGTAAACAAAACTCTTATACAATGAAATATATGGTTGTAAGCAGCTCAAATACAGTAGCGAAACTTGCAAGTACACTGCAACCTGTAAGTGTATGGACAACAATTAATAGTGGAGATACTGTAACAGGGTTGAAAATAAGAGATGTTCTTTGTATTGCATTTGCAGATGGTGATAGGCTTGGAGATCAGCTTACACTTCAAATAGCAGATAACAAAAAACCTACAGTAAATGTTACGGTAAGTAGCACAAACTATAATTCTATAGGAGTAAGTGTAAGTGCAACGGATAATGAATCTGGTATGCCAAGTTCGCCTACATATGAGTACTATCTTGATGGTGTACTTAAATCTACAACAACAGCTACATCATATACATATAGTGATTTGGTTGAAGGTAAACAATATAGCATAAAAGTTACAACAAAAGATAAAGAGGGAAATGTAGGAATAGGAACAGTAACTGCAACTACAAAAGCAATTGACCCTGCTAAAGGTTCTATAACATTTACAGATATGAAATGGGAAAATGAATCGGTAAGTGTTAAAGTTAATAAAACTGTAACTAATAATTTTGGAATGATATATCAAGTATACGATTCATCTAATATTGTTAAAGTAAATGATACAACAATTTCGAATGGAGAAACTATAAGTGGATTAAAGGCAGGAGATCTTGTTCATGTATATTTTGCAAACGGTTCAAGAAAGGGATCAGACCCTGCAACATTGCAAATATCTGATACAGAGAAGCCAACTGTTTCAATGGGACCTATTTCACCTTTGTATACAAAGATTAAAATAAATTTAACTGCATCTGATAATCAATCTGGAATAAAAGAATATGCATATTACATTAGAACTGCTCATACTAATGATGAATATACAATATGCAGTCAGAGCAAAAATAATTCATATACATATGAAAAATTAGACCAAGGAGGAATATACGACTTAAAAGTAGTTGTATATGATAATGCAGGAAACTATACTGAAAGTGTAATTTCTAGTGTGTCAACAAATAAATGTAGTACATGTAAAGGAACGAGAATAGAAAGAAAGAAATGTACATATTGCACTAATGGATATTTGTACAATACATGTTCAAATTGTAATGGAACTGGTATGAATAGTGGAGCATCTTGTCCGACATGCGGTGGATCAGGAACAATTACTTGTGATGTATGCGGTGGAGCTGGTCATACAC
>CAKUUY010000048.1 GCA_934693235.1 uncultured Candidatus Melainabacteria bacterium | reverse complement strand
TCCTTTTCCAGCTTTTGCTTGCAAAGCTTCTCCACCTTTTTTTCCTTTTTCTAAACAGAATGTAAAAAACTTTCCGATAAATTTCTTGTCAGCTCCCCATTCTAATACTTTTCTTGCAAAAAAGAATATAATTGGAACTGGAAGCATATTTCCTATGATGCATGCGATATATAACGGAAGTACTGGAAGTGGATCACCTAGAAAATTGCTTAATCCAATTGGAATTGCTCCTCTTAATTCTATAAGTGGTACCATTGATACGAAAAATACTAACAAATATTTTTTTAACATAAATAAAATTCCTTTCTTTTTACATTTATATAATGGTATTAATTTTACTATATATATATAACAAAAGCAAGAAATTGTAACAAATTTTATTGACATTTTAAGTGCTAATTGATAGAATTATCTTGTAAAATAAAAAAGGAGTATACAAAAGAAATGAAAAATACTAAAACCGTTGCAGGAGTAAATATATGCACAGGTACATTTAGAAAAAATAATTTAAACAGAGGCATTAAAGTTGCCTTTATTTGTGATAGTTTAAGAGACAGAAATAAAGCTTAAAATAGTTTAATTCTGTCTTTTTTGCATAAAAAAAACATTGAAAAGGTAAGTTTTAAAGATTTTGTATACAAATAAAGGGGGTGAAATTATGGGATTTGTTTTTGTACTTATATTTATAGCAATATTTGCTGGATTTGTTTTTGTAGCAGTTAAAATGGCTAATCTTAGAGAAAGAGCTACACAACATATATTAAAAGGAACAGGAATAAGTCAATCAGACATAAACTCTGGAATTCAAGGAAGTTTTGAAAAGAAACAATTGCAGACATTTTTAAATAGTAATCCTAATTATACAGAAGAATCTGTAAAAGCACTGCTAAAAAATTATGCGAGCAATATATTTAATAAGAATCCTATGCCTGAGTTTAGTGCGGAAGTGACTGAAAAGATGCAAAATGATTCAAAACTTGATAAGATGCAGACTATGATTTTTAGAAGAGCAACTATAAATGGATATTCAAACAATAAATTAATGGCAACAATTGTTTATACAGACGACAAAGATGAATATGAAATTTATATGATTTGCAATGTAAACAATGATAAAATTCAAGTTGAAAAGTATAGAATTCAAAAAGGAGCAGTAGTTGGCTTTTAAGAAAGGGGAAAATAATTATGAGTGAAAAAGGAAAATCAATTTTAGCATATATATTTACATGGATTGGAGGACTTATAGTACTATATGGAATGAAGGATAATACAAGAAACACAAAAATGCATGCAGCACAAGCAATTGTAATAGGAGTAGGATATATGATAATTCTTGCTTTATATAGACTAATTCCTGTACACATTCCATTTTTAACTACAATAGTATATGGACTATATATTGTATGCATTGTTATAGGAATTGTAAAAGCAAGTAAAGAAGAAGATCCAGAATTACCAGTAGTTGGTGGAATTGCAAAGTCTATATTTGGTAAAAATATATAATTTTTAAATCAGTTTTTGTTGCATTAAGTCAATTTTCACAAATCCATATTGACTTTTATTGGTTTCCATGTTACTGTTCAGACATCAGATGTCTTATATCTCATCAATTTAAAGGAGGGCCTTACAATGGCA
>CAKUUY010000047.1 GCA_934693235.1 uncultured Candidatus Melainabacteria bacterium | reverse complement strand
AACGCCTGCTGCTCTTCTCTGGTTAATGCTCTGTGAATAGTCTCACTCGCTTTTGGCCGGTCATCCTTCCTTAATGGCTTCACACTGGAAGCAGGATTCTTTGCAATGATCTCATCATCAACAGCCGCGTTCAATATTGTTTTCAGCACTACTATAACGCCGTTGGTCATGGATGCACTCAGCTTCTTTGATAAATCCTGCTGCAATTTCACCACTGCACGCTTTTCTATCTTCTGAACCTTAGTCTTTCCCAGTACTGGCCTGATATGGTTATTGTATTTCGACCGGTTTATTTTAATGCTGCTGTCCTTGATCGTTCCTCTCCGGGACTTCTCCCATTCATCAAAATATGCGTCCAGTGTTATATTTTTGTTGGAATTATACAGACCTGCTTTAATTTCCTCACGGATCCTGAGCTCATTCTCTGCACATTCCTTTGTGCTACGACCATAGGCACTGTATCTCTTGCCTTCCACGGTAAAACGCTTTTCGAATAAACCATTTTCTTTTTTTCGCATTCCTGATGGTATTCTTGCCATTATATCACCTGTCTTTCTATTGGCAATAGGGCAGCAGTCCGCCGCCCTTGGTTGTCTTATTTAATTCCCAGAAAGCTACAAACAAATCTGAAAATTGTATATGTTTGGTCATGATCTGCTTTCTCTAACAGCTCTATAATTTTCTTTTTGTAGTCCATATTAATATCCTCTATTTTTTATTACTCTGGCAATGAATCTATAGAAGAACTCAAGCAAGTTATCATCATTTACCTTCTGTAGTATCTCAATAGTTTCTTTCTTGTAATCCATCCTATGCCTCCCTCAGGTAAAGGTACTCCAATAACTTATATACCTGTTTAAATGTCTGTTCTGTTTTGACTTTATCTAACAGTGTGATAATCTTTTTCTTATAATCCATATCTTCACTCCTACCTTCCCATTAATCCATTTGTAAAAGAATCTATACATTCAAGATGTCTTAAGTCGCTTATCATAAAAAGCTTTGTTATAATAAAATACCTCTTCCAGTCTTCTTTGCTTAAAGTAGAATTTTCATCAGTCATGACAATTTGGAAAAGTTTGGCTACTTCATAGGTGAGCTGCAAAGACTTTTTATTTTTGTTGGCCTTGACAACGTCCATAATTGCTTTTCTGCAAGGAACCGGAGTTAATGTGCATTTCTTCATCATTCTTCCCCCTCACTTAATTTTTTCATGTACGCATAAGCGCACCTCAGTAATCTTTTATTTTTTAATTTCAACGCACACTCAATAATTCCCTGGCGATACATGTATCTATCTGCCAGTCCTGCACATATATCAAGATTTTCCTGCAAATCGTCACGTTCTTTCTTAAGATCTGCGATAATCTCTGTTGCAAGAGCTGTGCTTACTTCTTCTGTCTCCTGTGCCGGAACACCTGTGGCCTGCATCACTTCTGTTTCTTCCTGTGTCTTTAATACGTCCTTTTTACTCATATCTCATTCTCCTTATCCAGTTCTTTAATATAATCGCACACCTTGGCGGCCACAAAACCGCTGATAAAAATTGTAAAAACATCCATTACCGATACCATTCATTTCTCCTTTATCCATTGTGCCGAGGGGAATGAGTATGTTATAATACGCACAGCCCCTCAATTTTGATCGTTTGTCGGGTTACTTTGCCCCTATCGGAG
>CAKUUY010000046.1 GCA_934693235.1 uncultured Candidatus Melainabacteria bacterium | reverse complement strand
TTTGATGCGCATAGTTCAAAAAGTTCTACACAATTCATATTTTTTGTAATCTCAATCGGATATTTCATACAAATATCGCCGCAATCAAGACCAAGTTCCGTTATCATAGTACAAATTCCGGTTTCTGTATCACCATTGATAATCGCACGTTGAATAGGATTTGCTCCACGATATTTTGGAAGCAAAGAAACGTGAAGATTAATTGTTTCATATTTGGGAATATCTAAAACTTCTTGCGATAAAATTTGACCAAAAGCAAAAGTTACAAAGAAATCAGGCTCAAGTTCTTTTAAAGCTTCAATGATTTCAGGTTCTTTTCTGATTGATTTAGGTTGAAACACTTTAATATCGTGTTCTAATGCAAATTTTTTAATAGGACTCGGTGTAAGTTTATGACCCCTTCCAGATGGCTTGTCAGGTTGCGTTACAACCGCCTGAACGTTAAATTTATCTGAGTTATAAAAATGTTCTAATGATGGTAGACCAATATCAGGTGTTCCAAAAAATACAATGTTTATCATGTTATTCCTTACAATAGAGGGTTGGGACAAAGTGTCATCCTAAAAATCTTATATTCCCATATTTTTTCTTAAATTAGCAAATATATCCTTTGCTCTTTTTTTTACTAATTCTTCGACAAAAACCGCATGTCTAACATATTTTGCCAAATCGGTATCTTTTGCAGGAATTGGAGGGAAGTTTTTAGCATTAAAATCTTGTCTATATTTTTCCACAGATTTTAATACAACTTGTTTCATTAAAGGCAATTTTTCAAATTCTTTTTTGCCTTTAGAAATATCACCGCAAAAACTTACAGCTTGTACTTTCATTAAGCCTCCTTATCAGCTTCCTTTGCAATCTTTTCTTTCAATAAAACTTCAATTTCTTTTGAAAGTTCAGGCTCGTCGAGAATTTTTTCAACATCTAAACTTGGAAGATTATTTTTCTTTAAAACTTCTTCTGCTTCAAAACGATTTATAACGTGGTCAATAAATAAAACACCGTCTAAATGGTCAAATTCATGCTGAATAGCTCTAGCTAAAAGTGTTCCGTCTTTAGCTTCCAGTACAAAAGAACGTCCGTTTCTATCCAAAGCTTTAATCATAACATTAGCATATCTTTTAACATCAGTGAATGCTTCAGGAAAACTTAAACAACCCTCATGGCTAATTACTGCACCGGATTTTTTTATAATTTTCGGGTTAATAAAGACCATTGGATTCAACGGTTCATTTCCGGTTGAAGCGTCAATTACAAAAACTCTGTAATTTTCACCAATCTGAGGTGCAGCAAGCCCAACACCGTTTTGCGCATACATTGTATCTAACAAATCTTCCACTAAAACTTTTATTTTTTGAGAAACCTTATGAACCTCTTTAGAAGGCTGTCTCAAAGAAGGTTCTCCATATTTAACAACTTTTTTTATTGACATAACATAATCCTCTACAGATATTCTAGCATAAAACTATTTTTTAAACACCCATAAATCCTTTTGGAACAACACCAAAAACGGTATCAATTCCAAACGACCGACATACATATCAATTATTAAAATAATTTTTGAGAATAATTTCAAAGAATCAAAATTGCTCAATGGTCCGATAATTCCAAATCCAGGCCCGATGTTTCCGGCAGCACTCACTGCACCTGAAATCGCAACAACCGTATTTTTTTCAAATAATCCGAGCAAAAATGCTGAAATTACGAGAGTTGCAATATAGAAAAATACAAACATTAAAGTTTGATACAAAATATCTTTCGGAAC
>CAKUUY010000045.1 GCA_934693235.1 uncultured Candidatus Melainabacteria bacterium | reverse complement strand
ATTAATATACGTAGCAAAGAACTTCGCCACCGATGTTTTCTTTACGAGCTTTTCTGTCTGTTAAAAGACCTTTGCTTGTAGAAACAACAGCGATACCCATACCGCCCAAAACTTTTGGAAGGTCTTTAGCTTTGCTGTAGTTTCTCAAACCTGGTTTAGAAATTCTTTCTAATTTAGTAATAACAGGCTTATTTTTAGCGTCGTATTTCAATGTAATTTCAAGAACATTGAATTTACCTTCAGCTTTTACGATGTAATCAGAAATATAACCTTCTTCTTTTAACAATTTTGCTAATTGTTCTTTCAATTTAGAAGCCGGCATAGTTACGTTAGCGTGAGAAGCCATCATAGCATTTCTGATTCTAGTTAGCATATCTGCTATAGGATCTGTCATTGACATATTTTTATTCCTTTACTCTTGCGGACTTACTGACTATTCAGCAGTATCCATTCTACTCGTCACTTGTCGAATTAACTGTTGCTCCACACTTGGGAACGTCTTTCGACAGTCTGACAAAGTGATATTAGCATAAAACCAACTCATTTGCAAGATAGAAATTACGAAAAATTAACAATTTAGTTCTTACAAAATTACTCACTTATAAACTTGATAAATTATCTTATTAATTTCCAATAAAAAGTTTTTTAATTCATAATATTGAGATAGAAAGCTAAACCGATTAACTTACGAATTATTAACTTCCGAATTTTGAAACTTGTCAACATATTTACTAACTTTATGAGCCATATTTCCATATTCTTTATAGAAATATTCAGCTTTAAATTTTGGAGTTCCACCTGCATTTTTGAATGCCCAATATGCATTATACATACGATTATCATAGTTAATTCTAGCATTTTGCAACAATTCTTCTGCTTGTTGCTTATCAGTGCCTTTTAACTCTTTTGCCTGTTTTTTTGCTTGATTAAATTCATATCTCGCTTTTTGTGCTTCTTCCGCTGCGTCCATTTGCTCTATACCAGAAGAACCATAAAAATATTCTATTCCACGCTTCCACTGTTTAGAATATTCTCCTAATGATGTGTTCTTCAATTCACTCTGGTTAACTTTCTCGTTTGTTTCGGTGCTGTTACCCAGATTTTTTACTTCTTGGAAAGATATTTGTTTTCCATCTTTAAAATACAAAAATTGACCATTTTCTTTAGCAATAGAAACTCCATCCGGCAATTCTTCTAAATGTAGCATTTGTTTGCACTGTTCCAAATCTCCAGCTGATAAATATTTTTTCGGAGTTTGAAATGTTTCTTTATTCAAAATTTCTGTATTATTATCTTTTGATGCTAAAGTTTGTTCGTTTGAAGTTACGTTTTTGTTTTCCGATTGTGCAGGTGCTTTCGGTGGAACAGCTTCTTTGGCAGGAGTAGTTGACTCTGTTTTGCCAGTCAAAAGCGCCTTTATTCTACTCCAAACCCCGTCATCAATTTCGATATTTCCTTCATCAACAACGAAATTTGAGTGATAAGTATTACTGTCATCCAATTTGGTCGTATCTGTAGTATTATTTTCACCAGACTTAAATATACTCTTGTCCTTAGCTTGAGCATTATTCACCTCGGCAACAACTTTTTGCCAAGTACCCAAATCAGAGTTTTTAATATTGGTAGCACCAATTTTATCTCTAATCGCTTGCGTAATACCTTGACCTGTACCAATATTAATTTGAACCATTGCGCTCTCCTTGCATTAACTCTCTTATTTATATAAAAACAAGCGCCGGTTTATTTTTTCAAAATAGACACATTTCCCCTCATATCATATCATATCATATCATATAGGGGATTATAACAGGATTTCAGCCCATTTTACAATTTTTACAAAACTTAATAA
>CAKUUY010000044.1 GCA_934693235.1 uncultured Candidatus Melainabacteria bacterium | reverse complement strand
GATACGTTCATACCTTTTACCAAATCAACTTCTTCATAAGTGATTTCAGGGAACAAAGCTTGTTCTTTCAAGCCTAATGTATAGTTACCACGACCATCGAAACTCTTAGGTGAAATACCTCTGAAGTCACGAATACGAGGAAGAACTACACAAATAAGTTTTTGTAAGAAGTCATACATTCTTTCGCCACGTAATGTAACCATAGCTCCAACAGGCATTCCTTCTCTTAACTTATAAGATGCGATAGATTTTTTAGCTTTTGTAACTACGCATTTTTGACCTGCAATTTTAGTCAATTGAGCTTCGATAGCTTCAGCAATTTTTGAGTTGTGAGAAGCTTCACCAACACCCATGTTCAAAACAATCTTATGAAGTTTTGGAACTTGGTTGATGTTTTTATAGCCAAATTTCTCTGTCAATGCAGGGATTATTTCTTCTTGGTATTTTGCTTTTAAACTTCTTGTTTTTGTTGTCATTTTCGTATTTCCTTAATTCTTTGATGCTCTAATTATAACACGAATTATAATTTTGCATCCAATTGTTCACCACATTTTTTACAAACACGAACTTTTTTGCCGTCAACGACTGCGTGTTTGATCCTTGTCGGTTTTTCGCAAGCAGGGCAAATAACCATAACGTTTGATGCATCTACAGGTGCTTCAACTTTAATTAAACCACCTTGAATACCTGCCATTGGTTGAGGTTTTTGAGCTTTTGTTACCATATTCAATCCCTCAACAGTAACAGTTCCTTTTGCAACGTTAACTTTTTTGATATTACCGTCTTTACCTTTATCTTTGCCTGCAATAATCATTACTCTATCAGTATTTTTTACATGCAATTTTTTCTTTGTCATTGTTTTATTCCTTTAAATTCTTGTCGGAATAGCAATTCCGACCTACATATTGAATTTTTAATTAGTTTTACGACTATCTAAGCAATGCATTCGCTTGCACTAGATAACTTCTGGAGCCAAAGAAACGATTTTCATATATCCTTTGTCTCTCAATTCACGAGCAACCGGTCCAAAAACACGAGTTCCACGTGGGTTGCCATCTTTGTTGATAATAACTGCTGCATTTTCATCAAATCTGATAACAGAACCGTCTGCACGTTTGATATCAGCTTTTGTTCTAACAACAACTGCTCTTACAACTTCAGATTTTTTTACAGGCATATTAGGGTTAGCATCTTTTACAGCTGCAACGATTTCATCGCCTACTGCTGCAAATTTTTTATTTGAGCTGCCCATAACACGAATACACAAAAGTTCTTTTGCACCTGTGTTATCTGCTACTTCTAGTCTAGTTTCTTGTTGTATCATTTTAATTTTCCTTTATTTATTTAAAGTCGATAAGTCTTTAAGTCCTCAAGACGATAAGTTCATATCGCTTGTTGATAATTCAATGAAATTTACTTAGTAACCGACTCAACGTCTTAACGTCATCTAATCAGTTACAAGAAACTCACTATTATCTTGCTTTTTCAACTACTTCAGCCAAAGCCCAACGTTTGTCTTTTGATGTTGGTCTTGCTTCAACAATTCTTACAATGTCGCCTTCGTTGCAAACATTTTCAGGATCATGTGCTTTGTAGTTTTTATTTGATTCCATGATTTTTTTGTATTTTGGATGTGGTTCGTAGTCTGCTACTTTTACAACAATTGTTTTATCCATTTTGTTGCTGATTACTACACCTTGTTTTTCTTTCTTAGGCATGCTGTACCTCTTTTTCTTTTATTACAGTTTTTGCTTGAGCTATAAGTCTTTTTGTTTTAGAAATCAACGCTGTGTTTTCTAATTTGTGAGTTGAAAGTTGTAATTTGTAATTGAACAAATCTTTTTTCCAATCAATTATAGCACCTTGCAGTTCTTCAACTGTTTTTTCGCGCATTTCATTTAATTTCATTACTTATTTCCTTATTATTTGTTTTCTAATTTTGCTTTTTCAACAATTTTAACTTTGATAGGTAGTTTTTGAGCTGCTAATTCTAATGCATGAACTGCAACACTTCTGTCGAAGTAATCAAGTTCAAATAGAATTCTGTTAGGCTTAACAACTGCTACCCAATATTCTAAGTTACCTTTACCAGAACCCATACGAGTTTCAGCAGGTTTTGCTGTAATTGGTTTATCTGGGAATATTTTAATCCAAACGTTACCGCCACG
>CAKUUY010000043.1 GCA_934693235.1 uncultured Candidatus Melainabacteria bacterium | reverse complement strand
GCTATATCCACCATATGTATCAACTATAATCTTTCTTCCTGTAAGTCCTGTATCTCCAAGAGGTCCGCCAATCACAAATCTTCCTGTAGGGTTAATATATATTTTTGTTTTTTCATCAATCATACAACTTGGTACAATTGCATTTATTACATTTTCCGTTACATCTTTTCTTAATGTTTCAATATCAACTTCTGCTTTATGTTGTGTTGATATCAAAATTGTTTCAATTCTTTTAGGCATGTCATTTTCATATTCCACTGTAACTTGCGTTTTTCCATCTGGTCTTAAATATGAAATTATATTCTCTTTCCTAACTTTTGTTAACCTTTTTGCAAGTTCATGTGCCATGTATATTGCATATGGCATGTAATTTTCAGTTTCGTTACATGCATATCCAAACATAATTCCTTGATCTCCTGCTCCTCCAATGTCAACTCCTAAAGCAATATCTGCACTTTGTTTTGTAATATTTACTTCTATTTTGCAAGTTCTATAATCCATATCTGTGTCTTCATTATCAAATCCAACATTTTTTATAACATCTCTTGCAACTTTTTCTATATCTACATTTCCTTTTGAAGTAATTTGACCTGCAATAACAATTGTGTTTTTTGATGCAAATGTTTCTACTGCAACTCTAGAATTCTCGTCCTGTTTTAAATATTCATCTAAAATACTGTCAGATATAGTATCACATAATTTATCTGGGTGTCCTTCTGTAACACTTTCTGAAGTAAAAAAATAATTTTTCATAAATATTCTCCTTAAACTATATTTTTTTTATATTTTTGGTTATTGTATCATCTTGAAGTAATTTATTTGCAACATTTAAAAAATTGCATTCTGTATCTGTTAAATATATTTCATATTTTGCTTTATTTTCCGCACTATTTTGCATATTATTCTCTTTTAAATATTCTTTTAAATATTTTGAAACCATTTCTCCTGTATTAATTACATCTATTTTATTAGGCAATTCCTTTTCAATTAAATTTTTAAATAAAGGATAATGTGTACAACCTAAAACCAATGAATCAATATCTTTAAAATCCTTTACATATTCATGTATTGCAAGTCTTGCAATTTCATTATCTGTCCATCCTTCTTCTGCCATAGATGCAAGAAGTGCACATGCTTTACTTTGAACATTGCAGTTAGGTATTTCATTTTCAATTGCTTTTTGCCATCCCTTACTTCTTATTGTTCCTGTTGTTCCAATTACTCCAACATTCTTATATTTATTTTCTTTTATATATTTAACAGTTGGTTCTATAATTCCTATAATTGGTATATTAAACATTTTTTTCATTTCTTCTAATGCCTGACTTGTTGCAGTACCACATGCAATAACTATAAGCTTCGCATCCTTTTGAATTAAATTTTCAACTTGTTTTTTTGAAAGTTCTATTATAGTTTCCTTAGATTTACTGCCATAAGGGAAACTTGCTGTATCTCCTATATATGTAATATTTTCATTTGGTAGCAAATTTGTAATTTCTTTAAAAACTGTCATTCCTCCTACTCCAGAATCAAACATTCCTATTGGTCTATTATCCATAAAATCAATTCCTTCCTTTTATATGCAACAAATATTATATCACATTAATATAATATATGAAAGAATAAGAAATATAATATTTCATCAATTTATTTTTTTCTACAAAATACATCACAATTCGCATCAAAAAGAATAATATATATTAAGCAATGTGCTAAAAAGAAAGGATTGATGAATTTATGGAATATGAAAAAAATGTATGTCCAGTATTAAATGTTGATGGCATTTTAGCTACTGGAAAACAATTTGACTTAGAAATAACACTACCTGAAGACAACAGATCTGTAATCTATGGAGTTGTAAAAGATTGTTATCATGATCCAGTATGTGATGCTGTAGTAAAACTTGTAGAGGTTGTTTGTGAGTGTGGCAAGGAAGAAAGAAGACCTGTTTCTCACACATTTACAGATAAGGATGGAGAATTCGTTTTTGGTCCTCTTTGTGCAAATAAATTCTATGAGATAGAAATTTGGGTTGATTTTGTAAAACATTGTAAAATTTGCAAAAAAGTTGAACATGACACAAAATGCCTAAAAGGTATCAAATTAGATTGCAAAGATGAGCATAAACCTTGCGAAAAACCTGATGAAAAGCCATGTGATAAACCTTGTTGTGGTAGATCTTGCTAAATAACGTAAAAAAGGAAGCTAATTCAAAATAGCTTCCTTTTTTATTTATATTAATTTTGGTTTCATATCATAAGACTTTTAAGCTTTAAATTACTACATTATTCCCATTTTTTTAGCAAACTGTTTTCCCATTTTAACCATCTTTTTTCTATTTGGTTGCATTTTTTCTGTGCACATTAATGCAACTCCTGCAGATATTAAACCTCCTACAACCATCCCTCTTACAAATTTCATATTCAATTTATTCTCCTCCTTTTTGTTTATTTATTACTATTATGTCTTTTTTTCTCTTTTATATACTCACGCATTTGATAAAATGC
>CAKUUY010000042.1 GCA_934693235.1 uncultured Candidatus Melainabacteria bacterium | reverse complement strand
TTTACCTTTTGTTATTACTACTACTTAGTGATATCACTTACTTTTAAAGTTAAGTGAGAAGTGCGTTTTAGTCTTGAGTACATACGACCTTGCGCTCTTGTTCTTGCTCTTTTATATGTAACGCTTTCGTCAGCGAAAATTTCAGAAACTTTCAAAGATTCAGCTCCTACACCATATTTTTCTTGTGCATTTGCAACAGCAGCCTTCAAGTTCTTTTCAACTACTCTTGCTGCAAAATAAGGCATAAAACGTAACATATCTTGAGCTTCAACAACAGACTTTCCTCTAACTTCGTTGATAACTCTGCGAAGTTTTCTTGCTGTCATTTTTATATCAGTTTGTCTTGCTTTAGCTTCCATTTTTAATTTTCCTTATCTTAAAAGTTTTACCTTTTGGGTTTACTATTTTCTTTTAGCAGTTTTATCAGAACCTGCGTGACCTTTAAATAGTCTTGTTGGTGCAAATTCTCCAAGTTTATGTCCAATCATTTGTTCTGTTACATATACAGGAACGTGAGTTTTCCCATTGTGAACAGCGATTGTGTGGCCTAACATATCTGGAATAATCATTGATGCTCTTGACCAAGTTTTAATAACTTTTTTCTCAGAGTTTGCATTCATTTTTTCGATTTTTGTTTGTAGAGCTTCTTCTACATAAGGGCCTTTTTTTAATGAACGTGCCATTCTATTACCTTTCTTAATTTTAATTGGTAGTTTATATATAAAGTTCAAGGGTTGAAAAGTTGAACAGTTTTACCCTCAACCCTTTACACTTTGTAACTATTTTTTGCGTCTTCTAACTATTAGTTTGTCAGAAGCTTTACCTTGTTTTCTAGTCTTATAACCAAGAGCTGGTTTACCCCAAGGTGTTTTAGGGTGTCCACCAGGACCGGTTTTACCTTCACCACCACCATGAGGGTGATCGCAAGGGTTCATTGTAACACCACGAACAGTAGGTCTGATACCTAAGTAACGTTTTCTACCAGCTTTACCGATAGATAAGTTTTTGAATTCAGAGTTACCTAAAGTACCAATTGTAGCCATACATTCTTTTCTTACCATTCTCATTTCTGAAGATGGAAGTTTGATTGTTACGTAATCGCCTTCTTTAGCCATAACTTGAGCTGCGTTACCTGCAGATCTAACCATTTTACCGCCACGTCCTGGAATTAATTCAATATTATGAACAATTGTACCAAGTGGAATCAATTCTAGAGGCAAAGCATTACCTGTTTGAACAGGAGCTTCTGGACCAGAAACAATAACATCACCAACATTCAAACCTTCTGGAGTCAAGATATATCTCTTTTCGCCATCAGCGTAGAATACCAATGAAATTCTTACATTTCTGTTTGGATCGTACTCAATAGTTTTGACTGTAGCCGGTACACCGAATTTTTCGCGTTTGAAATCGATGATACGGTAAGTTCTTTTTACACCGCCACCTTTATGACGACATGTAATTCTACCTGTGTTATTTCTTCCTGCTGTTTTTTTCAATGATTTTAACAATGATTTTTCAGGAGTTGAAGTAGTTACCTCTTGGTAATCACTTTTTGTCATCCCTCTTTGTCCTGGAGATGTTGGATTTATTTTTCTAATTGCCATTTTAATTTTTCTCCTTTGGCTTTTTATAATACTCTTGGGACTTATGCCAAACGCCCCATCTATTCTAAGTGAATAAGTTAATAAGTGAATAAGACAATAAATTCGTTTCGTGCTTCGCACAAATTAAACTTCAATATTCAATTTTCAACTCATCACATCATTTTGCTATCAGCAAAATCCGCGTTCAATTTGCCAAGCCTACGCACTCGGCTCATTCGCACTACGCACCAATCAATTCTTCGATTGGATCGCCTTCGATAGTAACGATTGCTTTTTTAGAAGAATCTGTTCTACCGAATTTATATCCCATTCTCTTTTCATGAGATGGCATATAAACTGTTCTTACTTTTTTAACTTTTCTACCAGGAAAAGCTAATTCTACTGCTTGAGCAATTTCAACTTTTGTTGCATTTTGAACAACTTCAAAAGTATATTGTCCCAAAGCTGTAGCACTTACTGATTTTTCAGTAATGATAGGTTTTTTGATTACATCATATAATTTTTCTGTATTTGATCTTGCCATTATTGTAACCTTTCTGTGATAACATTTACAGCAGATTCAGTCATTACAACAAAATCAGCTTCAAGTAAATCTTTTACATTTAAGTTTGAAGGTAAAATAATTTTTACGCTAGGGATGTTTCTTGCAGCTAATTCAAGATTTTTATTTTCATCAGCTTTAACATCAGCAACGATTAAAGTTTTACCAGAAACATTCAATGATTTTAATGCAGCTACCATCAATTTTGTTTTTGGTTCAGCAATTGTAGAAAAATCTTTAACTACAACCAATTGTTCGCTTCTAGCAGACAAAGCTGATTTAATAGCCAATTGTCTAGCTTTTTGAGGCATGTTGAAAGCATAGCTTCTTGGTTTTGGTCCAAAGATTACGCCACCACCTGCAAACAATGGAGAACGAAGAGAACCAGCTCTTGCTCTACCTGTACCTTTTTGTTTCCAAGGTTTTTTACCACCACCAGAAACTTCTGCTCTTGTTTTGCAAGATGCAGAACCTTGGCGTGCATTATTTAATTGTCTTCTTAATGCTAAGTGCATTACGTGCAAATTAGGTTCAACACCGAAAACAGCTTCGTTCAAAGTGATTTCGCCTAATTTTTCTCCATTTGTACTTAATATTTCTTTTGACATTTTGTTTTTCCTTTAATTTTCTCTACTGCCTGTTACCCCTTTCCCTTTCGGGTTTTATTTGGCAACTCGGGATTTTTGTAACTTGTCTGTTAGTTTTGTGATAATTAGTTCCATTTAGTTCTTGTAGGAACGATTGTTACCAATCTGCCTTCACAACCAGGAACAGAACCTTTTACCAATACTAAGCTTTTTTCAGCATCAACTTTAACTAATTTCAACTTAGTAATAGTAACTCTTTCGTTGCCCATGTTACCAGCCATTCTTTTACCTTTGATAACACGAGAAGGAGTTGTACCTGCACCAATTGAACCAGGTTCTCTATGGTTTTTAGAACCGTGTCCCATAGGTCCTCTTGAGAAGTTCCATCTTTTTACTGTACCTTGGAAACCTTTACCGATTGATTTACCAGTTACGTCAACTTTTTCTACGTTATCAAG
>CAKUUY010000041.1 GCA_934693235.1 uncultured Candidatus Melainabacteria bacterium | reverse complement strand
AAGCAAAGGTCTTTTAACAGACAGAAAAGCTCGTAAAGAAAACATCGGTGGCGAAGTTCTTTGCTACGTATATTAATGCGTTTTATTTTCATTGTAATAGCTGAACAATGAAAGTGAATAAGTAAATAAGAGGATAGGTGAATAAGTCTTTTTGCTCGCTATCGCTCGGTTTGCTTATCTAAATTGGTTAATAGAGAAAATGAATAAAATGTTATTTCTGATACGAACTTATTCACTTACTTACCTATTAACTTATTGACTTTAAATCAAATATAATTGGTAGAAAAATTTGATTTTGTACAAAAATATACCAAAAGGAGAAAAATAATGTCACGTATTGGTAAAAAACCTATTGAAATTCCTAACGGAGTTGAAGTAAAAATAGAAGATCACCAAGTTACAGTAAAAGGACCTAACGGAACAGAAGTTGTTAGCGTTAGACCTGAAATCGCTGTAAAAGTTGAAGATAACCACATCGTATTATCAAAAGTTGGCGAATCTAGAGAAACTGACGCATTGTTCGGTTTGTTTAGAACATTGATTGCTAACGCTGTTCATGGTGTAACTCACCTATTCGAAAAGAAATTGGAAATCCAAGGTGTTGGTTACAGAGCTAATATGGAAGGTAAAAACTTGAACCTTTCATTGGGATTTTCTCACCCTGTAATCGTTGAACCACCAGAAGGTATTACAATTTCAGTTGAAGCTAACACAAAAATTTCTGTAAAAGGTGCTAACAAGCAAACAGTTGGTGACGTAGCAGCTTTTATCAGATCAAAAAGACCTCCTGAAGTTTACAAAGGAAAAGGTGTTAGATACGAAGGCGAACATATCAGACGTAAAGCTGGTAAAGCTGGTAAAAAATAAGATAGTCGCTTAGGTTAATTTTAACCAAGAAGCAGTAGTTCACGAACGATTAGTGAGTGTAACGAATGCAGATTTAGGGGTAAAACCCTTAGTAAATATTACATGCGGAGGGTCAAAAGCCCGTTAAAGCAGTAAGAAAGGAAAATAAAATGATTAAACAAGAAATTAGAAAGCCAAAAGTACAAAAAAGACATAAGTCAATCAGGGTTAAATTGGCTGGTACTGCTGAATTCCCTAGATTAGCTGTATACAGAAGTACAAAACACATTTATGCTCAATTGATTGATGATGATAATCATGTAACTTTGGCATCAGCATCTTCAAACGACAAAGAATTAAAAGAAAAATTGGCTCATGGTGGAAACATCGAAGCAGCTAAACTTGTTGGTGAAGAAATTGCTAAAAAAGCAAAAGTTAAAGGCATTGAATGCGTAGTATTCGACCGCGGAGGTTTCTTATACCATGGTCGTGTTGCAGCATTGGCGGATGCAGCTAGAGAAGCTGGCTTAATGTTCTAATGTTGTGCAAGCAAACATCGAAAGCTTTAAAAGAACCGTCAGAAATGGCGGTTCTTTTAAGTTATGGAATATATTATTGTGGTTTTGTTCCGCAATCTAATAAAATTTAGTCAAAATTTGTGGTGCGAGAGGGTACTTCAACTTATCTCGTCATCGTATAACCAATCTCAATTTATATTGACGGGATGGGGACCACGCCCCCTACGAACTCCATCTCGGGGAGATAAATCTATCTAATAATCAAACTTAAATCCGTTCTCCAAAAAGTGCCCAAAACATCCGCCGTAAGTACCGCCATCTCTACAGCGCTCAAAACGGTTATCTCTCACTTCTTTGGGTGAATTTCCCCATCCAGTACGATTACAATTTTCTGGTCCACTATTCATTTTACAATCTGGGTTGATATTATTTTCATCTATTGAGCCATCATAAAATATATCCATAGACCATAAATCATAGCCTATTTTATTTGGTGCTTTCTTACCATTAATGTCAACATATAAACTTATTGGCTCATTTAATCCCACAGTTTCACCTGCCGTTATATCTATTACAGTTCCATCTGATAGTACAAATCGCCCTTTAACATTATAATCAGTGTCTGCTTTAGCACCAATCTCAGTAGTAATTTCGCCACTTTGCAATGTATAATTATCTGCAAAACATCCATCTTCACAAACTTTTGCAACTTTTAAATATTTCTGTACAAAATCTTCACATGCTTTTTGAGCTCTTTCTGCATCGTCATCATCTATTGCTGTCAACGGAGTATTTCTCAAATCATCCACACCTTCATCAGCCATATATTTTTTTACAGCTTGTGACATGTTTGAATAAAATTTTTGTGTAGCAACTTCAAGCGACCTTTTTTGTTGATTTTGTATCAATGTTGGTAGTGTCATTGCTGCAACTATTCCAATTATCCCCAAAGTGATTAAAACTTCTGCTAAAGTGAAACCTAAATAAAATTTTTTCATCTTACCTCCAATGTAAACTCATCCTAAACATATTTTATAATATATGAAATATATTCATTATTATAACATATTTTCATATTTTATCAACATAAATATATAATTAAGCTATGGATATAAGGGATGAAGTAAAGATTATGTTGACATCTAAAAGAATGTCAATGACAGAGTTGGCAAGACGAATGACAGAATTGAGTGGTAAGCACTATTCTCAAAGTTTGATTTCTCATAAATTAAAAAATGAATCTTTACGTTATTCAGAAATGAAATTGATTTGTAAAATTTTGGGATATAGGATTTATATTGACTTTGACGAAATTCGTTTAGGGCGGTAACTTATTTTTTTTATTATTTTATGTTATAATTTTTTTACTAAGGAGAAAATTATGACTTTAAGAAATGAACGTGTTAGAAAAGAATTAATGAGAGATATTTCTGATATCTTGAGAAAAGAGATTAGAGGTTTGGCGGGCGTTGTATCTATTTTGGATGTTGAAGTTTCGCATGATAACTCGTTCGCTAAAGTTATTTACAGTGTTTTAGGTAATCCTGAACAAATTGAAAAAACTAAAGAGATTATCGAAAAAAGTACACCAAAAATTCGTTATGAGGTTGGAAAACAAATTCGCTTACGACTTACTCCGGAATTAAAGTTTGTTTATACTGATTCATTGGAAAAAGGTTCTAGAGTAAGCGAATTGATTGATAAAATTTCTCGTGGAGAGTTATAGTGAAAAAAGGTTCTTCGGGCGCTAACTCTCAGAATTCCAAAAAACAATTATTTGGCTTTTTGAATGTTTACAAACCTGTAGGAATGACCTCTCACGATGTTGTTGCGGCATTACGTCGTGTGACAAAAATCAAACAAATCGGGCATACAGGGACGCTTGACCCTTTTGCAGAGGGAGTTTTGCCGATTTGTATAGGAAAAGCTACTCGTTTGATTGAATATTTGCAAGATGATAAGGAATATCTTGCAACGGTTCAGTTTGGTGCATCAACAAACACATTTGACCTTGATGGTGAAAAAACTTTTACATCGGATAAAAAAGTTTCAAAAGAGGATGTGATGCAAGGTTTGAAAGCTTTTGAGGGTGAAATTTTACAACTTCCTCCAATTTTTTCTGCAATAAAAGTTAAGGGTAAAAAACTTTATGAGTATGCGAGAAAAGGAGAAGAAGTTGAAATTCAACCTCGAAAAGTAGTTATTGAAAATATTGAGTTGAATAATTTTGATGTAAAAAAACAGCAGGCACAAATATTAATAAAATGTTCAAAAGGTACGTATATTCGCTCGATTGCAAATGATTTGGGAAAAAATCTCGGATGCGGGGGGTACTTGGTTAAATTAATCAGAACTCAAGCCGGAAGTTTTAGGGTTGAAAATAGTGTGCCGTTAGATGAGATAGATGTTACTGCAGATTTGCTTAATCCGCTTGATGTCTTGGTTTTGCCAAAAATTTTAGTGGATGTCGAAGATTTGGCCAGAATAAAAAATGGTATGCCAATTTATAAAACTTGTGATAAAATTGGTAATTTTATGATTTTGGTATATAATAATGTCGAAATCTGTGCAGTTGGAATTGCAGATGGTGATAAAATAAAATTAAAGAAAGTGTTTTTATAATGAAAAAGATAATTTTAAGTTTGGCGCTATTGATTGCAGCTCAGGGTGTTCAAGCGCAGGATTGTTCTACTTTGAAATGTCCTGCACCGTATGATTTGACATCAGGGTTTTCAAGAGGAATGAGTACTGTTACCGGGCAAAAATTTTTGTCTGAAAAAATTGGTGAAAAACTTATTAAAAAAGCAATAAAGAAAAATATCGAAAGCGGTGATATTAAGGCAAATTTAGAGGCTTATAGTGTTAGGGATTTGAAAGCCGGCCGTTTTAAATCATTGGAAATTTCAGGGAAAAAAGTTGATGTTCAAGGAATTTATATCTCGTCTTTTGATGCTAAAACTTTGTGTAATTTTAATTACATTGCAAATGATAAAAAGGGAAATTACATTGTAAAAGAGGATATACCTGCATCTTTCAGTGCTGTTGTAACAGAAGAGGATTTGAATAAAACGATGAATTCTTCTGATTACAAAAGAATGATTGATGATATTAACAGTATAGGTGGAAG
>CAKUUY010000040.1 GCA_934693235.1 uncultured Candidatus Melainabacteria bacterium | reverse complement strand
AATATCTTAACCGATAAGAACTTATCGCCTTAGTAACTATACACCAACATATGAGGTATGGACAAATATTGTCACAGCGGGCTACGTGCGTAAGAACTATACACCAAAATATGAGGTATGAACAAATATTGTTACAGAGGGCTACGTGCGTAGCACCTTAACGTCCTAGTAACTTTTATAATACAGACTTTGCCTCCAAGCATCCAGCCATCTCCATAAAACTTTCCCCAACAGCTTTTTTATTATATAATCATCCTATGAAACTAGGGAAAAAGTTTTTCAAAAACACCGGATATTTTTTGCAAGAAATAGCAAGGAGCAAAATTATTCTCCAAGCTATCCTTGTCGGGTTAATTTCCGGCATACTTGTTGTTTTTTTCAAGGTTAGCATTAACAAACTTTTTACCTTTATTCAAAATTTCATTTCACAATTCGATTTAATCCACAAACTTTTGATTTTTCCTATTATAACAACTCTTGGCGGTCTGATTTCGGGAGTTTTGGTTTTTAAATTTGCACCGGAAACTAAAGGAAGCGGAATTCCGTTTGTAAAAATGGTGATGGCACGAATGGGCAATATCACACGTGTAAGAAGTATTATTGTCAAGTTTTTAGCCGGTGTTGCAGGGATAGGAACAGGTTTGTCACTCGGCAGAGAGGGACCAAGTGTACAACTTGGCGCAGGTGCCGGAGCATTAGTCGGAAAGCTATTCAAAATGCGCGGTACAAACCAAAGTAAACTCATCGCAGCCGGTGCCGGTTCTGCCATCGGCGCTACTTTTAATGCTCCGATTGCCGGAACAATATTTGTTTTGGAAGAATTAGTGAACAAGTTTTCGGCTTCGTTGCTTTTTCCTGTACTTGTCGCAACAGTTACTGCTTCTTCTGTCGCAAGGCATTTTTTAGGCAACAACCCGTCATTCACAATTCCTTATATCACGCACGATTTGTCGCTTGAGGGAATTTCTGTTTGTATAATTTTAGGAATTATCGCAGGATTTTTAGGCGTTGCGTTTGCAAAAGTTATATATAAAAACAACGAACTTTTTGAAAAAATGGACAAAATCCCAAACTGGCTAAAACCGGCTATTGCAGGATTTTTTGTCGGAATAATCGGAATTTTTATTCCTTATGTTTTGGGTTCCGGAAATTTGTCCGTCGATTTATTATTGCAACACAAATTATCGTTATCATTGGTTTTGTTAATTTTTGCAGTAAAATTCTTTGTTACACCGCTTTGTTTCGGCTCCGGAGCTGCAGGTGGAATATTTCTGCCAATGCTTATGCTAGGCTCGTTTCTAGGATACATTGTTGCATCTGTTTTTAATATATTTGGATTTCACGTCGATGTTGTTGTAATGTCGATGATTGGAATGGGGGCTTTTCTTGCAGCAGTAGCAAGAACTCCAATTACTGCCGTTGTAATGGTTTTTGAAATGACTGCAGGGTACACGCACATTTTACCAATAATGTTAAGCGCGGCAATTGCAGACTTGATTGCCGAAAAACTTAACCATAGACCGATTTACGCAACATTAATAGTAAATCAGGTAAAATCCCCGGAAGCCAAATACTTAAGTTCTTTATTGGTAAAAACTCACATGCAAACTAATGTCATTTGTTTTTCTCCAAACACGACGATTAAAGATGCACAAGAAAAAATTAAGGAATTCGGCTACAAAACTTACCCCGTAAAAAACGACAAAAACAAACTACTCGGAATAATTACTAAAGCAGACATTGAAGACGCGATTTTTCAAGGAGTTGATGACAATAGCGAGATTAACAAACTTATGAACCCGTCACCAGTTACAATTGAAACTTCTGAAAATCTCTATATTGCATACTTCAGACTCCATTCAAATAACACACAAAGTCTTGTTGTAATAGACAAAAACAACAAAATAAAAGGCTTAATCACAAGAGAAGATATAAATAGAGTAGTGTAAAATATATAATATATAAAAAATCGGGATGACAAGATTTGAACTTGCGACCCCTGCGACCCGAACACAGTGCGCTACCAGACTGCGCTACATCCCGATATTACTTAAATCACAAAACTTTCGTTTTGCTCGAGTGCGCTACCCCTCTCTCAAATCGATTATCAATCGATTTGTTCGGCAGAGTGCTACATCCCGAAATATTCTATTCAATTTTTACATCACAATTATACATCCCGAAAAAATTTTTGTAAATCCTAATTGCAAAATTTTATAAAAAATGCTAGAATGTAAACCATGAATATTAACGATTTTAGAAAATTTATTTTTATCAATTCTCAATACTGCAATCATTATGAAATAGGAAGCAACACTGTTATCGCAGGAATTATGCGTAATATCGGATATCTCTATCAACAGAAATTATCAGAAGAACAAATTTCTGAGTTCAACAAAGAATATAGAAAATATACAACAATTTTAAACACTGTTGTTGTAGCCGAAATTTTGTTATACTTATATGCGGTTATTTTCCCTTATTTCGTCAATTTTATGGAGTTACCATTTTTTATTACTGTTTTAACGCTATCTATTATTCCGTTACTGGCATTATATTTGACTTATATAGTTGCAAACAGTTTTTTTGAAAAATATCTTGAAAAAACTTTCGGACTTGGTAAAAAAACTAAATTTGCACCTACTATAAAAAACATTGACGAAAAAAGTTTTCAAGAATACATTTCAACTCCAAGAAAAAGTATATATGTAATGTTATTGGTAATCGCTATTTTCTTAGGATACATTATTACACCATTATATATAACTAATTTTAATATTGCAAAAAAATACAAGTCTGCTGTAAATCTTGCAAATGTTTATTTAAAATTTGTACCGATTTCTCCAAATGTTTATGCACAAAGGGCTTACGCAAAATTTGAACTAAAACAATACAAGGAAGCTGTCGCTGATTACGAATTGGCCAACAAATACAGCTTGTCAGATAACTTTTCTGAAAACATTGTCGGAGTAAAAATACACTATTTGCCTTACAAAACCATGCTTTCTGAGTTTGATAAAGCTATTAACACAGAAGAATCCGAGCCTGCAAGGTATTTGTTACGATATGAAAAAGCTATCTATCTACTAAAGAACAAAGATTACAAAACTGCATATTCAGAACTGGATAATTTAGTTAAAGCATACGAACAAAAGAAAGATGTACATTTTTCGCCATCAGCAGCATACTTTAATAGAGGTATTGCCAAAACTGTGCTTGGAGACACCAAAGGTGCTGATTTAGACAAAAAAACAGCTAAAAAAATGTGTCCTGAATGCGAATTCAACCAAGAAACTACTCTTGTTAACAGACCATAAACATTATTATCCTATTATAGTATTGAGTTTTTAATTCTTTTAAGTTATTCTTTTTATACAAAAGGGAGAGTAATATGCTTATTTTAGAAGACTTGAAAGAAATTAACGACGTAATTAAAGAATTGGCAGAGTTTATCCAAAAAGACGAACTGGTTAAACCGGATTTTGAAGAATATATCAAAACAGTTAATGGAATGAACTTACAATCTGCATGTTTTAACTATATTTTTGAGAGAAATTTAAACAACAAAAGTATTTTAACACTGTATTTAGAAAACACAAAAAAAATTCCTGCGTCTACTAAAAAAATCGTGAAAGCTTTAATGGCATCAATGTCTTCAATTTTTGAAGTTAAAAGAGTTTTGCAAAACGGATTTGACCTAAATAATATTATCAACGAAAAAACATACAGCGTTGTTTCGCTGGTAAAAATGACAAGCTTTAGAGGAATTGGAGCCGGTCAATATGTTGTTGCTAGAATTTTTAAGTTTGAAAAGTCATATTATTTGCTTGAAATTTCAGGAGTTTTGCCATCATCAAGAAAAGATGATGCCTTGAGATATTCTGTCGCAAAAATCATTCAAAATCCGGAATTGGTTTACCTTGACAACCCCGATAAACAAAAAGAAATCGAAAAAGAAGTAAAAGATATTTACAACAAATTTATTGATTTCTTCGGCACTGATGAAATTGTTACTACAAATAAATATGCCGACGATTTAATCGGAGCTTTTAACGATTTTGCAGAGGGTGGCGAAAAAATAGACTTTAAAGACAGAATTGAATTACCGGAAAACTTCAAATTTTTCAATGTTACAGAATTCAACAACTCTTACGAAAACTTCCTAGAAAACTCTTTGGGCGGTTTTTCTTCTCATAAAGAAGTTTATGACGTAGGTATTATCTTTGATAAAGAACTCGGTTTATATGCCGTACCATTCTTTGCAACTTTCAACAAAATCTTTGAAGACTTTGAAAGTGTTGAAAACGCAAAAGCTTGCGTATTGTTCTTCTTAGAAAACGACAAATTCTCTGCTAATATTATCAAAAGAGTTGCAGAACGTCACGAAAACTTTATAGATATAGT
Organism: uncultured Candidatus Melainabacteria bacterium; assembly: GCA_934693235.1. Taxonomy (GTDB): domain Bacteria; phylum Cyanobacteriota; class Vampirovibrionia; order Gastranaerophilales; family Gastranaerophilaceae; genus Stercorousia. The sequence goes on along the minus strand of CAKUUY010000040.1, from coordinate 1,180 downwards.
CAACAAGTTGCTTAACGCAAATTACACATTAGATGAACTTTTGGAACACTATAAATCAAGATATTTAGAAAACAAAATCTTTTCTTCAACTACAGTTTTGTATAAATCAAAAGCGTTCTCAAAAACACTAGGCATAATTGAAGAAGACATTGAAAAACCGTCGTTAGAGGGAATTGATCTAAGTAAAATCGGGAGAAACGATCCTTGCCCTTGCGGAAGCGGTAAAAAATTCAAAAAATGCTGTGGCGCAAATTTATAAGGATTGATTATATTATTATTTTTTATTATCCGCGAAAATGTCCATTGAGAATTTTCGTGGATATTTATTCTTTTCCGGACAAAATATTAATCAAAGCTTTACCTCCAATCTGAGCCCATTTGTCAGGAACGACTTTATCTTTATACACAACTGCAGAAAAAACATCTTTTCCAAATTGATTTGGCGCTTTTGGTCCATTGACATCAAAATGAACAATCGCGCAATATTGAGTATGATTATCTTTAGAAGTAGGATTTCCATCTTTATCATAAGTAATTTCTGTCCTAACAGAATCACAATTTTGAATTAATTCATTTATATGCAAAACTGCCCCACTTGTGAGTATTATTTTAGGTTTATTTGTGTAATACACTTTTAAATTCCCTGATGAATCATAGTTGGGAGCTGCGTACAAAATATCATAATAAAAATTTTTGCATTTCACTTGATTTTTACAAAACTTGGCATCTTTAAAATATTTAGAAAAATTTTCAGTAACCTTTGAATATCCGTCCGAAAAATTAAATAAAGCTGAATTATCTCCAATGTTTCCATTTTCTTGTTGTGCTAATAGTATAGCATTTTGAATATCAGAATAACTCTTTTTAGCCTTTACAACAAGTTCTTTTTCTTTATAATTTGCAATAAAACTCGGCAATGTCAAAGCAGCAACAACACCAATAATCCCGAGAGTGATTAAAACTTCCGCCAATGTAAATGCTACTTTGCGTGAGTCTTTACAGTGGGCTACGTGCGTAGCACCTTCTGCCAAAGTAAATGCGGCTTTTTTTGAAGTGAATAAGTGAATAGGTGAATGAGTGAATAAGTTCGTTTCGTTTGAGTTGTTTTGGTTCTTTTTTCCAATACTTGTATTTGAATTAAACCCTCTCTCTAACTCTCTCCCTTGGAGAGAGGATAAGT
>CAKUUY010000039.1 GCA_934693235.1 uncultured Candidatus Melainabacteria bacterium | reverse complement strand
AAAAGATTTAAAATACACAATATAAGTTAATGTAAATCCTTTTTGTTTCAGAAAATGAAATACCGGACAATCTATCTTGATAGAACGTCCGTTTTTTTTGTGCTACGCACGTAGCCCTCTGCGACAATATTAGTTCCTACTTCATATATTGGCATAATGCTTTGCTACGCACGTAGCCCTCTGTAGTAAAATTGGTTCATAACTCATATATTGGTATTAGTTTTGCGCCGCTCGACCACTCATACTATGTTTTTGATTTAGTATCGTTATCAGACCAACCTACAATAACAACAATTGGCTTGTTCTCCTCTCTCGTATCCGTAATTCACTTCGTTCAAACGTCCACTCTCACCTCTCATAAAACAATTATCAATTGTTTTATTCGGCAGAGTCCGCTGGTGCGAGAGGATTTGATTCCGTAACCTGTTTCCATAATCTACTATTTATTTTCATTAACAGCTGATATATTATTAATAATTAATAACCTGATACGAACTTATTCACCTATTCACTTATTGCCTTATTCACTTTATTTAATAATTCTCAACAATAGTTTGCATACAACCATGTTTGTATTAGAATAACAGTGGTTATACTAGCCTGATAGGTTTACCCTAGTCCAATATCGGATGGGGCAGTTTAGCCCGTAGTACAATAAGTAAAAAAAGGAGAAAACCGATGCCAGTAGCATCTATGATTGAACTTTTAGAAGCAGGTGTACACTTCGGACACCAAACTCAAAGATGGAACCCTAAAATGAAACCGTATATTTACGGTGCAAGAAACGGTATTTATGTATTAGATTTGCGCAAAACTACAGACTTGCTTGATGAAGCTTACGCTGTTGTTAGAGAATTCGCTGCTAAAAACAAAAATATCTTGTTCGTTGGAACTAAAAAGCAAGCAGCTGAAGTTGTTGCTGAAGAAGCAACTAGAGTTGGTGCTTATTATATTAACAGAAGATGGTTAGGCGGCATGTTAACAAACTTTGAAACTATCAGAGGTCGTGTTAACAAACTTAGAGAACTTGAAGACTTCATGAATTCTGGTCACGCCGAAAAATTACCTAAAAAAGAAATCGCTAAATTAAACAGAGAATTAGGTAAACTAAGTAAAACTTTAGGCGGTATCAAAGATATGAGAGGCCTTCCTGATTTAATCTTTATCGTTGACCAAAAGAAAGAAGATATTGCTATTAAAGAAGCTAACAAACTTAACATTCCTGTTATCTGCTTGGCAGATACAAATGCTGATCCAGAAGGTATCGACTACATTGTTCCTGGTAATGACGATGCTATCAGATCTATCAAGTTAATCACTTCTAAATTGGCTGATGCTGTATTAGAAGGAAAACAACTTAGAGAAGCAAATGCTAACGCTAAGAAACTTGAAGATATCAAGCCTGAAGATGCAGGTGTTGAAGTTAAAGCAGAAGAAGTTGCTGCTGAATAGATACATTCGTGAGACGTGAAAGGTGAAATGTGAAAAGACCATTACAAAAGTTGATATTAGTATAAGTCTTACTAAAAATACTTTTATGTAAAGAACTTTTCACTTCTCTCTTTTCACGTTTCATTTAATATAAATAAGGAGAATTATAAATGAACATTACGGCTCAAATGGTAAAAGAACTCCGTGATAAAACAGGCGCAGGCATGATGGATGCTAAAAAAGCTCTTGTTGAAACTGACGGTGATATGGAAAAAGCTATGGAAGTACTTCGCCAAAAAGGTATGGCTTCTGCTGACAAAAAAATGGGTAGAATCGCTGCTGAAGGTGTTGTAACTTCTGCTATCCTAGACAATTGCGGTGCAATGGTTGAATTGAACTGTGAAACAGACTTCGTTGCTAAAAACGAAGAATTCAAAGAACTTGCTAACGGATTGGCTGAACTTGTTGCTACATCAAATCCTGCTGATGTTGATGCTCTTCTTGCTTCAACTTGCCCTAAATGTGGAAAAGTTGTTTCAGAAGTTATTAAAGAAAAAATCGCTTCTATCGGAGAAAAAATCACTTTCAGAAGATTTGTTCGTTATGAAGGTAACACAGCTTCTTACATCCACAACGGCAAAATCGGTGTTCTAATCGAAACTGATAATAAAGATGCTGAATTAATGAACGATATCTGCTTGCATATCGCATCATCCGCACCAGAATTTATTACAAGAGCAGAAATTCCTCAATCTGTTATCGACCACGAAACAGAAGTTGAAATGGGTAAAGAAGATCTTCAAAAGAAACCTGAACAAATCAGAGCTAAAATCGTTGAAGGTCGTGTTAACAAACTTATGTCACAAAGAGTTCTTCTTGAACAACCGTTCATCAAAAATCCTGACGTAACTGTTGGGCAATTGATTGAAGGCAAATTGACAATCAAAGCTTTCACTAGATATATGCTAGGTGAAGGTCTTGAAAAACGTCAAGAAAACTTCGCTGACGAAGTTATGAACCAAGTAAAAGGTTAATTTGCCCTCTGCGTAAATTATTAGTATTAGCGCTATTTCTAGATATTGGAATTTTTACCAGTTTTGGAAGTAGCGCTTTTATATATACATCTTTCGTAACTTGTCATTGCGAAGCGAAAAGGTAGAAAACTATTGTTAACTATTTTGAATATACGCTATAGCAATCTCATTCAATTTAATTTGATTAGATTACGACGTCGTCAAAAGCTTTCTTTATCAATATTTTCTGAATAACTCCACACCAAAAATCCTATTTTTGGTCTATTACTCTTTTTTACATGTTTGTTGTACAATGGACATATTATATAGGAGAGAAAGAATGGATCAACAAACTTATATGAAAATAATGGGCTATGTGCCTACAGTTATTGAAGCTTCTTCTCGTGGAGAACGCTCTTTTGATATCTTCTCAAGACTTTTAAGAGAAAGAATCATCTTTTTGGGAACAGAAATTGACGACGAAGTTGCCAATTCAGTTGTTGCACAGTTGTTATTATTAGACAGTGAAAACTCTGAAAAAGATATCATGCTCTACATTAACAGCCCTGGTGGTGTAATCACTGCCGGGATGGCAATCTATGATACAATGCAACTTATCAAATCAGATGTATCAACAATTTGTTTGGGCGATGCTGCGTCAATGGGTGCATTTCTTCTTTGTTCTGGAGCAAAAGGAAAAAGATTGGCCCTTCCAAATTCTAGAGTAATGATTCACCAACCTCTTGGTGGCGCTAAAGGTCAAGCTACAGACATTGAAATCGAAGCTAAAGAAATTCTTCGTATGAAAGATATGTTAATTGGAATTATTGCAGAAAACTCCGGACAACCTATTGAAAAAGTTAAAGAAGACTGTGAACGAGACCACTTCTTAACAGCTCAAGAAGCTTTGGAATACGGCCTTATTGACAAAGTTGTTACAAGAGATAAAAAATAGCCCTTGTAACATAACTTAACAAAATCTCGAAAAACATGCAATTCTAAGGAGTTGCATGTTTTTATATAAATGTAGGTAAAAAAAAGGTTAGTTATTAAAGTTAGAAAAGGTAGGAAAGTAAAATGTCATTCTTGATTTTCGCGTACCGAAAATTAGACATTATGCAACGGAAAAGTGATTTAAACTATCGTTTAATGAACTTGACCAGAAAGCTTGAAGATTTGCAACAGTATTCTGCAAACATAGCTGACGGTTCCGTTTCTATGAGTGATATGATGAACACTCCGGGGTCTATGTTCGGTCGACAATTGATGTACATGCAGTACGCGCACAATGCATCGTTGTTTGGTGCTCAACAGCAAATGCAAATGATGCAACCGCAAATTGCGATGCAAATGCAACAAATACAAGATCCTAATATGCAGGCTATGTACCAAAACTGGATCTTTAAAAGTTTATACGATCAACAAAGAGAACAAATCGGCAAGCAAGAAACCAAGCTGCTTAATGAACAAGAAAAACAAATTCAAGCAGAAAAAGCAAAACTTGAAACACAATTAAAATTGTTAGATCAAGAACTTGAGGCTTGCAAACAAGCTGAAGATAAAGGGGCTGAACAATTAAAGCCTAACTTCACTGCTTAGAAATTTATCCTATAATTAATCCTATCCTTAACTAACCTGTAAAGGGTTCGCAAATTTAGCGAGCCCTTTTTTCATATTTTACACAACCAACACTTCATCTACCGGAACGTCAAAATTTTCATGCGGCAACTCATTAACAAACAATTCTTTTGCTATCGGTAAAATAGTTTTAATACCTTTATTTTGGGCCAAAAACTTATCATAAAATCCGCCTCCATAACCAAGACGATATCCTTTTTTGTCTGCCATCAATGCCGGAACAACAACTAAATCCAGATTTTGTGGATTTATTGGACTTGAACAGGGTTCACAAACGTTAAATTCTGACTTTTCAAGTTTTTCTCCTTTTTTAAACGGACAAATTAATAATTTATCTCTGCAAACTCTCGGCAAATAAAAATTTTTTCCATCATCTAATAGCGCCAACAAATTCAGTTCATACTGCAACGGATAATAAATCAAAACGTTATTCGCAGACTTATAAGAAGAATTTTCTCTTATTTGAGCAACGACAAGCGCACTCTTTTTAAAAAGCTGTAAAGTTTTTCTCATTATTTTTGCTTTTCTACGTAAATTTACTTTACTAGTCATAGACTAAGTATATAACAAAAAACCAAAATTCAACCATACATCCTTAATGGCAAAGTTCGCGACCAACACAAGACGCTAATTATGCACTTCTGCGCATCAAATCAGATAATTTCACTTCTTTTTCAAATTTTTTAATTTTTTTTACCGGTTTAACAACTTCTTTTTCACTCTTAAAGTGAGACAAACCAATCATTTGCTTTGAACTTTCATCACTTATCATGAATATTTCTTTAAAAAATGCAATTATTTCTTTCATAACTATCTCCTGAACACATTATACTATTAACTTTTTTACATATATCATATATTAAAACGATATTCCTTTCGAAAATCATTGTAGTTTATGCTATATTATTGATATAGCGAGGTTAAAAACAAAATTTGAACGAAAAAGATATACAAAATTTTAATGCAGCTTTAAATATATATGAGAATACTCATTCTCACGAATATCTGTTTGAACTACTAAAAAATGGCACTATTGCAGAAAAACAAGCTGCAACGCTAAAGCTCGACAGTATAAATTCAAAAGCTGAGGCTGAAATTTTTATTAATAACCTAACCGGTTGCGATGGAAAAATCCGTGAAGCCGTATCTTTTAGATTAAAAGAATTTTTACCTCAAAATCCCTATTTTTACGTAGATTGTGTAGACAAGTTTCTTGATGCAACAATAGATATCAACGGAAATATATGTAGAAACACAATTGAATCAATACAGTCATTAAAACCTTTTCAAGAATTTACATCAGATTTTTGCGCTAAATTAGCACAAAAAACTCTTGAAATCATCCCACCAATCCTCGCTTTCCACATTCAAGAGGGTAAATATAAGATAAATAAAGAAGTTTTCAAATTATATTGGTATTTAGAGACAATTTCATTTTTTACTGAATTTATTGATACAGAAACACTTTTCAACATTTTATCAAAAACTAAAAACATAAGCGATTACACTATCCGCGAAAAAACAGCAAAAATTTTATCTAAAATAGAAAAATCTCCAAAGTTCGCAACTCTTAAATCCGAATTAAAACAAGACAAAAACTATTATGTACAAAGGGTTTAATCAAAGTATATTAACTTTTATTACAATATTTATAAAAAATATATACATTTTGCGCAATTTTTAATTACAAATTTCCTTTATATAGATACAAGGGGAATCACAAAGGGAATAAAAAAAAGGAGAACATTATGGCCAGAGTACTAATTTCAATGCCGGAAAGATTTTTAGATGAAATTGATAAAGTTGCAGGAAACGAAAATCGTACAAGATCAGAATTAATCAGAGAAGCACTTAGAACTTATATGTACCGTAACCAAATCAGAAATTCACAAAAGGCTTCAAAAAATGCAGAAATTTTAGAAACTCTTCTAGGTTGAAACAATTAACAAATAGACAATCTGCAAAATTTCGTTATAATAGAGTTAAAAGGGGAAAATGAAATGAAAAATACTGAATATACAATGTCATCATTAGACGAATATTTTGACATTTTGGATAGGGAAAACAAAAAGCGTTCAGAAATAGTTGCAAAATCACTTGTAAAATACTTACAGAAAAACAAACAAACGAACAAATTTCAAGCATTGCAACTTGCAAAATAAAAAAAGATTTAAACCTGAAGCGGAGTCAGGAATTGAGATCAAGGTCAATTAAAATATTTTGGTGAAAATGGTAAAAATTTATAGGGGAAAAATTGTAAAGGACTGCATAATTGCAGTCCTTTTTGTGCGATAGTATTAAAGGGAATATGGTGATATGATTAATCCTGCTTTGACTAAGGTTTTATGTCATTAACAAAAAAACGAGCCTGTTACCAAGCTCGTTTTTAAGTTTATTAATATTGTATTAAAATTATTCAATAATTTTGTCAACAACACCAGCACCAACTGTGTGACCACCTTCACGAATTGCAAATCTCATACCTTCTTCGATTGCAACTGGAGCGATAAGTTCAACTTCCATTACAACGTTATCACCAGGCAT
>CAKUUY010000038.1 GCA_934693235.1 uncultured Candidatus Melainabacteria bacterium | reverse complement strand
AAATTCTTCACTTTTCAGCTCTTCTTTAAAATCCATACTTTCATTTTAACATATTCTTAATCTTTTTTCAATATAAAAAAGCTAGAATGAATATTAACATCCTAGCTTTTCAGTTTAATTTATAATTGACTTATTTCACATAAGACAAATTATTTGTTTGATTTCTCATTGCAGCTTGTTCCTCCAACAGCAAGTTCATATAAAGTAGTTTGTTTGCTGTCATTTGATCAAGATTTGTAAACTCAGCCCCTGCACGTCTATCTGTTGCTGAAACAATCTTTACGTCTGCATTTATGTTCAAATTTCCATAAGAAATGTTTACCGGAACAACATCACCGACTTTCAAGTCATTATGGTGAGTTACAGCAATTCCGCCTCTTGAAATATCAATTAATGAATCGATTTGTGTGTTTTCTGCCAATTGAACAGGGTTTCTGTTATCTTGAGCAGGAAATCTCATATAATGACGTTTGTCTATTGAATTTACATTATATTCAACAACACGTTGTTTGTACGTATCTTTGTAATCTGTTCTTCTATTTGGAGTTGGAGGAACTACCGGATCATCATCTGAATCACTGTCGCTGTCACTATCACTATCGATATCAGTGTCGGTATCAATATCAGTGTCGGTGTCTGAATCTGTATCACTGTCAACATCCGTATCTGTATCCGAATCAGTGTCAATATCTGTATCACTATCTAAATCAGTATCTGTATCTGAATCAGTATCATTGTCAACATCAGTGTCAGTGTCGGTATCAATATCAGTATCCGTATCAGTATCAGTATCGATGTCCGTATCCGTATCTGTGTCCATATCTGTATCGGTATCATTATCCGTATCAATATCGGTGTCGGTGTCAGTGTCGGTATCTAAATCCGTATCTGTATCGGTATCAGTGTCAGAGTCTGTATCCATGTCAGTATCGGTATCAGTATCTGTGTCGATGTCAGTATCAGTATCTGTGTCAATATCTGTATCGGTATCGGTGTCTGTGTCGATGTCAGTATCTGTGTCTGTATCCATATCAGTATCGGTATCGTTATCTGAGTCAATGTCAGTATCTGTGTCCGTATCCGTATCAATATCGGTATCGGTATCAGTATCTGTATCAGTGTCTAGTGGATAATCCGGTTCTTTATCATCACTTGGAACTACCAAGTTATCATCATCTTCTTCAGTACCTTGTTTATTCGGGTCTTTAGTACCATCATAATTGGGGTCATCCCCTTGAGAACTTCCACCATAATAGTAATTTCTATCTTTAGGATCTTGACCTATTGCTGTAACATCATCAGGTCTAACGGCTTTTGTTCTGATAGAAACAGGTTTTGTAGGATCATTTCCATTTTGCAAAGGATTTGTAGTATCATCTTTTGTCAAAGTTGATTTTCCATCAGGTCTGTGTTTACCCATATTAAAGTAGTAGCCACCTGCGTATGCGTTATCTGCAACCATTGTCAAATCTTGTTCGCCGCTCGGTCTCCCTTCGCCTTTTCCGTAGATCTTACCGTTTTTAACAACAATTGTTGAATCTGCCGCGTGTTCGTAAGCCGGTGCTTCATTCGGATCTTTGTAGCTACCTAAGTCTAATGCTGTAAGTTTAGCTTTTTCTAGTTTTACACCATTTGGACCGTAGTAATCTTGAGGATATGTAGGAACTTCGCCAAGATGTTCAATATACATGTTTTTTCCACGAGTTGTAATATTTACATTCTTTGCAGTTGTTTCTCTAATATAAACATCGCCTGAAAATTCTGCATTCACGTCACCTGTCCTTGAAATTATTGCACAAGCATTTGTATCAAGTTTAGTTCCGTCAGCTGCGTCCATACCTTTAACATTGATATCTTTAATTGCCAAAATATCAATACCTTGTTGAGGTTTATTTATATCAGTAACTACGTGAGGATTTCTTGCATCATCACCGTAGAAAATATTTTTAACCCCATTTTGTCTAAACGTCAATGCTTTATCTTTAGAGCCAACATTTCCGCTTGAAATAATTGAAATGCCGGTTCCTTCAACATTCGGATTTTGAGAATTAGTAGAAGCATTCAAGATATCATACGGTTTTGAACCCTTTACAGAACTATCTGCCAAAAGAATAACTCTACCATCAGCCTTAATTTGATCGACTCTCATGTTGTTATTCAAACTTGCCATATTAACCAATGACTCATTTGTTCCTTTAGTGCTTATGGTTTTAATTTTGCCATCTACATTTACATTTACGGATTTTGTTAAATCTCTTCCATCAGGCCCAATTCCGGTACAAACTCCACCATCACAAGGGCCGACTTCTTTACCTACAGCTCCGTTTTTAACATCAATATTCAAATCTTTTGAAGCCTTAATCAAAGTTTCTTTTGTTCCAAAGTTGTAAAGATTACCGTTTTCAATTTGAATATTAACATTTCCTGTAGAATTCAAGTTATTATTACCGGTATAATCCCCAAGAACAACATTTGAATTTTTGTTATTTATATTAATTCCGTTAGCATTAACGTGTCCCTTTACGTTAATACCATTTTTACCTGAGTTTGTTATATTTGCACTGTGTGTAGAGTTTTCAACCAAACCTCCGTTTGCAATATTTACACCGTTGTCACCTGTATTTGTAATAATAAGTTCGCCGCCTTGGTTACTCAACAAACCTGTTGACGCAATCAAAACTCCTGAACCTGTATTATCGACAAGTAATTTACCGCCTTTGTTTGCAACTGTTCCTGATACATTAACTTCTCCATTGCTATTAACAAGTAATGTATCTCCGTTTGAATTCAAAGATTTTCCTGAAATATTAATGCCTTTAGAACCAAGGTTTGTAATTTCTGTACTACCTGTTCCAAAATTTTTCATTGTTCCTGCAATATCAGTTCCACCATTTGCACCATAGGTTCTGATTGTAATACTTCCATTATCATTTGAGAAAGCATTTGCATTCATATTATCTGTATTTACAAGCTGATTAAACAATGCCTCTGCTTGTCTGTTTGAAAGGATTTTGGTCGCATCTTTTACACCTGCCATGACAAGTGCATTTTGACCAATATTTACATCAGCAGCATTAATATCAACAAAATTACGGGCTAAGACTTTACCGTCAATTTTTACGGAACCTGTCCCTTCGCCCAATTTTGATTTGTAATTAGCAATCAAACTTGGATTTCTCAAATCGCTTTTATATTTTTCGTAACTACTACTATCAGGAGTCAAAACAGATAAAGAGCCAACATTCAAAACTCCGCTTGAACCGACAACCATACCGTTCGGCGAAATAAATACGGCATGTCCGTTATTAAATGCACCATTTTTATTAACCGCATTAACAATACCTTGAATATTAATTTGGTTATCAACCAAATTTACGAAAGTGTCTAAATCTTGACCTTGAAGATGGAAAATAAGGTTTGCAATATCACCCTCGCTCAAGTCAAAGTTTTGATACTTTCTAAAACCTATGTTACCTGCCGGATTTTTGGCAGTCGGTGTAATATCATAAACACCGTTATTTCCGGTAACACCAGAGATGGTTGTCGCCATTACCTGCAAACAGAATGATTGTTGTAAGAAGAAACAAAATGTTAATGCCGAAGCAACTGCTTTTCTTTTATCGGCTTTTATATTAATCATGCTTTTCCTTTCAAATATTTTCCCTAATTATGATTATTTTCATATATTAAACTCGACTAGCGTTACAATTTTATCAAGAGTATAATTGAATTTCCATCGATTATTACAAATGCTTAATAAATTTGCACACATATCTACTTTCTCAACTATTAAAATCCGAGAAAAATTTTTCTTGCTAAATTGTTAATAAATATTAACAAATTCTATTGTTCAGGACGCTTCATAATTGTGTTTGTCAATGCAAAATAACAAGCATAGAATATTGCCATCAAACTCAACATTTCAAACAGCGCAGGCAAATGAACAAACTTGTTAAACACATAATACAACCCAACAAACGGCACAAATGAAATCAACATTCTACGAATAATCAACCTTGGGAAAACTAATCTCAACCCAGGAAGAACAATAATTATACTCAATAAAAAGTACAAGAAATTTGCGCCCAAAGTCGCTATACCAACACCGATTAATCCCATCTTCGGAATTAAAAGAATATTCAAAACAACATTTGCAATTCCGGAAATCAATTTAATTATAAAATCGAAATATGTTTTATTTGCCAAATGATATTGCAAAGTCGTATAATCAGTCAATGCCATGAAAAAAGTTCCGAAAGCAAAGTAAGGAACAAGTTTGAACGCAACTAAAAATTTGTCATTAGAAGCCATCATCTGAACATAATCTGTCGCATAAAGAGAAATCACAATAATTACAGGCAATGCAATCATCACATAATATCCGGTAAATCTTGATATCAAAGGTCTTACGTCAATTTTTTCTTCATACATATTGATAATTCTCGGAATTGCAGCAACCGTAATTATAGAAAATATTGTCATCAACAAAGGTAAAGTCAAACCATAAGCAACCCCGACAATTCCAACCTGCGAAAAGCCATGAATACTGTTCATGATAAATTTATTACTTTGGTTAATAATCCAAGCACTCAAAGAAGTTGCGGCAATCGGAATTCCATAAACCATTATAGGAAAAACAGAGTTCCACTCGATTTTTTGTAACTTAAACCAAGACAAAATATTACTTTGATAAATTAACAATAAATCGGTCAAAGATATTGAAACCCCCATACCTAAAAGCAATGCAACTGCTCCCATATGAAAAAATTTAACAAAAAATATTGATAATAATATTGTTAAAAACTGATTTATTATAGTTGAGAACGTGAAAGAAACAGCTTTCAATTGAGCCCTCAAAAGCTGAAACAACAAAGCTCTAATCGCTACAGGGATAATTAAAACCAAAATAGCGAAAAAGAATTTTACCGGAATATGAAAAAATGAATAAAAATTATGCCTAAAAATAAACGACAATACAAACATTAAAAACAGATTTGTAGCAAGCATTGTAACAAGCGTAGTCAAATATTTCGGCATATCTTGAGACATTTGGTGATGTTTAAAAAACCTCAAACCGGAAAGTCCGACCCAGTCGGAAAAGATAATGCATAAAAACGATAAAACCGCAATAGACAAAGAATACATCCCATATTGTTCCGGAGCCAACAAACTCGTATAAACCGGCACAATCAAAGCATTTCCAATCATTCCGATAATCTTTGACGGAGAATACTTCATCATATCTCTAAATATCTCTTTTAACTGTTCTTTTTCTACTTCTCTATTTTCTACAAATTCCATTCCAATTCCTTATCTTTAACTTTAGTTGTCAAACCCGTTATTTACTCTTGGATTTCGCCAAACAAGTCATAATAATCCGCGCTGTTAATTTTTACATCAACTATATCTCCAGGAACAACATCAACATCTTTTGCTTCAGCATAAACCATTCCGTCAATTTCCGGAGCATCATGTTGAGAACGCATTAGAACAAGTCCGTCATCAGTATATCCCTCGACAATACAAGGTAAAATCTGTCCAACATAACTTTCATTAACTTCTCTTGAAATTTTCTTTTGCAAACTCATCAATTTTTTATGTCTTTGTTTCTTAATTTTTGCAGGAACTTGAGCCTCCATTGAATAAGAAACGGTATTTTTCTCACGAGAATATTCAAAAACGCCCATTTTTTCAAACTTAACGCGTTTTACAAACTCATATAATTCTTCAAACTGTTCTTCTGTTTCCCCCGGATAACCAACGATAAAAGCAGTCCTTATTGCAATATTCGGAACTTTATTTCTAATTTTGTTTACCAAAACCTCGTAATCCATGACCGGCCGTCTCATCGCTTGTAAAATCTCAGCATTGCAATGTTGCAGAGGCAAATCGATATATTTAACAACCTTATCTAATCTTGCAATCGCATTAATCAATTCATCGCTAACTTGAGTCGGATAAGCATACATTATTCTAATCCATCCCAAACCCTCAATTTTGTTTAATTCTTCCAATAGTTTCGGCAACATTTGCTTTCCGTACAAATCAATACCATAACTTGTTGTATCTTGTGCAATCAAAACAAGCTCTGTTACACCTTTTTTTACAAGCGAATTCGCTTCTTCCAAAATGTTTTCAATAGTTCTGGAATGATACTCCCCTCTAAGTTGAGGAATAATACAATATCCGCAATGATAATTACAACCGTCAGCAATTTTTATATAAGAGCTTGATCCTACGGTAATTTGTTGTCTTTCAATATTTTCAGGGTAAATATACTCCGGCTTTTCAGAAACATGTTCCACATAATCTTTTTTATCACCCGTAATTCTATCGACAACTTCAATAATCTCTTTGATATCAGAAGTTCCAATCATACCGGCAATTTCCGGAATAGCTTTTTTAAGTTCTCCTTTATATTTTTGTGGCAAACAACCTGTAACGATAACTTTTTTACCATCCTGAACCATTTGTAATATAGACTGAACAGACTCCTTTTCCGCATCATGAATAAATGAACAAGTGTTTACAACAACAATATCAGCGTCTTTTTCATCTAGAGTAATCTGATGCCCTCTCTGAGCCAAAAGCCCAAGCATAAGTTCAGAGTCTACCAAATTTTTTGCACATCCATGATTTAACAAAGCTATTTTCATATTTTACCTCTTTTAAAACCACTGTAACATGAATAAAAATTTTTGTAATCAGTAAGGGGAATAAATTTTGGGGAACTTGTTAGGAGGCGAGGCAACTAAGCTGAAACTTAAACTTCTCGCCCCGACGGGGAGAGATTAGAATTTGTTAGTGAGCTAGAGCGAACTTACAAATTCAAGAGAGGGGTTTAAAGTTAGTAGATTACTAGGTTCCTAAGACGCTAAGGCGATAAGACGCTAGGTTCTTTTAGTTTAAGAGACTAACAAATATAGCAGCTATATTTGAGAATAAATTGTAGTAACTTTTCCTCTCTCCGAGGGAGAGAGAGTGGTTGTTGCAA
>CAKUUY010000037.1 GCA_934693235.1 uncultured Candidatus Melainabacteria bacterium | reverse complement strand
TAAAAGACAAAGTTGAAACAGATTCTAATCTTGAAGAATCTTTACGTGATTTTGAAGTTGCAAAAGGTATGGCAACCGCAGATGGAGTCTTAAACACTGATGATGTCTATGGTTATCAAGATGCGTCAGGAACTTGGCACTTTTTTGTGCCTAATGAAAACGAACCAATTTCTTATACAACTGAATACAAACCTGCTTATGTAGGAAACTCTAAGCTTACTGAATTAAATAAATTAACAAAAAATGAAAACATAGACCAAGTTGCAGAACTTGCACAAATTCTTAAAGATTGTCCGGATTCTTCAATGAAAGATTACTTGAGTTTTGATGACAACGGGAATCTTATATATAAAGGTGAAGGAATTTATACTTTTGATTATCAGGGTAAAACTTATTTTACAACAGAAAAAGATTTACAAAACAGTATTCAATCTCCACATAGCACAGACAAACCAATTGAAGTACAAGATAAATTAGCTTATTATAATGCGTCTTATATAAAAACAAAAATAGAACAAACAAACCATGCACTTTTAGAAACAGATGGAGATGGACGATTTAAATCAGTAAAATTCGATAATAATAGCGTGGTTTATGATTTAAACGTTGAAACTGTGACAGATGAAGCGGCTTATAAAGATGCTATGAATGAATATAATTACAAAAAAGAACAATACGAAAAAACTATCGCTGATATTAATGCTAAAACATCCATTATTCAACAAGAAGATAGAACACTTGAACTTCGTTTAAAACAATTAGATACAGAACAAAACGCACTTGCAACTGAAATGGATGCTGTTAAGAAAGTTATTAAAGACAACGTTGAAAAAACATTCAAGACATTTAGTGATTAGTATTGAAGAAGTTTTGCTCTCTTTTTATTTGAAAATTAAAGTTTCAAAAAAAATATTAGAAAAAACGTTTGACTTTAAAAATTTTTTATATTACAATCAATTATGTTGACAGCCGGTTGAGGGAATCGAAAGAGGACTTGAGATAAGGTTGAAACAAACCCGAATGAGGGCGTTTAGCTCAGTTGGTAGAGCGTCTCCCTTACAAGGAGAGGGTCAGAAGTTCGAGTCTTCTAACGCCCACCATTAAAAAAAGAGACCTTAAGGGTCTCTTTTTTTTGAAATGAAGAGCCTGCTAACAATTTACTCACATACTGTAATTTCTTTTAATGAATATTTCATTTAAATTTTCCATAGCTTTCTCATTCTTATTTTTTATTGTAAGTAAAATTAGGATATTCAGAGTTTTGCCAAATGTGTTTGTTCATAAATCAACGCACTTTTTGCATACATTATACAATGTTATCTATACAAAACCAAAATGTATTTACGCAAATTACGCGTATATTTTAACAATATTATTTTATAAAAAATACTTTATAAAAAAGAATGTAACATTTTTTATTAATTGTGTAAATTTTTGTAAATTTTTCTTGACAACATGTATCATGAATTAAAAATTTATAATAACATGCCATGTATCAACTATCCCCAAATCTCCTCCCAAAATTAATATGGAAAAATACTTATACTGACTCATAGATTGAGTCAGTTTCTTTTTTTGTAATAAAATATAATTATAGTTAAAGGGGAAAATTATGCCTAAAGAAACATTTGGAAACATACATTCCATTGAAAGTTGCGGAACCGTAGATGGTCCGGGAATCCGTTTTGTAGTATTCACTCAAGGTTGTCCTATGAGGTGCAAATATTGTCACAATCCGGACACTTGGGAATTTAAAGACAATCAAAAAATGAGCGTCGACGAAATAATTAACCAATACGAAGGCGTCAAAGAATTTTGTTCTGGCGGTTTAACTGTAACCGGTGGCGAACCTATGTGTCAAATTGATTTTGTAACAGAATTATTTAAACGCTTAAATGCAAAGGGTGTAAATACTGCGCTTGATACTTCTGGCGTTCTATTCAACAAAGATAATACGGAAAAAGTTGATGAATTGATGAAATACACCAGTGTTGTACTTCTTGATATAAAACATATTGATGACGAGGAACACAAAAAACTTACAAAACATTCTAACAAAAATATTTTAGACTTTGCGAGATACTTATCAGATATTAAGAAACCTATGTGGGTAAGACACGTAGTTGTTCCAGAAATTACTTATAAAAAAGAGTATCTAACACGATTAGGCGAATTTTTGGCAACATTAACAAATGTCGTTGCATTGGATGTGCTACCATATCATGATATGGCAATTCCAAAATATGAAAATCTTGGAATTGAATACCCCTTAAAAGGAGTTCCTCCACTTACACACGACGAAGCAATAAAGGCTAGAAATATTATTTTGAAAGCTTACAGAGCTAATAAGAAATAAAATGTAGCGAAAGAGTAAAAAAAATAAAGGAGTGGCAAAACCGCTCCTTTATTTTTGCGAATATTAGTTTAAAATTACATAAATTTCAAATTAATATAAATAGTACTTATCAACAATGACATTGCAACAACAGCAACACCATATTTCATAAATCTCATAAACGCAATCGGATGTTCTTCTTTCGCTGCATTTTCTGAAACTATAACGTTTGCCGCTGCGCCAATTATAGTAAGGTTTCCACCCAAACAAGCACCCAAAGACAAGCACCACCAAATAGGTGTGGTATAAGCTTCGCCCATTGTTTTTTGAATTTCCACTAACATTGGTGACATTGTAGCAGTATAAGGAATATTATCAATAATACCGGAAATTAAACCTGAACCCCATAGAATTAACATAGAAGTTGCTTCTTGTGAACCTTGAGTTACCTTAAGAATCCATTCTGCCATCAACCTAATACCACCGGAAGCTTCTACACCACCGATAATAATGAACAAGCCGATGAAGAAGAATATTGTATTCCACTCAACATCTTTTAATATATTTGTAGGTTTTTCAAATAATAACAACACACTTGCACCAAGCATTGCAGCTACACAAGTTTCAATATGAGTAATGTCATGCGTTACAAATCCTAAAATTACAAGAGTCAAAACTAGCATTGAACGAATCATTAAGTTTTTGTCAGTAATTGTTTTGGAATTGTCAATTTCCGCAACTTCTTTCATTTTATCTTCGTCAGCATGAAGTTTTGATTTGAAAACTATTGATAAAAATGCAATAACCGTGAATAAGATAATAAGTATTACTGGTGTTAAATTATTCAAGAAATCCATAAATGAAAAACCAGCAGCGCTACCAATAATTATATTTGGAGGATCTCCAATTAAAGTTGCCGTTCCTCCAATATTAGATGCAAAAATTTCTGTAAGCAAAAATGGAATTGGGTCTATTTCCAATTTTCTAGCTATTGCAAATGTAATTGGCATTATTAAAATTACAGTTGTTACATTATCTAAAAACGCACTTACAACGGCAGTAAAAACACCCAATGCCGCTAATATCAAAACAGGATGTCCTTTAGTAGCTTTCATCAATTCGTTTGCTAAATAACTAAAAACACCACTTCTTGTTGTAATATTTACAATAATCATCATTGAAACTAGTAAGAATATTACATTGAAGTCAACAAAGTTGATAAAATAATGTGGATTTAAAACACCTCCAGCCATTTTAGCTTGGCTTACTAAACCTAAAATTATCGTTATTCCGGCACCCAATAGTGCAATTGTAACTTTTGGTATTTTCTCCATTGCGATAAATATATACGCTAGAATTAATATTCCAGCTGAAATCAGCACATTATGTGCCGATACAAAATTTTGTATAAATTCCATATTTTCTCCTTTAATTTATATACTAATAACAAAAAGTCATTAATTTATGGAGCATTTGGAAAAATTTCTGTTTTATAAAGATGTGATATTATGTAAGATTTATTTATTAAAAGTTTATTTTCATTTCTAAATGTTGGATTTGTAGCGTTTGAGTTTTGTATTCCGCCAGCACCAGATATAGTACCATTATCCGGATGAGAAGAAGGTAGCGCAATGCAACATTCTCCATCGTCCATCTCTATTCCATATTGGTGTTTTATTGGATTTGTATCACTTGTATCTTGAAATCCAATTCCAATGGTAGTATTGGAGAATGAGAACACAAAAAAGAATATAATTAACAAAACTTTTGCTATTATTTTCATACAAAAATATTAGCACAAAAATAATAGCAAAAATTAAACAAATAAATTTAAAATCAACAGGGATTTTCTTCTAGTTCCAATACTTGTCGAGCCATTTTGTAGGCTTAATATATCTGAATCCCATTTTTCCAAAATAACCTTTATATGCTTCTTCTGGGTTTGGCTTTCCATGGAAGATTAAAATCTTAGCTTCTTCCGGATCACGCGGAACTTTAAACCAGCACATTGGGAATTTGTGCAAACATTGGCGCTTGAAGCTAACAACCCAATTTTTAGGCCAATATTTTAACAAACCTTTTCTATCCATTTCATAAGACAAAAATGCTTGTTCATTCTTATATCTTTCTCTTATTGTTTTGCCTTCTTGATAAAAATGTTCAATAATTTCAGGATGTTTACCAACTTCAAAACGAAAAACTGATGAGTTTCCAATAATATCGTGTGGGAAATCGTAATCTTTAGAGATTAAGAAACTTCCTTCAACTTCAAAAAATGGGTCAAGAGAACTTCTGATAATAATATCCAAATCTAAAAATAGAGCAGTTCCTTTCAAGTCAGAAAGCGGATTTGCAAACAAGCCTAACTTTTTCCACATTCTATCTGGAATGCCTTCGTCATTAAGTTCGGGAAGTGGACGAATCTCTACACCTTCTACAATACCTTCTGCATTGTCTGTAAAACACACAAATCTATGCGGCAAAGATAAATTCTTTTCAACCATCTTATAAAGCTTATTTACATACTCAGGTCCGAATTTTGTTCCCCATTTAATGCAGATTACGTTTCTATCCATTTATAACTCCTTCCAACTAAATCCCCCTTTTTTATACCATAAATAAATTACAGGTGCAAATGACTTCTCTGCTTGGAGACGTAAATGTTAGCAGATAATGCGGAACACATAAGCGATTCCCACCTTTTATTTAATCAGTCATTGCAAGGAAATGTAACGAGGCAATCTATACCACCCTCATCAGAGCTCCGCTCAGCTTCTCCCCTCAAAGGGAGAAGCCGAAATTTGCGTAAAATTGGCGCATTTCACTGCTTCGCCCTTGAGGGGAGAAGCTGGCGAAGCCTGATGAGGGTGGTATAAAATTCAAACTTATTCACTCTATAAAAAACAATTTTAGCAGGATTGTTAAGAAATATTGCAATTTTATTTTAATATATTTTCTTTTGTTAAGACTTTTGAAAAATCTTTACAATTGGCGCAAACGTAGTAGTAGTAGTAGTAGTAGTAGTAGTTTGCGCCAAATTTTTTCTAAAATGCCTAAAGTTTTAATGAAAAATGTCGATAACTATGAGGTAAGTAAGATGTAAAAAATAAAAAATTGTACAAAATAACTCACAAGTTAGAAAGGATTTCCTCATGGGTAACAACACAATCTCACAAAAAATTGATGCTTATGCACAAGCTAATTTGAAAGCATTGAAACAAGAAGAAGCAAAAACAGGACGCAAAATGACAAAATTTGACATTGCGCAGTATATGCTTCAACACGGCAAACTTAACAAAAACGAGTATGCAAACTGGATGAATACAAGAGAAGGTTTCGATGCTCAAGCAATGACACAAGCTCAAAAAACCGCTCTTAAACAAGGTAACGTTTGGGGTTTTGCCGGTTATGGCGGTGGTCAGGAATCTTATTTGGATAGTCTGACCAGCTTTTCTCAAAAAACTCCTGTTGAACAATTTAATGAAATTCACAGCCGTCATGTTAAATTGAATGAAACAGTTGCAGAACGCAAGAAAAAAGCAGCAGAAATACAAAAACATATTCAAGAGCAAAGAGTTAAAAAGCAACTGTTACATCCTAATGAAGCAATTAAAGAACAAAAATTAATGGATGAAATACGTTCTTTGCCGGAAGTTAAAGAAACTTATACAGAATTGATGAATGATATCAAGTTTCAAGAGATGGATAAAAAACAAAAAACTGAATTTTTGCTTAAAACAACAGGTCAAAAGTTCTATGAAGCTAAAGAACGTGGCGATAAAGAAGCAATGAAAGAATACCTAAAACAAGGGATTGGTCTAACATTTGCATATATGGACGATAAAGCTGGAATTACAGATATCAAAGAAGCTGCTAAAGAATTTTACGGTCTAAATGCATTCGTTGATACTATTGATAAGTTTGTTGATGACGGTGACGCTTCCAACTTAAGTTTTGGTGAAAAGACTTGGGAAACTATTAAAGGTGCAGGTGACGCTGTAGATGGATTTATTGGTACACAAGGTGTGGCGTTTATGGGTACACTTGCCGTTGCGGCTGAAGCTGCAGCTGCAGCAGGCATAGGTAAAGCCTTTGCCTTGGTAACTCAAGCATACTTCGCATTTGAAGGTGGTACTATGGTCGTAGACGGTACTGTTGATGTTGCAAACGCTCAAACAAAAGAAGAAGCAAGAGTCGGCGGTCAAGAACTCGGTACAGGTACAATTATGCTTGGTGGTGCAGCTAAATCTGTTAAACAAGGATATCGAAATACCAAAATTAAGGAAAGTGATGCATTTGCTCGAGAATATGTAAAAACTGCAAATGACCAAGCATTAGTAGACGAATATAATGCTCGAGAAACAGTATCACTTGATATCTACAAAAATGAATTAATCAAACGTGGCTATAAACCAAATGAACATGGGTACTTTGAAACTCCAAAACCAACTCGTCCATCAACATATCGAGATGAGTTGCCAACTCCTGATTATTCTAAAACAAGAGAAAACTTCCCTGCGGATGCTCACCAATCTTTGAGTAAACCAGGAAAAGCAACCGCATACACTACGGATGGAAAACCTGATGGCATTGTATATCAAGGTAAAGACGGCAAAATGTATGTTCCAAACAAATGGGATCCAGAGCACCCTTATGAAGTTAGTACTGGTGCTGATGGTAAGCCTGCATCAGTAATCATGATTTACGATGAAGCAGGAGGTGATTTTGCAGTAGGTGATCCTACAACAATTGCATCAACTTACAAAAATCCTGCTACCGGAAAATTAGACCCTCTATATCATGCAGAAACAGGCAAAGCAAATGCGATGGAAATCGTAAAAGACCAAGTACCATCTGCTTATAAAATTGTAAAACCGGGGACTGAAATCCAAACCAAAGAAGGACCTAGAGTTGTACAAGATGGCGAAATCGTGGTATATGATACCGATGGTGACCCATACGTTATGCCGAAGAAAAACTTCTTAAAACGACAAGAACCATTAAAAGGTGATGCGGAGTCAGAAGCTTTGTATACAAAATTAAAAAATGGCGAAGCAATTCCTGAAACAGAAGTTGCA
>CAKUUY010000036.1 GCA_934693235.1 uncultured Candidatus Melainabacteria bacterium | reverse complement strand
AAAAAGTTGCTAAAAAGAAGTTTAGCAACATTAAATAAACACGAGGATATTAAGAGAGAGAGTATAAAATAAATCTTTTTTTTAATCTTATTCAAAACCTTTGATGAACTTGATTAATATTTAATATCCAATTATTAGTTTTTCCAATCTGTAAATTTTGATTTCCCTTACTCTTATATAAAGTATTTTGTTATTAAAGAATTGCTTTTGTAGAGTTTGTTTGTTAAGTTTTTGTTACATAAAGTTTCTTATTGTCACAATTGCTAAAATATGGTACAATTTTCGGTATAGCTAGAGGGAATTAACATGTCTGAGAATTACAGAAATTCGAGATTTAATATAATAGATTTCTTAAAAAAAACAGTTGCTGTTGGAGCTTCTGACGCGCATTTACAGGTAGATGAGCATCCGGCGGTAAGAATCGATGGAAAGATTGTAAAGGTTGATATGCCTGTTTTAACAGAAGATGATATATTAACAGCTTATGACATTCTTCTTCCGACACCTTTTAAAGGCAAAGTTAATTCTGTGTTTGACTTGGATTTTGCGTATGAAATTCATGGTGTTTCCAGATTTAGGGTTAATCTTAGCCGCCAATTAGGTAAAAGTGCACTTGTAATCCGAACAATTCCGTATAGCATAAAAAAGGTTGCGGAATTAATGTTACCTGAGTCAATAGAACAGTTTGCAACTCTTAATAATGGCCTTGTTTTAATCACGGGGCCTACTGGAGCTGGTAAGTCAACAACAATAGCTTCTTTGATTGATTATATTAATATAAATTATCCGAAACATATTATTACGATTGAAGATCCGGTTGAATTTATTTTTACAAATAAAAAATCTTTGGTTTCTCAAAGACAAGTTTTAATTGATACCCCATCGTTCCCAGAGGGTATTAAGTACGCTTTGAGACAAGATCCGGATGTTATTTTTATCGGTGAAATTAGAGATAAAGAGACTGTGTCTGCTGCGCTTAAATCTGCAGAAACAGGTCACCTTGTATTTGCGACTATTCACACAAATGATGCAATTCAAACTGTTAACAGAATTGTAAACATGTTTGAACCATCAGATAGAGATTTCGTAAGGGCTCAATTGGCTTCTATTTTACGAGGTACGGTTTCACAAAAACTTATTCCTATTTCAAACGGAGCAGGCAGGTGTCCGGCATGTGAAGTGTTAGTTGTGACTCCGACGGTTAAAGATTTTATAGAAAAAGACAAGTTAGAAGAAATTTATGAACTTGTGAAAAAAGGTTCGTTTAACAACATGATTACGATGAATACGTCATTATACCGGTTGTTTGAACAGGATTTGATTTCAGAAGAAGTGGCAATGGCTTATTCCGATAACAAGAACGAATTACAGCAAATGTTCAGAGGAGTATTCCATGGAACATTTGGTCCGTCCGGCATGTAAATTAAGAATATTGGAGATATAAAACACAAATTTTGTGTAAGAGATAGTTGAATGAATAATTTTGTAACAGATGCAATTAATTTGAAAGCTTATAATTTGAGTGAAGCAGACAAAATTATTGTTATGTATTCAAAGGATAAAGGGCTTATCAGAGGAGTTGCAAAAGGAGTAAAAAAGCCAAAGAGTAAGTTGGGTGCAAGAATGGATTTGCTTGTTGCAAATAAGTTAATGCTTTATAAAGGTAAAAATCTTGATCGAATTTGCCAAGCAGAGGCTCTAAATACTTTTCATAAAACACGCCAAAATATGGATAAAATCTTTTATTCTATGTATATAACAGAAGTTGTAAATAATTTTGGTGTTGAGGATGATCCTTGTTCAAAAGAAATTTATGAAATTTTGTATAAAGCTTTAGATAAAATTTCTAACGCTGAAAGTTTCGTGGAGATAATGATTTCAGTTATAAAATTTCAACTTAAGATGATGCAAATTTCTGGCTTGGGGGTTGAATTAGATAACTGTCTTTGTTGTGGCGAACCGATAAAAGATGAAAACATGTATTTTTCATCTCAAATGGGTGGAATTTTGTGTTCAGAGTGTAATGAAAAATATCATTTGCACAATATAATGCATTATAAATTACGAGATTTTTTGAATTCTTGTCTAGATAATGATTTTGATTTAGTCTCAGAATATGATAGAAAGGCTAATGACAAGGTGTGCAGTGTATGTTTTGATCTTTTGAAAGAGTATATAAATGTTCATTCTTCCAAAAAGTTTAATTCGACCGATATTTTGCAGGAAATCAAGTAGGAGGTTAAAGAAATGTTTAAAAATTTATTTGATTTGTCTGTAAAACGTTCAGGATTTGAAATATTTGGGTTTTATATCATTTATTCTATCTTAGGTTCAGTAATTGCCGGAGTCATTTGTGGCATTTTTATTGCTGCTATTCATCCAGAAATCAAAACTGTTGAGGATGCAACTAGTTTAGCAATAAAATATGCTCCGGTTTTGGCTATTTTTTACGGGGTAATTTTAGCATTTTTGATAATTCAAGCAAAGAGTTTGTTTAACTCATTTAAAGCAATTTTGCTTACAATAATTGCGGTGCCCCTATTATATTTCTTTGGCTTGTCATTGGGACTAATTCCGGTTGTATTTTTGACCGGAATAGATGAAAACGTTTAAGTTTTTGAAAAATTATCAAGTTCTTTTTTTACTAATTTGGGAGAAACAGATAGCGTTGAGTTGTTTTTTAGGGCAAGTCCCATATTTTTAATATATTCATCATTTTGGTGACTAAGTTTGTTGATTTGCGCTAATATGTAATACAAGTTGCCGTTTTCTCCGCAATTTTGCAGGGCTTGTTTAATAATTGTAGAAGCGTTATCTAAATTTTGCATTTTTGTAAGAACTTTTGCATAAATAGTGTACGCATCAATATCTTTAGGGTTGTATTCAAGAGTTTTTTCAAGATTTGCGATCGCATCGTTTAAATTTCCCTCTTCATAGTCAATTGAGGCAAGGTTGAAATATGCCCAGCTGTAGTCTGGAGAAATTTTTAGGACTCTGTGGAAATTTTTTCGTGCGTTTTCATTGTCACCTTGTTCTTTGAAAATATTTCCTAAGTAAAAATGAGCATATAAATCTTCATCATTTAATTCAATTGTTCTTTGAAAATAGTATTTTGCACCGTCAAGTTTTCCCTCTTTAAAATAGCAAAGCCCTATTGAAAAATATGCGTTTGAGTCATTGTTGTCTTTTTGCAAAACTGTTTCAAAGCAATCTACAGCTTTTTCATAAAGTTTTTTGTCAATAAAAACAAGTCCGAGGTTGTAATATGCATCAATTTCATTCGGAGCAAGTTCTATGGCCTTGTTATAAGCTTTAATTGCTTTATCTAAATCTTTTAGCTTTTCATACGTAATTCCGAGGTTGTAAAAAATTCCGCTATCTTCCGGAAAAATTTTGGACAAATACAAAAAGTGCTGTTTAGCTTCTTCCGAATATCCTAAATCAAGCAAAAGCACTGCAAGTTGTCTGCGTACTTGAAAGTTTGTTTGATTCTCTTTCAATATATTTTGTAATTCTTCAATTTTATCAATTTTTGACATATTTATATTATAAATCTTTTACAAAATATTGCAAAATTGTAAAAAGTTTTATAGAATATGTGTAAGGTTTATTAATTAAAATTTAAGAAGGGGAAAAAATGAGATTTTTAAGTATAATTATATCGTTGTTTTTATTTGCACAAACAGTTTCTGCGGCGCCGTTGAGCGGAAATGCTAAGACGAAAAGAATTCCGGCGGGTACAAAATTTGCATTGCAGATGACTAACCCTGTTTCTACAACAAATTCAGAGGGGACAGAATTTACTGCAATAATGATGAATGACCAAACTGCAGATTCTGACGTTATTTTGCCGATGGGTTCACTTGTTAGAGGAACTATTAAGAGAATTGAACCTGCGAAGAGATTTTCAAAAGGTGCAATTTTGTACCTTGATTTTGACCACGTAGTTACTCCAAATGGAAGACAATTGCCTTTGACATTTTCAATTGTTGGTAGACAAGACATGACTTATGATGGAGGTATAACTTCATCTCGCGGATATAAAGATGCAATGATTGAAAATTGGCACAAAACAAAAGAAATTGCAGTTGATGCAACAGAGTGGGGCGGAGATGTATTTGATGATGTTCCTGTCGCAGACCAAATTATGACCGGTGTAGGCGCAATTGGTGGTGCAATTGGCGGTGGTGCGTATTATGTTTACGACACATTTGCTGATATGATTAGAAAAGGCAAAGGTGTAGACCTTAAAAAAGGCGAAATCTTAAATGTAATACTAGTCGATCCGGTTGATGTTCCGGTTATATAAGGTATTGAAAATGTGTATTACAAAGTCTTACCCTCTCTCCGAGGGAGAGAGAGTGGTTGTTGCAATCAATTTAATTACAACCACGAGAGAGGGGTTAAAAATTATTATATCATGTCCTGCGCGGACGGCGGGAACTTTTTGTGTAAAAAGTTCCACAAAACCATCCACACGCTTCATTCACTAATAACTAGTAAGTTCAACCTAAAAACAGTCAAACTCGCTTACGCTCAAACAATGACTGTTTTTTGCTATTTGTTTCACTAACAAGTTATTGTTCATTTCGCTATCGTGGCGTTTTTTAATTTTGTACATGTCATTACGAGGAGGTGCTACGCACGTAGCCCTTTGTGACAATATTTGTCCCTACCTCATACATCGGTGTAATGTTTACGCACGTAGCCCTTTGTGATAGTATTCATTCTTATTTCAGATTTTGGTGTAGAGTTATTATGAAAATTGTAAAGCTGGAAAATAGAAACAGCGACGTAGTAATCTCATCAAATTAAATTGAATGGGATTGCTACAGCGTATTTTCAAAAACCTTAATAATTCCCTTAGAACTTTTCGCTTCGCAATGACAGTTACAGTAAAGATTTCCTCTCTCTAGGAGAAAGGAAATCTTTCAAATAAATTTTGCGCCAAATGATTGAATTATTAAATAATTAAATAATTAAATCATTAAATCAATCACCTGAGCAAACCACCTGTTGATTGCTGCTGACGCGGTAGGTGTTGAACCAGTACGCGCCCGACGAGCTGAAGCCGCGGCCGTACGCGCGGCCGCCAACGCTCTCCTCTCCCGACCAAACGTAGAAAGGCGTGCCTGAAAAACCCATGGCAGTGGCGACTGAGGTGTCTAAGGTTAGACCTCCATCTATCTCTTGTTTTGCTCCTACTGTTGGATGCTCTTTGAATAACAAGCTTGCTAATTGTCCAAGTTCTGCCATTGTTATCATTTTGTCTGTACCACCACACATAGCGGCTGCACCTGCCCAATAATCATGGTCATATAAACAACCATTTATCTTTAGTTCCCCTTTTCTTGATTCACATTGGGCTCTAGTTAATGGGGTTTCTACTGGTTTTGGTGCTGTAAAGCACTTGTTGCCTAGTTGTATTGTACATTCTGTTCCTAATCCTTGTGCATCGCCGAAAGGTAAAATGTCTCCTTTGGTATCTCCTGTTATTTTAGCAAGTTTGTTCGGATTTTTACCTCCGTTCCAGTCAAAGACTCCGGATAGACATCCTACAGAATTGGACATTGCTGAACCATTATCAAATTTCAATCCTGATTCATCTACATTAAAATCGCAATCTTTTTTGTAACTCAAAATCATCGGAACACCATCTGCAGTAACTATCCCTACGGTATCAGCCCAGCTGTCTTGTTTATCCTTATCGATTTTTAAGGTTTTAGCATTCTTTGTTTTAGATATTTCCCAAGTTTTACCTTCATCGTTAAGGGTTACTTCTTCTTTCGGCCAACAATCGGAAATATGGTTATTATCGCAAATCTTAGCTAATTTCATGTGTTTTGACATTTCTTGAACAAAAGACATTGTGTCACCATAACCAATCAAACCACTTTGTACAGCCATTTTATCTGTTACTTTACTTAATTTCTGTTTAATATTTTCAACTCGTTTTTGTTTAACTCTGTCTTGTACATTGCTAATAAGTACAGGCATTGTCAATGCAGCAACAACACCGATAATTCCAAGAGTAATCAAGACTTCTGCCAAAGTAAAACCATTAAAATTTTTCAAAACTGTTACCTCCTACTCTTAATCTATAGTTTATATGTTTATATTGTAATTTATAGATTTTATAAAGTCAAGGTTATAGATTTAAACTATGGATGAAAAAGAGTTGTTGAAAAAGTTTGGATTTAACTTAAAAATTGAACGTTTAAGACAAAAAATTTCTCAAGAACAACTTGCAGAAAAATTAAACGTTAGTTCTGTTTATATATCAAATGTAGAAAGCGGAAAACATAATATTTCGTTGGTAAATGCCTTGAAATTTTGCAAATATTTTGGAAAACCGGTTGAGTATTTTTTATAATACAAGTTCTCCAAAAATCTTTCCGTTTTCATATTTCGTAATTTTTACTTGTTGCAAGGTGTTTAATAAGGTTTCGTCTTTTGTATTTACCAAGACTGTTAAGTAGTTTCTTGTTACACCTTTTAGACAGCCCATTCTTTTATCAAGATGTTTTTCGATTAGAATTTCGCGAGTTTTTCCAATATTTTTGTTGATAAATTCGGTATGTTTAATAAACGAAAGCGCTTTTACAATATCTGCGCGTATTTGACGAACTTTTTCATCTACTTGTTCAGATGATTTTGCTCCAATTGTTCCCTCCCTAACAGAATAAGGAAAGACGTGAATTTGAGAGAGTCCGGATTTTTTCAAGTTTTCAATTGTTGTTTGAAAATCTTCTTCTGTTTCACCGGCAAAACCTGTGATAATATCACTCCCTAAAAATGGCAGTTCAAAAGTTTCATTGATTTTATCAATTTGTGCCAAATAATCTTCAACTTTGTAAAATCTGTTCATAGATTTTAAAGTCTTATTACAAGCTGACTGTAGTGACAAGTGAAAATGTTGACAGAATTTGGTTGATTTTTGAAGATATTCAAGCATTTCATCTGTAATTTCTGTCGGGTTAAGTGAACCCATTCGAAATCTTTCAATTGTCGTACGTTCTTCAATAGCCTTAATTAGATCTAAAAGTTCAAGTCCGATATCTTTACCCCATTGCCCAATGTGAATTCCGGTTAGGACAACTTCTTTAAATCCATGTTTTGAAAAATTGTTGATTTGTTCCACAATAAATTCAATATCTGCACTTCTGCTTTTTCCTCTTGCAAATGGGATTATGCAATATGAGCATCTGTTGTCGCAGCCATCTTGGATTTTCAAACTTGCACGAGTTTTTGTCATATCGTTTAAAACGACTTTGCTAAAATCTGTTCTGTGCATAATATCAGAAACCAAGCAAGTTTTTTCTTCAAAGTTTGACAAAATTTTGTATAAATCTAATTTTTCGTCATTTCCTACAACTAAGTCTACAAAATCGTTTCCCAGTAATTTTTCTTTTTCAACCTGAGCAACACAGCCTGTTATGATAGTTTTAATATTTGGATTTTTGTGTTTTGCATTACGAAGATGGTACATTGCCTCGTTATCACTTTTGTGAGTGACAGTACAAGAATTCAGTATATAAAAATCAGCATCTTCGATTTTTTTTGTTTGAGTAATTCTGTTATTCTCTAAATTCTCGGCTATGATAGAGCTTTCAAATTGGTTTGACTTGCAGCCCATTGTGTGAATGTAAAATTTTTTCATATATGTATAATAATCTAAATAAAAATAAGTGTAAATATTTTTTAACAAAATACTATTAAAGTAGCAAAAATTTGCACTTTTAGGTTTTACTAATGTATAATAATTACGTGAAAGTGTAGGTGTGTGTATGCAAATTTCAGCGATTTCTACTCCTTGTTTTAAGGGAAAAAGAGATAATGTAGATGCTTTGATAGGTTTGGACGATAATTCTATTCGCCAAATTGCCTATATGCAAACAGCGTCAAAATTTGATAGAAAAAAATCTAACAGAAAAACTAATGCTTTATTTTATTCAGCTCCATTAGCAGCAGGTTTAGCTGCAGCGGTTTTGTCTAAAAGCAATTCAAAAATATTTTCAAAAGAACTTACAGGCATGGCCGCAAGAGCCGCTAATGGTTTGAAAACAGCTGCCCTTTGGACTGCTGGCTTGGCTGCTATTGATGCGTTAGGTTTCGCAAAGAGAAAAGTAGTTGAAAATTCTCCAAAAGCTCGTGAGTTTGATAGAAAGCACCCGGTTATTTCTCTAATGGGTTCTTTAGCTGCCGGAATAGGCGCGTTAATTCTTGTTGGAAAAGGCTATAATAAATTGGCGGCTAAAAAAGCTCCCGGTTGCTTGTACAGATGGACAAATAGCGCAGCTAGGTTTATTAATGAAAATAAAGTTATGGTAAGTGCTAAAGATGGTTTGAAAAAATTGGCTGACAAAACTCCACCAGCTTTAAAAAACTTAGGTGCAACTGTTTTAGACTGGTCTCCGACAATGTTGTTGTTCGGTGGTTTATTCCATTCTATCGGTGCTGCAAATGCTGAAAGTAGAGATTTTGTAAAAAATTATACGACTCTAAAAAACAAACAGTCTGATTTAGCTCAAGCAAGGGTTCGTGAATTGTCAATGGAGAATGATTTTCTAAAAACTGATCCCCAAAACAAAGAAGATTTAGAATTGTTAAAAAATCCTACGGCAGGTTTAGCTGAAGATATTGTAGAAGCTGAAGACGAAAATGTTTAATTCAGAAAACAAAATATATATTAAAACGACGACTGGAGTGAAAATTTCAATCGTCGTTTTTTATTTATTAAGCTTATGTAAAGGCATGGAAATATTGTGCTAAACTTATAATAAGGATGGTAGATTAAGAAGGAGATATAAAGATGATACCTATTTTAGATTCAAAACG
>CAKUUY010000035.1 GCA_934693235.1 uncultured Candidatus Melainabacteria bacterium | reverse complement strand
CCCCCGCCAACATAAATTGTGATTTTTTACACAAAAAGTTCCCGCCGTCCGCGCAGGACATGATATAATAATTTTTACCCCCTCTCTCGTGGTTGTAATTAAATTGATTGCAACAACCACTCTCTCTCCCTCGGAGAGAGGAAAAGTTTACTGTAACTGTCATCGCGAAGCGACAATTTTGCTTGACATTCGTCTAATCTTATCCTACCCTAGTAGTATAGAGGAAATGGAGTGAATATCTTCAACTGCTGGCGCAGCCGTAATAGTCGGAATGCTCAAAATGAATTCGTTTACGCTCAGATTGAACGAAATTCTTTTGTGGCCTCTTGAAAAAGAGGACTTTTTTATGTCTTTAATAGCTGTACAATCCAATAATTCCAATAAAATTGGTACGTGTCCGCATGGCTTGCCACAAGGTGCGTGCCCGATTTGCAGTGGAATGGGTGGGAGTACTAAAAAAGCCGATTTCTCCGCCAAACCGGGTGAAATGAGTTGGAATGAATGCGCTGCTATCGGTGCGTTTTTGAAAGCTCAAAAGATGGCGAAACTTCAACGAGAACAAGATGCACAGAATTTTGCACACAATGTTAGAGCGTTCCAAAATACAATGATGAATGTGAGTCAAAAATTAGCCAATATTGGTGGATTTTTTGCCCAAAACACACCATCAATAATCGCTAAGCCAATTAATTTTGTCCTAAACACAGTTTTAGGTGGGATTGCAAGAGGAATTGCGAATATTCCGACAACTGTCTCAAATTTAATTCAAACTGTGCAACAAAAACTTGCCGATATTTCAGACAAATTAACCGCTATGATTGGGGAAGCTAAAACCGCAATTGCTAAGAAAATCTCTGAGACATTTGCCGATTTGAAAAAGAAAATAAAATCAATATTTTCGATATTCAAACCATTAAACTCTGATAATAACGAAAAGCAGGTTGATGAAACCAAAAAAGCTTTTAAATTGAAAACTTTTATACACGATTTGTATAAAAAACTAACAGAAAAGGAAATAAATGACGATTAGTACAACTCCGTTGCATGATGCTGAAACCATTAGACAACAACGAAATTTAACAAAATCACAAAAAAGAACAAATTCCGAAACCAAAGAGGGGGTTCTTGTTAATAATTTTATAAAGGATTGTCCCGAATGCAAGGTAAATTTGGATGATACGCGCGACACTCTTGTAATTTCAGAGAATACTAAAATGCCACAAAGAATTTATGAAAAAGATGTTTCGCCCGAAAAAAGTCTTTTGCCAATAAGCGCTCTTTCTGTCGGAATAATGGGAACAATTGCGCTTTTGACGGCATTTGTAAAACATAATACGAAAGTAAATTTGAAAATTGCAGATGAAAAACGTCTTCCACCTACGACGAGAAATGTTGCGATTAACGAAGAGACTCATCAGGCGCTTTATCAGATGATTCAGAGTCCTACAAGAAAAACAATTCGTGCGGGAATTGGTGTTCTTACTCTTACGGCGATGGGATTTATGGGAAAAACTTTTCTTGACGGGTTTAAGGAAGTGTGGGTGAAAAAACGCGAAGCAGATATTCAAAAAAATATGCAAGAACAGCTTATTGATATTGAAACCCAGTCTTTTGGCGGGAAAATTCAAATTACACGAAGTATGTTGTCTAGCAAAGCAGAAGAATTGAATGCTTATTTGTCAGGTGAAAAAAAGAAAATTCTTTCAAATTTTGGTACAAAAATCCCGTTTACGGCTAAAAAATCTCAAAATAAAGAAAAATCAAACAACTTGAATTATTTCTTGTTAGGTGCCGGAACTCTTGCATCTATTGTCGGACTTGGATTTTTGTCTATGAAAAATTTGAGTAAAAGTAACAAACTTTTGAACAATTTTATCGATATAAAAGAAGCTTTAATTAATGATGTTATAAAAAATTCTTCTAATGCAACAAAAGAAGCGGATAAAAAGTTGTTAGATGCTTATTTTCAATCTATTGATGCAACAGAGGCAACAATTAACGAGTATTTAAAGGATTTGAAATGGAATAAAGACGAAGTTGAAGAATTTGCCAACAAAATGATTAAGAAATCCAAAACATCCACAACGGCCGTAAATGCGACAATTGGCGGTGATGGAACCCCAAAACCGGCGTTTTATTCTCACGTAAATGATTACCGAGCATTTTTATACAACTGGCTTTTAGATACGGATAATAAACAGTTTAAACAACTTTTCTTTGGGATAACAGGACTTACGGCATTTAGTTATGGCGGAAAACTCGCCGGAGATGCGATTAAAGAGGTTCAAGTAAAAAAGATTAACGCACAAACTGAAGTAAATCTTCAAAACAGACTTGTTTCAACTGAATTAAGAAACTTTAAATCTAAAAAAGATGCTGCAATTCAGCCGCTTGTTGATGAATTTTATAAACAAGCACAAAACGGCAAGCCAAAAGAAGAATTAAAAGTTATGGCGGACAATATATTGTTAGAAATTAAAAACGGGCCTCCGTTTGTGTATTCATAAAGGAGATTAGATGAATAATGTTGCGATAAATAATGTTTATAGAGTGCATTCTGCTCCAAAAGTTTTTCAAAATAATTTTCAGCATTTGCAAAAGCCTTGTCCAATTGTTGAGGCAGGAGACAGTTTTGAATATACTCATTGCAAACTTCCGACAAATGATAGGAATTATACACTTGTTGATTCTAACAAGGTTAAATTTTTTGTAGAGCAAAAGGAAAATGCTTTACCATATTTGAACGAGATTTTGTTACATTCAAACAATGAGGTTCAAGTGACTGAAACTCTTTATATTCTAGATAGAATGATTGAAAGTGGAACAAAAGGGGTTGATAAAATGTATCCGACATTATCACGATTTAATAATACAAAATCACCTAATATCCAGACATTTCTAGCAGGAATTTATCGAAAAACACTTGTTCCTGACGCGTTTGGTCCGTTAATAAAAATGCTTGTTCAAAATTCTATAAATCCTCAGGCTGCACCTTTTGATCCGAATGAAGAAATTGGAGGGGCGATATTGGAGTATGTTTGTTGTTGGAGTAGAAATAAATAAGTTCAAGTTTTTTAAAGTGAATAAGTAAATAGGGAAATAAGTAAATAAGTTTGTTTTAGTTGCTGCGCAACAAAATATGTTTTTCGAACAAAGTGAGCTATATGTACTTATTCACCTATTCACTTATTTTCTTATTCTCCTTTAATTAAATTTAAATGTAACAATTCCTTAACATGTTTTCTCTCATGTTTAAAGTTTTTCTCCATATGTGTCGATAACCATGGTGTAAGTACAAAATTAACGAAAGGAAGATCGACAGCAAATGGGAATGTCAGCATCACAAGCTAGATTTTTAGGTCTGACAGCCAGAAAGACAAATGTTGAATTTGAAGGTCAACAGATTAACCAACAAAGAACAACATTGTCTAACCAGTCTGCAAATTACTACAACGATTTGCTTGGTATGGCTGTTCCAGTGCCACCGTCTGTCGATGATTACACAAAAGCTGTGTATACTTTCGAAGACGGAGCGTTAACAAACCAAATTACTGCAATGATTGCTCAAAATAATGGTTCTTATACTGTTAGTTATTTGAGAACTTGGAAAGATGATTTTTCAATGGTTGCAGCAACTACAAGTATTGTTAATGCTTCAAAAGATGCAAATAATAATGATGTTTACAAAGTTGGTTCAAGCGAATTGAGAGATATGAGTAATGGCTTGAACGGCTTAAAAGGCTTGGCATACGATAATTATTATCAACTAAATGGTCAAAGACTTGGAGCTGGTACAACTCAAAATGGTATTACACCATACACTTATGACAAAAACGGAACTACCGAAACAGTGTACCTTAAAGGTAATAAATGGTATTCAGATGCCAATGCAACAACTGAACTTAATGGACAAGTTTTATCTAAAACAGATGTTGTTGGTAAATATGAGGGCGATGATGAATACATTAAAACATTGAGCAATGACCAAATTAAGCAGTTGTTAAAAGAAGAAGAATCTTATATTGAATTGCTTAAAAATAAATATGGAGCAGATAGTGAATATATGGTTAGATACGTTAAAAACACTACTACCGGAGAATATGAACCATATTTTTATAAATTAGACAACTTGCAAAAAGCAAATTATGATTCAAACGGCAATTCTCAATCAAATATTAACTGCTACAAAATTGGTACTGAAACTAAGACTGAAGAAGTTAAAGCAGTTGAGGGTTGTAGTATAGAAAAAGATAGTTCAGGTCGTTACATCAACATAACAATTCCAGATGCAACAGGTAAAGAAGTTACTTATGCATTGACTACATCAACTGCAACTGATCAAGCAGCTTATGATGACGCGATGAACCAATATGAGTATGAAAAATACGAATACGATCAAGCAATTCAAGAAATTAACTCTAAAATTGAAATCGTTCAATCAGAAGATAAAAATCTTGAATTGAGATTGAAACAACTTGATACAGAACAAGATGCGATTTCTACAGAAATCGATGCAGTTCAAAAAGTAATCGAAAAGAACGTTGAAAGTTCATTCAAAACGTTCGGTTAAAAATAAATAAAAAATTTCCTTTCCCTTTTTCCTATTGATTTTCCAACGACAAGCACAAAGTTTGTCGTTTTTCTTTATGTAATAGCGGTAGATTTTTATGCTAGAATATTCTTATGAGTTTTCAGGAAAAATATTTGCCGATTTTTGAGCTTGTAAAATCTGATATTGAAAGGGTTGAAACGAATCTTTTTGACGAAATAAATCTTGATGAACCTCTTAAATCAAAACTTTTTGAGATTTTAAAAGCTCCATCAAAACATATTCGTGCGGTTTTAACTTTTTTGTACTTAAAGGCTGCCGGCATGAAAATAGATAAAAAACAGATTGTATTTCAATCTGCAATTGAACTTGTGCACAATGCATCGCTTATTCATGATGATGTAATTGATGAAAGTCAAACAAGGCGAACTGTTTCGACTCTCAATTCAGAATTTGGAAATAAACTTGCAGTTATTACAGGGGATTATTTGCTTTCTATTGCCTTGAAAAAAATCAGAACTCTTAATTGTTCTGAAATTATTGATATGTTTGCACAAACCCTTGATGATATGTGCCAAGGTGAAATTAAACAAGATTTTAACAGATTTAAAATTCCAACAATTGAAGAATATATTAAAAAAACAGAACTAAAAACTGCAAAACTATTTGAAACAGCACTTTGTGGAAGTATTCTTCTTGCAAAATCTGAGATTACGAAGTCATTACCCCTCGCCCCGACGGGGAGAGGGTGGCACGAAGTGACGGGTGAGGGGTGTTATTGCCCGAATATTCAAGACTATGCTCGAAATTTTGGTATCGCTTTCCAAATTCGCGATGATTTAATTAATGCAAAAACGTCTCAAAATGATTTCAAAGAGGGAATTTTTACTGCTCCGGTTATTTTTGCAGGTTCTGTAGAAGATTATCGAAGCGGTATTGAAAAAACACAAATTTTGTTGAATAATTACGTAGACAATGCGCAAAAAGAAGTTGAGAAATTTGAAGAAAGCAAGTATAAAAGCGCACTTACAAATCTTTTAGGACTTATTAAATATGAATAAAATCAAAGAATATATGCAAAAAATAAAAGAAAATTATCTTAAATTAAATCCAAATGTTAGAGAAATCATTGAAACCGTTGTTTTTGTGGTTGTAATGGTTATTATTATCAGATTTTTTATTGGAGAAATTCGTTGGATTCCGTCAGCATCAATGCGCCCGACACTAATTGAGGGTGATAGAATTGTTGTAGAACGTTTTTCGAGGTTTTATTCAAAACCCAAACGCGGTGATGTAATGGTGTTTTATCCTCCGTTTGAAAAGTTGCCGAACACTCCTTGGCGAGTTTTTTCTCGATTGACAGGCTTTTTCTGTAAAGATGTGGCCTATATCAAACGTGTAATCGGAACTCCCGGGGATAAATTCGAAATTAAAACAGACAAAGATGGTAAAAGCATTGTGTATATTAATGACAAACCTTTATCCGAACCGTATATTGCAACAGAATATTACGACAAGCCTTGTACGGAAGATATGATTTGCGGCCCTGTGATAATTCCTGAACATTCCTACTTAATGATGGGTGACAACAGGGGAAATTCTTTTGACGGCCGTTGGTGGGGCTTTTTGCCTGAAGATAGATTTATCGGGCGTGCAGTTGTACTTTTCTGGCCGTTGAATAGGATTAAGAGACTATAATGTTTTTATAGTGAATAAGAGAATAAGTTAATAGGTGAATAAGTGCATATAACTCACTTCGTTCGAAAAACATATTTTGTTGCGTAGCAACTAAAACGAACTTATTCACTTATTCACTTTCATTTATTTACATCAACATGTGATAATACTTCATATAATCTGCCATAATTTGTGAACTTGTTGCATTTGCGACAGTAGCCTTCAGCTCTTGTTGGCTGTCTGTTTCGGCTGTTTTTTGAACTTTTTCGTTTTCTTTGTTTGTAGGTGTGTTTTGTTGAATTCTTTCTTGTTCTTGAAGTTGTGCAGCGTATTCGGCAACAGCAGCTTTCATTTCTTCACGAAGAGCTTTGTCTCCGGAATATGAACCTGTAGACTTAATTCCGTTTTCTTGAAATTCGCCGAGAATTTCAGACCATTCATTATAATTTGTGATAGAAGAACCTTGCGCTTGTGCAGCTGCTTGCGCTTTTTTTAGTTCGTCTTCTGATTGAATTCCGTCAACTTTTATTGCCATAGTAAAACCTCCGATTTGTCATTACGAGCAAGGTTTAGGCTTGCGTCGCAACCTCATTCAAGAGAATGTGACTGTTTGAAATTAATCTCTCTAAATATATTAAGTATATTATTCCCGTTAAATTTCAGAAAATATAAAAGTTGTAATATTTGTTAATAATTAAAACTTGAACTATAAAAACATTGAAAAATATGATAAAATATAAGAGAGAGTGCCGAAAATTGGAGGATGTTTCATGAAAATAGGGATAAAAAAATTTGTCGGGGGGGGGGCAATCGCGCCGGTTGGTTAACCTTTGCGGGAGGTGCTGTGTATACACTTAACAGGAAAAATTGTTGCAAACTAGCATTTACATTGGCTGAAGTTCTTATTACTCTTGGAATTATAGGTGTTGTCGCTGCTTTGACATTGCCGATGATAATAAAAAATTATCAATATAAACAGAAAAGTGTAGCCTTGAAAAAGGCTTATTCTACGCTTGAACAGGCTCTAATAATGTCTCAACAGGAGCATGGAGATACGTCTGAATGGGAGCGTTTTCCGTATCACAGAGATGGAAGTCTTAAGTGGGCGAATGAATATATATTTAAGTATGTGAAAAAAGTTACGGCTTGTGAGGGTGGAAATCGGGCTATAAAATGTCCGACAGATTCAGACAAGATTTGTAACCCTAATGGAACAAGTTGTCATAGTGTTGCATTGCGTATGGCTATGTATGTGCTGGCTGATGGAGAAAATATATACTTATATGGTGGGGGAAATCCTGATAGTAATTTTGGAACTAACTATATACACGTTATTGTCGATACAAATGGAATAAATCCTCCGAACCAGTATGGAAAAGATGTTTTTGTTTTCACTATAGGTTTGGGGGGTTCAAAGCCTCTAGGTGTTTTTGGTGGTGATGTTGGGGCAAGGACAACACTGTTAAATATTTGTAAACAAAATCCAAATAGATGTGCTGCTTTGGTAAGATATGATAATTGGGAATTTAAAAAGGATTATCCTTGGTAATTTTGTTTAATTAATAATAAAATAATTAGAAATATTAAGAAAATTTTACAAAATCCTGAAAAAGTTAGTTTTATCAGGATTTTTTAAGATACAAGTATTTATTGATAGTGTGGCGTTTTTAAAAAAACAAACGAAAGTTTTTGTACTCCATTTGCCCGAAAACCATGGCTGTACCGCTTGCAAACAAATTTTTAGCACGTAAAATAAATTAAGGTGCACAATTGTGCCGTAATGCCGAAATTTGAAAAGGAAATATTAAATGGCAAAAGATGTAATAGAATTAGAAGGTACTATTTTAGAAGCTATGCCGAACGCAATGTTTCGTGTAAAGCTTGAAAATGACCACGAAATACTTGCTCATATATCAGGAAAAATCAGAAAGAATTTTATTAGAATTCTTCCCGGAGATAAGGTTAAAGTCGAGATGACTCCTTATGATTTGAGCAGAGGTAGAATAACATTTAGATTAAAATAACGTACACAAAATAAAGGAAAAGACAATGAAAGTAAGATCATCAGTAAAACCAATTTGCGATAAATGCAAATGTATTAAAAGAAAAGGTAGAATCGCTATTATTTGCGAAAACCCTAAACACAAACAAAGACAAGGTTAATTTTTGTAGTGAATGGGTGTGGCTGGTAGAGGTTTGGAAACGAGTTTTGTTGCAAAACGGCATTGATAGACTTTTATCGGTATTATTTTGTAAAGAACTTATTCTCTTATTCACTTATTGACTTATTAACTTTGTGAACACCGAAACTACGGGGCTTATCAGTAGTTGGTGAGGAAGTATTTAACCCTCATACCCCAAAAAATCTAACAACAGGAAAGGAAAATTAAAATGGCAAGACTATCAGGGGTAGATTTACCTCGCAACAAAAGAATGGAAATCGCGTTAACATATATTTACGGGATTGGACCAACTAGAGCTAAGAAAATTCTTGAAGCTACAAAAATTTCACCGGATTTAAGAACAGACGACTTAACAGATGAAGATATCAAATTGTTAAGAAACGAATTAGCTAACTACCACATCGAAGGTGATTTGAGACGTGAAGTTTCATTACACATCAAACGTCTTCAAGAAATCGGTTCTTACAGAGGAATGAGACACAAACGTAATCTTCCTTGCCGTGGTCAAAGAACAAAAACTAACGGAAGAACTAGACGTGGTAAAAAAGGCTTAGCTATCACTAAGAAGAAAACAGTTTAGTGATGCCGGCGCTAAGGCAATAAGATAATAAGGCAATAAGTATTTACACTGATTACTATAAATTAAACGCCCTATTGTCATAAAGACTTAAGAACAAAAAAAGAAAAACATAAAGGAAAGTAAAAATGGCAAGACCAGTAAAAACAAAGAAAAAAGAAAAGAAGAACGTATT
>CAKUUY010000034.1 GCA_934693235.1 uncultured Candidatus Melainabacteria bacterium | reverse complement strand
GGATTTGAATAAAACAATGAATTCTGCTGATTACAAAAGAATGATTGATGATATTAACAGTATAGGTGGAAGTTTGAATATTTTTCAAATAACATCTACAAGTGTAAAACTTAAAAATAACAAAATGTACTACGTAATGAAGTATTCTATGCCGTTTGTCAGGAAGACAAAAGAACTTGTTATAAGTGCGGATTTGAAAATTGAAAATGGGCAAATAATTCTCGCAAATACTTCGTTTTTAAATAATAGTATGTCACTTGATGTCGATAAGCTTTCGAAATTGATAAATTATATTAATCCACTTGATTTTTCGGCTAAAATATTAGAAAATAAAGATGCAAAGTTTAGTATAGAAAATGTCAAGATTTCTGACGGAAAAATCGTTGTAGACGGTATTATGACTATTCTAAAAGATAAGGAACAGTAAAATGCGTAAAAATGAGAGAGTGTTTTTAGGTGTAACAGCAGTTATAATGGTGGTTGTATGTTGTGTTTTAGGGTTGAGAATGCTTTATCACAACGACGAAAATGTATCAGGACCTCTTACTCCGGTTCCTGAAAGTCAAATTCCGCAAGAGGAAGAACAAAAGCCGATTGCAAAACCTGTTGAAAAAGTTTATGTAAATGTGTTCTTTATTGGACAGGATGGTACAAAGCAAGAAATCTACAGAGCAGTAAATCGTCAATATGACAAAGATGTAGATGGTTCTAAGATTAAATTTGCTATAAATGCATTAATTTCAGGTCCTACTGCTTATGAAAAATCAAAAGGCGTTTACTCTGAAATTCCTGCCGGTACTCGTGTGATTTCTGTCAATGAAAATGCAGATAAAGTTGTTATTAATTTGAATTCAGCATTTGAAAACGGTGGTGGAACGGATAGTTTATACAAAAGACTTTATCAATTGATAAAAACTGCTAAGCGTAATACAAACAAACCTGTTTATTTGTATATAAATGGACAAAAAGCAGAAGTTATTGGTGGTGAAGGTATAATGATTACTCAACCTTTAAGTGAAAACTCTTTGGATGGTTAGCGGATGACTGAAAAGAATTTGGACTATTATCTGAATTTGAATTGGACACTGGTTGAAGGAGTGGATATTGATTTTGATGGAAAACCTTATCATTTTGTTGAAATTAAGGAAATTCCAAGTTTTTTATTCTGTGCAAAGACTGCAGAAAAAGCCAGAGAAAACTATAAAACTCAGCTAAAATGGACGCTTCAGGTAATGCTGGAAAGTGGCGAACATATAGTTGAACCTGGAGAAGAATATGGCGAACCAGATTGGGAAAGCTTGTGTCCGTAGTCTATAACTAGTTTTGATAAACTTCTGCGTATTTTGGGTTAACAGCAAGCCATTTGAATGTTTGTTCATCTGTTTCCGGAATGTCTATAACAAAAGTTCCACCATATCTGCCACGAGAGAATGCAAGGTAACCTTCTTTGGCAAGATTATGAAAAGCTTTTCTGATTGTATTCGGACTCAAATCCAGTTGTTTTGAAAATTCTACAATTGATGGAAGCTTTGCGCCGATTTCGTAATTTTCTGCAATCATTTTTTTGATATGGTTTTGAGTTTTTTCATAATAATAAAAAGCAGTATCAGGAGCCGGTGCAAAAATAGAAGTTTCTTTTTTCGATGAAGAGCTGTCGCTATTTGGCATTTTGATAATTGTTGTGCCGTAGCGCCCTCTTCTTGCAAGTAAAATGCCATCATCAATTAAAGATTTCAGAGCATCATGAATAGTTTTGACACTTGCAGATAATTTTTCTGAAAGTTCTGCATGTGCAGGTAATTTGTCACCGATTTTTAGATTTGTGCTAATATATGTTTTTAAATCATTTTCAACTTTTTTTACCAAAGTAACGTTTTCGTAAAAATTGTCTTCAAAGTTGAAATCTAAATTTTTTAAAATCCAGCCGGTTTCATTTGAATTTTTGAATTTATGTTCAATTATTCCTTGAGTTGAAAGGTATTCAAGTGCTAGTCTTGTTGTATTTGCAGAACAGTGAATTTTTGACGAGATGTTTCTTGAAGAAGGAAGTAATGCACCTATTTGCATCCCATTTTCAATGATAAGTTTTTTTATTGAATTAATTGCAATTTCTCTTTTTGAGGTTAGCTTTCGGATGTTGTTTCCGGAATTATTTCTGTTGCGAATGATTGTTCCTATACATTGTTTTGATTCTACATAGCCTAAATCTTCTACGTATCTGAGAGCGTTTTGAATAGTACCAATACTTACACCTAAAAGGTACGCTAGTTCCGGTTTGGTTGGTAATAGAGAATTTACTTTGAGATGTTTGTCATTTTCTATTTTCGAAATAAGCCATTTCCCAATTGTGACAGCTTTTGATTCAGAAATGTTTTTAAGTTCAGGTAAATTTGCAGAAATGTCATTGATACTAACTTTTTTTAATTCAGATTTTTGCGGACAAGAATATTTTTCCATTACACACACCTCAGTTGAAGTAACACGTCTAATAATACATTATTTATAAAAAAACAGCAAGAAATTTTTTGCGAGTTTGTGAAGAGATGTTTACAAAGAATTAGAAGTTACTAGGATACTAAGCTCATATCACTTTAAAAGGTGTTTTCGTGAATAGTTTTTTATAACGTCTTAGTATCTTAGTATAAAAAAAGACCACTTTCGTGGTCTATTCTAATAATGATTCCAAAATTTCTGCGTTTCTTGCAGATGTTGTTGATTCTCGAACTTTTTGTTTGTAAATGTAAGTTCGTAATGCCTCTCTGATAAGTTCACTACGTGATCTGTTTTCTCCGTCTGCAACTTGATCAATTCTTTGCAAAAACTCTTCCGGCATAGAAATTAGTACTCGCGCCATATATTCTCCTTTTTTCTGTCTGTGAACCTTATGTTTATATAAAAACATTTTGATTTAAAAAAGTGCTATTTTTTATACAAAAAATATATACTAATTTCCAAAAGTATTGATTTTATTGGAGAAGAAGTCGATTATTTTTGTTAATAAAAGTTAACAAATGGGACGATGATAATAAGTTCCCGCTGTCCGTGCAGGACATAATAAAATATAAATTATGAATATTGAATTTTGAGTTTTTCATAGAACATAAATTCTTTGTAAACAGCTTTACAATATCCTTGTTTTGGGGTAGTATTTTGAAAAGAGGTATCCA
Source organism: uncultured Candidatus Melainabacteria bacterium (assembly GCA_934693235.1). Lineage (GTDB taxonomy): Bacteria > Cyanobacteriota > Vampirovibrionia > Gastranaerophilales > Gastranaerophilaceae > Stercorousia. Next base: position 6,634 of record CAKUUY010000034.1, on the reverse strand, counting down.
ATGAAATACAAGAGAATTTTATTAAAAATAAGCGGAGAGGCATTGTTAGGGGATCAACAATTTGGAATTGATCAAAAACCTGTTAAAATGATTGCCGAAGAAATCCAAAAAGCTAGAGAATTAGGTGCAGAAGTTGCTGTTGTTGTAGGCGGTGGTAATATTTTCAGAGGAATGAGAAACAGTGCAAAACTTGGGATGGATCAAGCGTCAGGCGATTATGTCGGTATGCTTGCAACTGTGATGAACGCAATAGCTTTGCAAAGTACTCTTAATCAAATGAATATACCATGCAGAGTTCAAAGTGCGCTTGCGATTAATCAAGTTGCTGAACCATATATCAGGCACCGTGCAATTCGTCACCTTGAAAAAGGAAGAGTTGTTATTTTTGCAGCAGGAACCGGAAATCCATTCTTTACGACAGATACAGCTGCAGCTTTGAGAGCGTCTGAAATTAATGCAGAAGCTATGTTGATGGCGAAAAACGGTGTGGATGGTGTTTATACAGATGACCCTAAAACAAATCCAAATGCTAAAAAGTTAGACAAAATCACCTATGATGATATTATTGTGAATGGTTTGAAAGTTATGGATACATCGGCTTGTGCGCTATGTAAACAAAATAATATTCCGATTGTTGTGTTTGATTTTGACGCAAAAGATGCTATTAAAGGTATCTTAAGCGGCAAAGAAATCGGAACATACATAAATTAGATGTTGAAAATAATTCAATTATAAAAGAAAGAGGTTAAAATGGAACTTGAAGAACTATTTTTGTTCGGTGAAGAAAAGATGGAAAAATCTATTAATCAGCTTCACAAAGAATTTGGCTCAATTCGTTCAGGCAGAGCAAATCCGATGATTTTGGATAAAGTTTTAGTTGATTATTATGGAGCTCCTACCCCGTTGAGACAAATGTCGCAAGTTTCTGTTCAAGACGGTACTACGCTTGTTATTACACCTTATGACAAGTCAATCTTGAAAGAAATTGAGAAAGCTATTATTAAAGCTGAAATCGGTATTACACCTAACAGTGACGGTATTTGTATTCGTTTGCCTTTTCCGCCTTTAACGGAAGAAAGAAGACGTGAAACTGCAAAAGATGTTAAGAAAATCGGTGAAGAAGCTAAAGTTGCTGTAAGAAATATTCGTCGTGATATGACAGATGAATTGAAAAAAATTGAGAAGAGTGAAAATCTTCCTGAAGATACAGTGAAAGATAATCAAGATAAAATTCAAAAATTGACAGATAAATACACTGGTATTATCGACAAAGCTGTTGCAGATAAAGAAAAAGAGGTTATGACAGTATAATGGATGAAACTAAAGGCTTGAATAAAAACGCTACAAGAATGCTAACCGGTTTTATTATGGGGACAATTGCGATGGGGTGTATTATGCTCGGAGGGGTTGCTCTGTTAATATTGTTGGCTATGATAATATATTTTGCTTCAAAAGAGTATGTAAAAATTCTTGAGCACAAAGGTTTTTATCCAAGCCTTAAAATCATCTTGCTTGCAGAAGCTTTGCTTGCTGTTATAACTTATTTTGATAGAGCTGAATACGTTGCTTCGGCTTTATTTATTTGTACGTTTGGCGCGTTTATGTGGGTGCTTTTCAGGGGAAGACAACCATATATTGCAAATGTTGCGACAACAATTTTAGGTTTTGTTTATTGCGGATATTTTCCATTGCACTTGCAATTGTTAAGAGATATGCATTCAGTACAATTTAATGACGGTTTGGGTTTTGTTGTAATGATGTTTACATCAATTCTTTTAACTGATGTTGGATGTTATTACGCAGGAACAAGGTTTGGAAAACATAAACTTGCACCGGTAGTTAGTCCTAACAAAACTATAGAGGGGTCTATTGGTGGAGCAATTTGCGCTGTTTTAGGTGCTAGTATTGTTGGAGTTTTTATTTCAAAAGTTTATATGATAGAAATTAAGTGGTATATTCCAATAATTGCAGGGTTCTTGTGTACTGTTTTTGCTCAAATCGGGGATTTATGCGAGTCATTGTTGAAACGTGACGCTGGTGTAAAAGATTCTGGAAATTCTCTTCCGGGGCATGGTGGATTTTTGGATAGAACCGACAGTTTTATTTTTACGATTCCGGTAATGTATTATTTCTGCAAGTATTTTGTGTTTTCACACGATATAATCAATTATTTTAAAGGATTGTTTTAGATGAAAGAGCTGGAAGAAATTTTTGGTATAAAGATTGATAACCCTGATTTCTTCAAAAGGGCTTTGACTCACCCGTCTTATACTAAAGAACAGGATTTGCCGTATGTTGAGAACTATGAACGTTTGGAATTTTTGGGAGATGCGGTTTTAAAACTTTCTGTGTCTGATATTTTGTACAAAGAATATCCTGATTATACCGAGGGTGATTTGTCAAAAATTCGCTCAATCGTGGTTTCTGACAATACCTTGTCAAAGATTGCTAATGAGATAGGCTTTTGTGATCATATAATTCTTGCTCACCACGAGGCAAAGCAAGGACTTGCTCACATTGAATCTGTTTGTGCTTGTGCTTTTGAGGCTGTCTTAGGTGCGTACTATTTGGATGGCAAATTCGATTTAGTAATTTCGTTTTTACAAAAAGTACTTATGCCTTATATTAAAGAAGTTGACAGGAATTTTGAAAAGTTTAATGCGAAAGCGATTTTACAAGAATATACTCAAAGTTTGACCAAAGAAATTCCTACCTATACAATTGTTGGAGAGTCAGGTCCTGCGCATAACAAGACTTTTGAAGTTGAAGTTGCATACCAAGGTCATGTTGTTGCAAGGGGAGCCGGAAAAACTAAAAAAGAAGCTGAACAGCACGCTGCTTATGAAGCTTGTAAAAAATTAGGAGCTATATAATGGTTTATATTTCACCGTCGATTTTATCAGCTGATTTTGCAAATTTGGAGCGAGATATAAAGCGCATTGAAAATGGTGGTGCAGACTGGGTTCATATTGATGTTATGGATGGTCATTTTGTGCCAAATATAACGATTGGTGTGCCGGTCGTGGCATCTATCAGAAAAGTTACAAAACTTCCGCTTGATGTGCATTTGATGATTGAAAATCCTGAAAAATATGTTGAATCGTTTGTAAAAGCCGGTGCAAATATTTTGACTTTTCATTATGAATGTGGTTGTGATGTTCAAAAAACAATTGATTTAATCAAATCTTTTGGAGTGAAGGCAGGTCTTTCAATAAAGCCGAAAACATCCCCGAAAGTTGTTTTGCCGTACTTAAAAGATTTGGATTTGCTTCTTGTAATGACTGTTGAACCTGGTTTTGGTGGTCAAAAATTTATGCAAGATTGTGCAGAAAAAATTCCTGTGATAAAGGAAAAAGCACCTGATGATTTAATAATTCAGGTTGATGGTGGAATAAATGCTGAAACAGCAAGAATTTGCACGTCTTACGGTGCAAATTCTTTGGTTGCCGGTAATTATATTTATAAGTCTAATGATATTGGATTTGCGATAAAATCTTTACGCTAAGCCTTTTTTAGCTTTACGTTTTCGAATTTCTTCCGGATCAGTTGTTAATGCAGGATCCGCAAGGGTTAAATCTGTATTGTCTTGTTCGGAATTGTTTGTTGTATTATTTGTATTTTGTTCTGTTTTATTATCAATATAATCAGGATTTATAAATTGTAGTTTTTTTTCTGTGTCATCTGCATTTTGTATTAGTTCTTCTGCATCTGCTCTCGTTTGCAATATATTTGTCAAAGTTTTAGTACTCGTGCAAGGTGTAATGGTAAGCCTAGCAGGAAGTGTATTCAATGCTGAATTCCCAACTGTTTTAGCTTCAGAAATAGTTTGTTTATTAGCATTTATATCAGAATTGTTCTCAAGTTTAATGCTGGATGCAAGGTCATCATTATATTCAGCTATAAGTTGTTGATATATTCGGGCTTTATCACCATAACCAGCCTTTGAATTTAAATTATCTAAATCTTTTTGTAAATCACTAGTTGAACTATCTTGATTTTTACTTTCTTCCGCATTCTCTACATTTTCAATTTGTTGTGTAGAATCTAGTCCGAGTTTGTTAAGTGCTTCAATTCCGACTTCTCCGTCGACTTCTTCATAGGTGACGTCGTCTGGAATTTGATCAAATCGTTGCATTTGTTGAGCCCAAGTCACAATTTCAGCAGGGATTTCTTGACCTTTACTCTGTTCTTTTATAATTTCTTGTGGTGTAAGTTTTTTCCACTTTGCATAATCTATTTTGGGCGTTCCGCCGGTAATACTCATTGAATCTGCCATTAATTTTCTCCTTTCATACTGTCTATTAATACGGAAAAAATGGAATAAAACTTTAGCAAATGTAAACTTATGTAACAAAAGTTGTATAAATTGAATATAAAAAGTCAATATTTTTTTATAAAAATTTTTTATATAAGTGTGAGAGCAAAATAAAGAAAAAGAGAGGTCAAAAGGCTATGGCAACTATGCTTTTATTTTCTAATACTGTTACTGATATGTATAAAGAAACTTCTGAAGCTGTAAATTCAGTGGATTTGAATAAAAAATATGTTGTAAGAAAAACTTTGGTGGATATGATGAAACAATCATTTTTCCATGGAGCAAGTAGATTTGGAACAAATTTTATTGCATAACCCAGAAAAAGTTGTTGGAAAATCGATAGGAAATTCGCGGAAACGAAATCAATAGGAATAGAATAGGAAAATTTTTAGGATAGGAATAATAAAAAATGACCGGTATTTAAGCCGGTTTTATTTTTTGTTGTGGAAAAGTTAACGGTTGTAAACTACACCGAAAAAAGTATAGACGAAGTATTAAAAAATGGGTATAATAATACAATAGAGCTTAAAAAAGGACAAAGAGATGTTCAACACAACACAACACAACACAACACAACACAACACAACACAACACAACACAACACAATTTTAAAACAAACAAATATAGAAGTCATAAAGGATTAAGATATATAACTAAATACGAACAGCATTTGAGATTATTGAATGCTGTATTTTTGTATGTGAATGAAAGGAGCTATATGAACCAAAAACATCAAATTCGAAACTTATCCTCTCTCCGAGGGAGAGAGTTAGAGAGAGGGGTTAATTCAAATACAAGTATTGGAAAAAAGAACCAAAACAACTCAAGCGAAACGAACTTATTCACTCATTTACCTATTCACTTATTCACTTCAAAAAAATCCGCATTTACATTGGCAGAAGGTGCTACGCACGTAGCCCACTGTAAAGATTCACGCAAAGTAGCATTCACCCTTGCCGAGGTCCTCATCACCCTAGGCATCATCGGTGTTGTTGCAGCACTAACAATGCCTGTACTTATTAGTAATGTACAAGACAGAGTTAAACAAAAAAGAGTTGAAAATATTAAGCAAAAATTAAGTAAAGTAACAGATAAAATGGCTGTCCAAAGTGGCTTGATTGGCTACGGAGATACAATGTCTTTTGTTCAAGAAATGTCAAAACACATGAAACTTGCTAAGATTTGCGACAACAACCATATTTCAGATTGTTGGCCGACAGAAGAAGTAACCCTTAACGATGAAGGAAAAACTTGGGAAATATCTAAAACAAAGAACGCCAAAACCTTAAAAATAGATAAAGACAAACAAAACAGCTGGGCAGATACCGTAGGTATTGTCACAGCAGACGGTGTTCCGATGATTTTGAGCTACAAAAAAGATTGTGATTTTAATGTAGATGAATCAGGATTGAAATTTGATGAAGGTTCTGCTATGTCAAATTCCATGGGATGTCTATCCGGAGTTTTTGACTGGAACGGAGGTAAAAATCCGAATAAACTTGCTAAAATAACAGAAAATACCAAAGGAGACATTTTGCCATTTGGTGATGCACAAGGCTTAGGAACAGAATGTACAATTCAATTAGGTAACAAATGTTTTACCGCACCAAAACCGGTAGAAAAACCGTTAACCAAAGCCCAATGTGAAGACCAAAAAGATAAATTAGGAATAAAAGAATGTGAGTTTGACGATGATTACTGGGCAGGTGCTGTTGCTATGTGTGGTGGTACAGATAAGATGATAACAATGGCAGAACTCGGGCAACTAGCAAGCTTGTTATACAAAGGCAATCCTACAGTAGGAGCACATCAAAGTATAGATAGAGGTCTAACCTTAGACACCTCCGTAGCCACTGCCATGGGCTTTTCACGCACGTATTTCAAAGTTTGGTCGGGGGAGGAGGACAGTAGCAGCTACGCGTACTGCCGCAACTTCCGCTCGTCGTTCACGCACAGTGTCAACTACACCCGCTTCGACAGCAGCACAAATCAGGTGGTTTGCTCAGGTGATTGATTTAATTATTTAATTATTTAATAATTCAATCATTTGGCGCAACTTATCGTAGTTCGTAGGGCGGGGTCCCCATCCCGCCTGCGTTGCTCCACAACTCCTAATGACATGTACAAAATTAAAAAACGCCACGATAGCGAAATGAACAATAACTTGTTAGTGAAACAAATAGCAAAAAACAGTCATTGTTTGAGCGTAAGCGAGTTTGACTGTTTTTAGGTTGAACTTACAAGTTATTAGTGAATGAAGCGTGTGGATGGTTTTGTGGAACTTTTTACACAAAAAGTTCCCGCCGTCCGCGCAGGACA
>CAKUUY010000033.1 GCA_934693235.1 uncultured Candidatus Melainabacteria bacterium | reverse complement strand
CATTTCGCTATCGTGGCGTTTTTTAATTTTGTACATGTCATTACGAGGAGGTGCTACGCACGTAGCCCTTTGTGACAGTATTCATTCTTATTTCAGATTTTGGTGTAGAGTTATTAGGATGCTAAGACGATAAGTTCATTACAAAAGCAGCTAATCGAAACTGTCATTGCGAAGCGAAAAGTTTTAAGGGAATTATTAAGTTTTTTGAAAATACGCTGTAGCAATCCCATTAAATTTAATTTGAAGAGATTACTACGTCGCTGTTTCTCCTTTCCAGCTTTACAATTTTTATCAAACTTTTCCGCTCCTCGTAATGACATGTACAAAATTAAAAAACGCCACGATAGCGAAATGAACAATAACTTGTTAGTGAAACAAATAGCAAAAAACAGTCATTGTTTGAGCGTAAGCGAGTTTGACTGTTTTTAGGTTGAACTTACTAGTTATTAGTGAATGAAGCGTGTGGATGGTTTTGTGGAACTTTTTATACAAAAAGTTCCCGCCGTCCGCGCAGGACATGATATTTAACCCCTCTCTCGTATCCGTGATTCACTGCGTTCAAACGGCTACTCTCTCTCCCTCGGAGAGAGGAAAAGTTACTACAGTTAATTTCCTAATATAGCTGCTATACTTGTTAGTCTCTTAAACTAAAAGAACTTATCGTCTTAACGTCCTAATAACTATACACCAACATAGAGCTATTAACAAATATTGACACAGAGAACTACAAAAATCTCTTAATTGTGTTACAATCAAACTATGGCAGTGTATTTTTTCTATGGAGAAGAAGATTATAATATCGAGCAGGAAGTTGAAAAACTAAAGAAAGGACTTGACAAAAACTTTCTTGAAATGTCTTTCAAAACCTATGATTGTCCGAAGTTTCCGGATTTAATTTCAATTTTGCGTTCTCAACCTATGATGTTTGGAAAAATGCTTGTTGTTATAAATTGCCTCGATTATTTTTCTAAAACTTATGATGAAAAAGAACTAAAAGAAATTGAAGAAGCACTTGAATGTAATAACGAAAACCTTGATATTGCCTTTGTTGCCCAACTTCCAAGACATGAGGGAAAGAAAATTGATGCACGCAAAAAACTTTTTAAAATTTTGAAAAAATACAACGCAAAAGAATTTCCGCTTATTCCTACATACAAAACTGCCGAACTTGAAAACTGGATTACAAAACAAGGAAAATCAAAAGGAATTAAACTTGACCGAAATGCTCTTACTGCAATAATTTCACAAATCGGAAACAATTTGAGACAAATTGATGGGGAACTTGATAAACTTAAACTTTTTGCATATCCAAAAGATGTTGTTACTGCGGATATGGTAAAGGAAATTTGTATTTCAAACGAAGATTTGTTTGCGTTTTCAGATTTTTTAATGGAAAACGAGAAAGACAGAGCTCTTTTGGAATACAGAAAACTTCTTGATACTCGTTACCCGCTGGAAATTTTATCAACATTACAAACAATGTTGAGACGTTGGATTATTTTGAAAGCAAGAGCTCAAAACTCTTCTCCGATGCAGCTTTCAAGAATAACAGGAATGCACGAGTATGTCGTAAAATTAACTTTACAAAAACTTAAAAAAAATAATTTGAAAGATTTGGTTAAGCTGAAAGAAAATTTAACAGAGGCAGAATATCGTATTAAAGCCGGACTCGCACTTGATGTAGAAAAAGAGGTTGAAAATGCACTGTTCAGATAGGTTTCGTAACTTTCATTTCAATGAGTAATGTTATTTAATTAAATGAGATTGCTACGCTAATCGCTCGCAATGACAGTTTCAAAATAAAAGGTACAAAAAAAATTATGAACACTAAAATTAAAGAAAAATATCCGTTTTTAATGAAATATTTTAACAATGGCATAAATTCAACCGGTAAAAATATTGCGCATTGTATATTGTTTTATGGTTCAGATATTCAGGCACAGTATGATTTGGCACTGGAAATTGCTCGCATGTTGAATTGTACTGGCGACCACACATCTGATTGTCAATGTTTAAATTGTCGTTGGATTAGAGAAAACAACCATCCTGCAGTTTTAACAATCTCTAAAGTTGATAACAAACCGTCGGATGATGGTTCAAAAACAGTTATTTCTATTGATCAGGCAAGAATGATTAAAAATGATTTGCTCGTAACTTCTGACTATCACAGAGTTTTAATCTTTTGTGATAAAGACAAAGAGGGGAACGTTGCAGGATTAAATCAGCTTAATTTTCAGGCTGATGCTGCAAATGCTTTACTCAAAACTTTTGAAGAACCACCATCAAATACAACTTTCTTTTTCTTAACAAAAGATAAATCTGATATGATTACAACTGTTGTTTCGCGTGCACAATGTTTTTACGTTCCATCAATGCAGGACGAAGACAGAGATTTTTCTCTTGTAAAAGATGTGATGGATGGGTATCTGGAACTTGAAAGAAATGAAGTTTTAGATTTCAATGACAAAGTTTTAGACTTAGCCAAAATGATTGACCCACAAACCGTTTTTACACAAATGCAGAATTACATTGAATCTCTTTTGCGTGCTAATATGGAAAATTTAGCATTAAAAGTTAAATTGATTTCTGATTTAAAAACTATCGAAAAAGCCAAACAAGAAAACAGACTTAATATAAATATTCAAACAATTATCGAAACATTGAGTTTTAAAATGATTTTGTAAACCAACAACTACATTAATTAATATCTCTTAATACAAAATTAAAGTTTTCTGTATAAGTGTCCGATATACGTTTATGTAAAAGTAGTTCTTTACAGAAAGGATAGGTATATGGAAATTACAGGGGTATCATCAAAAGCTTACACATCAGCAGCTCAAGGAGCAGAGGAAGAAGAAAAATCAGAAGAAACGCAAGAGCAAGAAACCAAAGAATATGGTGTTTCTAAAAAGAAAACGGAAGAAAAAGATGTTACAGAATTTTCTTCTTCTGACTATGACGAAAGTGATGTTGAAGAAAAAGCTCAAAATTATTTGAAAAATATTTTGTTTATCGGAAATTTAACAGAAGAATCTCAAACAGCGATTTCAAGATATATGAATACTTTTGATGTAGCAAAATTTATCAAATCATACGGCCCATTTTCTTCAACTGCTGAAATTTCAGCAGCAATGTATGCAGCAACTGCAGGTATGATTAAACATCCGGAAGATTCATAAACTATAATTTAAAATTTGAATTTTGTTGAAAAATTTAATTGAGAACGAGTAGGAGCAGAGGTTTCAGAGTATATCTGACTTGCTCCTACGTTTAAATTCATTCTGTCGTCTTTAAATGGTCTTAGAGAAAACATTATTTCATTCTTTTTGTTTTTGTCAAGAAAGCTTGTTGAATATATGTTTTGTACAGAAACTCGATTGTTCAACTTATATTCCGGAGAAAAAGATAGTGTTCCTTTGCCTCTTTGATCAAGTGGAGCAAGACTGTTACTTTTGTATGATGTATTAAAAGAAAAATTTTCTTTTTGGTACTTAGAAAATAAAGTACTTGTCTGAGTCATACTTTCAGGCGAATACGTTCCATCATATTTTGTTCCGAGTGTAAAATTTCCATGTTGTTTTTGATTTGTAAAAGACGAAGATTTTGAAGCATACGGATTATTATTTTCGTACATATAAGCGTTTTGTGGAGAAATATTTTTATCTTCTTTTGTCGTTAAATCAAATTTTTTATTACCAAAAACTTTTGATTTTTTTGTACAGATTTGCTTTTGTTCAGAAAAATTAAGATATACATCTGAAGAAGATTTCTCAATTTCTTCTGCTGTGTTTTCAGGTTCATAAATCATTCCGAATTCTTCTTTTGTATCATCAACATTTTCAACCTGTTGTTTCTCAGCAAAACTCGGTAGAGTTAAAACATAAATTAAAAATATTATAGTTAAAAATCTTTTCATTTTTATCTCCAAAAATATTATAACACCTGAAAAAATCTCAAAAATATGTTATAATATAATTGGAGTTTATAAATTATGATTAATTATGACAGTTTATTGGAAAAAATTCCAAAAGTTAGAAGAATTCTTGACGATGGTTCAAATAGTATTCTTTACCACTACACAAAACCCGAAAAACTTTTGAATATCTTAGAATCAGGTACAATAAGATTTTCTAATGCTCTTTATCTTAATGATAAAGAAGAAGTAACATATTCTTACAAATTGATTTTTAATCTTATTGATGAAATGCCTGAATTAAATCAACAACTGTTTTCAAAAATTAAAGAACATTTTTACACAAAATACACAAATATAATCAATGGCTCAAATGATTTTGGCTACAAACACGAATATTATACAATTTCTTTTTCTACAGATGGTGACAACCTTACACTTTGGAATAACTATGCAAAAGGCCAAAAATATACCGGTTATAATATAGGCTTCTGCAAAAAAGACCTTATAACTGATATGGAAAAAATCGGTTTTAATTCTGTTTATGGAAATATAATTTACGAAAAGAAAAAACAAATCACTGTTCTTAAACTAATTTTTGAAAAATGGAACAGATTTTATGAAAAAGCACTAAAATGTGTAAAAAATAAAGACAAACAGTTAGATATTGCAATAGAGCTTACTGATATTTTGAGTATAATTAGTTTATTTTTCAAAAATCCACATTTTAAAGATGAAAAAGAATACAGAATTATTTTTATAAACAATGTAGGTACAAATTTTGCCAAACAAACTAAAATCTGCGAGAAAAACGGATTATTTATCCCTTATATTGAATATAAATTTCTCAAAAAAACAGTCGGATGTATAAATATAGGTCCAACTTTAGATGAAAACATTTTTTATACAAGCACTTGCAGAATGCTTGCAAACTTTGGCTACGAAAGAAAAACTGTAAATAGATCTAAAATTCCATTAAGGTATTAATTTTTATCCTAAAAAAATAAAAAGACCGACAATATCGGTCTTTAAATGCGTGAGTAAATGTGTAGTAATTTATAAGTAGTAGTCAATTAAGCAACTAAAACATCAGCAATTTGAGCAACTCCACCAACTGTGCTTTCGCTAAGCGGTTTGTTCAAATATTTTGCCAATTTTTCTGTATCACAAGCTTTTGCACCAGCTAATGCGAAAGTTGTGAAATCATCTTCAAATCCTTGTAAATCATCTAATGCTGCCATAAATGCAGAACCTGCAAATGCTTGTTCTAATCTTTTTGAAGTTGCTGCATCAGATTTATCAACACCTTTAGAAAGTTGAATGCCCCAGATTTGAGCTGCTGTAGCGTCAAGTGCACTTGCTTCAACTTTTTCTGTTTTAAATTCTGCAACCGGTTTTGTTTCAGCTGTTTTTTCTTCTTTTTGAGCACGTTTGTTGCCCATAGCTTCATAATAAGCTTTTAAAGCATCTATGTTTTGTTTTTCGCCGCCGTTTCCGTTTACTTTAGTCATTTCCGTTTCTCCACATTTTGTTATTACTCACAAAATATATGACGGCATATTGTTTAGTAAACTTTAATAAAAAAGCATATATTGTTAAGAAATGTTTACATTTTGGGTAAAGTTACTAGGGCACTAAGACGTTAAGACGATAAGTTCTTATCGGTTAAGATATTTTCATGTATAGCAGCTATAATAGGAAATTAACTGTAGGTTGGGTTTGCGAAATTACGGACGAGTGTGAACTCGGGGAGCGAGTAACGAAATTCATATTTGCGTTAGCTATATGAATGGCAGTTACGAGCGAGAAGTAATTTCAAGACACTAACCCAACAACCTAATTTGTAATAAATCTTTATATAATGACAATAGTCATATTTAATATAAAATAAACTTATAGGGTAGTACCTACCATACCCACCCACACACGTATTTACTAAGAAAACGGTGGAAAGGGGGTGGTAAAAAATGAGAAAAGAAATAATAAAAAGTGCCATCAATGTACTGATAGCACTTCTTAAATTAATTAGTCTTTTCTTATAGGGTACTAAGTCAAGCCTCAAGTAAACACAACTTGCTTGGGGCTTGCCCCTATGTTCACATTATTTACTATTTTTCCTAATTTGTCAACCCTTTTTAAGTCAAATAAAAAAAGAACCGGCTAAAATAGTCGGTTCTTCTTGTTTACTCAATTCCAAACAACCCATTCAATCCTTGCATAAATGGAGATTTTTTCATTGCTGCTTCCATTTTTGCTTCAGGAGAAAAATTTAACTCTGGATAAAAACCTTTTTTATCAACTCCACTTGGTTTGAATATCAATTCTGAAGCATCTGTTTTTTGAACATTTTTTGTTTTTCCAATGTAAGTGTTTAAATTTAAGCCATTAATTCCGTCTAAACCCATATCTATTCTCCTTTATACTCTTTTCTCTTAAGTTTCTTTATCCTATTAATTGATTTTCACATGTATATAAAGTATTTTTGTATTTAAAAATTGCCTAAATTGTATATATTTTATGTATATTTGTAATATATCTTTACATTTCTCTTTATTTTATTTTTCCGCATGTTGGGCTGTATGACTGAAATGTAGACTTATGGCTAATGGTAAAAATATATCGATTTGTTAATATTGTTATGTCACTTGATTAAATATAGCAAAAGACAATTTGGAAATTATGGAAAAGAAAAGTAGTGATTTTACGGTAAGAGAGCTTGATGTGTTGAATTTTTTAGTGAACGGCGACAGTAACAATACTATTGCAGAAAAGTTATGTATTACAAATCATACTGTGAAAGCACATCTTACACAAATTTATAAAAAATTAGGGGTCACAAACAGAACATCAGCCGCAATTAAAGCCAAAGACGGAAATATTATTCCTCATCAAGACTAAGAACTGCCATAAACGCTTCTTGAGGAACTTCTACACGACCAACAGATTTCATACGTTTTTTACCTTTTTTCTGTTTTTCCAAAAGCTTTCTCTTACGCGAAATATCTCCACCATAACATTTATCCAAAACATTTTTACGCATTGCTTTTATATTTGTTCTTGCAATTACTCTACCACCGACAGCAGCCTGAATAGGTACTTCAAACAATTGTCTCGGGATAATTTCTTTCAATTTTGCGGTTAGTTTTTGACCTATGTAAAATGCACTATCTTCGTGACAAATTACAGAAAGTGCATCAACAACTTCGCCTGCAAGCATAATATCAAGTTTTACAAGTTTAGAACGTTTGTAATCCTTAAATTCGTAATCCATACTAGCATAACCCTTTGTACGCGATTTCAATTGGTCATAAAAATCTGTAATAACTTCACTCAATGGAATTTCATATTCTAAACTTGCACGAACTTTGTCAATATAAGACATATTTTTGAAAATTCCGCGTTTAGTTTGCGCCAAATCCATCAAAGTTCCAACATAATCATTTGGTGCAATAATTTGAACTTTTACATATGGTTCTTCAATATAATCTCTTAATTGCGCAGGTGGAAGATTTGCAGGGTTGTCAATTTCAATCATTTCTCCATTGGTTTTATAAACGTGATAAACAACTGATGGAGCAGTAGTAACGATAGAAAGCCCATATTCACGTTCTAAACGTTCCTGAGCAATTTCCATGTGCAACATTCCCAAAAATCCGCAACGGAAACCAAATCCCAATGCGCTGGATGTTTCAGGTTCAAAAGTTATACTACTATCGTTAAGTTTAAGTTTTTCCAAAGCCTCTTTTAAATCTGCATAATCGTCATTATCAACAGGATAAAGCCCTGAAAATACCATCGGCAAAGCTTCTTTATACCCAGGAAGAGGTTCACTTGCAGAATTTTCTACAGTAGTAATCGTATCACCAACAAATCTTGTTAATTCTTTTATAGAACCGGCAAAATACCCAACATCACCACAAACAAGTTCATCAACCTGAACCCTCATTGGAGTTTGATAACCTAGTTCTACAACTTCATACTCCTTACCGGATGCCATAAATTTAACTTTATCACCAAGTTTGATTTTACCATCCATTATTTTAAAGAAACAAAGAGTCCCGAGATATTGATCATAAGCACTATCAAAAACCATTGCTCTAAGAGGTTTTTCTGAATTATCAACAGGAGGCGGTATTAAATCAACAACAGCTTCCAAAACTTCATCAATTCCAATACCTGCCTTTGCACTAACAGGAATAGCCAGAGAGGCATCAATACCAAGAACTTCTTCAATTTCTTCTTTAACTCTTTCAACATCAGCAGACGGAAGATCTATTTTATTAATAATAGGAATAATTTCCAAATTCTGTTCAATCGCAAGGTAAACATTTGCAAGAGTTTGAGCTTCAACACCTTGAGTTGCATCAACAATCAACAAAGCTCCTTCACAAGCAGCAAGAGAACGAGAAACTTCATATGAAAAATCAACGTGTCCGGGAGTATCAATCAAATTAAGTTCATAATCTTTGCCATTTTTTGCTTTGTACTTCATTCTGGCAGAATTCAATTTAATAGTAATACCACGTTCGCGCTCAATATCCATTGAGTCCATAATTTGATTTTGCATATCACGTTGAGTAACTGTTCCGGTTTTTTCTAGCAAACGGTCTGCAAGGGTAGATTTTCCGTGGTCAATGTGTGCAATTATACAAAAGTTTCTAACATTTTCTCTATATTTCATGATTTCTATTGTATAAAAAAAATAAAAGTTCTTCAAGAGGGGGGGGAGGTGCTACACACGTAGCCCACTGCAACAATGTTTGTCCCCACCTCATATATTGGTATATAGTTCATTAGGACGTTAAGACGATAAGACGATAAGTTCTTATCGGTTAAAAGATTTTCATGTATAGCAGCTATACTTAATAATAAACTGTAGGTCGGCATAGCAATGCCGACAACGTTACTTGTCATTACGAGGAGCGGAAAAGTTTTATGAAATTTTTAAAGATAAAAAAAACAACAGCGACGTAGTAATCCCATTATATTATATTATATTATATTATATTATATTATATTAAATTGAATGAGATTGCTACAGCGTATATTCAACAATTTTTAACAACATCTTTACACCTTTTCGCTTCGCAATGACAGTTTCGATTAGCTGCTTCTGTAACGAACCTAGTGCCCTAGTGCCTTAGTAACCTAGTAACTTCACTCAATCCCATCTATACACCAATGTATGAGGTATGGACAAATATTGTCACAGAGGGCTACGTGCGTAGCACCCTAATAACTTATCTAATCTGTACAGGCATAATCAAGCAGACGTAATCTTCTTCGCTATTCGGTTTAAACATTGTTGCTGAAAGTGGTGTATTTAATCCAACTTTAACTTCGTCTGAATCAATATTTTTCAAAGCTTCAAGAACATACTTATAGTTAAATGCGATTGTCAAATCTTCACCCTCATAGTTGATATCAATAACTTCTTCAGACTTACCTGAATTTGATGTATCAGCAGTTAATTTCAAAGTATTATGACTGAATTCCAATTTTACTATACTTGTTTTTTCATCAACCATAATAGAAACACGTTCCAAAGCAGATGCCATCTGAGAAACATTTACTAACGCTTCTTTTGGACTTTCGTTCGGAATAAGTTTGTTATATTGAGGGAATTGACCTTCCAAAAGTCTTGAAATAGTCATAGTTTTCTCTGATTTGATAATAATTTTTGATTTCTCTGTATAAATTTTTACAGACTCTTCATCAATAAAACTTGTCATCTTAATAAATTCGTTCAATGTTTTTGATGGAATAATAAGTTGTCTTGCCATGTTCTCTTTATTATCAATAGTTTCACGAACTCTTGCAAGACGATTTCCGTCAGTAGAAGCAATTTCCATAACGTTATTAGAAATATCACAAACAATACCTGACAAAAGGTTACTTGTTTCATAACTCGCAGCAGCAAAACCTGCTTGGCGCACAGCTTTTGCAAATGGTCTGATTTGAATTTCAAACCCCTCATCATCATTAAGATTAACATTTGAAAATTCAGGTGGAAATTCCGAAGCAGAAATACCGATTATATCAAATTTAGAATTTTGACAAGTTATATTTACAGAAGTTTCACCCTCTGTCATTTCGAAAGTAATAAGTTTATCACCAAGCTTTGAAACTATCTCGTTGAGAGTCTTTGACGGAAGTGTAATTTTTCCTTCTTCCTCAACTTGTGCATCAACTTCTGCGATTACTGTTAAATCTAAATCTGTAGCAACAAGCTTAATTGCGCTTGTACCAATAGTTTCAATTAAAATATTTAATAAAACCGGTTGTAAAGCTTTAGCAGAAGTTGCTCTTTCTACAATTTTGATACCATTATATAAATCTTCTTTTTTAATAACAAATTTCATTATCCTACTCCAAATTACTTATCTAATAATTAAATTATAACAATTAAAAAAATAATTAGAATATAAACAAAACAAATCTTTACCTTTTAGAGTTTTGAACAATTTGTTTTCTATTATATATAATATAATAATTATATTTATATATATAATAGTAATAATAAGCTCCAATTATTTGTAGAAAACCTACTAAAACTATTGATACACTTGATTTATAACATGTAGAAAAAATAGTAGAAAACATGTATAAAACTAAATATAAAATGTAGAAAACTAATAATATATAAAACTCCTGTAGAAAACTCATGAGTTTTCTACAAAACATACCCTACTTTTCTACCAAATTTTTTATTGTTTTCTACAATTTGAGATTTGTTGTTATATTTTTTAATATAGTTACTAGGACGTTAAGGTGCTACGCACGTAGCCCTTTGTGACAATATTTGTTCATACCTCATACATTGGTGTATAGTTCTTACGCACGTAGCCCTCTGTAACAATATTTGTTCATACCTCATACATTGGTGTATAGTTCTTACGCACGTAGCCCTCTGTAACAATATTTGTTCATAC
>CAKUUY010000032.1 GCA_934693235.1 uncultured Candidatus Melainabacteria bacterium | reverse complement strand
GTGTTGTGTTGTGTTGTGTTGTGTTGTGTTGTGTTGTGTTGTGTTGTGTTGTGTTGTGTTGTGTTGTGTTGTGTTGTGTTGTAACAAAGCAAAATCCTCTTCTTACTCGTTATTCTTAGTATAACTCGTTTGAAAGATTTTTTCTATCCTTTTTTCTATGGAATTTACAAGTGTTAATCTTATCAATCAAACAACACAAAATTAATTATTCTTTATCCAAAACTTTAATCAAATGCCAGCCAAATTGTGTATAGACAGGGTTTGAGACTTGTCCGACAGGAGTTGCAAACGCAGCTTTTTCAAACTCTTTTACCATTTGACCATGACCAAAATATCCTAAATCCCCACCGTTTCTTCCGGACGGACAAAGTGAATAAGCTCTTGCATAAGCCTCAAAGCTTCCGCCATTATCGATTTCCCTTTTAATCTGCTGAGCTTCCGCAGCAGTTCTGACCAAAATATGTTCCGCGTGGACTTGACTATATTCAGCCGCTGAAACAACACCTGTCAAAAGAAACACCATAATAAATAATTTACAAATATTTTTAATCATTCTACAATCCTACTTTATTTCACAACTGTAATCTATTGCCCGACAGATTTAACTCTGTTTCGTCCTGAATTTTTAGCTTCATACAAAACTTTGTCGGCTTTTTCAAACATTTCCCAAGCGCTTTCACAGTCCGCATTTGAACAAACTCCAACGCTGACAGTGACATTTACTTTTTCACCATTGAACAAAAATGTTGAATTTTCAATCTGACTTCTTAATCTTTCAAGAGGAATTTCAGCATTCGGCAAAGGAGTTTCCGTCAAAATTACTGCAAACTCTTCTCCTCCATAGCGAAAAACAAAATCAGTTTGTCTGAAATTATTCACCATCTTATAAGCAACTTCTTTCAAAACATAGTCGCCACAAAGATGTCCGTAAGTATCATTTATCTTTTTAAAAAAGTCAATATCAATAATTGCAACACTCAAAGGACTGCCGTAACGCTTTGAACGCGCAAATTCACGCTCAAAATTATTCTCAAAATGTCTTCTGTTGTACAATCTTGTCAAAGCGTCAGTTTCCGACAAATATTTAGTCTGAGTGTACATAAAATTTATCTTTTTAATAACATCAAGTTTATTATCATCCGGGATATCAAAACTCTTGATAATATCTTGAATATTCGCCTGTATTTCGTCTAACATATCTGATGGAATATTAAAATCCATGTCTATCAAATCTACATTTTTCATAACCAAAAATATCATAACAAAAACATTGAACATAATCCATTTTTTTGATAAAATTAGTACAAAATTATGAAATATTCCGCAGAAGAGATGCTTAATAGATATTCTAAAGATAACGCGCACGCATTTGAGGTGCAAAGAATTGCTATGCTTATTTTTGAAGAAACTTCAAAAATAATCTTTGAAATGACCGAAAGAGAACAGGAATACTTAAAAACTGCAGCTCTTTTGCATGACATAGGCTATTCCATTGGAGCCAAAGGACACAACAAGCATTCTATGCATCTGATTATAGAAAACGGACTTGATGGTTTTACACAAGAAGAAACTAAAATCATCGCCTGTATCACAAGATACCATAGAGGAAGTCTTCCGGACAAAACTGAACACGAATACTACAACACTCTCGACAAACGAGAACGAAAAATTGTCAAACGACTCGGAGGAATTTTAAAACTTGCAGATGGCCTAAACAAAGAACACGAAAGGATTATAGATGACGTAAAATTTGAATACGATTTTTCAAACAGCATCACAAAAATAATCCTAATTTCAAAAAACAAAAAACCTGATATTTCTGCAGCCATAAGAAAACGTGATTTGTTTGAAATTGGTTTTAAGTGTCAGAGTGTAATTGTAATTAGATGCAAAAATGCATAGAGGCAAAGTCAGTTCAAAAGCAGCTAAGCAACTAGGAAGTTAGGCTAGCATTGTCATTTTTGTAGTATTAGTTAATAAATATTTTGAAACTTTTCCTCTCTCCGAGGGAGAGAACGCATTTGTTAGTGAGCTTTTGCGAACTTTACAAATGCGAAGAGAGGGGTTAAACAAATAAGTTTTTGTCTCTCGACATAAGGTGAACAAGATTACTCACACCAAACCCTCTCTCGTATCCGTAATTCACTGCGTTCAAACGGCTACTCTCTCTCCCTCAGAGAGAGGAAATTTTACAATTATAGCTTTTTCCATAGTTCTCGCACAATAAAAAAGGAGGAGACACATACGCGTTTTCTCCACCTTTTTTAGATTTATGTTTTCTTTTTAGCTATTTCTATCATGTTCCACTCTGTTCATAATATCTTGGAACTCTTCTGCGTCAATTGTCTCTTTGTCCAAAAGTTCTTTAGCAATAGCTTCAAGCATATCACGATTAGAATTCAACAAAGCTTTTGCTTCTTCATATTTTTCGTCAACAATTCGCTTCATCTCTTCATCGATTTCAAATGCTACTTGTTCTGAATAATCTCTTTGGTGGCCAAAATCTCTGCCCATAAAGACATTTTCTTGGTTTTTGCCATAAGCCATATTACCTAACTTGTCTGACATACCCCACGCCGTAACCATTTTCCTTGCGATATTTGTTACATTGATAAGGTCTTGAGATGCTCCTGTGCTCACTCTGTCTTTGCCATAAACAATTTCTTCAGCAGCTCGTCCACCAAGTGATACAGTAATTTGTGCAAGAAGTTTGGCTTTATTTGTATGAACTTTTTCATCTTTAGGTTTTGTCCAAGTAACACCAAGGGCATATCCTCTCGGAATAATTGAAACTTTATGAAGTTCATCTGCATCTTTCAACAATTTTGCAAGCAAAGCATGACCTACTTCGTGGTAAGAAGTCAATTCTTTATCTTCATCAGTTAGGACCTTGCTTTTCTTTTCAATACCTGCAATTACTCTATCAATTGAACTATCTATATCGCCCATAGAAATTTTGTCTTTATTCTTTCTTGCAGCCAAAAGTGCAGCTTCATTCAACAAATTTTGCAAATCTGCACCGGTAAACCCTGGAGTACGTTTGGCCAAGGTTTTTAAATCAACTTCCGGCTCAAGCTGTTTGTTTTTAGCATGAACTTTCAAAATTTGTTCTCTACCACGAACATCCGGTGCATTAATATAAATTTGTCTGTCAAATCTTCCCGGTCTCAAAAGCGCATTATCCAAAATGTCAGGTCTGTTAGTCGCTGCAATTACGATAATATTTGTGTTTTCATCAAAACCATCCATCTCTACAAGCAATTGGTTAAGAGTTTGTTCTCTTTCGTCGTGGCCACCACCCATTCCGGCACCTCTTTGACGGCCTACAGCATCAATTTCATCAATAAATATAATACAAGGTTGATGTTTTTTAGCCTGTTCAAACAAGTCTCTAACACGACTTGCTCCAACACCTACAAACATTTCAACAAAATCAGAACCGCTGATAGAGAAGAACGGAACACCGGCTTCACCTGCAACAGCCTTTGCCATTAAAGTTTTACCAGTTCCAGGAGGGCCTACAAGAAGAACTCCTTTTGGAATTCTTGCACCTAATTTTATATATTTATCGCCATTTTTCAAGAAATCAACTATTTCTTCAAGTTCTTTCTTCTCTTCATCAATACCAGCAACATCTTTAAATGTAGTTTTAACTTTACTGTCTAAAAGCATTTTAGCCTTACTTTTACCAAAAGACATTGCCTGAGATCCGCCAGCTTGAATACTTTTTGCCATAACTGCAAGAAATACCAAAAACAAAATCGGCAACAATAGATAACTTAACAAATTACCAATTGTCTTAGATGATTCAGACGCTCTTGTAACCTGAATATCAGCGTCAGATGCATCCAAACGCTTCATCAACTCAGGGTCGTAAGTCGGTGTTAAAACTTTATATTTCAAAGTCGGCGCTTTAGCTGTCTCCGGAATCCCAAACGGATTGTTCATCGTCGGAGCAATTGTTTTTTGCTCTTTTGCCTCAGGTTGAACCTTTGGAATTGCAACCAGAAAATCATCCGATTTTTCAACCTTTTTAAACTCTCCCTTATCCAATCTTTCTAAAAAGTTTGAATAAGAAATCTCAGAAACCTTTGTTGTAGGCCCCGAAACAAACACTGACGAAACAAACAGAATAACTACTATTGCAAGTACAATATACATTCCTGCTGATTGACTTTTATTCATTAGAACACCGCCCTCTTTTATCTATCTAACTTTTAGTATTATAACGCAAAAATGGAATTTTACCAGTTTTTAAGAATATTTTAAGACTTAATAATTGTTAGAAGTTACTAAGCTACTAAGTTCTTATCCGAATAAAATTTCATAAATTGCAACTATATTGTTCTTAAAAAAATTTAACTTACTACCCAAACAACGTAAACAACTAAACTGCAACGAACTTATCGTCATATCGTCCCATCGTCTTATCGCCTTTTTCCCCATAAACTTTTGTAAATAAATTTCTCTTTCTTGAAATTTGTCTATTCAAAAATTTTTCTTATATATAAGAGAGAGAAAAACTATGAAAATTGATTTTAACACAATTAAAGAGAGAATAAACAAACTCGACACAATTGCAAGTCAAATTGATATGACAAAACCAAATACAATTTTTCAGAAAAACGACGAAAAATTGTCTATTTCAGAAAGAATGAGCAAATTTTTTGATGTTGCAGACGGCAAAAATCCGGAATGGAATGTTTAAATTGGACTTCTATCCGTTGGAAGTCAGCTGAGCGCAGTAACTTAATTTTCGTCAACAGAAATACTTGTTATTCCTGAATTTCTTGCGCTATCCATTACTTTAACCATGGCACCATGTGTTGATTCAGAATCAGTCTTAATCAAAACCCCGTCAGGATAATTCTTTGCTTGTGATTTTATAGTGCTTTCTAATTCATTTTCCGGAACCTCTGCTCCTTCAATATAGTATTTGTCCGCAGAATCAACCATTACAGTCAGAATTTTAGTTTCTTTTTGAACCTGTTCTTGCGCAACATTTTCTGGCACAGTCAAGTTTAACCCTTGTTGATCAAGCATTGGTGCAATTACCATCATGATAATTAACAAAACCAAAAAGATATCTGTTAATGGTGTAATATTTATTTCGTTAAATGTATCTCTATTTCTGGACATTTTGGATTTCCCTTTTCCTTTTGTTAGAAGAATATTTCAATTTTTATAAGGTGAATAAGTACGTTTCGGTTTGTTATCATATTTCCTGAGCGAAGCGAATGAAAAGAACTTATTCACTTATTTTCTTATTCACCTATTCACTGTTTTACTTTCTAACTAGCCACCTAATTGTTTTTTATTCGCATCTTTTTCTAGTTCTTTTTGTTCTTTTTTGCTCAAAGGCTCACCTGCAACGATTAGTTTTTTGTACTCGGCATCTTGAGCAGCGTTCATAATTTCCATAATCTTTGCACTCTTAACTTTTTCATCTGCTTTAACCACAAGTTCAGCTTTTTCAAGTTGAGGCTTTAATGTAGTCAATTCGTTCACAAGGTTATTTTCTGTAATTGGAGTGCCATTAAGGTACATATTACCGTCTTTTGTTACAGAAACCGTCGCATTTTTCTGTTCAATAGAAACTCCGCTGTTTATCTCCGGAACATTTATGGAACTATCATTTGATTGGAATGTCGGAGCGACAACCATCATAATTATTAACAGTACTAAAAAGATATCTGTTAATGGAGTAATATTTATTTCTGTGAACAGGGCTTCTTTACCCTTGCTGTTTTTCATTGACATTTTTAGTTCCTTTTCTTGTATAAGTTTTATCAATGTTTTTAGTGAATAAGTAAATAAGTGAGTAGGATAATAAGTGCATTACGGCTTAGTTATCTATATTTTCTAAGCGAAGCGAATGAAAAGAACTCATTCTCTTATTTTCTTATTCACCTATTCACTCTGCTTATTTTTTATAAAGATATATTTGCATTGCTTGGAGTTGTTGATTCGTCGTTAGAATCTACAAAACTCAAGAACAACAATTTGATTAATTGGAAATCATCTTCATAACGTTTTACGATTGATTGGAATGAGTTGTAGAAAATTACCGCAACAATCGCAACGCCCAACCCAAAAGCTGTAGCAATCAAAGCTGATGCAATACCTGATGCAACTGCTGCTGACTGATTTCCTTGCGCAGCCAAGTCTTGGAATGTGAAAAGAATTCTAACAACAGTACCAAACAAACCTAGGAATGGTGCTACACCACCGATTGTTCCAAGAATTGTCAAGTGACTTTCCAATTTTCTTGATGCTAATGAAGCTGAAATATCGAATGAACGAGAAAAACCACTTTTTTGGTCTGAAAAAATTCTAACAGCTTCTTCAGTAACTTCTCCGATTACGCCATCACATTGCATTGCTAATGTTTGAGCACCATCAAGGTTACCTTTTTCTAGCTCGATTTGTAATTTACGAATAAAAGGTTTGATATCTCTTTTATTCTTTTTGTAGTAAGAAAATCTGTTAATTACAACTGCCACAACCAAAATTGAACAAATCAAAATCGGTGTTAATACCGGCCAATCCATTGCAATTGAGTTCCATAATAGTTCCATAATTTTATCCTCTTTCTTTTGTGATTAAATTTGTCGTTTACCTCAAAAAGTTTTATGCAAAACCTAATGGGCGGGTGGAGCGGCACGCTCCTAATGATAACCTTGCGCTCCAAATACGTTATAATCAAACGTAAATTGAATATCTATACTTTGACCTTTAAACTCTGCCGGCAACGGTCTGAACGGAGCTGTCGCTTGAACTGCACTTATAGCCGCTTTATCAGCTCCAGGGAGTCCTGATGATTTGAATACACTGCAAGACAACAATCTGCCATCTTTTGCAATTTTAAACAATAAGACTACACGTTTACTTTCATTCCCTTTTGGCGGATCCCAGTTCATTTTTATACGCCTTTGTAATTCACGCATGTATGGGCCAAAATCAGGTTCTCTTACAGCATCAATACCAGGTCTGCCGTTTGGATTTCCAGGACCTGGATTGCCGTAACCACCTGTTCCTCCACCTCCGCCTTTAGCAATTCTGTTTCCAGAACCGCCCGTTGGAGCAAGTGATGGGCCTGCAACATGGTTCCCGCGACCGACAGAAGATGTTCCACCAGCTCCACCTCCTCTGGATGATGTTCCTGAACCACTAATTGGTCCTGTTGAATATCTACCTGTACCTGTTCCCCCTTTTGGAACGGGAACTGCAAATGGTGAAGACGGCTTTGCAACCGGTCTCGGAGTTGTAGGTGGCTTCAAAGACGGACGAGCAGTTGGTGGAGCCGGTTTTGCCTGTTCTGGCCTTTTAGGTCCTGCTGTTGCCTGAGTTTGAGACGGTTTTTTAGCAGGTGCAGGAGTTGTTGCCTGATGTGTCACCTGTTTAACAATTTTTTGTAACGGATTTTGATGTGCAGCTGGTTGTTGAGCAGGTTTTGATGTTTTTGGAGTCGCCTGCTTTGGAGTTCCTGGAGCCGGAGATGGCATAGAAACTTTTCTTGTCGGATCATGATGCCCGCCTGCACGTGAATTTATATCCGCACGATAAGGAGTATTCTTATTTATAGGAGTTTCCTCCTTGTCCACAAGCACAAACTCAATATCGTTAGTTTTTGGTTTTGGTTTTTCAAATATTGTTAATGAAATTCCCATCATTGCAAGGATGAGCAAAATTAAAGCCCAAATACCTATTGCTGTCGGATGTAGAAGAGCTGAAATAAGTATTGATTTTTTCAAACTTATATCTTCATCATTTTTCAAAACAGCAGGAGTTGTATAACCTGTATTTTGTTCTAACTCTTCATCTTCTATTAAATTTTCTGTATATTTTCCTAATAAGGACATTTATTTTCCCCAGTATCTGACTTCGTGATTTAATTTTATTTTAAAACAAAAATAAAATTATTACCCGAGTTTCTAATAATTGTTGTTAAAAATTGCAGGATTTACAGTAATCGGTTGGGTAAGAGTCAATTGAATTGCTGAATTTGCAGGTATTACAACATCATTACCTTTATCCCAAATTGACTTAACAACTCCACCACCTGCACCTACTGCAGTTGCTAAAGCCGTTCCTTTACCTACACTTCCACCTGCTAAAGGCGAAACAACCAAACCGGCAAGTGCACCCGCGCCTGCTCCGATTGCTACGTCTTTACCATAACTTTTTGTTACATCCATTTTAGTCCCGCCTACCAAAACACCTGTATTGTCGGTTGTTTTTACAACTGCAGAAATAGGAATTTGAACCCCATACGGAGTTACTATTTGTGTAAATCGAAGCAAAAGCTTACCATTCATGCTTCCATGTTTTGCTTTAGAAACTTCAATTGCCGTACCTGTAACAGTGCTTCCTGCAGGGGCAATCAAATTCCCGTTATAATAAAAATCAGAACCTAATGCAACAGTAACATTCTGCCCTACAGCCATTGTTTCAGAACTGATTGGAGTAGTGACGACAACAGGCATATTCTGACCTGCCGGAACTGTTACAACACTTCCTTTCAAAGTTTGATTTCCCCTTACTGTTTGTGTCGGATAATATTTTTCCTGGTACAATGGAACCTCTGAATTTTGTTGAACATTAAAATTTTGCGCAGAATAAGCCATACCTGCAGTTAAAATCATTGCTGTTAATATAAATCCAATTTTCTTCATAATATACCTCTCTTATCTAATACATTGTATTTTATAATTTCTAATAAGTCAATCTGTTAAGGTATGTGTTATCCAAGTTGGCGAAGTTAGAATAATAATTTCGTTTGAACCAGCCTCAATCGTAGTATGTGTACCCATTTTCCGTTCATATGACGGTACCATTTGAATTGTAGTTTTCTTAACACGAACTTGTCTTTGAGCCATTGGTTTATATTTTACGGGTTCAGAAATTCCACCGCCAAACAAATTGTTATTAGATGTATACAAATAACCCTTTACAGGAATTTCATAACCGTCAGCGTATGCCATTTTAGAAATTCTGATTTTCATTGAAGCATTAGTTCCGATAACAGGATCATTAATCTTTTCTATATAACCGTAAAAAGTTGTATCTTTGGGAATTATATTTGTATCATGTAAAAATAAATCATTCGTTGAAACAAACCGAACTTTATAACCTTCGGAACAATTTTGAGTAGAAATTTCTTGAGCATTCATAACAGGAATAAAAGTTCCTGCCGGAATAATTATCCCATGGTAATCTCTCAATGGCAGTTGAACATTAGGCAAATCTTCTGCCATAGTAATTGTTGGTATTAAAAGTAACACGAGAATTAGTAATAATTTTTTCATAGTCTATATTATAACAGTTTTTTCACTAATATCAATAGAACGATTTTTTTTGAGAATTGTTCATTTTTTGTTGAGGGGTGAATAAGTGAATAGGTGATAGGTGAATAGGTGATAGGTTAATAAGTTCATTTCAGGTGCTATCGCACCAAAAATTGTTTTCGAGCAGAGCGAGCTATACGCACTTATTTACTTATTTTCTTATTCACCTATTCACTTCAACAAATATTGTAACAACTTCTTCACACTCGCGCAATTTCCCCTAACAAAATTACTTTATATAAATGTAGTGTAGTTTAATAGGTATTATTGTAATGTTCAGTGCAGTAGCATCAGGAATATTTGCATATAGAAATGCGGACAAAACTAAAGACGGCGATGTCGGCAGAGGCGCTGTAACTTACGGACAAACCGCAGGACTTGTTCAGGAAGTTGCAAAATATGACGGAGCAATCGCAAATTCAGCTCGAAGTGCCGTCAGCGTATTTTCTGACCTTGCGAAACAAAACAAGGCTTTTGAGTACGCCGGGAAAGCTACACAATTTGCAATAAATAATGTAAATCCGTTAATTTGTGCATCAGGTGTTGTCAAAACAGCAATGTCAGATGATAAAATAAAAACCGGAATTACGGAAACTGCAGCATTATCAGCAATGTTTCTCGGAGAGGGAATGATTAAACGACATTATGATGATGTCGCATCTTCCAAAACTGTTCAAGACGGAATAAAAAAATTATCTGAAAGTAAAATCGGGAAACCTATATTTGAATACCTTGAAAAACACAAATTAAAAGGGAAAGCAGGAGCGATAGTAAAAGGTTTAACCTTTGTAGCCGGCTCTATGACATCGTATTCAATAGGCCAAGAGTTAGGGAAACCTATCGCAAACAGGGTAAAAGCAAATTTAGGTTTGCCAGAAAAGAAATCGCAAAAAATCAATCGAATGACTTAAACACATTTGCATCTGAATGTGTTATAATGGAATTGTGAAAAAGGTTATAATAATACTTTCAGTGTTAATCTTATCGCAAATCTTTGCGTCACCTTGTTATGCAATAAAAATAGGTCTTCAAACAACTGTAGAGTCAGCAGCAATTGGAACTTCCGTAAAAGGAGTAATAATTGATGCAAATACAAATCACAGCATTTGCGATTTAGAAGCAATGAAAGGCTACGAAATAAAGCCTTATCACAATTTGATGGCAATTCAATATAAAGGAAAATTTTATAAAGTAAACTCCGACAATATTGTCATTAAACCAACAAGTGCGGGCTTTGTCAGTGCAAAAGGGCTTTGGTACCGCGGAATTATAATGATTCAAAATAAAAACGGAAAACTAACGGTAATAAATAATGTTCCGCTAGAAGATTATATAAGAGGAGTTGTACCATCAGAAATGCCGTCAAGTTGGGCTATGGAAGCGCATAAAGCCCAAGCAATTGCAGCCAGAAGTTATGCTCTTGCAAACCTTGGCAAGCGTGCAAGATACGGTTACGACTTAAAAGACACCCCTGAAGATCAAGCATATCGAGGGGCATCAGCCGAGACATCTGCAACAAACTATGCAGTTGACCAAACAAAAGGAATTGTACTAACTTATAATATGAAAGTTATCAGTGCTTATTATTCAGCTTCAGCAGGCGGAATGACAAATACAAACAGTTGGGGGAATAATTTGCCATATCTTCGTTCTGTTCCATCATTTGATGATAATATTAAAAAAAACGGACATGGAGTCGGGATGTCTCAACATGGTGCCAATAATTTGGCTAAACAAGGCTATAATGCCTATCAAATTTTACAATATTTTTACAAAGACGTAAAATTTGCTCGTGTTGACCCGAAATCTTATAATTAGTAATTTTTATATGTTTAACAAGCTTTTCAAGGTTATTAGCCCAGTAAAAACCGCACTATATTATGCTTATATTGAAAAAATTTTTGAAAAACACTTGCCAAATTGAAATAAAATGCTATAATAAATTTTGTCGAGACATAAGCATGCGGAAGAGAGAATGGTTTCTATTACTGTATGCATAAGGAAAAAGGAGGTTCATAAT
>CAKUUY010000031.1 GCA_934693235.1 uncultured Candidatus Melainabacteria bacterium | reverse complement strand
TCATCTCTTCTTGCATATAAATTCCTCCAATTTTTATGTACAAATCCAGTTTAACATATATTGAAGACTTTTTCAAGGGTTAATTTATTAATATCTTTTTCTTAAATTTTTCTTCGCTTTTTGGTATGTGTAATTTACCATTGTTTTTTGGTCTTCTAATGATTTTATTTCTGCAGTATATTGATCAAGTAATTCTTGTTTCTTTTCAGGAGAAACACTTGTATCATTCATAAGAGTAGTCACTTTTTGAGTCACTGAATTTATTTGAATATTTATTACTTTGTATTTTGCAGATTTTGCATTTTTCAATCTTCCTAATTCCAATTCATATTCCGGCGATTTAGCCAAACAACAATTTGCAGATAATAAAATTAGCCCCAATAACAAAACAAACTTTTTCATACATTTTCCTTTCTTGATAAAAATAACCTATGTATCTTTTTTAATCCCACACCAATATAAGTCGTAGCAACCATCGTAACCACAAAGTACAAATACGTCGTTTGTACAGGATTATAAATCCAATAAATGTCATGATTTGCACGCTCAACAACAGGAATGCCATGCAATTTCATTAAAACAATTGTTATCAAATACATTACCAACAAATGATTTGCCATAATATGATAGGTCACATTTCCCATATCTTGGATAAATTTTACATTTTTTAAATACGGGTAAAGAATTTTCACAACAAACAAGGATGCCCAAATTCCGGTCAAACTCGTAAATATAGGAACAATCAATTGATTATCAAATCTACCCCAAACAAGAATATAGCTTAATCCAATTCCATGTTCCGGTGTAAAATCTCGGTTAAACAACCACAAAACAGACTGAAAACAAATAATTCCGCCAAGCCATTTCGGTGTAAATATATTATAATTATCTTTTATATAGTGAGTATAAAAATATCCGACATAAACGAAAAACAAAGACATCATCGTCCTGATTACAACGAGCAAAACCGGAGTCACAGCAAACATTTTATCAATCGGAATAGCTAAAACTCCAAGCAACGTAAAAAATCCAAGATGGACAAATTTGTTGTCGCTTGCATTTTTTAACATTTTTAAGATAAACAAAAAAGTTATCATTGTAATAAACAACTGTGTCACAAACCACAACGGGCAAGACAAATCAAATTGATGTCCGTTTAAAAACGGAGTGATAAAAAAGTTTTTAAAACTTAATGGCATTCCCCAGAATTTTCCCGTCAACTTAGCGATTAAGACAGTTACTCCAAGGTAAAACAAGTTGTACCAAAAATATGGTACAAGCAAACTTTTTATCCTGCGTTCAAAAAATTCTGCAACATTACCTAAATATTTATCTTTAAACAAACATCCCGAAATAAAGAAAAACAAAGCTAATTGGAACGAATACGGTGGGAAAATCCCCATTAAAGAAAATTCCAAATGTCCTGATACAACAAGCATAATTGCCAATGCTTTTAATATATTTATTTCATCTGAAAACATTTTATCCATAAACCGATAATATCATAAAAATTTTGCGTTATAATTATGAAAAAGCAAGTAATTTTAAGAGGTAAAATGTTAAACCAATTTTCAAGAACAGAATTATTAATAGGCCATGATGGTATAGAAAAGCTCTCAAAATCCAGAGTTGCAGTATTTGGAATTGGCGGAGTCGGAGCCTATGCTGTAGAAGCTTTGGTCAGAAGCGGACTGGGAACAATAGACATAATCGACGATGACAAAGTTTGCATTACAAACTTGAACAGACAACTTTATGCAACACGCAAAACTGTCGGGAAGTATAAAGTCGATGTCGCTAAAGAAAGAATTTTAGACATAAATCCTGACTGTGTCGTAAACACTTACCAAACTTTTTACACACCGGAAACTGAAAATCAATTTGATTTTACAAAATATGATTACGTAATTGATGCAATTGATACGGTTGTCGGCAAACTTTCTTTGATAGAAAAAGCAAAAGCCGCAAATACTCCTATCATTTGCGCAATGGGTGCAGGAAATAAAATGGATCCGACAAGGTTTGAAGTTGCAGATATTTCTAAAACATCGGTTTGCCCTTTAGCCAAAGTAATTCGAACAGAATTGCGAAAACGAAGAATTAAGGGTGTAAAAGTTGTTTATTCTAAAGAAACTCCGATTAAACCCAAAGAAGATATGTCAATAAGTTGTAAATTCCACTGCGTTTGCCCCCCGGGAACAAGAAAATGTACAGTTAAACACCAAATTCCTGGAAGCAATGCTTTTGTTCCTCCGGTTGTCGGAATGATTATCGCAGGAGAAGTAATAAAAGACCTGATAAAATAATATAGTTAAGATTTAATATAAAAAGCCCCTCAATACTGAGAGGCTTTTAATTTTGAAACGAAAATTCCTGAAAAAAATCACCTACTAGTGCAAAAATCGAATATATACATATACAGAGCTTATTGCCAATGAAATAATCATTGTCAAAACACCATATTTCAAGAATTTCATAAACGGTATCGGATAACCGTTGTGAGCAGAAGTTTCTGAAACAATTACGTTTGCAGCTGCTCCAATAATTGTCATGTTTCCTCCTAAACAAGCACCCAATGACAAACACCACCATAATGGGTACGTGTATTCGCCACCCATAGTTTTTTGAATTTCCAACAACATAGGTGTCATAGTCGCTGTATACGGAATATTATCAATTACTCCGGAAATAAAACCTGAAGCCCAAAGAATTATCATTGCTGTCGCTTCTTGCGAACCTTTTGTTACAGCCAAAATCCATTTTGCCATAAGCGCAATTCCGCCCGTAGCTTCCAATCCGCCAATAATAATGAACAAACCAATAAAGAAGAAAATTGTATTCCATTCAACATCACACAAAATATCTTTCGGCTTTTCAAACAGTAACAAGAAACTTGCACCTAACATCGCAGTAACACAAGTTTCAATATGAGTGATATCATGAAGAATAAAGCCTAGAATTACCAACAAAAGGACTATTCCGCTTCTTA
Organism: uncultured Candidatus Melainabacteria bacterium; assembly: GCA_934693235.1. Classification (GTDB taxonomy): domain Bacteria; phylum Cyanobacteriota; class Vampirovibrionia; order Gastranaerophilales; family Gastranaerophilaceae; genus Stercorousia. Next base: position 11,138 of record CAKUUY010000031.1, on the reverse strand, counting down.
TCATTAGAGGGAAATCTGTTATTGTTTTCGAATTATCTAAATTTGCAACAGCCTGCATTTTTTCTGGAGCAGCTTTAAGAGATTTTCTAAATATAAATATCATAATTGCAACAACAACCGCCAATATTACTGCAATAACTCCGGTTAATTCATTCAAAAAGTCCATAAATGAAAGACCTGCAGCACTTCCAATAATAATATTTGGAGGATCGCCAATTAAAGTAGCTGTTCCACCAATATTTGATGAAAATATTTCAGTAATCAAAAATGGTAACGGATTTATATCCAATTGCTTTGCAATAAAGAATGTAACTGGCATAATTAAAATTACGGTTGTCACATTATCTAAAAAAGCTGATGTAACAGCCGTAAACACCCCTAAAGTCAACAAAACAAGTTTTGGATGTCCTTTGGTAAACCTTAAAAGTTCATTCGCAATCCAGTTAAACATACCACTTCTTGTTGCAATACTTACAATAATCATCATTGAAACAAGTAAAAATATTACATTAAAATCAACAAAATTAATAAAATAATGAGGATTAATTACCCCGTCAACAGTTTTTGTTTGACTAACGAGTCCCAAAATAATTGTGATTGCTGCACCTAAAAGCGCAATCGTAACTTTTGGAATTTTTTCAAGCGCAATAAAAACGTACGCGACAAGCAAAATTGTCGCAGAAACCACTACACCATGCACCTGAACAAGTTCTAACAAATGTTCTAGCATATAAATCTCCTTTTCTTATGCAGAAATTATATCACACGAATTTTTATATGCAAAACATTAATTTTTATTCCGGTAAAATATAATCACAATCTAGAATTCTTCTTGGTGCATCCCAACCGGTTATTTTGAATTCAGAATTTGGTGGCAATATAAACGTAGAATTAGTTCCCCTGCTAGAATCAAATTGAGTTAATCGTCTGCAATCAAAACCTTTTGTCTTTTTCGGAAGTTTTATTCTCATTATATAACCACTGCCTTTGTAGCGATTTTCTAACAACAACGGGTCAACAGATGCCAATTCTGTATCGTACGTTCTTGCAGTTGAAACAAAACCTTTATCAATTATTGTGTCTCCGATTTTAAGGTCATCAAGCTCATTAAAATCTAAATATTTATAGTCATCATACAATTGTTGAGTTCTAACTCCACGAAAGACATAAACTTCCTCTTTTAGCGGTTCAGCTTCATTAATGAGTTTGTTAAGACGAACAACTTCATTTGACTTAGATAAGTTCTGACCATTTCTTAATGGAGTATTTATTTTATCATAATTTTTCATAAAATAAAGAACTGCATCAACATCTTCGGTATCCACTTCTCTCAAATCTGCCGGGATTTTTTCATCAGAGAAACTTCTCACATTCTTTATTCTGAAATCCAAGTATGCTTTAAAACTTTCCCAATCACCCTCGCGATACAGAGCAACTATTCCATCAAAATTTTCGCTTGGTTTTTCTTTCCCATCTCTAAAGGCTTTGAAATATGTTGAAATTTTGTTTCTCACAAGTCTTTCTTTTTCAATATTTTCCTTAACAATAGGAAATTGTTTGTAATCTTCCGGATTATAATCAGGAATTGTTACCTGTGATTTGCTAGATGGTATTGTATTCTTCGGTTTTCGACCTTTTGCTATTAAAATTCCGGCAATTGCGATACTGGTTATCGCTGCAGCTCCAATAAACAAATTTTTATTAGAAATTTGATGTTTTGACTCTTTAGATTGAACAACCGGCTGCTTTTCTTCCATCTCTTTAATAGACGAAACCGATTGCATCATTATTTGATTATTTAATATCCCTATACTTGGCATGCTCATAAACAGACAAAACTCCTGAAAAAAATTTTTTGCCTGCCTTTTAAACAAATTCCATATTGTTTAATGAAAAATCAGAAATCAAACTATTTATATCAGCAGATTGGTTTTTAAAACTCAACATCCCACCCGGATATTTTCGAAAATGATAAGCAGAAGCCAAAACTGCAAATTTCATTGCCTCAAACACATTCGAGTCAGACAAATCAACTGTCACAAATTCACAATCATGAGTTTTTACAAAAGATTTAAAATCTTCAATTCCATTATTTTTTTTAAATTTATAATTGATTTTGGATTTCATACTAAAAAACACGAGCGAATTTAACAAAAATTAAATATTTTTGAAAAATTTAGTATATTTATATGATATTTATTATATAATTTTCTCAGGGGAGAATGAAAATGGAAACAGTGACAATGAACAAAAATTCTATTAATGATTTGGCAAAAAATGTTTTAGATATCGAAGCGCAATCAATTCTTCGTTTGAAAGACAATATTGGAGAAGAATTTGATAAAGCTATAGATATTTTATATAATTGCAAAGGTCGCGTAATTATTTCAGGTATGGGGAAATCCGGGCTTATCGGAAGGAAAATAGCCGCTACGTTGACATCTACAGGTACTCCATCATATTTTTTACATCCGGCAGAAAGCACCCATGGGGATTCCGGAATTATCACTAGAAATGATGTCGTTATAGCTATTTCGAACAGTGGCGAAACTCAAGAATTATTAAATCTTTTGCCATTAATCAAAAGATTTGGTGTAACTATGATTGGGATGACAGGAAACATGAATTCAACACTTGCACATTCTTCAGATGTTACACTTGACATTTCTGTAGAAAAAGAAGCTTGTCCTTTAAATAAAGCACCTACAGCAAGCACAACTGCAACTCTTGCAATGGGAGATGCTTTGGCCGTATGTTTACTTGAAAAACGAGGATTTACAAAAGAAGATTTCTTAATTTTCCACCCATCAGGAGCTTTAGGAAAAGGATTTACGTACAAAGTGGCAGATTTAATGCTAACAGAGTCGGAAAAACTTCCAATAGCAAAGGAAACAGACAGTTTTGCAGATGTAATTAAGTTAATTTCTGATAAAAAACTTGGAATGGCAATGATTGTAAACGAAAGTGGAATTTTAACTGGAGTTTTGACAGATGGTGACATCAGAAGAACATTAATCAAATATCAAAACATCAGACCACTTTTAGCAAAAGATGTAATGTCTGCGAACCCAAAACATATTTCTAAAAGGGATTATGGAGCAAGTGCCTTGAATTTGATGGAAAAATTCTCAATCACTGCCCTTGCAGTGGTTGATGAAACCAACAAACCAATCGGTGTTATTCATATTCACGATTTGTTGAGAGCAGGAGTTGCGTAAGATGAAAATTAAGCTTGTTGCATTTGATGTTGATGGCGTAATGACCGATGGCGGAATCACTTATGATGAAAATGGAGTTGAATACAAAACATTCAATGCTAAAGATGGACATGGTGTTGTCAGCCTTAACAAGGCTGGAGTTATTACTGCTATCATTACCGGAAGAAAAAACGGAACTGTTGAACATCGCGCTAAAAACTTGAAAATAAAAGAACTTTTTCAGGGTTCAAAAAATAAAATAACGGATTTAGAAACAATAATGCAAAAATATGGAATTTCTTTTGATGAGGTTGCTTATATGGGTGACGATGTCCCTGATATTTGCATTTTAGAAAAAGTTGCTCTTAAAGGTTGTCCAGCCGATGCAGTTGATGAAGTTAAAGCAATTGCAAACTTTATTTCCACTAAAAACGGTGGAAGAGGAGCCGTAAGAGAATTTTGTGATTACATATTAAAAAAGGGGATATAAAATGTTTGAAATTAAGACACAAGCGTTTTTTGCAGCAGCACACCATCTGTTAAACTATGATGGGGAATGCGAAAATCAACATGGACATAATTGGATGGTTGAAGTTTTTGTGAAAGGCGACACTTTAGACAAAAGTAATATTTTAATGGATTATAAAATATTAAAAAAAGAACTTAAAACTGTTCTTGATATGCTTGATCATAAAGATTTGAATGCATTGCCAGAATTCAAGGGTGAAAGCCCGTCAAGCGAAATGATTTCAATGTTTATTTACAACAAATTAAAAGAAAGAGTTGTACAGTTGAGTAAAGTAACTGTTTGGGAAACACAAACATCTTGTTGTAGTTATTTTGAAGAAGAATAAATCTAGATGCTAAAACACCACGAAGCAAAATCTATTTTGGAAATTAAAGCTTACCGGCTCAATGGTATGAATTACAAAGGTATTTACACAAAAATTGTGTTGAAAGGATAAAGAATGAACCTAATACAAGCAATATTAATGGGAATAGTACAGGGATTGAGTGAGTTTTTACCGATATCAAGTTCGGCACACCTTGTTTTTACATCAAATTTTTATAAGGTTATAAAAAATATTCCTATTGTACAAAGTTCAAATGAAGAAGTTTTCTTTGATATTATGGTTCACCTTGGAACTCTTATTGCTGTAATAATTTTCTTCCGCAAAGATATCATAAAAATCCTAAAAGCGATGTGGCATGCTTTAAAAAACAAAAATTGGTCAGATAAAGAAGCAAAAATAGGCTTATTTATCATTGCAGGTACAGTTATTACAATTGCACTTGCTTTACCTATCAATGAAATTGCTGAAAAATTAGTGTATAAACCTGCAATTGTAGGTGGTTTGTTATTTATAACAGGTTTCACGCTTTTGTATAGCGAATACAAATCTAAAAAACTTGAAGAAAAAACAGATAATGTAAACTTAAAAACATCAATTCTTATCGGTTTAGCACAAGGTTTGGCCGCACTTCCAGGCTTTTCTCGTTCTGGTTGGACAATTGCAACCGGATTATTTTGCGGATTAGATAGAATTACAGCTGCAAGATATTCTTTCTTGTTAAGTATTCCTATTATTCTTGGTGCATCAATGGTTTATCCTTTGGTAAAAATAGATGTAGCAGAAGCAATTGGCTATAATTGGATGGCTATAATTACGGGCACAATTGTTTCCGGAATAACAGGCTACTTATGTATTAAATATTTCATGAAATTTATATCAAAATTTTCACTTGCAATATTCGGTTATTATTGTATTTTGGCAGGGATTGCAACAGCTGTATTCTTTAGTATTTTCAATTAATTAGGCAAATGCTAATTTATGTAAAAAAATGTAAAATTGAAATTAATAAAATAACAAAAAATATTATTTACAGCCGTTGTAATAACGGCATTGATTTGTGTGTGGAGTAAAAATGATTTTACCAATTAATAACGTAGAAAACAAAATAAACTTTTCTGCAAATAGCAAAAACGAAAAGTCTAAAGCTCTTGCATACGATCACGATACTCTTTTAAAAGACAACCTTGCCACTCGCATCAATATCGGAATAGACAAAGTATCAAATGCTTTTACTGTTTATCCAGCCAAGGGATTGAAGGGGAGTAAAAACGCCAATTTTTATGAATTTTTGACAATGGGAACAGTACCTTATTTAGTCGGTAGCGCTATGCTAATGGGTGTATTTAATTTTGCGAACAAGCACTTTTCAAATTTCGCAAAAACTAAGGCTTCTGCACTCGGTCAAAAAATGGCATTGGGAGTGTTATTTTATGGTTTAGCAAAAAGTGTTTCTAAATCATTTATAAGCAAACCTGTTCAAATGTTTACCGGAATAAATACCGAAAGACCTTATGTAAAAGTAATTTATGAACTACCCGAAGATGTAAACGACACAGATATTATAAGCTTTGAACACCACAAAATTTTTGAGAGTGTAGAATTCCCTCGTTGGGACTTGTTATATGGTGACGAATCTAAGGGAGAAAAAAGAAATTACAGATACGACAGAATTGCAAAAAAGATTGGTTTAGGCGAAAACTTAAACGATTCGGATCAAGAAGTAAAACCTAGAATTAAGGAAATCGTTATTAAAGAAAATCTTGCAAAAACAATGTCATCATACCTTTGGGCAGCAACAGGCGTTGCTTTGGCATTCCAAAAGCCTTGGGAAAACTTTTTTAATGTTATGACATTCAAATTCTGGAAGGGTAAGGAATTTGGAAAATGTCTCCAATCTTTTGGAGAAAATTTTATAAAAAGTGCAAAAACTTTGTACAAAGGTGAAGGACATGGTATTGAAAAGCATGCCGGCAAGGCTTTAATTGGCTTAGCCGCTCTTTCAACTGTATTGGGACTCGTAAATACTTTATCAAGTTCACACAAACCATCAAAAGTTAGTGCTGCTGATGTAATTAATAAAAATGAAAAGTACGTGGTAAACTAAAATGACAACAAATCTAATTCAAAATTACATAAATGCAAGTGCTAACAGATTGCAAACTCCGCAACCCAAAGTTCAACCTCAGGTTCAAAAACCAAAACCGAATTTTGACATCGAACACGAGCTTAACAATCGCACATTTATCAAACCTCTTCCAAGTAAAGGGAGATTGTTGAACGGCAACATTTTCAACGCTCCTGCTATTATGGTTAAAGATGCGTTGTATGATGCCAAAGCTTTTAAACATGCTATGAGCGGGAAAGCAAACGACCACGAGCTCGGCAGGCTGAATGATGTTGGCTTAAAACTTGGTGGACTTGCAATTGCAGGATATTTATTCACAAAAAAACAAACCCCCGTTACTAAAGGGATGGAATTTGTTGGACTTGCTTCATTTTTGGCCTCGATGGCTCTTTGGCCTAAGATTGCAATACAACTTCCGGCATATCTAATCCATGGTGTAAATGTTCAAAAACAATATGAAGACAGTTTTGGCAGAAAGAAACCATTTTATCAGGATCCTCAATTTATTCCTTGGGATTTATATTCTGACAAAGAAATTGACAAGATGGGAAATAGATTAGGAGTTCCTAAAAACATCCCAAACAGACGTGATGCAATTCAAGAAAAAATGAAAAAAATTGCAATTCAAAACAATACTTTGTGGATGTTAACAGCCGGTTTTGCAACTCCTGTAATGAGTGCTTTAATTTGTAATCAGACAGAACCGTACCTGGCAAAATGGTTGAATAAAAGGCAAAATGAAAAAGCAGACAAAATTTTAACAAACCTTGATGAATATGCTGAAAAATTCCAAACTAATACAACTAAAAACAATATTGAAAAGGTTATTACAACATTTAAAGACAAACAAATTAATGATGAATTGATAAACCAAGTTGCAAATTCTTTTGAGGGAATGGATTCTGTTACTGCAGAAAGCTTCAAGCAAGATTTGAGAGACTTGATGACAACAAAAACCTTTGCAATCAATCAAGATACCGCAAAAACAATTAGTCAAAACCTTGTAGCTCAACTTAAAGAAAGACACATTGATCCAAACGCGATAAATGTAATTGTCCCTAATAATGAAGCGATGACCAAGCTATTTGAAGAAAACAATTTTATAAGTAATAACGCTGATGACAAAGCTCTCAAGAAAATCAGCGACAAGATTTTACAAACTGTTCAACAAAATGTAATAGCTTATAACCAAGGAAAACCGGAAGAAGAACAACTTGATTTTGAATATATTAAAAAGCTAATCAGAAGTAATAAAACAGATAAACACCCTATAAAGAGTACATTTGCAAAATCAACTTCTGCGACATTTAATTCCGATATTCAAGAGCAATTACGTTATATTGCAGGAGCTTTTGACAGTTTTAATGCCAAAACCAATGCTCTTAACAAATATGCCGTAACTAAAGTGGGATCTGCACCTGAAACAGTTATTGCAAATTATTGGAATAATGTTTCAAAAGATTTATTAACTACTTTAGGCATAAAATACAAAGAAATTGAAAAAGTTCGCTTTGACAGAAATCTTACCGGAGAACTACTTCGAGGCAAAATTGAAAATATAGTATCCGATGATAATTTGTATAGAAAAGTCATGACTGAATTGGTATCCAAAGTCGGCAACCTAGACATTGACATTAAATCAAGCGATATAACAACTTATGATGAAAAAGTCGATAACTTATTTGATGACTTTGGACATTTGTTGAAAGACAAGAATTTCTCAAGAACATCAAAAGCTATCATCGGAATTGATGAACATGACAAAACCGGAACTTTGAAAAATATTCAAAAATCATTTGCTTCTGAAAGATTGCTCAGTGTAAAAAGTTCATTCTATAGACTTATTAATACATTAGACTTTTATAGAAGAATTGCGAAAAACGTAAATAATATTGATGTTTTGAAATTATATCCGAGAGAAATTCGAGAAGAATTGATTGAACTTTGTAAAATTATTACTCTTCAAGGACATTCATCTGACAATGCTACCAAGTTCTATATGCTTAGAAATCCTCATCCATCAGACGATATGAGCGATATTGTTGTTCACAATGGCAAAGTTGAAAACAAATATTTAGGCAAAGCCGGAATAAATTCTGTAACAGATATTCCAAATGATAAATTCTTCTATCAAAGAGCTATGCAACTTATGTTTGAAGACAAAATGGATAATGTTACAAGAGAAGTTCTTGGTAACAATATTATCAGACAAGATTTAGAAGCATACAGAGACAAAGTTTTAAATATTATCGGCGGCGAACACTATTTTGCAAAACCTAGACACAAAATCAGACCGACAAATGAAACCGGCTCTGAGTTAAAATTCTTGTTAACCGGTATCGCTCCGGATGAATTGTTCTTTAAAGCCGGACAGCAAGCTTTCAACACTAAAAAATGGTTCAAAATCTTTGGAACATTCGGAAGCGTATTACTTGGTGTAACAGTACTTGCACAGTTTTTCCTTGGGAAAATGCCGAACAAAAAGGTGGATAAATAATGATAAGTTCAACTAATTTATTAACAATTAAATCAAAACAAATCAGCCACATTAATTTTACTAATTCGGCGGTTCAGTTTCCTGCACCAGAAAAACCTCAAACAACAAATTCCGGCTTGCTAAACAATTATTTAAACAATATGGCGATGATTAATGCACCTGCCGTTCAAAAAGTTCAAAAAAACGAAAACACAGCACCGGATAACTATCATAACAATTTAAAGACGTTATTCCGAAACAACGAAGCCAAAATTCTTATGATTATCCCTCGAACATTTAACGCAAAAGATGAAAATGGAAACGAATTTATCGATGGAAATGAAGCACATGGCACTTTCCTTAACGCAATAGACAGGCTGGATGAAATTAAGGCAGAGGGATTTAATACTTTTCATGTACTTCCAATAAACCCTACAGGGAAAATGAAAGCTATGGGCACAGCAGGTTCATTGTATTCTCCAAAAGATCTTTTAGGAATTGACCCAAACCTTATTGATCCAAATGACCCGAGAAGTGATAAGGAACAATTTAAAGCGTTTATTGATGAGTGTCACAAAAGAAACATCAAAGTAATGATTGATTTACCAAGTTGCGCTTCTTACGATATGTTCCAAGAACACCCTGAATGGATGGCTATGGAAAGTGATGGACTTGCCAAAACGCCTCAAGGCTGGAACGATATTAGAATGTTTCAACCTTGGAAAGATGAAGGAAAAAGAACTCTTAACCCAAAATTATTAGAATTGCATAAACAATTTGTTGATATGTGTATAGATTTAGGTGTAGACGGAATTAGAGCCGATGTTGCAAGAGCAAAACCTGTTGAATTTTGGGATGTTTTAATTCCTTATTCTCACATGCGAGACCCAGAATTCGGATGGCTAGCAGAAACATATACTTACGAAGATGCGTCTCCACAAGCCAATATGCCTTATGACAGACCTCAGGATTCTTTGCGAGCAGGATTTGATATGGTTTACGGACAATACCATATTTTCCACGAATGGCCTGACGCTACAACTTTTATGAACTACGTAAAAGAACAACTTGATATGTCTTACAGTTTGCCAAAAGGTAAATCTTTAATCGGCTCATTTGCTACTCATGATGATATTTCTCCAATGTATCATGGTGGCGCTGATTATTGCAATTTAACAATGGGCTTGCAAGCAACTCTTCCAATGCTTAATCCTTATATTGTAGATGGATACCAGTCAGGAGATTATTATTCATACAAGTATGAACACCAAAACAATCCTGTAACCCAAACAGACAACAATGAAATGACTGTACATAGAGGCAGACTTGATATCTTCAACCTTTCAAGAAAACCGGGAGGGGGGCAACCTGAAATCGGAGAGTTTATGAAAAGCGCTTTCAAAATGCGTGACAAATATAAAGATGTAATTACCAAAGGAACATTTATCCAGCTGGAAAAAGAAAAGGATAAAAACGACCAAATCATTGCTTACGCAAGACATTTGAACGGAAAAACTCTTCTTGTAGTTGCGAATAAAAACGTCGATAGACCTGTTGCTTGCAAGGTTAAAATTCCTACCTTAAAAGCAAATCAAGAGCTTAATAATTTACTTCCGTCTTACGGAAAGCCAAGTACACTCCAAGCTCATGATGGATATTTGAGTGCAGAGTTAGGACCTGCAAGAGTTCACGTATTTGAAATTAATACTCCAAATATCGAAAATTATTCAAATAAAATTTATAAACAGAACATATAAATAAGAAGGCACATTAAATAAACATGTGATACAGCCGAAAATCATATCGGCTGTATTTTTTGATTTTTTTTATTGTTTGGGTTAGAATATTCGGGCGAGGTATAAATATGCTACAAGAATTTATAAGTTCAAAAATACACAGGGCAACAGTTACAGATGCTAACTTGAATTACGTTGGCTCAATTACTATAGACGAAACTTTGTTAAAAGCTTCAAAAATAAAAGAATGGCAAAAAGTTGATATTTTAAATATTAATAACGGAGAAAGATTTCACACATACGTAATCAAAGGCAAGGCTGATTCCGGTATGATTTGTTTGAACGGTGCAGCTGCAAGAAAAGCTCAACCAGGAGACAAGGTTATCATTATTGCTTATGGTTTGTATAATCCGGAAGAATTGAAAAGTTACAAACCGACAATTGCCATCGTTGATGACAAAAATAAAGTTGCAGAGATACATTAGGGTAAATTGCAGCCCCGTAACTTGTCATTGCGAAGTATATTGGTATGTAGTTACTAGGACGTTAAGGCGCCTTAGTAACTTTTCCAGATACCGACTATGCCTCTAGGCCTCTTCGCATCTCCCCAATTTCCATGTTGCAAAAATCTGAAAAACGGGTATAATAATCAATAGCTAGCATTTTGAGACTTTTAGAAAGGAAATTATGAGAAAGCATAGATATACAGCATTTACTTTAGCTGAAATGATGGTTGTAATGCTTATTATG
>CAKUUY010000030.1 GCA_934693235.1 uncultured Candidatus Melainabacteria bacterium | reverse complement strand
GCTCTTTCGATAAGCAATTCCAATTGTTCAGCACTGTCAACAAGAGAAGACTTGTTTAGAGTCTTTTCAAGGTTTTCAACAGTCTTTTTGCTTTTTGTTGTCATATATTTTTCTCCTTGTATATTGTGCAAGACGCACATTTAGTAAAATTGTTTCGTTTTGATTTATTCGTGAATTATTTCACAATTGCATTATAAAATAAAGACAATTCAAAAGCAAGTGTAATATTTACAATCTTTATAGAAATTTAATATGTTTGTAAGTTACCTGATTATCAAGGTATAATGGCTCTAAGGTGTATATTATTGTGGCAATTTTTGGGAGTCAAAATTATATTGTCAAAAATTTTTCTTGTATTATAATTGACTTATCGAAAAGGAGAGAGAAAATGGAAACATTAACGAAACAAGAGGGATTAATTACTAAGATTATCGGTCCGGTTATTGATGTTGAGTTTCAGCAAGGAGAGTTACCGGAAATTTATACAGCACTTCATATTAATCGAGAAGATGGTTCTTTTGTTGTTGCCGAGGTTCAACAAATGCTAGGTGGTAACAAGGTTAGAACCGTTGCCATGTCTTCAACTGATGGTTTGAAAAGAGGAATGAAAGTTTTTAATACAAACGAACCTATTAAAATACCAGTAGGAAAACCTATATTAGGTAGAATTTTAAATGTTACTGGTGATCCGGTTGATAAAATGGGAGCAATTGAAACAGATACATATTTGCCAATTCACAGGGAATCTCCGAAATTGGTTGACCAAAATACAAATGTTGAGGTTCTTGAAACAGGAATTAAAGCAATTGACTTACTTCAACCATATCAAAAAGGTGGTAAAATCGGTTTGTTTGGTGGTGCCGGTGTTGGTAAGACGGTTTTGATTATGGAACTTATTCACAACATTGCGATGGAACACTCAGGTGTGTCTGTATTTGGTGGTGTTGGCGAAAGAACTCGTGAGGGTAACGACCTTTGGAACGAGATGAAAGAGTCGGGTGTAATCGACAAAGTTGCACTTATTTACGGTCAAATGAACGAGCCACCTGGAGCAAGAATGAGAGTTGGTCTTTCTGCTTTAACCGCTGCTGAATATTTTAGAGATTTCTCAAAGCAGGACGTACTTTTATTTGTAGATAATATTTTCAGATTTACTCAAGCAGGTTCTGAAGTATCAGCGCTGTTAGGTCGTATGCCGTCAGCTGTAGGTTATCAACCGACATTGGCTAACGAAATGGGCGAATTACAAGAAAGAATTACATCAACAAAAGATGGTTCTATCACATCTGTTCAAGCGATTTACGTACCGGCCGATGACTTGACAGATCCTGCGCCGGCTACAACATTCTCGCACCTTGATGCTTCAACTGTATTGTCAAGACAAATTGCATCATTAGGTATTTATCCGGCAGTTGATCCTCTTGAATCTTCTTCTAGAGTTCTTGACCCGAATATTATAGGTGAAGAACATTACAATACAACAAGACGTGTTCTTGAAATTCTTCAAAAATACAAAGAGTTGCAGGATATTATCGCAATCTTGGGTATGGATGAATTGTCAGAAGAAGACAAAGAAATAGTTAATAGGGCAAGAAAAATTCAAAAATTCTTGTCACAACCGTTCTTTGTAGCTGAAAAATTCTCGGGTATTGACGGTAAGTATGTTAAACTTGAAGATACAATCAGAGGTTTCAAAGAAATTATTGAGGGTAAACACGACGATTTGCCGGAACAAGCTTTTTATATGGTAGGTACTATTGAAGAAGCTGTTGAAAAGGCGAAAACGTTGAAATAGTGAATGCTGAGTAGTAAGTGGTGAATAGTCTGTTTTAAAAGATTGTTTCACCCTTTACTCTGCCACATGAGGAATATTTATGCACTTAAAAATAATTACACATGAAAAAGTTGTTTTTGACGAAAATGTGGATGAAATTTATACCAAAACTACAGATGGTGAAATTGGAATTTTGAAAAATCACGTGCCCGTTATGGCGGCACTGGATATCGGTGTTACAAAGGCGGTAAAAGCAAATGAACCAATATATTTCACAACAATGGGTGGAGTTTTGCAGTTTAAAGATGATGAAGCTCTTATTCTCACGACAACTGCAGAGCGAGGGGATGAAATAGATGTTGCAAGGGCAAAAGAGGCATTGAGTAGAGCGAAGGCTAGGTTAGAAGACTCTGAAGCTGAAATTGATGCAAAACGAGCAGAAGCCGCAATTGCAAGAGCTATGGTAAGATTGAAAGCAACTTTGAATTCATAACATTTTAACATCCGACTTTTTTAAAATGTCGGGTGTTTTAGTTTTACCAAGGGTAATCTTTGCTGATTTCCCCGGTTATCCATTTCAATAAAAGCTCCACAACTTTCGCTGTTCAAGCTTTTATTACAAGTGTATTTTAAAAGATTTGATTTTTTATAGTTTTCATAGTTATACATTTGTAGTTTGTAGTGTTTTTGGTGGTCGGTATTGTGACCGGTTGTTGTAATAAACATGTCTTTGCCAAGGACGTTTGGATTGTTTTTCCTGTTTATATCAATGGCTATATTGAAAATTCTTCTGGTATTATCAAACACCTCTTGCTTTTTCTATATTATCAATTATTTATTATTTTGTGCGATTTGCCAATGGTTGTTGTTTGAGCTTTTTTGTATATAATGATTTTATGGAAAAGACTCTTTATCAAATATTCAAGACATTTTTCAAGGTTGGAACTCTGTTGCTTGGCGGCGGGTACGTTATTTTGCCACTTTTGCAATCTGAACTTGTTGATAAAAAACATTGGATTGATGAAGATGAGTTGTGCGAATATTATGCGCTTAGTCAAAGTGTTCCTGGAATTATTGCTGCAAATACTGCAATATTTACGGGTTACAGGCTTAGAGGAACTTTGGGAGCGATTACCGCAACTGTTGGAATTGTTCTTCCGGCTTTTGTTTCAATTATTATTATTGCAAGAATTTTGGAACAAGTTGTTAAAATGCAATTCATTCAAAGTATATTTTGGGGTGTAGGAGTTGCTGTTTTAATCCTGATTTTCCTTGCTGTAAAAGAGATGTGGAGAAAAAGTGTTGTTGACAAATTTACATGTTGGATTTTCTTTTTAACATTTATGCTTTCGGGGTGTTTTAAAGCTCCTCCTGCTGCATTGATTATACTTGCAATATTTATCGGGTTATGGTTACCTATTCAGAAAAAAATAGAGTTTGGAGATAAGGAAAAATGATTATATATATAAAATTATTTTTGGAGTTTTTCCATATCGGTTTGTTTTCATTTGGCGGTGGCTATGCAACTTTGCCTTTTTTGTACCATATCGCAGATGTTCAAAAATGGTATACTACAAAGCAATTGGCTGATATGATTGCGGTTTCATCAATTACCCCAGGTCCTATCGGGGTTAATGTTGCGACTTTTGCCGGCTTTGCTACCGGCGGTGTTTTAGGTGCCTTGATTGCAACAACTGCGGTAATTTTACCGTCATTGATTTTGATTATCATTATTTCTAAGTTGTTAGAGCAATTTAGGCAAAACAAGTATGTTCAATCTGTGATTTATACTCTAAAACCTGCAGGATGTGGACTTTTGGCCGCTGTTGGTGTTGATATGTTTATAAATAATATCAATATTTTTGGAATGTTTTTGCTTGTTGCGTTGTTTATTGCAAGTATGACTGAAAAACGTGATCCTTTATTTTATATAGCGGTATCTGCGCTTGTGGGATTAGTTGCAGGATTCTTTAATTTGACAGGGAATTAAGCATTCTATATTGCAAAGCCTGCATAAGGTGAGTTTGTTTTATGCTTTCAGAGTTGTCCAGGTCTGCTATTGTGCGTGCAAGCTTCAGCACTCTGTCATAACGCCTGCCTGAAAGTTGGTATTTGACAATAGCCATTTTTAGTAACTCTGAGGATGGTTTGTCAATTTGGCAGTATTTTTTGATAAGTTTTGAAGTTAGTTCCGAATTTGTTAAAATTCCATCATTTTTGTAACGCTCAGCTTGAATTTTTCGTGCTTTAACGACTCTTTTTCTGATGTCTTCAGAGGTTTCTGTTGATTGTTGAGTGTTTAAAAGTTCTTCTGATGTTAGTCTTGGAACTTCTACCTGTAAATCAATTCTGTCAAGTAGCGGGCCGGAAAGTCGTGATTGGTACCTGCTTATCTGAAAATCAGAACATGTGCATTGTTTTTGTTTATCTCCTAAATATCCGCAAGGGCAAGGGTTCATTGCTCCGAGCAGCATAAATTTTGCAGGATATTTAATGGAGTGTTTTGCTCTAGAGATAACTATTTCACCATCTTCTAATGGTTGGCGTAAAACTTCAAGAACATTTCTTGGAAACTCAATCATTTCATCAAGAAACAGTACTCCTCTATGTGCAAGTGTAATTTCTCCCGGTTTTGGAACAGTACCGCCTCCAATAATTCCATTTGCAGATGCTGTATGGTGAACTGCTCGAAAAGGACGTTTTGTCATTAAGGGTTCTCTTGATGACAAAAGTCCTGAAATACTGTAAATTTTAGTTAATTCAAGAGCTTCAGAAAGCTCCAAAGGAGGTAAAATAGATGCAAAACATTTGGCCATAAGAGTTTTCCCGGATCCAGGGGAGCCAATCATAAGCATATTGTGTCCGCCAGCTGCAGCGATTTCAAGTGCACGTTTGGCTTTTTGTTGACCTTTCACATCTTTAAAATCATATATGTAGTCTTGCTTTGCACCCTCGACCAGATAGTTGTTAATGTCTATGATAGTTGGTTTTATTGGAGTGTCTGAAAAATGGTTAACAACTTCTGCCAAACAGTTTGCTCCATATATATTAATGTCACCGGCAAGTGCAGCTTCGCATGCATTTACGGCTGGAACAAACACATTTTTTATTCCAAAAGATTTCAATCCTAAAATTAATGGTAAAACGCCATTTACCCCTCTCAAACCGCCGTCAAGCGATAGTTCGCCAATAAAGGCGCAATTTTGTAACTTCTCTTCTTGCAAAACATCTTCTTCGGTTAAAAGCCCGATAGCAATTGGTAAGTCGAAGTTTGACCCCTCTTTTTTTAGATCGGCTGGTGCAAGATTTATCACTACTTTTTTTGCCGGAAAAGTGAAGCCCGAATTTTTTATTGCAGAACGAACTCTATCTCTGGCTTCATTAATCGCCGCATCCGGCAATCCCACAATTGAAAAAGATGGCAAACCGCTTAATACGTCAGTTTCTACAGTGACATTATAGGCTTCAAGCCCGATTACGGTTGCAGTTGTAACTTTATTTACCATAGGTTCATTATAGCATGAAATATTTTGTTTTGTTTGAAATGTTTTATATTTATACTAGTCCTGCGCGGACGGCGGGAACTTTTTGTGTAAAAAGTTCCACAAAACCATCCACACGCTTCATTCACTAATAACTTGTAAGCTCAACTTAAAAACAGCCAAACTCGCTAATCGCTCAAACAGTGACTGTTTTTGTCGTCTGTTTCGCTAACGAGTTATTGTTCATTCTGCTATCGTGGCAATTTGACTCCGTAATCTATTAGTTTTGTATTGTAATATGTCATCGCGCACGATATACAAAATAAAATATTAATTCTTAAATTTGAATTGTTAGTTGCGCGATCTGCCTTTTTATTTTTGTTATATAATTATTTTATGAACATATTAGCAATAAATTTTGGCGGAATCGGTGATGAAATATTTTTCTTGCCGACATTGATATCATTAAAAAAGGAATTTCCAAATTCTAGAATTACTCTTGCGTTAGAACCAAGAAGTAAAAGTGTAAAGGATTTGACAGATATTATAGATGATTTGTTTTTGATTGATATAAAAGGCAAAAACAAATACTTTGAGCTTTTGAAACTTGTTTTTCTTGCGCAAAAAGGGCATTTTGATATGGTTGTGTCATCAGGTGGAAACAAGTTAATCAGTGTTTTGCTTGCGATGACCGGAATTAAAAAACGCTATGGATATGATACAGGAAAATTGAGTCAAATTTTGTTGACTAAAACAGTTCCATTGAACAAAAAGCAGTATGCTTGTGCAATGTATCATGATTTAATTTCGCCGATTACGTCTTATAAAACAGAATTGCCGGAAATTAATGTTGCACCACAAGAAAAAATCGCAAATACTGTTCTAATTCACCCTGGGGTTAGCAAAATGAGTGTTAACAAAGGAATGGTAAAGACTGTTGGGGCTGATGTTTGGGCAGATACTGTAAGTTTGTTGTTAGAACAAGGAAAACACGTAATGCTTGCCGGTGGACCTGATGACAAAGAGGTTATTGAGAATATTTTAGTAAAATTGAACCCCTCACCCGAATTTGTAAATTCGCACAGCTTATTAACAAATTCTACCTTCTCCCCGAATGGGCGAGGGATGTTTTCCAACTATTATGGCAAAACTAAGAGTTTAAGGGATTTAGCAGTTTTGATAGGGCAGGCTGAAACGTTTGTATGTTCTGATTCTGCGCCATTACATGTTGGGGTTGCGATGAAAACTAGGACTTATGCAATTTTTGGACCGACTGATGACAAGATGTTAATTCCGCAATCTGATTTGGTTACAGCAATAAAAGCGAATGACAATTGCCCAATAAAACCTTGTCTTTGGGCGCACCGTCAAACAACTTGCGAAAAATTGGATTGTTTAAAAATTTCAGCACAAGACATTGTCAATGTAGTGTTAGCGTAGATTTTTAAAATTTATATGGATAGTCTTTGGGAACAGTCCAATTATTTATTTGAAGTAATCTTGTGGATAAATGGTGAGCATTGCAGTATTTACTTTATGCTTGCTTACTCAGGTCTACGAAAATATACGTACTTATAAGTATCCATTATGAAAAATATTCACAAATTAAAATGCTGAGTTTTAAATTCCTACGCTTAGTCCGGCGCAAATATTGATTGATTGACCGGTTATACCTTTTGCATCTTCTGAAATTAGGTATCTGCAAAGTTTTGCGACTTCTTCCGGTTTTACAAAGCGGCGTTGTGGAATAGTTTCAACGATTTCTTCTCGAGAAAATTCGCTATCATCAATTGATGACATACCAAGTTCTGTTTCTACCCAACCGGGGTTGATTGTATTCACTGTAATGTTATATTCGGCAAGTTCTAGTGCAAGAGCTTTAGTTAAGCCTATGAGTCCGGCTTTTGAACTTGAATAAATACTTGCGTAAGCTTCTCCCATTACTCCTGAAAT
Organism: uncultured Candidatus Melainabacteria bacterium; assembly: GCA_934693235.1. Classification (GTDB taxonomy): domain Bacteria; phylum Cyanobacteriota; class Vampirovibrionia; order Gastranaerophilales; family Gastranaerophilaceae; genus Stercorousia. The sequence continues at coordinate 8,091 of CAKUUY010000030.1, read as the reverse complement.
AGAACCAATATTTATAATTCTTCCCCATTTTTTGTTTTTCATATTAGGAATAGCTTTTGATGCAAGGTGGGCAGGGGCTATTAAATTTGTCTGATAAAGCCTTTGGATATCAGCAATATTCATTTTATCTAAATTTGAATAAATATACTCCCCTGCATTGTTGATCAAAACGTCAATGTTATTTTTCTCAATAAAATTTGTTAAAATATTGATATCTTTTGATAAATCACAAATACAAAATTCTTTGGAATTGCATTCAGCTAACGCTTTTTCGTTTCTGCCGGTTACAAAAACTTCGCCAATATTTTGAAGTTCTTTGGCGATTGCGTTTCCAATACCTTTAGATGCACCTGTTACAAGTATGTTCATTTGATTGTTCCATATATAAATGATGACGGGGTATCCATACAATTCTAATTGTAAGAGTTGTGTTTAATCCCCTCACCCTACCCTCTCCCCGATGAGGCGAGGGGACAGTTTTCTATTTAATTATCCCAAAACCTAGTAGGAATGTGCAAACTAAAAATATTGCAGCAACAATACCTGTAAGTTTGTTTAAACCTTTTTCAGCACTCTTTTGAGATGCAAAAACATGTGATGCTCCGCCAATACCGGCAATTCCATCGCCTTTTGGGGAATGCAATAATATTAATACAATTAGCAATAATGCTGAAATTATTTGAATAGCCCATACTAAAGTTAATAACATCTATTTTTTCTCCTTTTTCTTAGAAATAAAATGAGCTCTTTTTGAATTCAATTTAATATCTTTAAATGTATATAATCTTGCGGGTCTTTTAGAAGATGATTTTGTGAACTCGTCAAGTTCTGTCAAACCTTGAGTCGCAAGAGCTTTCTTCCTAAAGTTTCTTTTATCAAGCTTTTTGCCCATAATTAATTCATAGGCTTTTTGCATTTCTGTCAACGTGAATTTCTCATTCAACAGTTGGTATGCAACAGGACAAAGTTCTAATCTTTCACGAGTTCTCTTTAACGAGTACTCTATAATATCTTTATGGTCGAACGCAAGAGGCGGTAAATCAGAAACCTTGTGCCAACCCAGTTCCGGAGTCGTTACAATATTGAAGTCTTCTGCTCTTACTAGTGCGAAATACGCACATGTAATAACCCTTGCATTAGGGTGGCGAAGCGGATCGCCGAATGTGTAAAGTTGTTCTAGATAAACGTTGTCAATATTTGTACGTTCTTTTAATATCCTTAAAGCCGCCTGATCAAGGTTTTCAGATAGCCTTACATAACCACCCGGAATTGCCCACTTGTCTTTGAACGGCTCTGTCGTACGTTTTACAAGTAAAACGTGCAAAGCATCATATTTCATAGTCATAATAACGACGTCGACTGTAATTTCGTGTGTTTTTGTTTCGTTAAAAATCATAAATTCTCTGTCCCTACAATCAATCATATAATAAAAATAAAATTTTACATAAGTTAATAGTTTATTTTTATTAACAAAATTTAACATGTAATTTGAATTTAATCAATTTTTTAGAGAATAAATACTTTATATATATGCGGGGAATAAATTAGGGATAAAAATGAGGATTATTAACAATTACTTTATGAATAGTTTTATGCCACCAATGGGGTTCAATCCTTTTATGGGCGGTTGTGGTTGTTATTCATTTAATCCGATGTTGCAATTAGGGATGATGAATTCTTTATTTAATATGCCTCAAATATACTCATTCCCGTCAATGTCAATGATTTCACCTATGTCTATGATGTCAAATTATACAATGCCGTCATTGCCTATGGGTGGAAACATTTTTTCAATGGCTAATTCTGCGATGTATACTCCGGCATTCAATCCAATGATGAATTATAGGGTACCATCTTTGTTTGGTCAAATGAATTTGTTCAACCAGTATGGTAATATGTTCGGTTCTCTATTGGGTGCAAAATCAGGGAAAACACCTAAAGCAGGTAACGTAAAAGTTGAAGATGTTGACAATTCTCCTGTTAAGGATACAGGCAAGCTAGATAAACATTTTTTGAAACGAGTAAAACAAGTTGCAAAAAATCTTAACTGTAATTACAAAGATTTGTTAGCTGTAATGAATAGTGAATCTTCTCTTAATTCGAAAAGTGGAAATGTAAATTCTGCTGTAGGGCTTATTCAGTTTACAAAAGTTGCTGTTGATGAACTTAACAAGAACTATGGATTAAATTTAACAAAAGAGAAAATTTTAAAAATGAGTCCGATTGAACAATTAGACCTTGTTGAAAAATGCTTATTAATGAATAAAAAACAGGCATTTGGCAATACTAATAAAAAGATGACTGCAGCTGATTTATATGCGATTACTTTTCTTCCGGGCAGAGCAAATAATGAAGTTCTTTGTACAAAAGGTGAACGTAAAAAAGACGGAAAATTGTTAAATTATTATGAAAAGAACTCTGGTCTTGATAAAAATGGAGACAACAAGATTACAAAATCTGATTTAGCTCAACATCTACAGGGAAAACGAGTTAATGAGTCAATATTTGCGTAACTAATTTTCAAAAAATATTACAATTCGACATAATTCATTGATGTTCTGTGATGTTTCATGTATGGTCATGGAATAAGTGAAACATTTGCGGAAGGATTAGCAATGGATAAGGGATACATCGAAAATGGTTTTATTGTTGACGTTAGCAATGCCCAAAAGACCTCTGAAATTATTTATGAATTAAGTAGAGTTTTGGACTTGCCTGATGCTCAGAGTAAGAATGTCTGCCTAAAATTAGGTGGGGTTAATTTAACAACTACAGAATTAACAAGTATTAAAGCGCTTGTGGAATCAATGAATTCTGAAATTGAATTTATTACTACAAGTTCTGATGCTACTGCAAAAGCAGCAGAAGAATTGGGAATTAGCGTTTCTATTCTTGAAAACAAGGTTCCTACTCCGGAATTTAATGCGGATCAGGAAAAAGTTAATAAAGAATTAGAAAAAGCATTGGATAAGATTTTTGGTGACGAAACCACTGAAATCAAAACTTTTGCCCAAGAAAACGATTTGAAAGTGCTAAAAAAAGATGCTCCGGCAGAACCGGTTAAATCAATAGAAGAAATTGAATTGGAGGCAATCAAACCTCAAAATCAAATGGAAACTATTGATACACCTGTAGTTGAGCCTCTTGAAGATGTAAAAATAAAAGAAGCTGAAGTTGTTGAGGAAAAGGTTGAAGAACCTGCTGAAACAATGGAAAATACGGAATTAAAAGACGAATTTAACGATTTTAATGTTGAACTGGAAAATGCAAACAAGATCGATGGTGAAGATATTGAAGATATTGATTACAATCTTGATGATTTGCGAAAATCTTTAAGAGAAACCGAAAAACTTCCAACACTATACATTCAAAGAACTTTGCGTTCAGGTCAAAGTATTTCATCAGATGGAAATATTGTTATTATTGGAGATGCAAACCCGGGTTCCGAAATTATTGCAAAAGGAGATATTACTATTTGGGGTGTTTTGGGTGGAATTGCTCATGCTGGGGCTTCAGGTAATCAATATGCTAAAATTAGAGCGTTAAAAATGAATGCAATTCAATTGAGGATTGCTGATACTTTTGCAAGACGTCCGGATAATATTAATATTCCGTATATTCAAAAGACGGATACTTTTATTCCGGAAGAAGCTTGTATTTACAAAAAACAAATTATTATACATAAAATTCATGAATCATAAAAAGGAGAAATAATGAGCGGTAGAGTTATCGTAATAACATCCGGTAAAGGCGGAGTAGGCAAAACTACAACTAATGCCAATATTGGTACAGCTTTGGCAAGAGCCGGCAAAAAAGTTGTAATGATTGATACTGACCTCGGATTGAGAAATTTGGACCTACTACTTGGTCTTGAAAACAGAATTGTATACACAATCGTTGATGTTGTTGAAGAACGTTGCAAGCTTAAACAAGCATTGGTAAAAGATAAGAAAAATCCGAACCTTTGTCTTTTAGCTGCTGCGCAAACAAGAGATAAAACGGCGGTTACTGAAGAACAGTTAAAAGATATTTGTGAAAAACTTAAGAAAGATTTTGACTTTATCCTTGTTGACTGTCCTGCAGGTATTGAACAGGGATTTCAAAACGCTGTTGCCGGGGCGTCAGAAGCAATTGTTGTTACAACTCCGGAAATGTCAGCGATTCGTGACGCTGATAGAATTATCGGTCTATTGGAATCAAAAGAAGAAATCAAGTCTTATAAGTTGTTGTTGAACAGGGTTCGACCTAACTTAATTGAGTCAAAAGATATGGTAAGTGTTGACGAAGTTGTTGATATTCTTTCGGCGGAATTGATTGGTATAATTCCGGAAGATACAGGAATTATCGTTTCAACAAACAAAGGTGAACCAATTGTTAATGATGAAAAATCATTAGCCGGTCGTGCTTATAATAACGTTGCAAGAAGAATTATTGGTGAAGATGTGCCATTCTTGGATTTAGAAGAACCGAAAGGTGTTATGGCTAAGATAAAAAAATTCTTCTCCGGATTGACAGGAAAGGAGAAGTAAGATGATATTGCAAAATTTATATAATAAAGTCTTAGGTTTTTTCCGTCAAACAGAACAGGAAGAAACAGAATCTTCAAAAGATACGGCTTGCAATAGATTACGTGTTGTTTTGATGCAAGATAGGACTAATTTAACTCCTGAACTTATGGAACGTATGAGAAAAGAAATGGTTGAACTTCTTTCAAAATACGTTGAAATGGATAAAGAGGCTCTAGAACTTAATCTTGAACAAGATGGAGATCAAGTTGCGTTGATGCTTTCGATTCCTGTAATCAGAGCTAAAGATGAAGAAGAAATTAAAGAAGCTTTGGCTTTAGACGATGCTAAGAAAGCTGCAGAGGAAACTGAAGACGAAGATATTCCGGAAGATGAGGCTGTTGAAGTTGAAGAAACTGAGATTGTATTAGATTCAGAGTCTTTGGATGATGATATGGCAGATGACGATTATTCTGAAGAAGAGTCTCAGGAAGAATCTGATGATGATAAGGATGATGAATAAAAATAAAATTCTCAATTAAACAAAAAGAGCTCGCAAGGGCTCTTTTTGTTTAAAAATTAGCTAAATCTTTGAAATCTGCATTTAAAATATCAATAATGTCAAATAAGATTTTTACGCTTGGGTATGCAACCCCACGTTCAATTTTTGAAAGATGTTCTCTTGTAATCCCCAATTTTACAGATAAATTTAACTGCGAAAAACCTTTGGTTTTTCGCAATTTTTTTATTTGATTTCCTAATAATTTTAATTTTTCTGCATGATTTGACATCTCTCTCATTTTCCCATACAATCGAAATAAAAATGGAACATGTCATAACCCATTATAAAAAAGGAGGATATATGAATAATTTGCCAAAAATTAGAAAGAATATTGAAATAATCGCAAGACAAAGTTTCTCTCTCCAAGTAAAAAATATAGAGAGAGGCGTTAATTGTGGGTTGAATAAATCATTTAAAAAACGATATTTTGCTTTTACACTTGCTGAAGTTCTAATTACTCTTGGAATTATTGGGGTAGTTGCAGCGATGACGTTACCTACGCTAATCCAAAATCAACAAAAAAGGTCTCTTGAAGTTGCTACATAAAAATTTTATTCAAATATGTCTCAAGCTGTAAGAAAATACATGGCAGACGAGGGTGTAGATGATTTGAGAAATACACCACTGACAGCTGTAGATAGAGATGATTGGGATAGAGCTCAAGAAGCCTGTGAAGACTTTGTTCAAAAATATTTAAAAGTTGTAAAAGTATGTGAAGATAAATGTTTTGCTGATAATTATAAGTTGCAAAGTGGAGATGTATTAGAAAATGTAATTGGAATTGAAGATAAGTCATTTTACTGGCAATTTGTATTAGCGGATGGAAATGTTATTGATATATATAGGGGGACAAAAAGTGCTCCAATAGAGCTTTTTGTGGATGTAAATGGAATCAAAGGTCCAAATAAAGTAGGTTATGATTTGTGGGTAATGGACATTTTTTATGATGGAACAATTGACGATTTCCACCTTGATCCTGATTTTAAAAAGAATGCTGAAAATAGTAAACACATGCGAGATTCTCTTTTTGAAAATTGCAAGTCTGGTTATAATCTATATGGTGGCTGTTTTGGGCACTTTTTAGAAAACGGTTTTAAATTCGATTATTAATAGTAAAAATATTTTTCATACGAGAATAAAGTTGTGTTAATTTACACAACTTTATTTGCTTTTGTTGAGAAATGTAACAATATTTGTAAAAATCTAAAAATTTTTCAAATATTGTAACGAATTATATACAAAAATAAATTACCCTTGTTGACAGTATATTTTGTTTGTTTTACCATTGTTATGCTTGGAATAAAGTATTTACTAATATCCGAAATATTTGCTGAATAGCGGTTCCGAGCAGTGTATTACAATAAGTAAAAGAAAAAGGAATGCAAATGGCAACCACAACTAGACAAAGAATCAGAGTTTGTTTAAAAGCTTATGATCACAAATTAATTGACGTTTCTTCAGATAAAATCGTTGAAACAGCAAAAAGAACTGAAGCTAAAGTAGCCGGACCTATTCCTTTACCTACAAAAAGACGTATATATTGCGTTTTGCGTTCACCACACGTTGATAAAAAATCTCGTGAACATTTTGAAATGAGAACTCATAAACGTATTATTGATATATACGAGCCAACACAACAAACTGTTGAAGAGCTAGGCAGACTAGATCTTCCGGCAGGTGTAGATATTGAAGTAAAATTATAATTTTAAATTGTAATTTATTGAAAATTTAATAAGCATTATGCATGTAATGTGAACTACACACGTCTGGCACGTGTCGGGTGGAAATCCCGAAAAGGTAAAGAAGTAGCGCTCGCAAGAGAAAAATGCAATCCCGAAACAGGGGCAGAAAAGTGTCTGCACCAAGTAGGGTGAGCTAGAAAGGTAAAAAATGACACTAGGTGTAATAGGTAAAAAACTTGGAATGACTCAAATCTTCGATGAACAAGGTTTGGCAATTCCTGTAACTGTAATCAAAGTTGATCCGATTGTTGTTACTCAAGTAAAAACAATCGAAACTGATGGTTACAACGCTATACAAGTTGGTACAATTGCTGCTAAAGAAAAACATTTGACTAAAGCAGAAATTGGTCACTTTAAGAAAAACAACCTTGAAAACTTCAGGCATCTACAAGAATTCAGAGTTGATAATCCTGCTGATTACAAAGTTGGCGACAAAATTGAATTATCAGTTCTAGATAATGTAGAAAAAGTTGATGTAACTGGTAAATCAATTGGTAAAGGGTTCCAAGGTACAGTAAAAAGATGGAACTTCTCAAGAGGACCTATGGGACATGGTTCTAAAAACCACAGAGAACCTGGTTCAATCGGTGCAGGTACAACTCCATCACGTGTTATCAAAGGTAAAAGAATGGCTGGTAACATGGGTAATGAAAGAGTTACTATTACTAAGTTGAAATTAGTTAAAGTTGACGCTGAAAAAAGCTTAGTATTGGTAAAAGGTTCTGTTCCTGGATGCGAAGGCAGATTGGTGACAATCGTTCCAACTAGAACTAAATGGAACTAGATTTTGCATTGTGCGCCGCGTGAGTTTAGGCGAGTCTAAACTAAAAGTTAGATTTAGCGAGCAATAACAAAGCGAACCCAGCACGAAATCGCACGAAGCAAGCAAATGGCAGTTTTATTTATAAAACGAAATGAGTAGTGTGTAGTGTGAAGCAACAATCTAGAAAGAAAGACAAGGAAAAGTTAAAACCGGCTGGTCTTGCCAGATAAAGCAATAAGCAAGCGGTAAGCAGTCTTAAACGGAAGATATAATTAATTAAAGGAAAACTAAAATGTCAAAAGAAATATTAAGTACAAATGGAGAAAAATTAGGCGAAATCGCTTTGAACGAAGCTGTTTTTGGTGTTGAACCTAATTTACACGTAATGCACTTAGCATTAAGAAGACAATTAAATAATGCACGTCAAGGTTCTGCTTCTTGTAAAACAAGAGCAGAAGTTTCTGGTGGTGGTAAAAAACCTTGGAAACAAAAAGGTACAGGTAGAGCAAGAGCTGGTTC
>CAKUUY010000029.1 GCA_934693235.1 uncultured Candidatus Melainabacteria bacterium | reverse complement strand
AGAGAGGAAAAGTTACTACAATTTATTCTCAAATATAGCTGCTATATTTGTTAGTCTCTTAAACTAAAAGAACCTAGTGTCTTATCGTCTTAACGTCTTAACGTCCTAATGAACTATACACCAACATATGAGGTATGGACAAATATTGACACAGAGGGCTACGTGCGTAAACATTACACCAATGTAGTATGAGGTAGGGACAAAGATTGTTACAGAGGGCTACGTGCGTAGCACCTTAGCTGCCTCGCTTCTTTATGTCCCTAGTAACTTTAATATCAACTTGCATCTAACCTCCTTAATCCCACTACTTGCTAAAATCAAAAAAATATGTTAATATTCAGTTAAGTTATTACATATAAGAAGGGTAGCTATTATGAAGAATATAGTTGTTTATACAGACAAAAACGAATCAAAATTGGCTGATGTATTGGCTCAAATCGATGATACAAATGTTAGAATTGAAAATGCAGAAAATTTAAAGGATTACGAGATGCTCAACCCCGGATTGGTTGTTGTTGAAAGTGTTCCGAATATTAAAGATGTCTTAATGACAACTAAATTTAAGGCTCCGACATTATTTATCGGGGAAGTTTTTAAGGGTTGTACTGTTCGAGCTGTGATTTTTGATTTCATAAAAACTCCGGTTGACAATCTGGAACTTGTTATCAGAGCAAACGCGCTATTGAAATATAAAGAACTTCGCGACAAATTGAAACTTGTTTCCACAACAGATGAATTGACCGGACTTCACAACAGAAAATATATGCAAGAACGTATGGAACAAGAAATTTCTCGCGCAAGAAGATACGGAACAAAACTTTCTTGTTTGCTGTTTGATTTAGACTTTTTCAAAGTTGTAAATGATATTTACGGTTACGAATGGGGCGATGTTTTGCTTCGTTCTATTGCTGACAAATTAAAACAAGTAATCAGAAAAGAAGATATCTTAACTCGTTACGGGGATGAAGAGTTTCTTCTAATCTTGCCGAACACTTCTGAAGAAAACGCATTCTTGTTTGCAGAAAGATTTAGACGTGACATTGAAAGAATGGAATTTATCCCAGCCGGCGAAGAAGAAAGACATCCGATTACAATTTCTGGCGGAATAGCTACTTATCCTTGTATTGAAGATACAGAGGAAGATGCAAATACAATAATTCGTTACGCAGAACACGCTTTATATAATGCTAAAAAACGTGGTAAAAACAAAATTGTTCAATTCTCTCAAATCAATTTGGGTGAATAAATAAAATGATTACAAAATTTGAAATAGATGAACTGGCCAACACATACGAGACTGTTGACTTTATAAAGGATGACCCAATACAGTTTCCACACCAATATTCACAGAACAAAAAAGACTGTGAAATTGCCGGTTTTATAGCATCACTACTCGCTTACGGAAATCGAAAAGTTTTCATTGAGAAACTTAATCAATTGTTCAAGATTGCTCAAAACGAGCCTTATAATTTTATTTTGGATTTTGAGCCAAAATTGTTGTGCGATTTTAATTATCGTTTTGGGACAACGGACGATTTTATTCAGATTTTCAAAATTTTGCACCAATTGTACGAAAATGATGGTGGGCTTGAAGAACTCTTTAAATACGGTTACGAAAAAAGGGTAAATGATTACATTAATTTTCAACCGATTACAGATTATTTTTATTCAAAATTTTCTGAAAAAGCAGGACAAGGAGCGTATTTTATGATTCCAAACCCTCAAAAAGGCGGAGCAATGAAACGAATGTGTATGTTTTTACGCTGGATGATTAGAAAAGGACCTGTTGACCTTGGAATTTGGGATTTTATGCAACCGTCTGAACTTTTAATTCCTCTAGACACACATGTTGCAAAGCTTTCTCGAGAGATGGGGCTTTTGACAAGAAAATCAAACGACTTTAAATCCGTTATAGAAATTACGGAAAATTTGAAAAAATTTGACCCAAAAGACCCGATAAAATATGATTTTGCAATGTTTGGGTATGGGGTTAATAATAAGTAATATTGATTAAATTAGTAACACTTTATAGCCATTGTTATTAAATATATAAATTTCATTCTAGCAGTCCTGCGCGGACGGCGGGAACTTTTTGTGTAAAAAGTTCCACAAAACCAGCCACACACTCCATTCACTAATAACTTGTAAGCTCAACTTGAAACAGCCAAACTCGCTAATCGCTCAAACAAAGGCTGTTTTTGTCATCTGTTTCGCTAACGAGTTATTGTTCATTTCGCTATCGTGGCAATTTGACTCTGTAATCTGTATTTTTGTGAGTCATCTACCTCTTCTTAATTTTTTAATCGAATAATTTCCATACGCAATAGTAACTATTAATATATCGAAATTTCGTAGTTGCCGTTATCTATTTTGAAATGCATTTTAATTGTTTGCGCGTTATATTCTGCGGGTGGTGGAGTGAATTTTGGGACACTCATTAGCATATAATAAACTGCATCATTTAAAGCTTTATTTGAGGACTCTTTAGAAAAATTTCTATTTATGAGTTTGCCATTTGAATCTACTGCAAATTGAATAGAACATTCTCCTGAACCGGAGATACTCCCAACGGCAAAATGAGCGAATAATGCAGAACGAAGATTATTTTTGTATCTCAACATTGTCGGACTATTTGGATTATAAGCCGGCTTTGAAGACTCTTTATAAAGCGATTTTTCATCCGGTTTTGCCGTAGAAGAATTTATGTTTTGTGTCGTTTTGGCTTGAACCGGATTGGTTGTTTTTGGTTGAGCTTGTTTTGTTTTTTGTGCTTTAGGTTTTATTGATTCCGGATTTTTTTTTTGAACCTCTGCTTGAGCAATTTTTTTATTCTCAACAGGAGTGAATGTCAATGGAATTTCTTGCCTTAATTTATCCAGCGGATTTTGTTCTTGAATCTGTTTTTGCTGTGGTTTTGGTTGATAAATTGGTGTATCATTCCATATTTTATCAATGTTTGGGATTGCAGTTGAAGTTGAAACAGGTTTTTGTTGAGTTGTTGCAGACTTTTTCGCAGGAGCTTTTCCGATTGGAAGTGACCAAACGATTAGTGATAAAATTATACAAAGAGCAAAAAATCCCCATGAAATAAACTCTGATTTTTGCTCAAGTGTCAATGATTGTTTCGGTTTTACAGTTTTTGTTTGTGAAACAATTGGGTCATCTTCAACATAATCAAATGTATTGTTTCCACAATCACAATACTCAACTTTTTCTTTATATTCAGCTTTGCATTCTCTACATATATACATAACAAGATTATTTTAACATAAACAAACCGATATAATAAATTCCCGCAACAAGCAGTGCAATTAATACCATAATTATTGCGATAGCAGTTTGTCTAACGATATCGTAGTTGGCTTGTTTTATTTTGAAATAAAACGGAGTTTCAAGAGTTATCAATAAAATTACACAAAAAATTTTAAACATTATTTTGACCTTTTATAAATAATTTGTTCAAGCATAATAGTTTTGTGCATATGTGGTTTTGCAATAGCAATCATTGCTGTACAAATTCCGAGGATTACGAGTGAAATTATTGTTATTGCTACTATTTTGGATGTGTTCATCAGTATTTTACCCTTTCGTAATCTGAATAATCGTTAGGTGTCGAATATCTGTTTTGAGTTCCAATTAAAAATACTCCGGTAACAACCGTAGAAGTTCTTTGTGTTCCGCGTGGGAAATTTAATATCGGTTTCTTTTGCAATCTTGCAATGGCAGGTTTTACGTTGTTTCTCGCAATATTCATATAATTTGCGTTCGAACATTCAACTTTGATATTTGAAACATTTCCGTATTTGTCGACCACAAATGTAAACATAAACATTGTTCCAAGTGGCGCATAATCAATATCAGAATCGTTCATAATTTGGTTTTGAATATTGCTTCTCCACTTGTTCCAAGCAATGATTTCTTCTTGCTCTGTCATATACGGATTTTTAAAACTACTGTTTTGTTTAGGAGTTGACGTTGTTTGCGTTGGTCTAGCTTGAGACGGTCTTGTTTGAGGCTGCTCCTCTTGCAAATTTTTGAGGATTTTATTAACCATTTCAACATCAGACATATCATCATTTTGTATCCTGTTTGGAGTTTGTTTCGGTTTAATATTTTTTATACGTTGCCTTTGCGTGTTCACATTTTCTGGCTGAACGTACTCTGTCTGAACATTTTGAGTAGGACTAGGCTGAACAACTCTTTCAATAGGTTGTTGAACAGTTTGAAAATCTTGACTTTGTACTGTTGTTTGAATTTTTGGTTGTTCAGAAACCGTTGTAGTTGTAGTAACAGTATCCGGAGTAATCGTGTCACTAATTCTTGTCAGCTTAAAATCAGCATCCTCAATAATCATAGGTTGGTGTATTGACGGGTGCAATTTAATCGTACAAATCGTGACGATAACAAATGCAATTATTACTAAAACTTTCAATATGTCCATAACTAGTCTTTATCTACTTTTGAAAGCAATTCATCACACGCATAAATATCAAACTTGGTTTGACTAAGCATTAATGTTTCGGCAATCAATAGTGCTGTCGGAACTAATGCAGCCACCAAGCTTAACCCGATACCTTGCATATCTCCACCGATTTCAGTCATAAAATATGAAACGTTCATAGCAAATTCAATGAAAATAATTGCACAACCGATTGCAAGTGAACGATTTTTTTCAGAATTCAATCTGCGAACACCTTCAAGCCCATAAATAGTAACTCCATGGTGTTGGTAATCAGAAAATCCATCCTGTTTAATTACTTGCGAACCTTGAACTTTCTTCGTGCAGAAAAATGCGTTTACGAAAGAAAAGAACGCAAATATAATCATAAATGTTGCCAAAGTCAAAAATACCGGACTAATTCTTAAACCGGAAATTCTTACCCAACCGGCAGCTTCTGGAAAGCACATAGCCAAAGTATTTGAAACACCATAAGCCAAGAATGGTGCTGTCAAAATTCCGACAAATGTTTCCCCGACAGATTTCAACTGAAGATTGAACATTTTATCTTTAATATACTGCAACTTAGAATTGCTCAAACTATTTATATATCTTTCAATCCATTGTCTGTATGATTTAATTACACTCTCAAAATCCTCTCTATACTCGTATTTATCGAGAGTCATAGTCCATTCTGTTCCATTGCATTTGAAGTATCCGCAAGAAATCGCAAGCACCGCCATAATCCCTGAAAAGAAGAACGAAATAAATATTGCAAATGTCATAAAATCATTCAAATTCATATAATAAACAAGGTTCACCACATAAATTCCAAGCACAAAAATCAAAGAAAAAATTAACATAAAACTTTGACCGAGTTTCGCGGATTTTGACATTTCTTTTTGAATATTGCTTTGCAAATACAAATATATTCCCTGTTTCAGCAACAAACAAATTCCGTAAATTAAGACAGTGTAAATTCCCCAAACTTTGATATTTGTCGGAAGATGTAAAAAGTTTGCAGATTCTTTTATTTCAAGTCCCATGAGATAATTTGATACTCCAAAAGCGCAAATCATTGAACTGAAAAACATTGCAATGTGCAAAAATATACTTGTTTTAGAGTTTGTAGACAATTTTTGTTTCAAATCGTTTATGTGAAAAGCAACTTGTTTGATAATCGCAACACGAGCATCTTCCAAATCCTCTTTTTGTTTTTCTAATTTGACTTTAGTAACAGCATTAACGTCTTTCCCGTACAAACCTTTAATATCTTCTTCCGTCAAATCTTCTTTACCAATTGATGTAATAGTTTTAGTTGCCTTTGGCACAGGTGCATCCGCAATAACTTTTACAGCTAAGAACTCCTCCGACTCACCAAACATAAGTTTACAAACGTTAGTTACATCAACTCTTTTAATCGGTTGACCTTTGAACAAAACCTTATCACTTTTAAATGTGTTGATGACGGAGCACTTGTTTTCAGAAATTTTGTATTCCAAAGTCAATAAAACGTCGTACCCGGTGTTCAAAATAATATCGCAATTAGGGTTTGTTCCGGCAGTTATTACGTCTTTATTAAAAACTTTTTCGCCTTGTGAAGTTGTTATTACTATAGTCATTAATTATCCTCTCAAATTCTATCTTCCGATTGCGTGAAGAAATTTTCTAACAGACTTGTCAATATTTTCTTTAGGAGCAACAATCAAATGATTTTCGCCCAAAACCGGAGTCAATTTTTCTTTTACCAAATCAAGCTTGGCAGGGTGAGCATCCAAAAACATCATTGAGATATCCGGTGCATATTTTTTTACGTTTTGAACATTGCTCGGTAAAGTATCCCAGTTGATTTGTTTTTCAATTGCACCCTCATTTTCAAGATCGCCAATTACAACAACTGCAGGGACATATCCCTCTTTTTTCATTGTCAAAGCGTGAGAAAAAGCTTTTTTTATCCCAATTCCATATGCAGTTCCATAATCCTTTTGGTCATATTTTGTGAAAGCGTCCATTGATTTTGTAATTGTACTACCGTTCATCGGGCTGCCCTCATAAATTAAATAAGCGTCCTCAGAAACTCTCAAGATTTTAATTTGATCCTCAGGATCAAGCAAGTTGCAAATTTGGCGCAAAGTTTTTTTCTGATCAGGAAGTTGTTTTTGATTTGATGCAGAAGAGTCGATTAAAAAAATAACTGCAGCAGGATGAAAATCATCAACTTTGATTTGTTTTAATCCCGCCCAAACAAATTTTAATGCAACTGACAATATTAATATAACTAAACCTAACGTTACTAATCTTTTATTTAATTTCATCTTTCTCAGCCTATTGATAAGTATATTTATGAGAACAATATAGCATATTTTTAGGGTTTTAGCAAGTAGTGGGATTAAGGAGGTTGGATGCAATGTTGATATTAAAGTTACTAGGGGCATAAAGAAGCGAGGCAGCTAAGGTGCTACGCACGTAGCCCTCTGTGACAGTATTTGTCCATACCTCATATATTGGTGTATAGTTCTTACGCACGTAGCCCTCTGTGACAGTATTTGTCCATACCTCATATATTGGTGTATAGTTCTTACGCACGTAGCCCTCTGTGACAGTATTTGTCCATACCTCATATGTTGGTGTATAGTTCTTACGCACGTAGCCCTCTGCAACAATATTTGTTAATAGCTCTATGTTGGTGTATAGTTCATTAGGACGTTAAGACGATAAGGCGCTAAGACGCTAGGTTCTTTTAGTTTAAGAGACTAAAAAATATAGCAGCTATATTTGAAGATTAATTGTAGTAACTTTTCCTCTCTCCGAGGGAGAGAGAGTGGTTGTTGCCATTAATTTAATTACAACCACGAGAGAGGGGTTGAAAATTATTATATCATGTCCTGCGCGGACGGCGGGAACTTTTTGTGTAAAAAGTTCCACAAAACCATCCACACGCTTCATTCACTAATAACTAGTAAGTTCAACCTAAAAACAGTCAAACTCGCTTACGCTCAAACAATGACTGTTTTTTGCTATTTGTTTCACTAACAAGTTATTGTTCATTTCGCTATCGTGGCGTTTTTTAATTTTGTACATGTCATTAGGAGTTTGTAGGGTGGGGAAAACGTTAGTGTCCCCACCTTTTTAATGTTATAATTTGCTATAATTTGGTGGGCACGCGAATTAATATTTTTTTATATCGCCTCAATTGACGTGGCTTTGCCCACCCTACGCTGTGCGAAAGTTACAAATTCTTTCTCCCCCTCGGGGAGATAAATTATCTAATAATCAAACTTAAATCCGTTCTCCAAAAAGTGTCCAAAACATCCACCGTAATGTCCGCCACTACCTTGAGATTTGCACGTATCAAAATAATAGTCTCTTAATTCTTTTGGAGAATACCCAGAACCGTCGCCAGCACAATATTTATTATCTTTTTTACACTCTGGTGTCAATCCACTTTCGTCTATAGAACCATCGTAAAAAATATCCATATACCATAAATCATATCCTATTTTGTTTGGTCCTTTCTTGCCATTAATGTCTACAAGTAAATACATTGGATTTGTACCATTAACATATCCAGGGGTTATATCTAATACAGCACCATCCGCTAATACAAATTTTCCAGAGTATGATTTGTATTCTGCTTTTGTACCAACAGAATCAGAAATTTCTCCATTTTGTGTTGTATAATTATCTGCAAAACATCCATCTTCACAAACTTTTGCAACTTTTAGATATTTTTGTACAAAATCATCACATGCTTTTTGAGCTTTTGCCTCATTTGCATCATCTTCTTCGATACTATCACTCAAACTAAACTCCAATGGACTATTTCTCAAATCTTCATACCCTTCATCTGCCATATATTTTTTTACAGCTTGGGACATGTTTGAATAAAATTTTTGTGTAGCAACTTCAAGAGACCTTTTTTGTTGATTTTGTATCAATGTCGGGAGTGTCATTGCTGCTACAACACCGATTATAGCCAACGTAATCAATACTTCTGCTAACGTAAATCCAAAATTATGTCCTATCTTCATCAATCCTCCTTATACGTGAAGCGTTATATCACTATTATAAAATTATACATCAATATTTTCAACTGTAAAGTTTTGTAGTTAAGCCAAAAAGTCCAAACCAGTCACTTCATTACAATTTATTCATATATTTTTCATAATTATGGCATATTGTATCACTATTTTACAGAATTAAATCACTTTTGTCAACAAGAAATGATAAAATAAATCATAACAAGGAGACAATGAATATTGTATATTAGTTGTTATGGAAAGTATTAAATCATTATTTGGAAAAAGGGTAAAAGAATTAAGAAAACAGCGTTCATATACGCAAGAACAGCTCGCAGAACTTATTGGGATTGATACTAGAAATCTTATAAAAATTGAAAATGGTCAGACTTTCCCAAGGGTTAGCACTCTTGATAAGTTAATTGAAGTATTTGATGTAACTCCGGATGAAATATTAAGAACAGAACATCTTCAAAATATTGAAAAATTAAAACAAAAAATAATTGCAAAACTTGATAACGATGCAAAATTAGTAAAATTAATATACAAAATGCTTTTTTAATGTTTACACCAGCGCCAACATATAACTTATATCACTTTTTCAAAATACTCAATCGTTTTCCTCAATCCGTCTTTTACATGAACCGTAGGAGTATAATTTAATTTTTCTTTTGCCAACGACAAATCAGGTTTTCTTTGACAAGGGTCGTCTGATGGTAGTGGCTTGAACACAATTTTTGAACTTGAATTTGTTAATTCAATAATCATTTTTGCTAATTCTAAAATAGTATATTCGCCGTCATTGCCAACATTTACAGGTCCCATAAAGTTTTCCGTATTCATCAAAGTAATCATTCCACGAACTAAATCATCAACATAACAAAATGAACGCGTTTGAGAGCCGTCTCCATAAATCGTTATATCTTCATTTTTCAAAGCTTGTACAATAAAATTTGAAACAACACGCCCGTCATTTTGCGCCATACGAGGTCCGTATGTGTTAAAAATTCTAATAATCCTGATATCAACATTGTGTTGTCTATGGTAATCCATCATCAGTGTTTCAGCAACACGCTTCCCTTCATCGTAACAGCTTCTTACTCCTATCGGGTTAACATTTCCCCAATAATCTTCTCTTTGCGGGTGAACTATCGGGTCTCCATAAATTTCACTTGTAGACGCTTGCAGGATACGAGCTTTAGTCTCATCTGCCAAATCTAACATATTCGTAACACCCAAAACATTTGTTTTAATCGTTTTAATCGCATTATATTGGTAATGAATTGGACTAGCCGGACAAGCAAGGTTATATATCTTGTCAACTTCTAAAATTATCGGCTCAATAATATCATGTCTGATAAGTTCAAACTCTCTATTATCAAGTAAATGTTCAACATTTTTCCTTGAACCGGTAAAAAAATTATCTAAACAAATTATGTGATTTCCTTGCTCCAACAATCTTTCGCATAAATGTGAACCAATAAAACCTGCACCACCTGTTACTAGTATATTTTCCATATTATCCTCGCTTAAGTTTATTTTAGCACAAAAAAATAGCCGGATAATTTATCCGACTTTATATTTTTTGGTGAAAAAATATAAAAATTATGCGTTAATGTCTGTTTTAAAGACATTATGCGCAAACCCAGCAAAAAAACCAATACCTGCTCCTGCAACAACAAACGGAGCAGCCGGTCTAATATCTTTTAGCATAAAATTATAAGCTTTAGCAAATTGCCTTGTTAAATTTTTTGATACTGAATTAACTTCTCTAATAATGCTTCTAAATTCTTTACCTGAAACAGAATCTTCACCACCAAGAGTTTTTACATTATTTATAATACTTTCAAAAGAGAAAGCATCTTTTTTCTTTGACTCTGCCATCTTTATAAAAGCGTCTTGTGCTTGAGTTTTTCGCGTTCCTAAAGAATTTAAATCAGCTACTTTAGCTTTGTTTGTAATTTTTCTACAATAATTAAACATTGTTCTAGTACTTATAGTGTTTTCTTGTTTTGTAACAGGAAGAATATACTTTGAAGCATACCCTGCAACCGCGCCGGCTGCAGATGTTTGAATAACTGTATATAATTTAGAATTGTCCGATTGTCCTACTGCACTAACTGTCATAGCTAAACCTCACTTAACTAATACAATGTACTACCCATCAGTTAAGTCCAAAAGAACTTAACTTAAGAGATATTCAGTAGATTTACACTTAAATATTCTGAACTTTTTCCTCGTGAAAACGACACTGCTCAAAACTGAGTAATTAAATCCACTGGGATTATAACCGATAATTATTTTTTTGTCAAGACTTTAATAAAGTTTAGTAACAACATAATTATTACAATAGCAACAATACAAACAGTGTAATGCTTAATAGTTGCAGAACCCATAAATAATGAAGCTATTGCACCTGCAATAATTGCAACCGAAGTCAAAATCATAACTGTTTTCTTTTGAGAAAAACCTGCGTGCAGCAATTTGTGATGAATATGTTCCGCATCGGCCACAAATGGCGATTTCCCTTTTGCAATTCTCCTAAGTGAAGAGAATGTGATGTCCATAATTGGTACTGCCAGAACAATAAACGGTAAAAGAATTGCTAATGTAGCAGCTTTCATAACTCCGGTAATAGAGATTGTAGCAAGTAAAAATCCTGAAAACAACGCCCCACTGTCACCCATAAAAATTTTAGCAGGGTTAAAATTGTATGTTAAAAAGGCAAGCATAGAACCTGCTAAAATAAACCCGATTAGAGCACTGATAGGATTTGGAGGAGTCATAGCTACAGCAATAATCGCAAGAGTTACTGCATTAACCGTAACAACAGAACCTGCAAGTCCGTCTACTCCATCTATAAAGTTTAGAGCATTTGAAATACCAACAATCCAAAGCATTGTTATCGGGTAAGAGAAAATACCAATATCTCCAATAAATGGAACACTATTGATTTGTACACCCAAAAGATAAACAAGAGTTGCAATTGAAATTTGCAAGAACAGTTTAAATTTTGCATCTAGATTGTATATATCATCAACCAATCCTAATAAAAACATTAATGAACCACCTAGCAAAATTCCAGATAGAAGATTCCCTGATGGATAATAACTCATAAACACAAGGCACAAAAATGTTAACATTGTGCTTGTCCAAATAGCAACACCACCTATTCTTGAAATTGGATGTGTGTGAATTTTTCTGGCATTTGGCATATCAACCAACCCCTCTTTTTTAGAAAAGCTGATAACCATTGGGACTAAACATACCCCAATCAAGTATGCGATAACTGTTCCCAGTATATGTGCGTGTGTTAGTTTTATTAGCATAATTGTTCCTTTGATTTAGTGAGTAGTGAAACGTAAAAAGTGAAAAAACCGCTACTGATGCTACGCATCAAAATATATTTTGAACGAAGTGAATTATATGACTTCTCACATTTCACTTTTCACTATTCACTACTTGTATATCGGATATTTTTTACATAATTTCAAAGAGCGTTCTCTTAGATTTTTCAATCCTTGTTCATTATCTGACGAAAATATCGCAGATGCAATAATTTTTGCAACTTCTGTCATATCTTCTTCTTTAAACCCTCTTGTAGTAACAGCCGGAACACCTAATCTGATTCCACTTGTTACAAAAGGACTTTGCGGATCATTCGGAACTGTGTTTTTATTAGCTGTAATTCCAACTCGTTCCAAAATATTCGCCATATCTTTACCGGTTTTGCCTGTTTTACGCAAGTCAAGTGTCATTAGATGGTTTTCTGTCATACCGCCTACAATATCCATTCCCTCATCCATTAAACCTTGAGCTAAAGCTTTTGCGTTTTTCAAAATTTGTTCTGCATAAGTTTTAAATTCAGGCTTAGAAGCTTCCAACAAGGCAACAGCTTTCCCTGCAATAATGTGTTCCAAAGGCCCACCTTGCATTCCAGGGAAAATAGCTTTGTCTATAATTTGTGCAAACTCTTCATCACACATTGTAATTCCACCACGAGGTCCTCTTAGAGACTTGTGAGTTGTAGTAGTTACAAAATGGGCATAACCTGCCGGCGACGGATGAAGACCGGTTGCGACAAGTCCTGCAATGTGAGCAATGTCAGCAAGCAAATATGCACCAACTTCATCTGCTATTTCTCTAAACTTTTTAAAATCAATAATTTTTGAATAATTACTTGCCCCGCAAATAATCAATTTTGGTTTATGCTCAAGCGCCATTTGACGAACGTTTTCATAATCAATATTTCCATTATCATCAACACCATAGCTTTTTACATCAAAATACATGCCTGAAAAGTTTACCGGAGAACCATGAGAAAGATGCCCACCATTTGACAAATCCATACCCAAAACTTTATCACCGGGTTTCAAAACCGCCATAAATACAGCCATATTAGCCTGAGCTCCACTGTGCGGTTGAACATTTGCATGAGCCATATGAAAAAGTTCACATGCTCTTTTTTGTGCAACTTCTTCAATCACGTCAACATGCTCACAACCGTTATAAAAACGTTTGTGGGGTTTACCCTCTGCGTACTTATTTGTCAAAACACTTCCACATGCTTCCATAACTGCTTGAGATGTAATATTTTCACTTGCAATTAATTCTATGGTATTTTGCTGTCTTTCAAATTCTTGTTCAATTTGCTCTGCAACAAGTTTATCAATCTTTTTTATATGTTCTAAATTCATGCATATCCCTCTCTGCTTAAGTAGCTAAATTATAGAATAAAAAAAGTTGATTGACAATTTATTAAGATTTGTTGTCCTTGTTTATTTATGATGAATATTTTGGAGCTTCTTTGTTAACCATTTCCATATATTTTTTATTATTTTTTTCTGCAAAATCTATCGCAGCATTGCGAGCATTTGCTTGTCCTCCAAGTTCTTTTGAGTAAAACCTTTTTACATACCCAAATTTATTCAATCCTTTATCCTTTGCTTTATTGAAAACAACTGCACTGTATTCATAATAATCTTTCGATGGCGGAAAATTTATAAAAGAGGTTAAAGCAGCATCAGGGTACAAAAGTACTGATGCGCCTTTAGTTTCTTCTTGAACTCTATGAGCAAACTCTGCTGCTGCTTCTGTCGGATTTGTTAAATCTGGAATATTTTCCACAGTCAATTTTACATGCCAGTTTTCAATATTTTCATTTTTTGTGTAATAATTATAATTCTGATTTTTGCTGTCCGGATTTGACAGGTAAAATGTTTCTTTATCAAATTTTATTTTGTTTTCCATTGCACCTCCCATCGTTTGTGTAAATATCAGTAAATTAAGCAAAAGAACAATTGGTTTGAAAAATTTTTTCATAGTAAATCCCCTTTCAGATTTTAATTATTATTTAGTTTTGTATAAAAAACTATTACCCATTTTGTTAATTTAAAAATTTATTGTATAATTTAATTAATTTATAGGGAAAAGGGGATATTTATGCCGTTTGAATTTGAAAGACAAAAAATAAAAGATGTAATATTGGTCAAACCAAAAGTTTTTGGAGACAATCGCGGTTTTTTTATGGAAGCTTATAAAAAATCGGATTTTGTAGCTAATGGAATTGATGTTGAATTTAACCAAGACAACCATTCAAAGTCTTGTGCTCATGTGCTTAGAGGTTTACATTATCAAGAAGCACCATATGGGCAAGCTAAATTGGTAAGATGCGGACGCGGAAGAATTTACGATGTCGCAGTAGATATCAGGCCAAACTCAAAAACCTTCGGTCAATATGTAAAAGTAGAACTTTCGGAAGAAAACAAACACATGTTATTCATTCCGGAAGGCTTTGCACATGGTTTTGTTGTTTTATCAGATGAAGCAGAACTGTTATACAAAGCAAGCGGGGAATACGCACCACAAGCCGACAGAGGTGTTTTATGGAATGACAAAGACATAAACATCAACTGGGAAATTGATTTTGAACCAATCTTATCTGAAAAAGATAAGGTACAGCCAACATTGGCGGAAGTGAGAAGTAAAAAGTGAAATGTGAGAAGCCCTTTAATGGTACTTTTTTGAACACAGAAAACTACACATTTCACTTAATAAAGGAGAACATATGACAACAATATTAGTAACAGGTGGAGCAGGATTTATCGGTAGCTGTTTTGTTAGACACATGTTAAAGACTCACCCTGATTATAAAATTATTAACCTAGACGCTTTAACATATTGCGGAAACCTAGAAAACCTTGATGATGTGAAGGATAATCCGAATTATACATTTGTTCATGGCAACATTTGTGATAAAAAACTTGTTCCTCAACTTGTTGAACAAGTCGATGCGGTTGTAAATTTTGCAGCAGAATCGCACGTAGATAATTCTATTAAGCACCCTGAAATCTTTGTAGAAACAAATGTTCAAGGGACTCTAAACTTATTGCAAGCTGCAAAAGAATTTAAAACTGAAAGATACTTGCAAGTTTCTACAGATGAAGTATACGGAACTTTAGGAAAAACTGGTTACTTTATGGAAACAACTCCACTTGCTCCGAACAGTCCTTATTCCGCAAGCAAAGCAAGTGCCGATATGCTTGTCAGAGCTTACCACGAAACTTATGGGATGCCGACTTTGAACACAAGATGTTCAAACAATTATGGTCCTTATCAATATCCGGAAAAACTTATTCCATTCTTTATTTCCCAATTATTAAAAGGCGAAAAAGTTCCTGTATATGGAGATGGTTTGAACGTTCGTGACTGGTTATATGTATACGACCATTGTTCCGCAATAGACAATGTTCTACACAAAGGTAAAATCGGAGAAGTTTATAATATCGGTGGACATAACGAAAAAACAAATATGGAAATCACTCATTTAATTCTAAAAGCAATGGGAAAAGATGAAAGTTCCATTAAATATGTTCAAGATAGACTTGGTCACGATAAACGCTACGCAATTTGTAACGACAAAATTCAATCCGAACTCGGTTGGGAACCATCATTGACATTCGAAGAAGGAATTAAAATCACAATTGATTGGTATTTGAATAATCAGACTTGGATTAAGACAATTGAAGATAAAAAGGCACTAAGTTACTAAGGCACTAAGGAAATACGCGCGATTCGCTCGGAAAGGAATGTACAAAAACATGAAAATACTCGTTACCGGCGCAAAAGGAATGTTAGGGCAGGATTTATGCCCAATATTAGAAGACATTGGAGCATTTGTTATTGAAACAGATGTCGATACTCTTGATATTACAAATGCAGAACAAGTTAAACAAGTTTTGACAGATATTCATCCGGATGTCGTTGTTCATTGCGCTGCATACACAAATGTCGACAAAGCGGAAGAAGATTTGCAGACCGCGGAACTGATAAACGTCACAGGTACTGAAAATATTGCAGAAACTTGCGGAAAACTGGGGATTACGCTTGTGTACATTTCAACAGACTATGTTTTTGATGGCACAAACATAGAACCTTATACACCGGAAGACAGACCTGACCCGATAAACAATTATGGTTTAACAAAATATGAGGGAGAAGAAGCCGTTCGCAGCCTTTGCGAAAAGCATTATATTGCTCGCACCAGCTGGTTATATGGGCATCATGGGAAAAACTTTGTCGAAACAATGATAAGCTTGGCTGATAGAGCAGAAGTTAAAGTTGTCGATGACCAAATTGGTTGCCCTACTTGGACAGTAGAACTTGCTAACGGGATTGTAAAACTATTATCAAAACCTTATGGAACTTACCACGTATGCGGTTCTGGTTCAACTAGTTGGTATGGTTTTGCAAAAGAAATTTATAAACAAGCCGGTTTGGAAGTAAATCTTCAACCTTGCACATCTGCAGAATTTCCTCGTCCGGCAAAACGACCAACATATAGCGTTATGGAAAACGATGGGATTTGTAGGAATTGGCAAGCTGCACTGCACGATTATATTGAGTTGAGATAATGATAAGAAGTTATTGGATATAAATTAACATTCCAACAGCGACACTAAAAAATGAGGTTCTCAGAAAAAGAACCTCATTTTTATTTTATTAATTAGCCGTCTTACAACTGACTACGCTTTCGCAGCCCCTGATTTTTCGATAATTTCTTTTTCTACGTTTGCAGGAACTTGTTCATAGTTGTGGAATTCCATTGAGAATGTTCCACGACCTTGAGTATTTGATCTCAAGTCTGTAGCGTAACCGAACATATTCGCCAATGGAACTAATGCTCTAACAATTACGTTACCTGTATTTCCTAGAGGTTCTTGACCTTCAACACGACCACGTCTTCTTGAAATGTCACCAATAATTGTACCTGTGAATTCATCAGGAATTTCGATTTCAACTTTCATCATTGGTTCAAGGATACAAGGTTGAGCTTTGCGGCAACCGTCTTTGATAGCCATAGAACCGGCAATTTTAAATGCCATTTCTGAAGAGTCAACTTCGTGGTAAGATCCGTCATAAAGTTCAACTTTTACGTCAATCATTGGGAATCCTGCTAAGATACCGCCTTCAAGGGCTTCTTCCATACCTTTTCTTGCAGGTTCAATGTATTCTTTAGGAATAGCACCACCAACGATTTTGTTTTCGAATAC
>CAKUUY010000028.1 GCA_934693235.1 uncultured Candidatus Melainabacteria bacterium | reverse complement strand
CAGGTGCGAAGTCTAGCAATTCTATTGCAATCGGAACATCTGTAGATGCCTTGGGCTCAAGTTCTGTTGCTATTGGAGGTAATGGCACCGGAACAAATGGTGATTCTGCTGTTGCTATTGGGAATGCTGCGACTGCTAGTACTAATGCTATTACTATTAACGGGACTGCTTCAGGAAATTCTTCAATTGCAATTGGCCCATCTTCACTTTCTACAAACTCAAGTAGTGTTGCAATAGGTAATGATGCTAATGCAACCGGGGTAAATTCTGTTGCATTAGGACAAAATGTGTATTCAACAGGCTCTTATTCGATTGCAATTGGTTTTGCAGATGCAACTGGAAATGCTTCCATTGCTCTAGGGTATAGTACTATAGCGAGGGAAAATTATACAACAGCAATTGGTTCATCTGCTTTTGCATCAGGGCAGTACTCAACAGCTGTAGGTTATGCAGCATCTACAAAAGGTTTAAGAAATACAGCTATAGGCTATAGAGCTTGTTCAAACGTTACTGGCTCTAATAAAACCTGTATCGGAGCAAATTCCGGACCAGCAAGCAGCTCAAGTTGGGCTTCTGATAGTGACGAAAGAATATTTATTGGTGGTCAATCAAAATTTAATGGTGGACCTGCCGTTTTAGAAGTACATAATAGTGATAATACATATAAATTTAGATATGATAAACCAGGGTATAAAACTAAAGATTCCACTGTAGTTGTAAATGGAAATTTAATGGTTAAAGGCTATGTATATAGTTCTCTTTGGTACTCCGAACATGATTACGACAGACTCGGTTTTTATGGTGTTCGTGATGGAAGGGGCATGGATTGGTTCGATTATCACAGTGGTAGCGGCAGTGACGATTACATGCCGGTATATGCAAGTCATGGAGCATTTATCGGATATAATGGTCAAACACAGAAATCTTATGAGATACTTTCTGACCGCCGTCTAAAATATGTCGGTAAAGAAAATAAGTCAGGTTTAGACAAAATCAGACAATTAAAAGTATTTAATTACACATTTAGGAAAGACGCAACTAAAACTCCACACGTCGGTGTAATCGCACAGGATTTACAAAAGGTATTTCCTAATGCAGTAAAAAAAGGTACTGATGGCTTCTTAACAGTCAGAATGGAAGATATGTTTTTCGCTGTAATCAATGCAATAAAAGAACTCGATAGTCGCGTGACTGCTCTTGAAAAAGAAAATATCGAGTTAAAAGCACGCCTAGACAGACTGGAAGCAAAAGTTAAGTAGACAGATACAATTTATATTACGGAGTTGTCATTCTGAAATACAATGTAACTGTCATTTCGAAGCGAAAAGTTTTAAGGAAATTATTAAGGTTTTTGAAAATACGCTGTAGTAATGACAGTTACCAGTTATTAGTGAATGAAGCGTGTGGATGGTTTTGTGGAACTTTTTACACAAAAAGTTCCCGCCGTCCGCGCAGGACATGATATAATAATTTTTAACCCCTCTCTCGTGGTTGTAATTAAATTGATTGCAACAACCACTCTCTCTCCCTCGGAGAGAGGAAAAGTTACTACAGTTTATTTCCTAATATAGCTGCTATACATGAAAATATCTTAACCGATAAGAATTTATCGCCTTAGTAACTATACACCAATGTATGAGGTATGGACAAATATTGTCACAAAGGGCTACGTGCGTAGCACCTTAACGTCCTAGTGCGTAGCACCTTAGTAACCTAGTAACTTCTCTCTAAATATTAATATTATTTCCTTTTTTCTATTGATTTTAAATATTTTTTTAATATAATTTCCATATAAATAAAAAAGGAGGTTAGTATGATAAATTTAGATTTAAAACAAGAAATGCTCAAAACCATTGATATCTCAAAACAAACAATCAAAAACAATGTTGATATCACGCTCGAAAGTTACGTTGAAATTATCGGAAGGTTAGATTTTTTAACTTATTTAATTCATAAAACCGATAAAAAATAGTCTTAACTCATAATGAAAATTTCCATTTTTTTAAAAATTATGGTATGATATTACCAAAAAACTTTTAATGCTCAAAATTGCAAATTCGGAAACTTTTTTATTGAATTTACATCTTAATAAATAAGTTGTGCAACAAAAAGGTTAAGAGTATTTGGAGGAAATAGTAAAAGAATGAGAAACATTATGAAAAAAAGCGCTATATTTTTAGGAGCATTTTTGCTTCTATCAGGGTGGGTAATCCGCGACAATGTATTTGCATACAGCCCTATCGACTTGTATGACAATGTTTGGAGATTGGTTAACAGCAAGTTTGTTGATCAAACAAACAACCAACAAAACTGGGCTAAATGGCGCCATAAATACGATAATCAAATAAGAACAAATGAAGATGCCTATGTTGCAATCAATACAATGGTTGCAAGTTTGAACGACCCATACACAAAATTCTTAGATCCTAAAGAATTTGCAGATGAAACAAGTTCTATCAAAGGTTCTTTAAAAGGTATTGGTATTCAAATCGGTGTTAAAGACGGTAAATTAATGGTTATCGCACCAATCGAAGATACTCCGGCCGAAAGAGCAGGACTTCAAGCGGATGATGAAATCCTTGAAATTGACGGCGTAAGCACTAAAGGTATTACGGTAGACAAAGCTGCTGACAAAATTAGAGGTAAAGAGGGAACTCAGGTTACTTTACTTGTAAAACGTAAGGATGTGGCACCAAAAACTTACACAATTACTCGTGCAGAAATCGAAATTAAATCAATCTCCCAAAAATTGCCTACAGATATGACTATTCCGAACGATTTTTGTTACATTAGATTGAGTTCATTTATTAGCAGAAATGCGGCAACAGAATTTGGCAACATCTTAAATAACAATAGAAATAAAAAAGGGTTTATTATCGACTTACGTTCAAACCCTGGTGGACTTTTGACTAACGCAATATACATTTCAGACATGTTCTTGGATGGCGGAACAATCGTAAGTACAGTAGACAGAGACGGTTACAAAGAAACTCAAAGAGCTTCAACCGGAGTTTATACAAAAAAACCTGTTGTAGTATTGATTAACAAAGGTTCGGCTTCTGCTTCCGAAATCTTTTCAGGAGCAATGAAAGACAACCACAGAGCCGTAATTATCGGCGAACAATCATTCGGTAAAGGTTTGGTTCAAGAAATAAATAAATTACCTTATGATGCCGGTATTAATATTACAATCCAAAAATATTTGACACCAAACGGAACAGATATTAACAAAAAAGGTATAACTCCTGATATTGTGGTTAAATTGACAGAAGAGGATGTAAAAAATAAAAACGATTTACAATTGAAAAAAGCTGTAGAAGTTTTGAGTAAAATGACTAACGGACAATCAATTGCAGCTCAATAGATTATAAGTAAAAATTAATTAAACAAAAAAGCGAGGATAAATTCCTCGTTTTTTTATGTACAAATTTGCAAGATTTATAGTAAAATAAAACTTATGAAAAAGAATATTGTATTAATTGGCATGATGGGATGCGGAAAAACTACTATTGGAAAAGAGTTAAGCTGTAAACTCCCTGATTACAAATATATTGATATAGATGCAGAAATCGAAAAAAGTACACAAAAAAAGATTTCAGAAATCTTTTTAAAACATGGCGAACCCTTTTTCAGAATGCTTGAAACCGAAAAAGTCAGACATTTTTGCAGGGGCGAAAAAGCAATAATTTCCGCAGGTGGCGGAGCCTTTGAAAGTGAAGAAAACAGAAAAATTATGCTTGAAACTTCACACGTAATTTATCTTAAGGCTACTCCGGAAGAAATATACAACCGCATAAAAACAGAAGTTTTGGATTCAGAAACCAACCATTCAACAGCAATAGGCAGAAAAAGACCGCTTTTGAAAAAGAATTTTTCTATCGAAAAAATTTCTAATCTCATGCAACTTCGTGCAAAAAACTACGAAAAAGCTGACATTACAATAGATACAGCTGAAAAAGCACCTTATACTATAGTAAGCGAAATTCTTGGAGCACTAAATGGTTAATCTTTCCGTAAATATTAAATCAGAAGAAAAAAGTTATCCTATTTTGATTGAAAATGAAGAAATTTCATCATTAATGGAGAAGGTTTTTGCTTTTATTAACGGAAAAAAATATTTCGTCGTAATTTCTGAAAAAGTAGAAAAATTGTATGGCAAAACACTTGGTATTCCAAAAGAAAATAAATTTATACTAAAAGATGGTGAAAAAGAAAAAAATTTCAAAAATTTAGAGAAAATTTTAACTCGAGCCTTAAAGATGAAATTGACTCGCAAGGATGTAATTATTGCAATCGGAGGCGGTGTAGTCGGAGATATTGCAGGTTTTGCAGCATCAACATATATGCGCGGAATTGATTTTATACAAATTCCGACAACTCTTCTTGCTTGCGTTGACAGTTCTGTTGGCGGAAAAACCGCAATAGATACAAAATATGGAAAAAATCTTGTTGGAGCTTTTTATCAGCCAAAAGTAGTTTTTATTAATCCAAGATTTCTAAAAACTCTTAATAATAGGCAGTTTAAGACAGGTATGGGTGAAGTTGTAAAATATTCTTTTATCGAAAAAAGTTGCAAATGTAATGAAGATTTGAATTTAACAAATTTTTTGACTGAAAAATCAGAACAGATTCTTGAACGAAAAGAAAGAACTTTAGCACAATTAATTGAAATTTGTATAAAATTAAAAATTTCTGTTGTTGAAAAAGACGAAAAAGAAAGTGGATTGAGAAGAATTCTGAATTTTGGTCACACGTACGGGCATGCCATAGAAAAAATTACTAAGTACAAAAAATATACACATGGAGAAGCCATCGTTGAGGGAATTAAATTTGCATTTGAATTGGCTCTAAAGAAAAATTTAATTGATAAAAATTATAAATTTTTAGCAGAAGACATAATTAAGAAATATAATTTCCAAGAAATACAAAAATTCAAGCTGCCCAAAATGGTCGAATTAATGCAAATGGACAAAAAAGCAACATCAGAGTCAATTGTTTTTATCTTACCAACCGATTATTCGACAGTAGAAGCGTTTGAAATTGAACCAAAAGAGTTAAAAACTATTTTTCAATAAGCGAAAAATCTTTCGGCAATTCATTTTTAACCTTTTTCAAAAATGAAAGATGATACTAGTATTTCAAATTTTGCAAGAGATATTTTAAGTAATAACTGAATTCTTACTTCTTATCCCTATCTGAGCGTTCTCTGACAGATAGCTTTATCGGTGTTCCAAAAAAGCCGAAAGCTTCACGTAATTTGTTTTCTATGTATCGTTTATAGTGATCTTTCATCAAATCAGCATTATTCGCAAAAATAACAATATGAGGTGGTTGAATACCTGTTTGAGTTACATACATTATCTTTAAACGTTTACCTTTAGATGAAGCCGGTGGATTAAGCATATAAGCTTCTTTTATTACCTTGTTCAAAAGCCCTGTAGAAATACGTTTTGTACATTCTGCGTAAACACTTTCAGCCTCAGTGAAAATAGTATTTAATCTCTGTTTTGTTACAGCAGAAATATAAATTTTTGGAGCGTATTCCAAAAACGGAATATCATTTGCTAACTTTTTGTTATATTGATTAATTGTATTTGATTTTTTGTCCTCAATCAAATCCCATTTATTAATCGCAATTATCAAACCTTTTCCGGCTTCTGTAATAATAGATGCTATTTTTTTATCCTGATCGGAAACTCCTTGAGTCGCATCAAGAACCAAAAGCGCAACATCACAATCTCTGATAGAACGAATAGCTCTGTCTACAGCAAATTTTTCAACACCCCAGTCAACTTTCGATTTTTTACGAATACCAGCAGTATCAACAATAACAAATTCTCTATCATTGTAAGTTATAGAACTATCAATGCTATCACGAGTTGTTCCGGAAACATCAGACACAATCACTCTGTTTTCGTTAAGTAAAGCATTTACTATAGAAGATTTTCCGGCATTTGGTCTGCCAACAATTGCAATTCTGATTGTATTATCTTCTTCTTTTTCAACATCTCTTGAAAAATCTTCTGTAACCAAATCTAATAAATCGCCAACACCGCCAGAACCATGAAGAGCCGATATCCCAATAGGATCTCCTATAGCAAGAGAATAAAAATCATTTACCATTAACAAAGATTCTTTATTATCAGATTTATTAACAGCTAAAAAAACAGGTTTCCCAGACTGCCTCAAAATATTTGCAATATCATAATCTACAGGATTAACCCCCTCTTTACCGTCAACGATAAAAATAATTTTATCAGCTTCTTCACAAGCAATTTTTGCCTGATCAAAGATAGATAACATAATTTCATCTTCATCACCGGGAATAATTCCACCGGTATCAATTACTGTGAAAAGCTTGTTTTGCCATTCAACATCAAAGTAAATTCTATCACGTGTAACTCCCGGTAAATCGTCAACGATAGAATTTCTCGTACCTATCAAACGGTTTACGAAAGTTGATTTTCCGACATTCGGACGTCCTACTATTGCTACAATTGGTTTTCTCATGGTTTTTATTATAGCATGAAAAATACAATATTAATATTACAAACTAAAATTGAAATTCAAGATTATAACCAGTTCTTCGTTAAAAAAGTTACTTGGAAACGGTTTGAATGGTGCAGCTTCTCTGATTGCGCTTCCTGCGTTATCATCAAGAGCCTTAATTTTAGAGGATTTTAAAATTCTGCATTTTTTCACATTTCCGTTTCTATCAAGAGTTAAAGCCATTTGGACCAACAAGTCTTTTTGACCTTTTGCTAAAATATCGATTTGTTTTCTTGGCGGAACTTTCCAACTTTTAATAACTTTTTCCTGAACCTCCTTTACATAAGGAGCATAATCAACATACTTACCATCAGGGCTAAAAACGAACGATTCTGAACCGGAGACAAATATTTGTACAGCGTGAAGTTTTCCCGACGGATAATCGTAAATAATTCTAGATTTCATCAACTCAGGACGTCTGAAAGATACAAATTTCAATTCATTTGAATCAATATTGTATATTAATTCTGCATTTCCGTTTTTTACGTAATGATAAGACTTATTTTGAGTGTCATCATCTTTTACAAGCGTAAAATCATGGTAATATTTTGGATATTTGTTTGTTTTAATTTGTGGCTTAATTTTACTGAAAATTATTGCAAGCGTTTCATTCACTTGTTCATAGCTTTTGCTTTGTGACGGTTGTAAAAAATCAGGTTCAATTTTTACATAAGCCGCAGCCATGACATTTGATGCCATTATTAACATTGATAAACACAATATAATTAGCTTTTTCATAATGTAACTCCGTATGTCGATTGTAACACAAACATACAAAAATTCAAACTCTACACTGTTAGAGGGGGGCTCAGCAAATGTTAAGAAGTGTTAAGGGGGGGGGGTAATTTACATTTTTCCCAGTCATAGCAAGGGTTTTAACCGTTTTTTAATAAAAAATGGACGCAATTCTTCAAAACTAAAATTGTTTATAAATTCACAGGGGATATTTAAACTTACAAAATAATAAAATCTGTTGATAAATAAGATTTATCGGACAGTCTATTTTGTAATACAAAAACGAGGAAAAAAGGGGATAAAATTATGACAAGAATTGATGGACACAGCAAAAGGACTACAACTTTAGCAGACCGTAGAAAAGCAAAAAATCATAAGCCTTTGGAAGCAGGTCAAACATTATCACAACCGACAGGTGATCCAAAATTGAAACAACAATCAATTATTACAGCACAACCACAAACTCCGGCTGTAACAAGTCCGATTCAAGCTTCAACAGAAAATATTGAACTCTTAAACGAGCAAAGTAAACAACAACAAGCATTGGACAAGCAAAATAATGAAATTGATAAAACCAAACGAAGAATTGAAAATGATACGAAAAAACTCGCTCAAGCTAAAAATACTAAAGAACAAAACCAGATTATTGAAAGAATAACCGGTAATAAACAAAAATTAACTAAATTATATAATGAAAGAGCAGATATTGAAACACAATTAGAAAAAACAAAAAATACAATTGTAAAAGCAGCAGAACCGGCTCCTGCAGGTGATCCGCTTGGAATGAAAAAACAAACTAATTTAGCTCCAAGAGAACAATTTGATAAAGTTTGGAAAGAGAACATTACTCCAAATATGGAAAAAGCTGCTGCACAAGCTGAGAGAAATCCATTGACTCAAGCAGTTCTTCAAAACAACGGTGTTGCTCAAAATCGTAACTTTATTGCAGAAGCTAATAAAGTAGCAACAACTCCAAAGGCACCAAAAACAATTCTTGGCAACATCGAAATTCCAACGGTTGAAAGAGCTGCTAGTGTAAGTGAGCCTTTAATTATACCGGAAGCTAATACTAATACAAGCTCAATTTTTGATTGGGTTGTTGAAGATGAACCTAAAAGAGTTAAAACAGCTGAACAACGTCAAGAACAATTGCAAAGAATTCGCAGCAATCCGGAAGCAAGAGCAAGATATAACAGACTTAAACTAAGAAACAACCCTGAACTTAAAGCCAGATATGAAAGTTTTTCTAAAGTTGCAGGAAAATCTTCTAAAGGCTTTTTGGGTAAAATCTTTAAAAGTAAAGCTGGAAAAGTTGGAATTGGCTTAACAATTTTTGCCGGAGCTGCTTATGGTTTAAGCAAATTATTCGGTGGCAGCGATGACAAAAAAGTTGAAACAACTCCGGAAGTAAATCCGGAAAATAAACCAGCAGCACCTGCAGATACAACTGCAACTCAAACAGAAGAACCTGTAGCAGAAACAGAAGTTAAACAACCTGAAAAAGAAACTCCGGCTCCGGTAGTAACACCTACTCTTGTTGCAAAAGACGAGCCAACTGATAAAGCTGACAAGACAGAAGAAACAGACAAAACAGATGAAACAAATGCCGTTGTCGCTAAACCGGAAACCGAAGAATCAGAAAAAACTGACGAAACCGACGAAGCAAAAGAAGCCGAGGAGGCTAAAGAAGCTGATCAAACAGAACAAGAAATCAACGAATGGATTGCTCTAAACGGTGATAACTACTGGAAATATGCAAAACGTGAATTGATTTTTGAACACCAAGGTCAAGCAGATTACAAACCAACAAATAAAGAAATTGCTGAAAGAATGGCAAAAATTATGGAAAGAAATGGCGTTAAATTTGCAAACGATGGAGTTCATTCTGACCCAATGTTAAAAATCGGCGATAAAGTAAAAGTTCTTTTCAAAGAAGAAGAAAAAGCAGCATAAAAAATGTAAATAATAAGTAAAACAAGGTTCTTCATAATATATGAAGAACCTTGTTTGGTTTCAATTACTTTGAAACTTTTCCTCTCTCTGAGGGAGAGAGCGCAGTTGTTAGTGAGCTTTTGCGAACGTTACAAATGCGGAGAGAGGGGATAACAAATAAGTTTTTGTCCCTAGGCATAAACCGGACAGTGTTACATGCTCATCGTATCAACCCCTCTCTCACAACTGTAACTCGTTACACTCAAACAGTTGTTCTCTCTCCCTCGGAGAGAGGAAATTTTACGTTTATAGTATTTCTATTATCGACAAACTACTTAACACATGAAAATTTAAGTACAGTAAGAGTCCAATCCTACTTTGATTTATAGATACAAAAAAGAACAGGCTCATCACCTGTTCTTTTTAAATTTTATTTATGCGTAGCACCTAGTCATCTGCGTGGCCAGCTGTACCAAGAACGTCACGCATTTTGTGCATAACCATTTCTTTAACAGCAGTTCTACCAGGTCCCATGTATTCACGTGGGTCAAATTTTTCAGGGTGTTCAACAAAGAATTCTCTGATTGTTGAAGTCATAGCCAATCTCAAGTCTGTATCGATGTTGATTTTAGCTACACCATGTTTAGAAGCGTAGTTAAGCATATCTTCAGGAACACCTTGAGCGTTAGGCAATTGACCACCAAATTTGTTACATTTAGCAACGAATTCAGCAGGAACTGATGAAGAACCATGCAATACTAATGGATAATCAGGGAAACCAGCTTCAGCCAAAGCATTTTTGATTTCAGCAAGTCTTTCAAAGTCTAATTTAGCTTCGCCTGAGAATTTATAAGCACCATGAGAAGTTCCGATAGCAACAGCCAATGAATCACAACCAGTTTCTTTAACAAATCTAACAGCTTCTGCTGGATCTGTGTAAGTTGAATCTTTAGCGTGAACTTTAACATCATCTTCAACACCGGCAAGTTTACCAAGTTCAGCTTCAACAGAAACGCCATGTTTGTGAGCATATTCAACAACTTCTTTAGTTACTCTGATGTTTTCTTCTAATGGGAATCTAGAACCATCAATCATAACTGATGAAAAACCGCCGTCGATACAAGCTTTACAAATTTCAAAATCAGCACCATGATCCAAGTGCAAAGCGATAGGCACTGTAGTAGTAGCTAGTGCAGCTTCAACCAATTTAATTAAATAAGTTTGGTTAGCGTATTTTCTAGCACCTGCTGATACTTGCAAGATAATAGGTGATCTAGTTTCTTCAGCAGCTTCTGCAATACCTTGCAAAATTTCCATGTTGTTAACGTTGTAAGCACCGATAGCATATTTGCCAGCCAATGCTTTTTTGAACATTTCGCCTGTTCCAACTAATTTTCTTTCACTCATTTGAGTTCTCCTTCTTTTTGTATGTATTTCTACAACACTTGTAGTAATTAGCCTTAATATCACCATGTAGATTACAACAAACAAAAAAACGGCGCAAGTGTAAAGAAATATTAATATAGTATATACTATTTTACAAAACCAGAAATGTATTGCTATAATAGGAATTACAGGGATTAATGAACAAGAAGACTAGCAAAAAATTTTTTGTATGAGTTTTAAAACAAAAAACGTAAAAAAAATAGGAGTAAAAAATGTCAATCAGACCAATTTCACCGATTTCGTATACAAACGGTTACAACAGGGTAAATTTTGAGGGTAGAAACAATCAAAGAAACCATTCAGAAAATTCATATTCTACAAATTCATTTGTGAAGTCAATTCCATTGGCGGTATTAGTTGCAATGAGTCCGTTAAATGGGGTTAAGGCACAAACCTCTCCGGAAAATTCAAAAGAAAAAATCGTTCAAACAGAAACTTATAAAGATCCGATAAAAAACGGGTGTAATATTTTGTATATAAGTAATGACGGAAATGATAATGATGTTGAAGCAATCGCATTACAACATGGAAATGTGTATAAGTATAAAAGAAATATTCGTGGAATTGATACTCAATTGATTAAACGTGAAAATTTCAAACAATATTTGGATACTCTAAAAACTGTAAATGAAACAGTAATATATGGTGATGAACCGCCAGCAAAAGAAGTAAAATATGTTGTAGCCGGTCCTAGAATTTATGATGTATATGTCGAAAATGCAGAAAATGGAAAACTTTTAAAACATTCAAATGGAAAATCCGAACATGAAGAATACGTAATAGATAAAGAATTATATGATTACTTATTACCATTTATGGAAAAAAATTCTGTAAAAACAGAAGAACGCACAAGAAAAGTTAGCGAATTAGATATGTTCGACTATATGTTAGGAATGTAAATATTTGTAAACAATCTAAAACATGCTGAAATCATGGATTTTGGCATGTTTTTAAATACATGAGTGTTAAAACGAGAGAGCTTATGAAATGGCAATTGAAAAATTAGACATATCTAAAAAAATATCAACCGAAAATCTAATAACACAAAAGTCTCTTACAAATATGAACAAAGAGACAATAACTGTTGACGTAAAAGCTAATCCCGCAAAATTGGCACTTGCAAAACGATTAGGAATTACTGTAGAGCAATTAGACCAAATTGCTAATATGCATCCTGAGATTTATACATCAAAAGAACCTGAAAAATTTATTACAAAGCTTAATACTCTTAAGCAAGATAAAGAAATAAGTAAAGATATTTCTTTAAATGATAAAACCTTAACGACTAAAAAAGAAGATACGGTTGCTAAATTTAACAATAAAGCATTTGCTACAGCTTCAAATACAGATAAGGCAAAGATTTATGCTGAAGAGTTAGCAAAAAATAAATTTATGTATGCTGATTCTAAAAACAGAAAAACAGCTGATGATTGGCAAGCTTTGTCAAAAGAACAAAAACAAGCTTTAATTAAAACAGAAGAACAAGGTCTTGAAGCTAATAAAAAGATTGCCAATGGAAAGAGTCAAGAAGATATATCTAAACTGCTTCAACATGGAATGACAGAACTTCAAGCTGCAAATTACCAAGGTGTTTCTGTTAAAAACTTAGATAAAAATGGTTTGGAATATAGAGAAGAAACTCTTCATGAATATGTATTTAATTTAGAACCTGAAGAACGAACAGAACAACAAAATAAATACATTTCAGTACAGAAACATAAAAGTGATCTTTTACGTGATTATGCAAAGAAAAAAGGAGTTGAACTCAGTGATTCTATAATGCGTCCAGGTGAATTAAATGCAAAATGTAAAGAACTTGGTGCAGATATTATTGACCTTGAAATTGAAGAATTAGAAGCTAAAAAAGTGAAAAAAAATGGACAATTCACTAAAGATGACGCCGATAGATTAAAAGAATTAAATACAATAAAAACTTTTAATGAAATTGAAAAGGAATACATAAAGAAGTACAAGAGCGGTAAATTTGAAAAATCTGGACTTCTTGAAGGCTTTGAGTCTTCTGATTTTGGAAAAGACTTTGCATCTATAGATTCTACCGATGAAGTAAAATGTAAAGCTGTTATAGATTATGTACGAACTTTGCCAAAAGAACAAAGAACTCCTGAAAAATTAGCAAACTTATTCCATGAGTTAGGCGAAAAAAATCCTGAACTTGCAATGAAAATCAGACATGCTGTGATCGGAAGTTCTTCTTATGAAGATCAAATGAAGTTTGCACAAAGCAAAAATGGACTTGTACAAGCTAACATGTCAGTTTCTATTAATGCAGTTGATACTAAAGTTGCTAATGTAACTGCAGAAACACAAAAAGCTTTAAACAAAGAAGACCCTGAACTTGCTGGAAATTTAGCTACATTAAGAATTGAATGTTCTGATGGAGAGCATCGGTTAGCAACTTCAAAAACAGATGCCTCTTTTGGTAATGCAAAAGTTGAAAAAGCTCACGTTGATGCTGCTCTTGACAAAAGTAAAGTTGATGCAAAAACACAACTTGAAATGTTAAATGATACATACGAATTAAGTGGACTTGAAGCTAGAAAATATGCCGGTGTTAATAACTATCAGTCATATACAGAAAACCAACTACCTTTGCATGAAAAAGCAATTCAGGATAAAGATGTTAACGACGCAATGGTTGAAGCCGGAACATATTCAAAATATGCAAAAGAAAATCAAACACCGGCTTTAAAGGCTCATAAACAAAGATATGAAAAAGGTGATTATTCTGATAAAGAAGCTATTGACGGTTTAAATAAATTGTCTGACTATATTGCGGATTGTGACAAAGATAATCAACTTGCAATGCATAATGAAATGATGAATTCTAAATATTCAGAAGTTCAAGAACACGTTGCAGGTAATATTAAAAATTACGACCCAACTGTTCAACCTGACGCATATAATTCAACATCTGGTTCAGGAAGTACTGTAAATTCAGGAAATAATTTCACAAATCCAATTCGCAGTCAAAATATTCAAAACTTGTCTGAGAATACTCAACAAGTATATAATGATTTGTC
Organism: uncultured Candidatus Melainabacteria bacterium; assembly: GCA_934693235.1. Taxonomy (GTDB): domain Bacteria; phylum Cyanobacteriota; class Vampirovibrionia; order Gastranaerophilales; family Gastranaerophilaceae; genus Stercorousia. Next base: position 7,483 of record CAKUUY010000028.1, on the reverse strand, counting down.
TACACTTTCTAGTGACGGAAAACCGATATCTAGGGATGTAGCTATTAAAATGTTCCAAAAATTGGAATTAAATGAACAAAGAGAATTTTTAAAAAGTTTATCTCCTCAACAAGTTGCTCAAATCCCAATATCAGTTTGTAATTCATTCCCGGAATTGATTGAAACTTTTGTTGACTTGGGTAAAGGTGTTGAAATCATTCAACAATGCAACATTGGAACAGGTAATAAAACTATTCAATTAATGGCAAAAAGTAAAGGGGCAACCAAAAAACAATTTAACGATTGGGCTGCAAATCACACTGATAGATTAGCAAAATGTACTTATGACAACTTAGTTGAATCAGGTATAATTAAAGTAAATAAAAATAAAGCCTTTTCATTTAAAGGTTAACACAAAAGGTCGTATTCTCGCATAAATCAGGTAAGAATTTGTAGGAAAAACAGCCTGTATCCGCCGAAGGGATACAGGTTTTTGTATTGAATATTGTGTGATAAAATAAAGCCATGATTTTGATAGATAACTATGATTCGTTTACATATAATATTGTTCAATACCTGCAAGAACTCGGAGTTGAGCCGAAAGTTTTTGAGAATGATAAAATTACAATTAACGAGCTAAAAAACCTCAATTTTGATAGAATAATAATTTCTCCCGGGGCAGGAAATCCTGATACAGCAGGGATTTCTATGAATGTTATCAAAGAGTTTTACAAAACAAAAAAAATCCTAGGTATTTGTCTTGGGCATCAATGTATCGCTCAGTTTTTTGGAGGGAAAATTGAAAAATCCACAAACCCAACTCACGGAAAAACTTCTAAAATCAATATATGCGAAAACTCAAAATTGTTTCAAAATCTACCACAAGAATTTAAAGTTACAAGATACCATTCACTGGAAGTTTCTTCTTTGCCAAAAGAACTTAAAATTACAGCTAAAACACAAGATGGAACAATTATGGCAATCGAACACAAGATTCTTCCGATTTATGGTGTTCAATTTCATCCTGAGGCAATTTTGACAGAATACGGGCATGAATTACTCGAAAATTTTATCAAATTATAATTTTATAACTGCGCTATGGCGGTTAGTTGTTGCGTTTTCATTTCTATAAGAAAAAAACAAATCATTGTTACAAACTGTGCAATATGGGCAAACATCAATATTTTCAGGCTTAACTCCGACTTCAATAAGTTGTTGTCTGTTTATACCTTTTAGATTTATGTAAATATTTCCTTGTCTGATTTCGGATAAACTATCAAAATTTTCGACAGTTTCTTTCATTTTTTGTAGAACTTCTTCACCCACATTGTAACAACAAAAAGAAATTGCTGGACCTATTGCACATTTCAAATTCGCAGGATTTGAACCAAATTCATTGGCCATTTTTTCAACTGTTTTAGATGCAATTTTCCCGGCAGTTCCGCGCCATCCGGCATGCGAAACAGCTCCAATATGTTTGATTGGATCATAAATTATTACAGGTGTGCAGTCTGCAAAGTTTAAATATATTGCCTGTTCTTTATTTGTTAAAATCAACCCGTCTGTGTCAGGGTATAAATTTTTTCCGATTTGAGCAACTTCAATATGTGAAGTATGGGTTTGGGACGGATGAATAAAATTTTCTTCTACTATTCCTAAAAAATCACAAACTTCTTTTTTATTATCATCTACAAGTTTTTCAAAATTCGGTTCTTTTGTTTTTATGACAGTTTCACGTGTTGTAAAAAAATGATTTAAACCACTTAATAAAGAACTTTTTAATATTTTTTTGCCGTAAATCTCTTCAAAATAAAACATATAAGTATAATAACATGAAAAATTTTTATCTACCAACAAGAGAATTGCATTATATAGTACAACATGTTAAAATCAAGCAAGAAGGAGAGTTTTATATGAAAAATTTACTAAAAAAATGTTTTGTTGAATTATTAGGAACATTCTTTTTTATATTTACAATTTGTTGTTCCATCTTTCCTAATGGAAGAGGAGCATTTCCGCCATTAGCAATCGGTTTTGCCTTAATAGTTTTGGTTTATATGGGTGGAACTATTTCAGGCGGACACTACAATCCTGCTGTTTCGCTTGCAGCAAGTGTTAGAGGTGCTTTAAAATGGAGAGATTTTATACCATACGTAATTTCCCAAATTATCGGAGGTTCTCTTGGAGCATTAATAGCCGGCTATATAGTAGCAATTCCACCATATTCAAATGAAACTTCATTCAGTATTATTCCAATGACGATTTGCGAATTCCTTTTCACATTCTTACTTTGTTATGTTGTTTTGCAAGTTACAACATCTGAAAAAACGAAGGGAAATTCTTATTTTGGATTTGCAATCGGTTCTGTAGTCCTTATCGGACTTTTGGCTACAGTCGGAACCTGTTACGGAGCGTTTAATCCTGCTGTCGCACTAGGTTTGCTTGTAATTGGTTTTGCTCAATGCAAATTCATTTTAATAACAATTTTAACAAATTTTGTAGCCGGAGCTGCTGCCGCCGGAGTTTATAAACTCACAGAAATTAATGATTAAGAGATGGGGGGCTTTCCCCCCGTTTTTTATGTTATTATATTGACATGAAAAAGATTTTAGGAATTATTTTAGGATTAATTATTTTACAAAATGTTTGTTTTGCACAAGATAATATGAGTTTCGTCTATATTAACGGTTCAAACAACAATGATACCAAAATGCGCAACTGGTATATAAACGGGGTTAATAAACTTCATCCTGTTATGAAAAAAAAGTTTGAAAAAAACAAAGAGATTAGAAAAGTTTTTCAAAACAAACCGCAGTACACAATTAACCAAGAACCCGTAATTTTCTTTTGGGGTGACAAAAGCAAAAATGATTTAGAGTTTGTACAAGAACAACTTGATATAACAAAAGCGTTCAGTCCAACGATTGCTTACAAAGTTCGTTCTATGTTGACAGCATATCTTCATGATGCAATTTGGGTTCAAAAACCACATAACATGCTTCCTATTTTGGATGATTTGAATGAAACTGTTAAACAAGAATCGAAAAAGGGGAATAAAGTTGTATTATATGGCTATTCTGCAGGGACTTTTATTACATATGAATATATGTTTAACAAACTAGCTTATATAAACCCTGACAATCTTTTTAATACCATTAAAGTAAGCGAAGAGGTTAGAGATTTTGTAAAGACTCATCCTATAGAAAATACTTGTATTTCCGCGCTTTCAAAAGCTAATCTCGGGGTTGTTTCTGATAGCGGACATTTAGTTTTAAAAAATTTTGATGACAATTCTATTGAGCAAAACTACTTAAATCTTCAAGAGGCAACAAAAACAGCCTGTGCACCGACTGATGCACTAAAAGGTGTCGTAAATTTTGCAAGTCCTCTTGTATTATTTTACTCAGACCTTGCTGATCCGAACTATGAATTAACTTACTATAACAAATTAATGCTAAAATATATAATTGAAAACGGTTTGTTTTTCATAACAGTAAATTATCGAGAAGATCCGCTTGGTTTTCCGAGTACAAAAAATCTAACCATTGCAGAAATGGAAAAACTTGCAAACATAAAAATTGAAAATCCTACAGGATTCGTCTACGACAATTCAAGTGTTTGGTCTAAACGTTCAGTTTTATTTGCACATACTTCATATTGGAGTGGAAAACGAACTTTTTCAAATGCAGTTGTAAAAGCATTTTCTAATGGTTATAGACTGCAATATGATGAAAAATACCAACAAAAAGTTTTGAAAAATAACAAGAAGAAAGTTAAGTTTGAGATGATATGATGGAGAAAGCGAATAGGTGAATAAGTGAATAAGGCAATAAGTTCTTATCGCTCACTCCGTTCGAAAATATATTATGTTGCATAGCAACTGAAATGGACTTATTCACCCCCAATAAAAAGGAGACCACAATGACAATAGATACAACAAACAACATTCAATTTGATCCTGGATTTATTCAGCACATGTCTGCATTTGAACCTAATATTGAATATGTTTATAATTCGTTAAATAGTTGCAGAAACTTTAATCAAAAGAAAATGCAGTTCAAAATGTTTTATCCAAAAATTCAATCACTTTTGAAAAATTATTTGGGATTTTATCTTGGTTGTATTTTGTGGGCAGTTTATATTAAAAGTCTTGGCGAAAAACCTGTTGTCGGAAATCTTTGTTATGGTGGAGAGTTTTCTGAAACAGAAACTTTGGAAGAAGTTGATTTTATCAAAAAATATATTGAACAACTAAAAAAAGATGCTAAATACTATCTAGGCCAAAATTTTTCAGTAGATGAAAAAAGTTTGAAAATTCTTGATATATATAGAGAATTTTTAAAACTCAATGAAGGCTTTGTAAAAGTTCAAACAACAACGGATGTAAAACTACCATCAAACCTAAAATCAGTTGATGAAGCAGGCTTAAAGGAAATTTTGAAAGCTATTGAAAAAGTTATTGATAATGGCAAATTGTACGAACTTTTTGAATCGTCGGAAAAGGTATTATAATGACTGATTTGAAAACAAAATTATACCAAATGTTTATCCTCGGGACAGATGGCAATGGGTACAAAGAAGCCCTCAAAAAAGGTCTGGGCGGAATAATATTTTTTACAAAAGATATTCAAACTTCTCAACAATTTAAAATGTTAATTAATGATATAAAATCACAATCAAAAATCCATCCGTTTTTGTCAATTGACCAAGAGGGTGGCAGAGTTGAAAGAACTGAAAATATTCATAACGGCAAAAAGTATCTGTCTGCTAAATTTGCGTTTGAAAAAGGTGAAGAATTTTTGAAATCACAAACAAGAGAAATTGCCCACGAATTAACAAGCTATGGGATAAACCTTAATTTTGCTCCTTGTATTGATGTGAACACAAATCCAAATAATCCGATTATCGGAGAACGTGCGTTTTCAAACAATGTTAAAGATGTTGTTAAAGCAGAAAAAATAGTTTCTCAAACATATCGAGAAAATGGGATTATTCCTTGCGTAAAACATTTTCCGGGACATGGAGATGCTAACACTGACAGCCATTTGACTTTGCCTGAAATAGATTTGTCACTTGAAGAAATGGAAAAAACTCACATAAAACCATTTGCAGTTTGTGCAAAAAATATTGAAATGGTTATGATTGCACATCTTCATTGTACTTGTTTTGAAAAAGATGTTATTCCGACGTCGTTGAGCAAAAATGCTATTTTCTATCTCAAAAATATACTTGGATTTAAAGGAGTTACTATTTCTGATGATATGGTAATGAAAGGAGTTGCAAAATTTGGAGATATTGAAGCCTGTGAAATGGGAATTCGAGCAGGATTAAATATGTTTATTTATAGAAATTCTACTCCTGAAACAATGAATATAATTGAAACAATTGCTAAAAAAGCTGAAAATGACATTGAACTACGTGAAAATATTGAAAAATCTTTTGATAAAATAATACATTTGAAGCGCATAAAGAATATATTATAAACTGTGGTATACACTTGCAAATTTTCAAAAAATGTGTATAATAAGGAAAGCTAAAGGAATTTTGCGAAAGGTTTCTTTAAAGTACCATTTTAAACTAGGAGAAGACAAATGTACCAAGATGAAAAACTTGTATGTGAAGATTGCGGCGCAGAATTTATCTTCACAGCAGGTGAACAAGAATTCTATGCAGAAAAAGGTTTGGTGAACAAGCCAAAAAGATGTCCGGACTGCAGAAAAGCTCGCAGAAACAACAACAGAAGAAAAAGAAGAATGTATGATGCTGTTTGTTCAAAATGCGGAGCTCAAACTCAAGTTCCGTTCAAACCTATTCCGGGAAAAGAAGTCTATTGCAAAGATTGCTTTACTAAAGAACACGAAGCAACAGAAAATTAAAATTTAATAAAATCAAATAGATAAAAACAGACCGATTAAAATATTTAACCGGTCTGTTTTATTTATACGCCAATGCAACTGTTCAAGTATTCTATCGTACTTATTTTCTCATCATACAAATATTTAATAAAGTTCAAATACGCGGCATTATAAGATGTAATTACCACATTAATCTCAAAACCGTCTGTACAGAATGGTTCATAGTCATAGATAACATAACTGTTATATTTGCTTTTCCATTCTTTTTTTTCAATGCGGCTGTTGTTTTCTTCTACAATTTCTTCAAGCCACGCAAGAATATCTTTATTCACATTTTTCATTTCCAAACGATTGTACTTGCTGCAATCATGGCAATCATTTCCCATTAGCATGATAATCACTCCACAATATGTTATATGTAAATTTTAAAACTTTTCGCACACAAAATAATCCCCTTTAGGTATAAGTCGAAAATAGTAAAATCTGGGGATTTATTTTTTTGTTACTGCAAATTTAGGTCTAATCAAAATCAATTAATGATTTTAGTGAAATTCCAAGGGTATCAGCTATTAAGAACAATTTTCTCAAGCTCACAAACTCTTTTCCTGTCTCAATGCAAGCAAGATGTTCCCGAGAAAAATTTATCATTTCTGCAAACTCATTTTGCGATAAATTTTTCTGTTTTCTGTAATATTTAATATTTTGACCTAGTTTCACAAGTCTTGACATAGACTTATTTTGCAACAATAATAAATACAAATATGTAAGATATTATCTTACAAAAATGTTTTTTATTTTTTGAAAGGATTAATAATGAAAAATTTAATATCTAATAAACAAAGTCTTGGATTTACGTTAGCAGAAGTTTTAATAATGCTTGCGATAATCGGTGTCGTAGCAGCAATGACACTACCAACATTGATACAAAATCAACAAAAAAGATCTCTTGAAGTTGCTACACAAAAGTTTTATTCCAACATGTCACAAGCAATAAAAAAATACATGGCTGATGAGGGTGTGGATGATTTGAGAAATATTCCATTGATAGAGGTTTATAATGATAATTTAAGTGACGAAGAAAAAAATGCAAATGAGGCAAAAGCTCAAGAAGCAGTAAATAATTTTGTTAGGAAATACTTTAAGGTTGTTAAAGAATGTGACAGCAATGGTGGGTGTTTTGCTAGTAATTACAAACTACAGAATGGAGATACCTTCTCAGATGGAACCCTTTTCGATGGAGTTGAAAAATATTATTTAGGTCATAGTAGTAGTTTTGCCTTTGTTATCGCTGATGGAATGTGTATGATAATGCAACCTGTATCCTGGGGTGGACCACTTTGGATACATGTGGATATTAATGGTAAAAAAGGTCCAAATAAAGTAGGATATGATTATTGGGATATGGACATTTTTTATGATGGAAGTATTGATGAAGGGTCTGTAACTCCAGAATGTAGAAAAAACATTGAGTGTAATTCTGGGTGGGACAATTCAGCATCAGAAGTAAGAGAAAATAAATTTGAAACTTGCTTAGGTGGTCTTTACGGCGGATGTTTTGGACACTTTTTGGAGAACGGATTTAAGTTTGATTATTAGATAGATTTATCTCCCCGAGGGGGAGAAAGAATTTGTTAGTGAGCTAAAGCGAA
>CAKUUY010000027.1 GCA_934693235.1 uncultured Candidatus Melainabacteria bacterium | reverse complement strand
CCTGATTGACGGATGAATTTAGAGTCTTGATCAGCGTTTCCACGAATTGTTTCTCTGTAAGCAACTTGTGGTTTACCAATATTAGCTTCAACTTTGAATTCTCTTAACATACGGTCAACGATAATATCCAAGTGAAGTTCACCCATACCAGAAATAATTGTTTGACCTGTTTCAGTATCAGACTTAACTCTGAATGATGGATCTTCTTCTGCAAGCTTTTGAAGAGCAATACCCATTTTATCTTGGTCTGCTTTTGTTTTTGGTTCAATTGCAACTGATATAACAGGTTCAGGGAATGTCATTCTTTCCAAAATGATTGGAGCTTTTTCATCACACAAAGTATCACCAGTTGTAGTATCCTTCAAACCAACTGCTGCACAAATGTCTCCAGCGTATACTTCTTGTTCTTCAATTCTTTGATCCGCGTACATACGAACCAAACGAGCAATACGTTCTTTTTTGCCGTTTGTAGCATTAAGAACGTAAGAACCAGCTGTGATTACACCAGAATAAACTCTCAAGAAAGTCAAACGACCTACATAAGGGTCAGTCATAACTTTAAATGCCAATGCAGAGAAAGGTTCTGAATCAGAAGAATGTCTTTCAGTTTTTGTACCGTCTTCCAATTCACCTTCGATAGCTTTTACATCAACCGGTGATGGCATATAATCAACAACTGCGTTCAATAGAAGTTGAACACCTTTGTTTTTAAATGCTGTACCGCAAGTTACAGGAACGATTTTGTTTTCACAAACTGCTTTTCTTAAAACTGCCTTTAATTCGTCAACTGTAATAGATGATGGATCGTCAAAATATTTTTCCATCAAAGCGTCATCTTCAGATGCGATAGCTTCAACCATAGCATCGTGATATTCTTGAGCTTTTTCCAACATATCAGCAGGAATATCTTCTTCTCTAATATCAGTACCTAAGTCGTTAGTATAGATTTCAGCTTTCATTGTCATCAAGTCAATAAGGCCGTTGAATTTGTCTTCAGCACCGATAGGCAATTGAATAGGAACAGCATTCGCACCCAATCTAGTTTTGATTTGGTCTACAACTCTGTAGAAATCAGCACCTGTTCTGTCCATTTTGTTTACGAATACCATACGTGGAACTTCGTATCTGTTAGCTTGTCTCCAAACTGTTTCAGATTGAGATTGAACACCACCAACTGCACAAAATACAGCAACAACACCGTCTAATACACGAAGTGAACGTTCAACTTCGATTGTGAAGTCAACGTGACCCGGAGTATCAATAATGTTAATTTGGTGTCCCTTCCAAGAAGCTGTTACAGCAGCAGATTGGATTGTAATACCACGTTCTTTTTCTTGTTCCATAAAGTCAGTTACGGCTGCACCATCGTGAGTTTCGCCGATTTTATGAGTTTTACCTGTGTAAAACAAAATACGTTCAGTTGTAGTGGTTTTACCAGCATCGATGTGAGCGGCAATACCAATGTTTCTGATTTTTTCTAATGGAGTTTGTCTAGCCATTTTGTTTTTTCCTTTTTTATATTGTGTACATTCGCTATTATATTTTTAGCCTCATTTAGATTGTCACACAAAAAATTTTTTTTGTAAATAAAATATTAAGAAGACTATAAGACGTTAAGTCGATAAGTCATAAAGTTCTTTACATCAAATTGCATTAATAAAATTTTTACCCAGAATGTTTAACGAAGTTAACTTAACGTCCTATCGCTTTATCGACTTAAAGACTTGTTATTTTAATATTTTTACAATATAATTAAAATCATGGACACGACAAGAACAGCTGAAATAGTAAAAGATACAAACTTACAACACATTGCAATAATTATGGACGGAAATCGTCGCTGGGCAAAAGAAAAAAACTTGCCATCTGCAATGGGGCATAAAAAAGGAGTTGACGCTCTAAAAGCAACTCTTCGCGCTTGCAAAGATTTTGGAATAAAATATTTGACAGTATACGCATTTTCAACAGAAAATTGGAACAGAAAAAAAGAAGAAGTTGATTTTTTAATGGAACTTCTCGCAATTACCTTGACAAACGAACTTGCAGAAATGCACTCTGAGGGAGTTGTAATTAATTTTATTGGAGACATAAAAAAACTTAGTCCAAAACTTCAAAAAATACTAAACAATTCTGTTGAAACAACAAAAAATAATACCGGCGTACATCTTCAAATCGCTTTCAACTATGGAGCTCGAGATGAAATTGTCCACGCAGTAAAAAACATCGTTTCACAAGGAATTAGCGCAGAAGATATCACAGAAGAAACTATTTCCAAAAACCTATACACAAAAGGAATGCCAGATCCTGACTTGCTAATCAGAACAGGTGGTGAGAAAAGAATCTCAAACTTCCTTTTATGGCAAATTGCTTACTCAGAAATTCTGGTAACAAAACAGTATTGGCCGGAATTTGACAAGAATTCTCTAGCCGAAGCCGTTGAAGAATTTCATAACAGACAAAGAAGGTTTGGGAAATAATGTTCTAAGTGAATAAGAAAATAAGTGAATAGGTGAATAAGTACTTTACAGGTGCTATCGCACCAAAATATATTTACGAGCAAAGCGAGCGATTTGAACTTATTCACTTATTTTCTTATTCACCTATTCACTTCAATTTTTACTCAGTAATTTCAAAAAAAGGATTACAAAATGACTAAACTCGTATTTGCAACTGGCAATCCTCATAAATTGCAAGAAATTAAAGACATTGCAGGGGATACTGATATAAAATTTTTACTACCGCCAAATGGCTTTGACCCAATAGAAAACGGAACGACTTTCGAAGAAAATTCTTATATTAAAGCCAAAGAGGCTGCAAAATTAAGTAAAATGCTTGCATTAGCAGACGATTCAGGACTTTGTGTGGAAGCATTAAATGGTGCTCCTGGAATATACTCCGCAAGATATGCAGATACTCCTCAAGCAAGAATTGACAAATTATTAAACGCAATGAGCGGAAAAGAAAATCGCAAAGCGAAATTTGTTTGTGCAATGACTTTGGTTTCGCCCGATGGGGAAATCATCTTTCAAACACGCGGAGAATGCCATGGAAATATTGCCTACAAACAAGCCGGAACAAATGGGTTTGGCTATGATCCGGTATTTTTAGTTGGCAATAGTTCTACAACAATGGCAGAATTGTCAGAGACAGAAAAAAATAAGATTTCCCACAGAGGACAAGCCTTGAGGAATGTTTTGGAATTCTTGAAGGACACAAATATCTAACCCCTCTCTGAAATTTCTAAGCTCATTACATTCGCCAAGAAATTTCTTCTCTCCCCAAGGGGCGAGATTAGAGAACATTTAACCTTATTTATTCTAATACATTGTCTATATTATTGTTTATTTCGTTATTATAAACTCTAATAATTTTATAGCCTTGTTCTTTGAGAAATTTGTCCCTTATTTCATCATGTTGTGTTTGTCCTTCTTCGAGATGCCCTGAACCATCTAACTCAATAATTAAATCTTTTTCTTTGCAAACAAAGTCTACAATATAATTTCCAATTGGTGCTTGACGACGAAATTTAAGCCCCATAAATCTTTTGGCTCTTAAATTAAACCAAAGCTTTTGTTCAAATATTGTCATATCTGAACGTAATTCTTTTGCTTTTTTAATGAAAAATTTGTATAATTGTGATTAGCTTTCTGCATAAATGAAGTATAACATAATCTCGCCCCTTGGGGAGAGAAAAAAAATTTGTTAATGAGGCTGTCTTAATCATTTAATAGACAGGCGAATTTACAAATTTCAGAGAGGGGTTCAACTTCTTACCCAAATGTTTTGAATGAGCTTTCAACATTTTTATCAACTACATTTTTAACGGACTCATATTCTGTTTGTAGGGCAGAGTGTTCTGTATCGAGTTTTTTCAATTCAAGGTCAAGTTTTTTATCTTGGTTTTCCAAGTCTGCCATATCTTGATTGTATTTTGATTCAGCACGAGCAATCGCTCTTTCATCTGCAACTTCTTGAATACAGTTGTCTTCTGAAATTGTAGTTGTTTTGAACGATTTTGAAGTTGTTGAATAGTATTCAAGTCTAAGTGAACCATCTCTCAAAGCTGCTTCAAATACTGTGTTATCTTTCAAAGGAGATTTTTCAACATTTCCTGCTGTGCCTGTACCTTTTGAAGAATATTTAAAGTGTTCTGGATCTTTTACCGCATCAGCCGGCGTATTAGTATATGTAAAATACCCGCTTGATTGCATTTTGGTGAAGATATTTTTGTAATAAGTCAACATTGACTTGTTATCTGCATTATTTGCAGTATTCAATAAATCTTGATTATATTGAAGGTTGTAATTCTTATCACCACCACTATTGTTTCTATAATATGCTTCTGTAATCGCCATTGCATAATCAAACAATTCACGTTGTTCATCAGATGTACCTTCATAGTTTATCGGATCATAGATTATGTTACCATCTTTGTCTTTTGCATAAACAGGATTTGATGTATAAACCGGTTTAGTTGTATCATAGACAGGTTTTGATGTATCATCATTCCCATCTGCATCTTTTTCATAAACAAGGTTGCCATTTTCATCGGTTTTTTGTTGATAAATCAAATTACCTTTATTGTCAACAGCTTGTTCATACTTATTTGAGCCATCATCATTTTTTTCAATTCTTGCATAACCGACGTAACCTTGTCCGATGGCATAACCACCGTTTTCATCAACTGTTTCTGTGAAATTAAAACCGAAGTCGTGATCATTATCACCCAAATTTATACCGATTGTAGCAAAATATTTATCCCAAGCGTCATGGATTTGTTGTTTTGCAGCAACTGTTTTAGGGTTTTCGTAAGCACCTTTTTCTCCTTTTTTCGCCGCAATTTCGTTTCCAGCTGCATCTTTTTTAAACCATTTTTCATCTGAACTATTTACGTCGATATCAACTTGTGAATAGCCCCCAACATTTGCCAAAAACTGGTTGTAGTTGCCGTTTGCTTTTTGATAAGCTTCTGCAATATGTTCTGTTACCAAAACTTTACCTTTTGTATCTGTAACAACATACTGCTTAGTATTTGCAGCCATTTCAGGCCCTGTCATAAGAGTATATGAAATATCCGTATAAGTAGCATCAGCACCGTTAAAACCTGTTAAAACTGTTAACTTTGTAGTCTCAAGAGCTTCGTTATATTCATTTGTAATCTGTTGTGTTTGATCAGCTAAACGTTGTTTTGAATAGGAAATACTTTGACCACTGTTTTCATTGTTGGTCAATCTCGCTGTTATGCTTAATAGTCTAGCTTGTGATGCTGCCATTCCCATAATAGATTTTCCTTTCAAAATTGTACATGTTTGTTTACGGCACAATTAGAGAAAATCTTTAGGTTTTGTTAAAATTTCGTTACAATAACCTTACTAACAAATCCTAAAATTTGTATCTAAAAATTTTTTTTAATTTACTTGTCATCTTTGGAACAACAGTATCCATAGATATTCTACCATCACTTATTAATTGTTTTCTTAATTTGCCGGTTTTTTTATAATTATTTGAATATAAGTCACTAATCCTCTTTACTAAATGTTTTTGTTTATCATAATCTGCAAAGCCGGATGCCAAGTCAGTATTATAACATTTAGCTGCTTCTATATGTAACATTTCATAAGGACGCTTTATAAACAAATCTATCATATTTGCACCAAAACTTTCATGATTTTTTACAATATAACCATACATTGCATTTTCTTTACGAACAGAAGTTTTGATTTGTTCTATTCCTGACGCATTATTCTTTTGGAAATTCTCAACCGCAGCAATTTTCCCATTCAAAACAGAAAAATTATCAACTTTTGTAATCATAAATTTCTCCTTGGGGTTTTAAAATAATGTATATTTGCGAAAAAATTATAATTCTTAAAAAATAAAAAGGCAACTTTTTTCAAGTTACCTTTTTAAATTTGTTAATAATTAAACTTGCCGAAATTACTTGATAGCCTCTGCACATTCTTCACAAATCCCATCGGCATTCAAATTTCGATACTTCCAGCAACGAGCACATTTTTCACCTTGTGCTTTTGTTACCCAAACTGTGTAACCCTCTTCTGAATGTTCATTCAAAACATTTTCAGGTTTTTCATCCGTAACATGAGCTTGAGAAGTAATAAAGATATTACACAACTCATCTTCGTTCGCCTTCAATATTTCGTTGTTATCTGATTTTACAAAAACCGCAACTTCTAAAGAACTTCCAACTTGTTTTTCAGCTCTAAGAGGTTCAATTGCACGAGTAACAACTTCACGAGTTTTCAATATTTGTGTAAAATCTTTTTCCAATTGTTCATTGTCCCATTTTTCATTTGTTTCCGGCCAATTAGAAAGTAAAATACTTTCCAATCCATTCTTTTGACATTCAGGGACACTCATCCAAATATCTTCTGCTTGGTGAGGCATTACAGGAACAAGCATTCTAACAAGAGTTTGCAATGTTTCATACAAAACAGTTTGACAAGCACGACGAGAAAGTGATTTTTTACCTGCTGTATACAGTCTGTCTTTTACAATATCAAGGTAGAATGAGCTCAAATCAACCGCTGCAAAGTTTTGTAGTTGTTGGAAATATTTGTAGAACTCATAGTTATCAAATGCTTCTGTTACATTTGCAATAAGCTGATTAAGCTTGTGTAACGCAAATTTGTCAATAGCTTTCAAATCATCATATTTCACATAATCAACTTTCGGGTCAAAATCAAACAAGTTTCCAAGCAAAAATCTTGAAGTGTTTCTTGTTTTCTTAAAGATCTCAGCTAACTGTTTAACAATATTGTTACCGATTTTGGTATCATTTCTGTAGTCAACTGACGCAGCCCACAATCTCAAAATATCAGCGCCATAAGTTTTGATAATTTCATCAGGTCTAATATAGTTACCCAAAGATTTTGACATCTTTCTGCCATCTTCCCCGAATACAAACCCATGAGTTAAAACGGATTTGTAAGGCGCTTTTCCTTGAACAGCAACACTTGTCAAAAGTGAAGATTGGAACCATCCTCTATGCTGGTCTGAACCCTCCAAGTACATTTCCACAGGAGTATGACCTAAAACATCGGAACGTTTTTCAACAACTGCACGCCAAGTTACACCTGAATCAAACCAAACATCCATAATGTCGTTTTCTTTTTTGAAATGAGTTTTACCACATTTAGGGCATTTAAAACCTTGTGGCAACAATTCTTCAGCAGAATATTTAACCCATGCATCCGAACTTTTTTTTTCAAAGATTTTAGCAACATTTTCAACTGTTTCATCAGTTACAATAACTTCTCCGCAATCTTCACAATAGAATACAGGAATTGGTACGCCCCAAGCTCTTTGTCTGGAAATACACCAATCCGTACGCCCAGCAACCATGTTTGAAATCCTAGCTTCCCCACCTGCAGGAATCCATTTCACACCTTTGATTGCTTCTAAAGCTTTATCTCTAAATTTATCAACTTTTACAAACCATTGAGGAGTTGCTCTGTAGATTACAGGATTTTTACATCTCCAACAATGAGGATAACTGTGGTTGATATCTTGAGCTTTCAGCAAAGCTCCACTGTTTTTAAGTTTTTCGATAACAACTGAATTCCCTTTATAATAAGGTAAACCAATCAAATCAGTGTCTTTTACAACATCAGTCCAAACACCTTTGCTATCTAATGGTGAAAATACTTCAATACCGTATTTACAACCAACTTCGTAATCCTCAAGACCATGTCCAGGAGCTGTATGAACGGAGCCTGTACCGGCATCAAGTGTTACGTGTTCTCCCAAAATAATAGGGGATTTTCTATCTACAAGCGGATGCTGAGTTGTCAAAAGCTCCAAATCCTGTCCAACGCAAGAACCCATAACTTTAATATCTTTTTCATCCCATTCAACATCAGCCAAAAAGCTTGCTAACAAACCCTGTGCAACTACATAAACGTCACCTTTATATTCAAAAAAAGTATATTCAAATTTTGGGTGCATACTAATTGCCATGTTCGATGGAATTGTCCAAGGAGTTGTTGTCCAAATAATGGCATAAATCGGAGAATTATGGGTAGCAAGGAATGAATTATTCAATAACTTTTGAATTTTCTCAGTACTTTCATTATCAAACTTAAATCTTACATAGATTGAAGTTGATGTAACATCAGCATATTCAACTTCTGCTTCAGCAAGAGCTGTTTCGCAAGATGCACACCAATAAACAGGTTTCAAGCCTTTTTCAATGTAACCTTTTTTATACATATCACCGAAAACTCGAACTTGTTCCGCCTCAAATTCCGGTTTAATAGTCAAATAAGGATTTTCCCAATCTCCCAAAACGCCAAGACGTTTAAATTCACTTTCTTGCCCTTTCAAACTGTTATGAGCATATTCACGACATTTTTGGCGTAATTCGTAAGGAGTTACAGCACTTCTGCCACCTTTAATATTTTTTACTACCTTATTTTCAATTGGCAAACCATGCCCGTCATACCCCGGAACATATGGAGTATAAAACCCTGCTTGAGCCTTATATTTCAACAAAATATCTTTTAGAATCTTGTTAAGAGCAGTACCAACGTGAATTTTTTCTGAACTTAAATACGGAGGGCCATCGTGTAAAATAAATTTGTTTACTTTGTCACGATTATTGATAATTTTGTTGTATATATCATGTTCTGCCCAAAATTTTTGAATTTCAAGTTCTCTAACAGTTGCATTCGCTCTCATTGCCAAAGTTGTTTGAGGCAAATTTAAAGTTTCTTTATATTCTTTTTTTGTACCTGTTTCGTTTGCCATATTTATCTATCCTTCTTTTATCTGTTCTAGTGATTGTTGTATATCGTGTCCAATACTTTCTTCATTAGACAATTTTACAAAACTTTTCATCTTATCATAATCAAAAACTTTTTCCCATCTTGCAATAACTACCGTTGCAACGCAATTTCCGACAAGGTTAATAGTTGTTCTGCCCATATCTAGAATTTGGTCAATACCTAAAAGAATTGCAACACCTAAGATTGGAATATTAAAACTTGCCAAAGTACCTGCAAGAACAATTAAAGATACTCTTGGTGCCCCTGCAACACCTTTACTTGTAAGCATTAAAGCAAGCATTATAATTATTTGTTGGTTTAAATCTAAATTTATCCCGACTATTTGTGAAGAAAAAAGAACACCCATTGCAAGGTAAATTGCACTACCGTCAAGGTTAAAAGTGTATCCTGTCGGCATTACAAATCCCACGATATTTCTAGGAACTCCAAAGTTTTCCATTACTTCCATAGCTTTTGGGAATGCAGCTTCGGAACTTGCTGTAGTAAATGCTAAAAAAGCAGGCTCTTGAACCGCTCTCAGCAAATCTCTCAAAGAAATTTTTACAATCTTGCAAGCTATAAAAAGAACCATCAGCACGAACACCGCCAATGCAACATACATCGCACCGATAACCTTAAAATAACTTTTCAAAACAGCTAAACCGTTTGCTCCAATAGTTGATGCAATCGCACCAAAAATTCCGAGAGGAGCAAAATACATAACATATTCCGTAAATTTAAACATTATTTGAGAAACGGAATTTAAAATATCGATAACAGGCTTTGCGCTCTTTCCTACAGCAACCATCGCAAGTGCAAAGAATATTGAAAATACAACAATTTGCAACAAATTACCTTGCGCCATTGCATCAACAATGCTCGTCGGGAAAATACTCGTAACCATTTCACTAATAGACGTATGCGCCTGAGTTGCAGCCATCAATCCGGCTTCTTGCATATGTATCGCGTGAATAGAATTGTTTGTTACAAAACCAACCCCCGGCTTAAAAATATTTGCGGCAGTCAAGCCGATAATCAACGCCAAAGTAGTTACGATTTCAAAGTAAATAATTGTTTTAAGCCCGATTTTTCCAAGACTTTTTGCATCGCCATGTCCCGCAATTCCAACAACTAAAGTTGAGAACAACAATGGAGCAATAATCATCTTAACCATTCTCAAAAAGATTACTGCAAACGGCTTCATTCTAACCGCAAAATCAGGTGCAAAATGTCCTACGACAACACCTAAAATAAGTGCTATAAATATTAGGGCTGTTAATTTCGAATGTTTCAATTTTATGGTACCTCAAGAAACATTATATTATAAACATGTTCATATTGAAAAAACCTGTTACGTTTCGTTAAATTAAATGTAAATTATTGTTAATATTTGCAATACAAATAGCATAAAAAATATTGACGTGTTTTCATGTAGACAATAAAAATAATGTAAATTGAAAGGTATAAGACTATGGCGAACAACATGACTATCGGACCTGCGTTAACGATTTGTGGAAATACTGCAGAAATGACAACTAAAGGGAAAGTACAAATTACAAATTCGCAAGGGAAAGTTAAAACTTTATCTCAAGACCAATTCAAGAAACAATTAATTAAGAATGCCGATAAAATTCAACGTGGCGAAGATTTTGAGTTCAAAAAAGATAACAAAATCGGCTTGATTGCTGGCGGAGCAGTTGCGACTGCAGCAATCGCAACTGGTATCGTTTACCGTAAAGATATTTCTAAATATTTAAAAGATTTCTCATGGAAAAAATTAGGAAAAGACATCAAAGGTTTATGGAATAAATTAAAAGGAAATTTGAAAAAATTAAATCCGTTTAAAAAAGATAAACCAACTCCGCCAAATGTTTATGACGGCAGAATGTCTGCACCAAGAAATAAACTAGAAAGCCAAACTGCAAGAGAAACTCTTAGACTAAAACAACAAGTAGAAGCAGCGGACACACATGCTCGAATTGCAGATTTTCTAGAAAGTAAGCGCCGAACAAGAGGTAATACTCGCAAAAAAATTGAACGAGAAATTATTGATGCATTTAAAAATTCTTCAACTCCGCAAAAACGAGCAGATGTTTTAGCAGAGATGGCTGCAAACAACGCAAAATAATCCTTTCACATAACATAAACTACCAAAAAGTCACCTTGCAAAACGAGGTGATTTTTTGTGTTATTAGTTACATAAACAATTCTGAGAGAAACACTCCGGGAGGACTTCGAATAAAAGCATATTTTAAAATATTTATAAAAAGTAAAGATTTTAAAATTCTGGTTTTTATTATCTTTTTGCGTATGATTTGGGTTTTACAACAAATGAATAAGATATTAATGAAATTAATCCATAATAAATGGAAATAGCCTTTTTATTACAATTGCAAAAAGTTTTCTTATTGGGAATGGGAAATTTGTAAGTGTATCAAAAACTATAAATTTAATAAGATATGGAACCTTTGTTTGAATTTTTTTGGGTATTTTTATTAAGTTACAAGGATAGTTCCTTAAAATATTTTTATAATTTTCAATAGTCGTGGTATCTGTATTTTTTAAATCAAATAACGATTTTTTTATAAATGGCATTTGATATTTTTCAATAATTTGTCGCCATTTTAGAATTGTAATGTTGTTAATATTTTTATATGCATTTATAAATGTTTTAAAGCTAAATCCATTCTTTACTAATATTTCAGTCAATCCTATTTCGTATTTTGATATAATCAATTTTTTATTATCTTGATGTTCTATTGATGACACAAAGTTTTTAAAAACTTTTGAAGTAAAAACATTTTTCCTAAAAGCAATAAAATAACTTTGGATATGTGGACGTTTTGCAAATAAATGTCCGATTTTCTTTTTGTATCCGAAGTTATTTTTAGTAATCCCCCAAAAATCGCAATTCTCTTTTTCCATTTTTTCAAAAACTTTTGAAATCGGATAAATTGGTCCATAACAACTATCATTTGCGAAAATTAATTCATCATAATTACTTAAAAAAGTTTTTAAGTAATTGAAACCTCTTTTATATGACCCAAAATCATATTCATCATGATTTTCACAAATTGAATGAATAACTAAATCGTCAAGTTTTTTCAATTCTGACTGCTCAAGCTCACGACACGAAACGAATACAACGTCACAATCGGCTTTTTTCAATGCATTTATATAGTAAACGACATAATCATCTACCAGATTATTTTTATCATAGTGCGCAAAAACTACAACTCTTTTCATACGCGAATTATAACATGAAAATTTGTAATTCATTTGAGTTTGTAGTATCATTCAATCAAAGATAACATTTAATTGAGAGGGAAGTATAAAAATGCAAGTATCATTAAACTGGTTAAACGAATTCGTTGACTTATCAGATATAGAAGTAGAACAAATTGCTCATGAATTGACTATGAGCGGATTAGAAGTGGAAGCAGTTGAAGAATTGAAACCTCAATTTACAAATATAAAAACTGTTAAAATTGAAAAAATCGATAACCATCCAAATTCTGATCACCTACACTTAGTAACCGTAAACACAGGTTCCGGATTGAAAACAGTTGTTTGTGGTGCACAAAATATCGCAGTAGGTCAAATTATTCCATACGCATCCGTAGGTTCACAAGTTTTGGACAGAAAAACCGGTGAAATGTTTACACTTGCACCTGCAACAATCAGAGGGGTCGAATCTCAAGGTATGCTTTGTTCAGCTGATGAACTTGGTGTGGCAGACAGAAATTATCAAGAAGAAGACGGAATCCTTGTTCTTAACAGAATTTTCCCTGACGTTCAAATTGGTGCAGATGTAAAAGACGTTTTAGGTTTTGAAAAAGATTACATTTTAGACGTTGCCCCTACCGCTAACAGAGGCGACCAAATGTCTGTAATCGGTGTTGCAAGAGAATTAAGTGCAATTTTCGACAAACCATTAAAATTTTCACCTCTCGAATGCACAAAAGATTTATCAACAAACAAATTCAAAGTCGAAATTAAAGATGAAGATGTTTGCAAATACTACTCTATAGGAGTTTTAAAAAATATTAAAATCAAACCGTCACCTGAATGGATGCAAAAAAGACTTTTAGCATCAGGAGTTCGAGCAATCAATAACGTAGTCGACATCACAAACTACGTAATGCTTGAATATGGCTCTCCGTTCCATGCATTTGATTTAGACAAGTTAAACGGTTACTTATGCGTAAGACGCGCAAAAGATAACGAAACAATCATTACGCTTGACGGAACAGAAAGAGTTTTGACAACAGACAGCGTACTAATTGATGACGGGGAAAAAGGTGTTTGCCTTGCGGGTGTATTTGGTGGAGAAAACTCCGAAATTGATAATAATACTAAGAACATTGCACTTGAAGCAGCTTACTTCCCATCGGCAACAACAAGAAGATCTGCAAGAAGTGTAGGCTATCGCTCAGATGCAAGCGCAAGATTTGAGCGCGGAATTGATATTGAAACTATCAGACCGGCTTTAATGCGTGCAATGCAACTTTTAGTTGAACTTGCAGATGCTGAAATTGAGGGAGTTGTCGAAACAGGCAAAAATGTACTTGAACCAATTGAAATTACTCTAAGATACGCGCAAATCAAACGCATTTTGGGTTGCGAAATCGCACCTGAAAAATGTATTACAATTCTAGAAAAATTAGGATTTAAAAATCTTGGCGGGAATACTGCCGCTGCAAAATTTTTAGTTCCGTCTTTCAGAGCCGGCGACGTAACTCGTGAAATCGACCTTATCGAAGAAATCGCAAGAATTAACGGTTACGACAAAATCACACCGACACTTCCTGCAAAAAACCAAACCGCAGAAATAACTTTAGAAGAAAAAGTTATCAAAAAAGTAAATGAATTAATGCTTTCATCAGGATTAGATGAAATAATTACAACTTCGCTAATCGGGAAACCATTACTAGACAAATATATGCAAACATTTGATGATACCAAAGCCGTTAAGGTATTGAATTCCGCAAGTGACGAAAGCACAATGCTCAGACAGGATATGGCTGCAAGCATTTTAAATTGTATGAAATACAACTACGATAACGCTCAAAAAACTGTTTGGGTCTACGAAATAGGGAAAACCTACGTTGCCGAAAATCCAGCAGACGAAAAAACTTCTGGAGTTAAAGAATCACGTATTCTAGCAGGTGTTTTGACAGGTGAAGTCGAAAATTCAAAATGGCAAGTTAAATCGCACACAGATTTCTATACACTCAAGGGAATTATTGAAAAATTGTTTGAGGAATTAGGTGTTACAAAGAGAATTAAACTTACACCTTGCGAAGACATCGACTATATGCACCCATACAGAAGTGCAAAAGTTAATGTTTTGGGCAAACATCTGACTTGCATCGGATATTTCGGACAAATTCATCCAATTTTAAAAGACAAATTGAAGATTAAAGGACAAGATGTATTTATGTTCGAAATCAACCTTGATAGCTTAATTTCTATTATCAAAGAACATACTGTAAGATTTAAAAAACTTCCTCAATTCCCAGAAGTTCGTCGAGACTTGGCATTCGTAATCAATGAAGAAGTTTCATTTGACGATATTCAAAGAGTTATCAAAGGTGCCGTTCAACAAAACATCTTTAAAGGTAGCGAAGTTTTTGACGTATACCAAGGCGAAAATATTGACAAAGGTTTCAAGAGCCTCGCTTTCCGTATAAAAATGCAAGATGAAAATGCAACTTTAACAGATGAAGTAATTGAACGTCAGATGAACAATATTCGTTCAAAATTGCAAAAAACTTACACTGAAATCAGCTTTAGAGAGTAATATTATTAGTGCCTCAAATAGCAGAGGGCAGATATCAAGTAAATTTCCGAAAAAAGAGGGAAGTAAAATGAAAAAACTTTTGTTAATACTTGCAATATTTTTATTAGTGCCGATTAAGGCGTTTTGTGCTGACGTTATACCTCAATGTATCAGCGTTCAACAGACAAACACTCTCGGAATTTACCAAGCACCAAATGAAATTGTACTATACAGCGAACCTTCAGAAGCTTCAACACTCGTTCATAGCATTAGTTGGATTGGTGACAAAATATTTCCTGCAAGCGTGAAACCGCAAGATTTATTCGTAGTTTATCTTCCGGCAAAAAATCTGGGATTTCTTACTGTAACCGATGAAACAGAAGACTGGGTTCAAGTTATTTACAATAACTCCACAGGCGCAAAAGGTTGGATAAAAAAGGACGATCCATACAGATTTTCGACTTGGGTAATGTTTTATAACATGTATGGTAGAAAATACGGACTAAACCTATTAAAAGAAGCTCCGGCTGAGGCAAAAGACCTACACGTATCAACTGATGAAAAGTCACAAATTGTTGGGACAATAAATATGCCCAAGAAAATTAATTTGAATTTAGTTCGCGGCAACTGGGCTTTAGTTAGCGTTATGGACATCGACAAAACACCAAAAACTGGCTATGTGAGATGGCGTTCTGACAGAGGTGTAAAATATTATTTTCCTGCAATTAAATAATTGTTAAGTCTCAATAGATTAATTTTTATATTTTTAACCTTTGAGAACTCTTCAACTTATTTAAATCCCACATTTTCTTTACATTCCGAAAAAAATACTCGACATTAAGTTTTGTTTAGTGTAGTATTAGTGTACTTGCGAATATAAATAGTACAATTATTATAAATATAAGGAGATATAAAATGCAGGTTATATTGAAAAAAGATGTTCAAAACCTAGGTGAAGCAGGTGATATCGTTACTGTAAAAGACGGTTATGCCAGAAACTTTTTGCTTCCACAATCAGTTGCTGAAGTTGCTACAAAAGGTGCTTTGGAAAACAGAGAAAAGAATTTAGCTAGAATTAAAGCTAAACAAGAAAAATTACACGCAGAAGCTCTTGAAACAGCTAAGAAAATTGAAGAATTTGCTAAACTTGAACTTTCTGCTAAAGCTGGAGAATCAGGTAAATTGTTCGGTACAATTACAACTAAAAAATTGACTGAAGAATTATTAGCTAAATCTGGTATAGAAATAGATAGAAAAAATGTTTCTTTGAACGCTCCTATCAATAAAGTTGGTGAATACACTATGCTAATCAAATTGACTTCTAAAGTTAAATGCGAATTGGCTGTTGTAGTTACTGCTTCAGAAGTTCTAAAAGAAGCTGTTGAAGAAACTGCAGAAGAAACTGAAGAATAGGTGATATGAATTCATAAAAAAGAAGACATAATTTTCATTTATCTTGAAAATATGTCTTCTTTTTTTATAAAGAGAGGTTTATGACTTTTAAATTAGCGATTACAGGGAAAAGCGGAAGTGGTAAAACCACAATTGTAAAAGGTTTTTTGAGAGTTTTTCAGGAATATTTTCCGGAAAAATCAATTCTTTTATTTGATAATGATTTAACAAGCGAACTAGGACACAGCTTTGGACTAGATATCAGAAACACTATTTATGGTATCAGAAGTGGTAAACACGAGTACAAAACCGGAATTCCAGAAGGAATGTCTAAACAAGAATACGTTGAATGGGCAATGGAGGATATCGTTGTTTCTTTGGACGAAAATGTTGATATAATTGTTTCTTGGTTTGTCGGTTCTAAAGACTGTCGTTGCCCGATTACGGGGCAAATTAATGATGCCGTTTTAAAACTTATTGAAAGATATGATATCGTCGTATTTGACTGCGAGTTTGATTTGAAGTACTTAAATCAACTTGTAGACACAGATATAGATACAACAATAATCGTCGCAAATCCAACAGATGAAAGTGCTCATCTTGCAAAACGCATTGAAGAATTTAGTGCAAAATATGCAGCAGGCAACCAGTTAGGAGTTGTAATTAACAAGGCTGATGGTTCAGACTTAAACACACTTTATGAATTTTTGAAGCGCTATGATTTAGATGTCCTCGGTGTAATTCCGCTTGATATAGAATTAAAATCACACTCAATGGATAGAGAATCTACTGTTGTACAAGATGCTATTAAACAGTTTTATTTTAGATTAAATTTACCTCAAGTAAGGGAGTAAAATGACAACAATTCTAGATGGGAAAAAATTAAGAGACAAAATTTTTGAAAATTTAAAAACAAAGTTAGATAAAATGACCGAAAAACCGACCCTTGCCGTAATTTTGGTTGGTACAAATCCTGCAAGTCAGATTTATGTTCGCAACAAAAAAAAGACCGCAGAAAAACTCGGAATAAATTCTATTTCTATTGAATATCCGGCTGACATAAGTGAAAATGAACTTATCGCCAAAATTGAAGAACTAAATAACGACAAAAATGTTACAGCTATTTTAGTTCAATTACCACTTCCTGCTCATATTAACAAAAATAGGGTAATCGACGCAATATTACCACAAAAAGATGTTGATGGATTAACTCCTTACAACTTAGGAAAACTTTTTTCAGGTGAAAAACCTTACGTTTATCCTTGCACTCCAAAAGGAATTTTATTACTTTTGGATGAATACAATATTGAATTAGATGGTAAAAATGTTGTTGTTGTCGGGCGTTCAAATTTAGTCGGAAAGCCTGTAGCACAAATGCTTTTAAACAGAAATGCAACTGTCACAATGTGTCATAGCCACACAAAAAATCTTTCCGAAATAACAAAAACTGCTGATATAGTAGTGTCAGCAGTGGGAAAAAATGTTATAGGGGAAAAAATGTTAAAATCGAATTGTGTTGTTATTGATGTGGGAATTTTTAGAGATGAGAACGGAAAAATCAGCGGAGATGTTGATTTTGAAAATGTTTCTAATGTTGCCGCATATATTTCTCCGGTTCCTGGTGGTGTAGGCCCAATGACAATCGCATCTTTGATGCTTAATACTGTAGAATTGGCTAAGAAATAGACAGTCATTCTGTGTATAATTTGTTAACAAGAATTGTAACAAATTACGAAGTCAAATTACCACGATAGCTGAAACGAGCAATAACTTGTTAGTTTTTCTATTTGAACTTACAAGTTATTGGTGAATGTAGCGTGTGGCTGGTTTTGTGAAACTTTTTACACAAAAAGTTCTCGCCGTCCGCATAGGATTACATTATCCACCGATTAAGTTCAACGTACAAGTAGACTTAATATTGCTATTTACAAGGTTTTTCAAGCTGGAAATTTCATTTTCCATCAAACTAATCTGCGAATCCAACGAATCCTGTCGAGTTTCAAGATACGATTCTTCCTGCTGTAACTGAATATAAGTCGGATCATCGTCAGTATCAATGTCTTGAGCTTCCAATTCTTGTGCTCTGTAACCCATCTGTTTTGTAATGTAATTACATCTGCTCATTACAAGTGTTTGTTCAAATTGCAGTTGGCTTTTCTGCAATGTAAATAAATTTTTCTGTGCATCCAATGCTAAAAAAGTCATCTCATCTCTCCTTATGTTCTTTTTTAATCTCTCGTACTTATATAAAGTATTTTGAAAATCTTCAATTTCACAACTTGCCTTTTTCGTTACAAAAATTAATAAATGGAGCTTTGAGGAAATCATAATTAACAAAATATTGCTATTAGTCCTGCGTGGACGGCGGGAACTTTTTGTGTAAAAAGTTCCACAAAACCAGCCACACGCTACATTCTCTAATAACTTGTAAGTTCAAATAGAAAAACTAACAAGTTATTGCTTATTCCGCTATCGTGGCAATTTAACTCCGTAATCTGTATTTTACTACTAGTTATATTAGCTGCCTCGTTTCCTAGCTACTTAGCTATAATTTGCACTCATATAAAAATAAAAAAGAACGACACTTCTGCCGTTCTTTTTTGAATATTGTTTTTGCGAAACTCGCAAGTTGATTAACGTTTTGAGAATTGGAAACGTTTTCTTGCACGTTTGCGACCGTATTTTTTACGTTCTTTAACACGTGGGTCACGAGTTAACAAACCTTCTAAACGCAATACGTTTTTGTATTCTTCGTTAGCTTTAACCAAAGCTCTGGAAATACCATGTCTAATTGCTCCGCACTGAGCAACAATACCGCCGCCTACTGCTTTAACTCTTACATCATATTTTTCTTGGTTATCAGTCAAAACTAATGGTCTGTAAACTAACATTTCTATAGCAGGTCTGTTACCGATATAGTTTTTTAAAGTTTTACCGTTAACAAAAATTCTACCTTTACCTTTTACAAGTTTCACAACTGCGATAGATGTCTTTCTGCGGCCTGTAGCCATAATTTCTTTATCTGCCATAACTATTTAGCCTCCTTTTCCAACACGATAGGTTTTTGAGCTGCGTGTGGATGTTCAGGTCCGTTGTATACTTTCAATTTAGTGAATTGAGTATCACCCAATGTGTTGTGTTGAAGCATACCCTTAACAGCTTTTTCAATTAAAAGTCTTGCATCTTTTTCACGTAATTCTTTTACGCTTGCAGATTTCAAACCACCTGGGAAACCTGTGTGGTGGTAATAAATTTTATCAGTTTCTTTTTTACCTGAAACAACTACTTTTTCAGCGTTGATTACGATAACGAAATCACCTGTATCAACGTTTGGAGTGTATTCAGGTTTATTTTTTCCTCTTAAAATATTTGCTACTCTGGTTGCCAATCTGCCAAGGATTTCACCATCAGCGTCGATTACATACCATTTTCTTTCTACTTCTAGAGGTTTTGCTGAATATGTTTTCATGCTTGTCTCCATTTTTTATCTTTAACTCTTTTTCAAGAGTTTAGTATTCTACTTTCATTAGTGTCAATCCATAGGGACTGACTGTTTGTCCCGCTTTCCGTCTATCACAAGCCATCAGAACTTGTTCCATATGTTCTGCAGGAAGATTATGCCCTTCTATTTCTAAAAGGGTTCCGACAATAGTTCTTACCATATTATAAAGAAATCTGTTCCCTACAATATCAATAATCACTTTATCGCCATCTTTATGACAAGTGGCTTTTTCTATAAAACAAATCTTGCTTGGGTTTAGCGTTCCGGAGCTTTTGAAACTTGAAAAATCATGTTCTCCCGAGATAAAATCAAGAGCTTTTTGCATCCTTTCAATATTAATCGAATATTTAACCCGCATCAAATAACCGTCAAACGCATTCTTACATTTTCTGTTAATAAAAACAAATCTGTAATACCTGCGTTTGGCAGATTTTTGAGCGTGAAACTTATCATCGACTTTTTTCAAATCACTGACAGAAATATCAGGTGGCAATATTTCATTCAACTGATAGACAAACTTTGAAGCAACAATAGATTTATCTGTGTCAAAATGAACGACTTGCCCTTTTGAATTAACACCTTTGTCAGTTCTTCCGGAAAAGACTGTTTTAAGTTGTCGGTTTTTATTTTCGGTATCACCGAATATCAATGTACTGATTGCTTTTTCAAGTTCTCCTTGTATTGTTGGAGTCTGAATTTCTATACCATTTTCAAACTGAATTTGACTTCCGGCGTAATTCTTACCAATATATTGAACTTGAAGCGCATAACGCATAGGCTTATACCAATTGGATTAAAGCCATTTCAGAAGCGTCACCGCGTCTTGGAGGTAATCTGAATATTCTTGTGTAACCACCTTTGCGGTCAGAATATTTTTTACCAATAATTACGAAAAGTTTTCTCAAAACTGTTTCGTCAGCAAGTTTTTTGTCTGCTTGAGGAGCATCAAAAACTTCGCCTGAAACTAAATCCATAAATTTGCCAGTTTCTTTGTCAAAAATGAATTTAGCAGCTTGACGACGAGCGTGAAGATCGCCTCTTTTTGCAAGTGTGATAATTTCTTCAGCATATGGTTGCAAAGCTTTTGCTCTTGCCATAGTTGTTTTGATTTCACCATGTACAAAAAGTTCAGTCGCCAATGAACGCAACAAAGCATCTCTTTGATCCTTTGCCTTTCCTAGCGTATTTTTCTTAGTTTGGTGTCTCATTTTAGTTTTCCTTTATATTTTTTCTTATATTGTTTTTTATTAAGACATTAAGTTCGTATCAGCATTTCGTTCGAAATTGTAATAGACTCAACGACTTATCGTCCTAACGACTTCTTAGACTTCTTCTTCAACTTCAGGGTTTGGAGCTAAGTCTAAACCGAAGTGATGAAGTCTTTCAATAACTTCGTCTGAAGATTTCTTACCGAAGTTTTTAATGTTTAACAAATCGTGTTCTGATTTTTTCAACAATTCAGCCATTGAATTGATACTTGCACGTTTCAAACAGTTGTATGCTCTAACTGAAAGTTCCAACTCTTCAATAGTCATTGTAGGAGCGTTAGAATCATCTTCTTTTTCTTCTTCAATAGCCATTGACGGAGTAACTACCGGTTGACCGGTAATTGCTGCGATTTGCATAAAGTGGTCAATCAACAAGTTAGCTGCTTGGCTCAAAGCGTTTGTAACATCAATAGATCCGTTAGACCAAATTTCAAGAGTCAACTTATCGAAGTCAATTGAATCACCTACACGAGTGCTTTCTACGTTGTAGCTAACACGTTTGATAGGCATGAATGTTGCATCGATAGGAAGAACGTCGATTGAAACGCCTTTAGAATCTCTTGGAACATCGTGAGCAACGTATCCTTTGCCTGTTTCAACAGTAACGTCAGCGTGGAAGCTGCCACCATCTGCAACAGTACAAATCAACCAGTCAGGGTTAACAACTTTAACACCTGCAGGAAGCTGAATATCACTTGC
>CAKUUY010000026.1 GCA_934693235.1 uncultured Candidatus Melainabacteria bacterium | reverse complement strand
TTTTTAACCCCTCTCTCGTGGTTGTAATTAAATTGATTGCAACAACCACTCTCTCTCCCTCGGAGAGAGGAAAAGTTTACTGTAACTGTCATTGCGAAGCGAAAAGGTGTAAAGATGTTGTTAAAAATTGTTGAATATACGCTGTAGCAATCCCATTAAATTTAATTTGATGAGATTACGACGTCGCTGTTTCTCCTTTCCATCTTTACAATTTTCATCAAGCTTTTCCGCTCCTCGTAATGACAGTTACTATAATTGATTTCCTAATATAGCTGCTATATTTGATAATTTTTTTAACGATAAGAACTTATCGTCTTAGCGCCTTAACGTCTTAGTGACTTTTTTAAAAATATTCCCCATTTCGGATAGCCTGAGATGGTATTTTTTTTAGTTATTCTGTTTGATAAAACATAATTATGAAAATGATAATTGTAGTTCTGAATTATTTATATTTATTTGTTATGCAACTTTTTCAAGTGGATAACATTCAAGGACTATGCAATTTGTTTAAAGAGTTTTTTATCGGGTGATGAGGAGTTTTTAGGATGAAAAGTTTTTACAAATCTTTAATTACAGTTGCAATGTTGTGTGCTATTGTCGGAGCCTATGTTATTTATAGAACAAATACTTATGTAACGGCCGAATTCACTAATTTACGACCTTTTCACAGCTACGCTCCGATTTATTACAATGGGTACAAAATTGGAAGAGTCGTAAAAGTAAAACCAAACAAAAATTACACATCAACCATCGTGACAATGGAACTTCATCCTCGTGATATGAAATTTCCGATTAATATCTCTGCAAACTTGAAAAAAGAAAGAAACAGATGGGGAAAGAAATTTGACTATATAGATATAGTTTATCCCGAAAAACCGTCGATTTATTACCTGAAAGATGGAGATAAAATCTCCGGCAAAACCACTGTTGACATAGAATCGTTCTTCGCAAATCAAGATCCAGAAACTTTAGAACAAATAAAGGCTGATATGGCTGAAAGTGCAAAGAACTTGAATGTTACATTGCAAACAATAGGAGATTTGTTCTCAACTCTGAATGATATGGCTGTCGGAGTAAGTCCTAATATGGTAAAAGCGTCAAAAGATTTTAGCCAAACAACAGGTAATTTTGTAAAAGTTTCTGAAAACGTAAACGATGTTTCAGATAATATGGTTAGTTTTTCGAATAATGTAAACGCTTCTATTACGTCTGAAAGAATGGATGCAACTGCACAAAATGTACAAAATGTTTCTAAAAATATTAATAAATTAACAAAAGAGATAAATGAAGTTATTCCGCAGATGAATTGTTCTTTACAACAGATTAACAGTATTTTGTACAACATAAACGAAATGACTGCCGGAATGAACTGTACAATGAAAAAACCTTTTGGAGGGATGCGCATGATTTTTGGTAGCCCTGTAGGTAAGAAAAAATGTGACTGTAAATAGCACAAATATATAGCTCATGTGGGGAATGTTTTTTAAGTAATAATAATCTATGATTTAAAGGTGATTAGAAGTAGGGGAAAGTATGCTAAAAATATCAACTCTTAAAATATTTTCATCTATAGTTTTTATAACAACATTCTTGATAATTACAGCATGCTGTTATATTGATTTTAAATATTCGACACATATATTGGAGTTTGCTATAGCATTTAGTATTATAAATACTTCTATGTTTGTATTGATATGCAAAAATAAATTTTTTGCGGAAAAAGAGCAAGTGGAAAATGATTTAAAAAATCAAATTCATAACAATGAGAAAAATTTGACAATGATACTTAATAACTTGCCTGTTTTAGCATATATCATAGATACAGATTATAATATTAAAGCTTGCAATTTAGAGACAATCAAATATTTTAAAATTAATAGTGAGGAGGATGGACAAGTTAATCAATTGTCCTCAGATATTTTTGAGAGGGATACTATGGAACAAATGAGGGAAGAAAACGATTATATCGTAAAAACGAAAAAGACTTTTGTTACAGAACGTCCGATTAAACTTAGAAACGGAAAACAAAATTGGTTCATTATTCGAAAAGTTCCAATTCTAAATGCATCAGGAGATGTAACAAAGTTTGTTGTATTTAGCAGAAACATTGATGCAGAAAGAGATGCACAGCGTATGAGGGAAACTTATATCTCTACTTTAAGCCATGATTTGAAAATTCCGACAATTGCACAAATTAGAGCTCTTGAACTGCTTGTAAGTGGCGACATGGGGGAAATTAACGAAAACCAAAAGGAAATTTTAAACTTAACATTGGATTCTTGCTACAGTATGTATGATATGTTGTCTACAATTTTGACAACATACAAATACGAAAATAATGATGTAAATTTGAATTACGAAAAAATTCACATGTTAAAACTTTTGGATGAAGTATTTTCAAAAGTTCACAAAAATCTGCAAGATAAAGATATTAAGGTTAAAGTAGTTGCAAAAGATAAATTTATATCAATTTTTGCAGATAAAGTACAACTTAAAAAAGCATTTGAAAATCTGATAGATTTTTGCGTTGCAAACGCTTATAGAGGAACACTGATTACATGTGAAATAGAAAAAAATAATAACAATTTAACACATGTTGCGTTAACTTATGAAAGTCCGTACATAAAACCGGAAGCAATTAATAATATGTTTGAAATGTATACGACTTCAGCAGAAAAGTTTAATAAAGTCGGAAGTAGTTTGAATTTATATTTGGCTAAGCAAATTATTTCTGCTCACAACGGCTATTTGAGTGTAGAAAGTGAGCTATCAAGTTATAGCAGGTGCAAAATAGAACTTCCTTGTTATGGAAAGTGTTCTGTTGCTTGCTAAAAATAGTATACATATTTTACATTTGTAAAAAATCAGTTAATTTTTTCGTTAAAAGTAGCAAAAAAAATTTTTTAGGAATTTTTTATGCCACAAAACATGATTTAGCAAAGGAGTATAAAATATGTATATATCACCAATTTCGAACAGTAATATAAATTCAACTAGTAAAACACCATCTTTCTCTAGCCGTTTTTTAGTTGATGTTGGAGGAAGTGTTGGTGAAAACTCGTTCAAAGGATTGTTAATCCCAAACAGAACAAGTACAACTATCTCTAAAATGAAAGATGTCGTCAACACTCAGGGGCATAGAGTTTACGAAAATGCGGAAGATTTTTTAAGAAAATTGGCAGGTAAAATGTCTGAGTGTTACCAAAATGGCTTAAAAACAGCTCCGCAAGACAAAGTGGTAAAAGAAGCAGTGTTTTTTATGCCGGGATCTGTGTATGATAACAAACTCCTTTATGCGGATAATATTCGAGGTGCCGCAGGGATTGGAATGAGTGATATTGATTTTAATACAATTACTAAATATCTGAAAGAAAATGGTGTAAAGTTAGCAAAAGATTTTAAAGTTAAATTATTCCAAGATTCAATGGGCAGTGGTCTTGCAATTGCGCAAAAACTGCATGACAAAAACATGTTGCATGCAGGAGATCATTATTCTGTAGCAATTACAGGTGGGGGATGCGGAATTTCAAATATTAGAGCAATTTCGGACTCATCTGCAATTGTAGATGCTACAGGTAGTAGTTATTTTACAAATGAACAAGGACTGGTAAAAATTGCAAATGCCGGAGCTTCTGCTTCAAAATTAATTAACAATTTTTGTAACTCTATGGGAATTAATAAACAAATTGGTCCGCAAATTGCAAGTTGTGGGATTGGACAGGTTGTGACATCAGAAGCTTTTAAAATTCCTAAAAACGCTCAAGGAGAAAAACTAAAAAACTTACTTTTAGACGTAAAAAAACTTGCTCCAAAAGATTCTTCTAATCCCCAAAGTGAACTTGTTTTTAAACCGGTTTATATAATGACAGATAAAAATACAATTGAAGTTGCAGACGATTTTTACAAAGATTTTAAGATTGCGAGATTTCAGGCAATTTCTCAATACGCCGAAAGTTTGGCAAAATTCGCAGTTATTAAAGAAAATGAGGGTTCAAACGGATTAATAGTAACAGGGCCTCTTGGCTTTGCGATTGATAAAACATTGAGAAAACACCATTCATCATCTTTGTCAGAAATGATTTCCCAAAGAATTTCTGAAAAATACAACACTTATGAATTGGACAAAATCAGAGATAGTCACAAATTCAAAGTGATTTGTAACCCGGAGTTTAGCTTAGATGACAATACAGAGGCTCGAGAATTAGCTCTAAATTCAAACCTTGTGGGTAATACTCGTTTCAATTGGTTACAAATGAATTTCAAAAAATAAAACGAAATTACAATCTGTAATCAATTCCATGTTTTTCAAATAACCTATTAAAGAAATCGGCAGCTCCGTTGACGGTTTCTTTTGTTAATTCCATTGGTATACCAAATTTCAATCTTGAATCTTGCCAATTAAACAAATGTTGTTTAATGAATGCGTAAAAAAATTGGTTTATTTTTTTTAATTCCTTTTTATCAATAGATTCATTTGGTTTTAGCTGGATAGAACGAGCTAATTTTTTTGCTCTTCTTCTAAAATATTCTATTGCAAGAGTATTTTCTTGGATTTCTTGTAAATTATTTAAAATTTCTTGTTTGTTTTCAAAGTTTGGTCTGAATTTATACTTTATGTGAAAAGGTATTGCTTTTGCTGCGGCAAAAATATTAATTTTATTAAGATTGTTTTTTCTAAACTCAATTAAACTCGAGAGTCTTAAGATTTCTCCAAGTCCTTTACGTTGCTCTTCACAGTTTACCATAATATTGCCTTTTTTGATTGTTCTATCTTGCCAGTCAATATAATATTCATAAAAGCCTAATTCTTTTTCGTTCATGTCTTTTACTATTGTATTTATTTTGTCCGCATTGACTATTTTCATAGAAGCCGGAGAGAGTTTTTCAGTCAATAATATTCCGTTATCTTTTCCATATTTAACATTTATGGGATTATGAATAACTCCTTTTCCGATACTTCTAAAGTTGACTTTACTTTTTTGAAAACCTTTTTGTGCCGGTGTAGAAAATTTGAATTTGTTTAAAAATATATTAAAAATTTTTATCATATTCTTTACAAAATCCGTAATAGAAATTTTTTGCGTACATGTGAAAAACCTGTACGCAAAAGAGTTAAATACATTTATTGAAGTATTTATAAACTTTCATTCACAGTTGTAAAATCTTTTCCTCCAACGGCTTTATAGATGTTTACGGTAGATATTACGTAATTCATTTTTCCGTTAATTTTATCTTTTTCTGCAACTAAAAGTCTTTCTTTGTCTTTCATCAAATCAAGATTTGATTTTGCACCAATATCATGTTTTTGGTTTGCTAATTGATATTTTTCATCTTCTAAATCGTAGCGTTTTACACTTTCTTTGTAGTTCAAATCGCGAGTAATAGCTCCACCCAGAGAATTATTAACCTCTTGAATAGACGTTAAAATAGTTTTTTCATACATTTGCTGTGCTTTATCAAGTTCAAGTTTGTTGTATCTCAATGTTGCCATTTTTAAACCACCGGTAAACAAATCTATTGACGGGACAAAGCCAATTAATGATTTAAATGTGTGGTTCCCAAATATGTTGTTCAAATTGTATGCATTAAATCCAGCTTGACCGTAAAGAGTAAATTTTGGCAAAAAATCTCGACGTGCAACTCTTACGTCAATTCCGATTTTTTGAACATAATCTTCTGCTCTAAGGTAATCCGGTCTATATTGAATAACTTCTGAATTAATTCCGGATGGCAATGGAATTAGTGCAATATTTTCGTAATTACCTCTTTTTACTTCTGATAAATCCTTTTCTCTCAGTCCAGTTAAAACACCGAGTTCTCTACCTATAACAATTCGTGTATCTATGTATGAATTTAATTCTTCTTTTAATTGGGTTAACAATTGTTTTTCGTTCATCAAATCCACAACTGTGCACAAACCGTTTTTATATTTTTTGTCTTGTAATGAAACTACTTCTGTTTGAATTTTGACTAATTCTTCTTGGTTTTGAATTAGTTTATCTAATTTTACTAAATTGAAATATGTCGCAGCCAAAGAAGATGTTAAATATATATAAGAAGCTCTTTCATTTTGTTTAACCATTTCTAATTGTTTTTTTACAGCTTTAGTTTTTAGATAATTTTCTCCCCAAATATCAGCTTCGTAGCTTAATGTTGCAGGTAGGAAAAAGTTACTTTGTGAATAATCCGGAATTGTTACTCCACCAAACCTTACAGTAGAAGATGAAAAGTCTCTAAAAACATCTCCTTGAAATCCGGCATGCGGTAATTGGTTTGCAAAAGACATTTTTACGACTTGTTCTGCTTGTTTGACGTTTAATGTTGCAATTTTCAAATCCTGATTGTTTTGAA
Source organism: uncultured Candidatus Melainabacteria bacterium (assembly GCA_934693235.1). Taxonomy (GTDB): domain Bacteria; phylum Cyanobacteriota; class Vampirovibrionia; order Gastranaerophilales; family Gastranaerophilaceae; genus Stercorousia. The sequence continues at coordinate 15,512 of CAKUUY010000026.1, read as the reverse complement.
AGGCTGTAGACATGTAGTCCGTTAAAATAGGATCATTATATTTTTGCCACCAAGTAAGGTTTAAATATTCTATTCTATTATCGGTTTTGTTTTTAGTTGTTTTTGCTTGCACAGTAGTAACAGTGCATAGCAATAGCAACAGGGTTAAAAGTATTTTAAATTTTTTCATGCTTGCTATTTCCTTTTCTTTGTGTTATTATGATAACACAAAGAAAAATTATGGACAAGACAGACTTATTAAAAAGTAGAATTGGGATGAAGCTTGTTCGTGTAGGCAAGATGGTACGCGCCATTGCAAATCAAAAATTTGTTAAAGCAAAATTCGAAATTACCCCGGAACAATTTACTGTGCTTGCAGCGATATTGGATCATGACGGTTTATACCAGAGGCAAATTGGTGCGCTTACACTGAAAGACAGACCAAACATAACAAGAATTATAAATATACTGGAAGACAAAGGGCTTGTTACTCGGACTCCAGATATTAACAAGCGGAAAGTTTTCAAGATTAACATTACTCCTAAAGGCAAGGCTGAATATGAGCATGCATTGCCGACTGTCTTGGAACATTGGGAAAATTCAGTCAGTGGGGTTAGCGATGAAGAGCTTAACAACTGTCTGGTTGTCTTGAACAAAATAAAAGCAAACTTGGAAGAGAAATTACATACACAAATATAAGAGGTGACTATTATGGCAGAAAATAATAACAACGAGCCGAATAAAGAAATAAAAAAGACTTCAAAAAAAACTAAAGTTGATTTACCTCCGGTAAATTCAGAAGAATTTAAAGAAGAAGCAAAGGAAAGACTTAAAACAAGAAAAGAACGTAAAAAGAAAAAACGTCCTGAATATAAGAAAAAACGTGTAGTAGTCCCAGTAATTACAGCAACAATTCTTGTAATCACAGGGGTTGCACTTGCTATTCATTCAACATTTTTTCAATCAACAGATGATGCATTTGTTGAGGGGAGATTAGTTTCGATTGCTCCACGTGTTCAAGGTCCGGTTGTTAAACTTCTTGTGGACGATAATGATATTGTAAAACAAGGTCAATTGCTTGTTGAAATAGATCCTGCTGATTATGAGGTAAAACTTCATCAGGCAGAAGCTAAACTTGCAGAAGCAAGGGCTCAACTGAATGTTACGAAAAAACAAATTGACGAAGGCGGTTCAAACGTTCAACAGTCTTTTGAAGATGAAAATTCCACAAAATCTAAACTTGATTTTGCAACAAAAGACCACAAACGTTATTCAGATATGTACAAATCCGGAATTGTTTCAAAACAAGACTATGACAACAGTTCAACACACTATACAGTAGCTCAGGCGAACCATAAAGCAGCTACAGAAAAAACAAGAGCAATGAAATCAGCTCTTGAGGGCCATCAGGCTAAGGCAGAAGTAGTAGAAGCAGAAATAAAGAGACTAGAAGCCGAAGTAGAACAGGCAAAATTAAATCTTTCATATACAAAAATTTATGCTCCTCAAGGCGGAATGGTTTCTGCAAGAAGTGTTGAAATGGGAAATTACGTCCAAACAGGACAACCTTTAATGGAAATCGTTCCTGAGCACGTTTGGATTGTTGCAAATTTTAAAGAAATTCAACTTACTCATATGAAAAAAGGTCAACCGGTTTCAATAAAAATTGATACCTATCCGGGGAAAAGATTTAAAGGTCATATTGACAGTATTCAACGTTCTACAGGTGCAAAATCGAGCCTATTTCCTCCGGAAAATGCAGTCGGCAGTTATGTGAAAATTGTTCAACGTGTACCGGTAAAAATTGTATTTGACGAAGACATAAAGGATTACAACATTGTTCCGGGTATGTCTGTTGTGCCAAAAGTTAAAGTGAAATAGTGAGTGGTAAATAGTTTAATTACAGTGAATAAAAAGAGTTAGTAGATGGAAAGTAACGAAATAACAGAAATAAAAAGTCAGACAGTGACAAAAAATCAGGTTAGTCCTTATATTCAGGCACTTGTAATTCTGTTACCATCTATTTTAGCACTTGTTGCTTCTTCTGCTACAAATGTTTGTCAGCCAAATATCGCAGGATATTTTGGTGCGACTCAATATGAGGCAAATTCTGTAATCACAAGTTACATCATTGCAAACGGAATTATGTTGCCGACAACAGGCTATCTTGCAAAGCTTTTTGGAAAAAAACAATTTTTCTTATATTGCATAATTGTTTTTTGTATCGGTGCCGGACTTTGCCTGCTAGCTAAAGATTTGCACATGTTGATTATGGCAAGAATTTTCCAAGGAATTGGTGGGGGGTGTATTCTTCCTCTTTGTCAGGCAATGCTTTTAGATATCTTTCCGGATAAAAAAGGTTTTGCGATGGCTCTTTATGGAGTTGCTGCTATGTTTGCTCCGCTTGCAGGTCCGTTCTTTGGAGGTTATTTGACTGACAACTGGTCTTGGCAGTGGGTTTTTATTATCAATATTCCGTTGTGTCTTATCTCAATTGCTTTAATCAAATTTTTAATTCCAAAAGATGAACCAGTAAAGGAAAAATATAACAAAAGGTTTGATATTATAGGCTTTACTGGTATTGCAATAGCGATGGGATGTATGCAAATAGTTCTTGATAAAGGAGAACAATTTAATTGGTTTGATACACCTTGGATTTGTTGGGTTACGGGGATTTCGATATTCTCATTCATTTTCTTTTATGTTTGGGAACTTGAGTATAAATATCCAATCATTGATATCAGGGTTTTCAAAGATAAAAACTTTTTGTATGGGACTTCAATAAGCTCAATTATAAATATTCTTTTGTATAGTACATTGCTTTTAGTTCCTTTGTTTTCACAGGGTTTAATCGGTTACAGTCCATCGGCGTCAGGTTTGTTGATGTTACCGAGAGCTATGGTTTGTTTGTTTGGCTTGTTGATAATGGGTGAAATTGCAAAACATATTGAAAACAGACTTTTGACGGCAATAGGCTTTGTAATTATGGCTGTTGCGTGTTTTATGCTTTCTTGCCTGAACACAACTGCTTCAATGTATAGTATTGTTATTCCAAATCTAATATTATGTTTTGGTGTATCTGTTGCGTTTGTACCTATTTCTTCGTTGTCGTTTTTAACTTTGCCTGCAAATAAAACGGCAGATGCGGCGGGATTACATGCACTTTTTAAAAATATTGTGACAGCGATTTCTACATCAGCCGCTTCAACATTTATTGCAAGAGGTGGGCAGGTTTATCAAAGTAATCTTGTTGAACATCTGGCATGGCACAATCCGATGTACAGGGTACATTTGAATGCATTACAACATAAATTTATGCTGATGTATCCATCAGTTGTCGCACAAAAAAAGGCTATGGGGGTTCTTTATAAACAGTTAATTTTGCAATCAAAACTAGGAGCGTTTTATGATGCATTTTTGTGGCTTACGCTTTTGGCAATTGTTGCAATTCCGTTTTTGTTATTATTAAAGAATAAAACCAAAAAAGTTAAGGTAGGTCTCTGATTGTTTTTGTGTTTTTCAAGATAATACTTGAATTATAGCTTATTGGCTTGTAATTATTTGAAAAATATGTTAGAATTAAAACCGAAAGACGAGGTTATGTTATGAGTAAAAACAAAACATTTGCATTTGCGATGGGACTAATTGCCGGCGTTGTTGGTGGGTTGGTTGCAGGCGTACTTTATGCTCCAAAATCTGGAGAAGAATCAAGAAGAGAGTTGAAAGATGCTGCTTGTGAATTATATGAAAAAAATTCTCCGGCTATAAAAGATGCAAAAAAACAAGCTCTTGAGAATATTGATTTGATGAAATATAAGCTAGAAAGACAATTCAGAAAATTTAACAATATGGTAAAATCAAAAAAACTTCTTAAAGCCAAAGAGCTTGAAGAAATGGGTGATGAGTACAATTGCGAAAATTAAAAGGAAATTAATAAATGGAAATGTCACAAATCGCGTTGAATAACGGCTTAACTTTTTTAGTTTGGGCAACTGGTGTTGTTGTAATTGTAGTTGCCGGATTTTTGGTTAAGTTGTTGTTTGATCTTTCTGTTCTTGCGAAGAATCTGAAAGAGACTTCAGATATCGTGAATACGGAATTAAAACCAACACTAAAGGAATTAAATCAGACATTAAATTCAATTAATGAAATAGTTAAAAGCACAGATAAAAATGTCGGTGACTTTAAAACTGCTGTTGGCGGTCTGTTAGATAGAACAAAACTTGTGTCAGGTACTTTGCTTGGCGGGTTGTTTAAGGGCTTTACAACTGCATACAAGATGTTTAGAAAATAGCCATTCAAGGTGATTTTTTATCGTCAAATGATTGTTACAATAGAAACGAAAAAGGAGTGATATATTATGTCAGCAACAAAATTTTTAGCAGGTTTTATAGTAGGTGGTGCAATCGGTGCAATTGCAGGAGTTTTGCTTGCTCCAAAATCAGGAGAAGAAACTCGTGCGTTAATTGCTGATAGTGCAAAAGATGCTGTAAGACGTGCAGACGAAACAGTAAAAGAAATTCAATCAAAAGCAGATGATGTAGTTTCTGATATGCAGAAAAAAGGTGATGAAATCAAAGAAAAACTTCAAAATCTTATTAATCAACAAAAAGAAGCTAAACAAGAAGCTTAATGTTTGTTTTAAAACTTTTAAAAGCGATTTCCAAGAACTATGGGAAATCGCTTTTGTTATATAAATATAAAATTTTATTGATTTTTTAGGGCATCATTAAGAGCTTTTTCAAGAACTGTGATTTTGTTTTCTAATACTTGAATTTTAGCTTCTGCAGATGTATTTGAAATAGAACCTTTTTCCAATTCTCTTTTGTAAGCACTATACTTATCTTTTAAAGATTTATATAGAGGTGCAAAGAAAAAGATTGCGGAAGCTTCGCCAAGAATAAATATAATAAGTGTGTAAAAAGCCATATTCATTGTAAAGGTCCTTGGTGTAAGACTGAATATTGCTGCTATTTTACTGCTCAAAAGAGTTATCCCTGCAGTGTCTTGAAAGTTCATAAGAATTAAAAAACATAAAATTAATATTGTTATTATTGAAATAATTTGCATAAAATCAGCTCCTTAAGTATTTCAGAACCTTTTGAATTTTTTCATCCGGCTCAATTTGCAATTCTATTATTTCATCTCCGAAAGGTTTTGTAAAGCGAAGAAAGTATGATTGTAAAACTTGTTCTTCTGTTTTTACTTTCCCTTGTCCGGCACCATATAGTGTGTCGTTGTATACTGGATGATTGATATTTTTCATGTGTACTCTGATTTGGTGAGTTCTACCTGTTACAAGCGTTAATTCTACATATGTTGCATCTTTAAACCGTTCTAAAACTTTTACAATTGTTTTGGATGGTTTTCCGTCTTCTCGAACTGTCATTTTGTGTGGTTGGTTAGGATTTCTGCCAATTGGAAAATTTATCTCAAATTCGTTTTTTTCAATTGTTCCTTTTACGATTGCGCGGTATTTTTTTATAACTGTGTGTTCTTTAATTTGATTTGCTAAAAATTCGTGAGTCTTGTTGTTTTTTGCAATCATTAAGAGCCCAGAGGTGTTTCTATCTAATCTGTGCAAAATCCCACACCTAAATTCTCCGTTTATATCAGAAAGATTTGCCCCGTATTTGAATAAAAGTGCGTTAACAAGAGTGTTTTCTCTCTCAATTGTTGTGGGGTGGGTTAACATTCCGGATGGTTTGTTGACTACTAACATATTTTCATCTTCGTAAACTATTTTAAGTGGAATATTTTGAGGTTCAATTGTAATTTCTTCATTTTTTGGTAGTTCAAATTCGATTTTATCATTTTCTTTGAGTTGATAGGATGGTTTTTTGCAGTTATTATTAACTGTTACAGCTTGAGTTTTTATCAAATTTTGAATTTTTGAGCGTGATAAATTCTGAGTAATTTCTGCAAGAAATGTATCCAGTCTCTTATTTTCGTCATTTTCTTCAATAAAAAAAATCATATATATTTAATAACAGATATAAAACTTTGGGTCAACTAAAATCAAAAAAAGATTATTAACTTTTGTAACGAATTAGCCAGTTGTTGAAATTGAGCTAATTTGAAATTGTTTATATAAGTACAGATAGTATAAAAAAGAGGACGAGAGAGATGGCAATTTCAAATATTCACGAGACATTGTTGATGTATACCAAACAAAAAGCGTTGATAAATGATAAGCTTTCCACAAATATGATGGATACTTTGAATTCAACTAAGCAAGTAGCAGAAAAACAGTCGCAATATAATACGAAAATGAATGATATTTATTACAACTATTATGAAGATGATCCTGATACTTATGAAATCTTGACTGAGCAATGTAATAACGAACATGAGTTAGAATTGGCAAACTTAAATTCTTGGGAAAATGAACTAGAATTAGAAAAAAATAATTTAGAGACTCAATTGAACGAAATCACAACATTTGAATCAACTTGGACTAAGTTATTACAAACAAATATCAAAAACGACTTTTCATATGGCGGCGTTTCTCAATAGAGAGCGTAAGATAAATAAAAATTTAAAAAGCAGTCTTAGGACTGCTTTTTTGGTGTATTATTATGATATGTTAAATAACGGAGAAAAATTAGGTGCTTTTATTGTTCCAACAGGTGTTGGAGCATCGATTGGTGGTTTTGCAGGAGATGCAAGTTGTTATGCGAGAAAATTTTCACAAATATCAAAACTTATAGTTAATCCGAATGTTGTTAATGCAGGGTGTTTTTCAGGAATTAACGAAAACATGTTTTATGTTGAGGGATATTCTGTTGATGAATTTTTTAAAGGTAATACAAATTTAATTCCGTCTGAAAATAATAAAATTGGTATTGTTTTTGATAAAGCTATTCCGCAAGATGTATTGAACGTTCATATAAATACATATAAAGCCGTAAAATGTGTTTATGGTGTTGATATTCAAGGTTATGAGGTTACGGGAGAAGAAGTAGGTGTTGAATTTAAATTAGAAAATAATGGAATTTCAACCGGTTTTGTAAAAAATCCTCAAACTATGTTAGATGCTACTAAAAAACTTTTGGATAGAGGTTGTGATGCAATAGCTTTAGTTTGTCTATTTGATGAGCCAGAAGACGAAAATCCTGATTATGCAAACGGTATCGGAACAGATCCTGTAGGTGGAGTTGAGGCAATTTTATCGCATTATATTTCTAAAGAATTACGTGTTCCATGCGCGCATTCTCCTGCATTTGTTGATTATCAGATTTATCCGGAGCTTGTTGACGGCAAAGCTGCTTCTGAATATATTACACCGACGTTTTTACCATGTATTTTGTTAGGATTGAGTAATGCCCCAATGTTGAGTAGTTTTGGCGGGATTTCTGTAGATAACTTGGATTATCTTGTAATGCCTTACAATTCACTTGGTTCAACTCCTGTTTTTGAAGCATTAAAAAGAAACATTCCGGTATTGGCAGTTAAAGAAAATTCTACAGTATTGGATGTTACACCTGATAAAATAAATTCTTCAATTATTGTTATGCCAAGTTATGATGCTTGTTTAGATTATATTGTTAATAATTGTTAATAATTGCCTGAAAATGTTGAAGATTTTCTAAGATTTAACCGATAGATAATAAGGTTAGTATGTTTAATAAGGTGAAAATCTATGGACGAAAATCAGATTAAATTAACAAAAGTACCGGAACAAGCTCATCAATTTAGTACAAAGGGCGTTAAATTATCTTCTTTGAAAGAAAGCAATGAACTATTGTTTAACTATTTTACGAAGAATGGTTACAAAGAAGACGCCATAATTTTTTCAACTGATATTGATAAACTTACGCAAGAAGCAGATACTAATGGAAATGAAAAGTTGTCTATTAGAGAGGCGCGTGCGCTTGGGCTTGAGGGAAAAAGAAAAGATGTTCGCTCTGCAATAAAACAATTAAATGAAATAAAAAACACTGAATTAGAGTCAAATGCTGATGGGAATTATCCTATCACAGTTAATGACAATGAAACAGATTTTTATAACAAAGACGGTGTTTTATTAAGTAATATCAGAAATTCAGAAAATGGTAAAGTTGAAACTTTTTACTTAAAAGGAGACAAAAATAATGTTGATAAAACTATAGAAACTTCTGTTGATGGTAAAAATGTGACAGAAACTCTATACAAAGATGGTAATATTGAATTCCCAGAACAGCAAACGATAAAAAAAGACAATGAAACAACTACAATAAAATATGATTGGTTTAATGACAAACTGAACTCTAAAACAACATCTAAAGGAAATGACATTGAAACAGTGATATATAAACAAATTAACGGAAAACCTGTTCCCGAAAAAATTGTCTCTACATTTGACTCAGACAGAAATTCAGTAAAATCAACTGTTAATAAATTTAATGATGATGGAAAAGTTGATGGGCAGATAGTTGAATATTCTGGTGCTAAAATTGGTGAAAACCTTATAAAAGAAGATATTGTTCTAAATTCTGAAACAGGAGAAAAAGTATCCGAAGAAGCAACTTTTGTTGACAATTCAAAAAAGTATTTTGAAAATATGGACGGAAAATTGCAACAAGTCGGAAAAGATAAAGATGGAAATTCATTCGTTGTTTTGGATGTTCCGAAAGGATGGAGCATGTCCAAAATTGCCAATGAGTTTGGAATTTCCAGAGAAGATTTGGTAAAAGCTAATACCACTGAAGATGGAACAACAAATTTTCACAAAACACAAAGTGGAGTCGAATATTTCTATGTAAATGACAAGGCAGTAATTCCTAAACCTACAAAGATTCCGACAGGTGAAGATATTAATCTTGGGTATGAAATGCCACAAAAAGAGGCCGTCGGGGGGGGGGCAATAAGCGACGCCGCTATTAAAAACGTTGTGCCGCATCGTAGAACCGATAATGCACAAGCTCCTGCTGTACAAACGCATCAGAGAAGAAATGCAGATAATGTTGCACCTAAAAAGGTAACTGTGACTAATAATAATGAAGTCCACAAATCCCCAACAACAGCTCATGCAACTAAAAAAACAACGAATTACTCTGTAGATGTAAAGAAAAGAATTGCAAAAGCTAAGAGTGTTTCTTATGAATATAAATCTAATAAAGCCAGAGGTATTCAGAGATCTTTTTCTAACCATGATCCAAGGGTTTTAGTTAAAAAAACAAGGACAGGAAAAGCTCTTGTTGGAGAAGAATTAACTGAATATAACATAAAAAATACAATGTGTGGAATAGCAAAAGATGCAAATTCTACTCTTCCATCAATATTGTTGAGAGCATATTCAAAGCCTGATAAAAAATATCCAAGCGGAGTGCCGTATCAGTATGACTACAATACATTGTTAGCAGATTTAAAGTTTGTAAAAGACAAAATTGAAGAAGCTAGAGATTTAGGATATTCAGTTCCGGATTCTCTATACTCATATATTCCACCAAAGGATGGCAATCCGAAAAGAATTGCAATAGAAGTGCGAGCATACGAAGCCGTTTTTGGTAAAGGTTCTGCTCACTATAGTGTTTGAATTAATTCCGGTAACTTGTCGAGTTTATAGAACAATTCGGATGCAATTTTGAAATTTTCAGGATTTGAACTTACGTAAAATTTTTCATACGTATGTTCAAATCCAAATAAATTCCGTTTTTTTAAGTCTTCTTTTATGCATTGCGCAAAATACTTGGCAGGATCAATAAATTTATCTTCCGGCAAAAATTCTTTCAAAACATCCAATAAATAAGGATAATGAGTACAAGCCAGAACAATTTTATCCGGATTGTTCTGTTTCATAATATCCAAAATTTCTTTAATTTGTTCAAGACTTTGAGGTTGGTGAATTCGATGTTCTTCAACAATTCTAACCCAATTGGGAGCAGCTAATTCATAAACTTTTATTCCTTTATTGTATTTTGCAATTTCTTTTGAATATGCGTGAGAATTGATAGTTGCCGGAGTTGCAATTATTCCCAAGCTACTAACACCATCTAGCTCTGCTAATGTAGAACAAACAGTTTGAATTATCGGATAAATTTTGAAATTGTAATTGTTTTTTAACTTTTCGTAAGTAATCGCAGAAGTAGTGTTGCAGGCCATGACAACTGCTTTAGCATTTTTTTCTTCAAAAAATCTAAAGATTTTATCTGCAAATTCAATTAGTTGTTCTTCAGATTTTTCTCCATAAGGCATGTTTTTTGTATCGCCAAAATATAAAAAATTCTCGTTTGGCAAAAGTTTTTTCACCTTTGCAAATACGGTCAAACCGCCTACACCTGAATCAAAAAAAGCTATTGGTCTATTATCTGTCATTTTTCTTTCTATTTCTGTTTAAAATAATTATCAATTCCGTCTGCGATAGATTTTGCAGTATCCTGTTTTCGTTTTTCGCTAACAAGTTGAGCTCTTTCGTTTGCGTTTGAAATAAATCCAATTTCTACCAAAATCGCAGGGCATGTAGTATGATTTATAACATAAAATTTAGATTTAAACAAACCTCTGTTCGGAGATTGAACAGCACTTGCAAATGCCGAATGAACTGTTTGCGCCAAAGACATACTGTATTGGTGATAATAATGAGTCTCAACACCAGTGATTTCCGGTCTTACACTTGAATTTACGTGAATACTTACAAAAATGTCAGGTGAAAAGTTTTCGTTTATAGTAACTCTGTCTTGCAAAGATACAAATTTGTCATCCGGTCTTGTCATTTTTACTTGATATCCGCGTTGTTTCAAAATTGCTTCAACTCGTTTAGATACATCTAAAGTTATGTCTTTTTCGTAAATTCCGCCACCTGTTGCTCCGACATCAGTTCCTCCATGACCGGCATCAATTACGACTTTATGTTTTCCGGTGTTGTTGGTTTTTTGGGGCGGATTCATCACTATTGGAGTAGTTGGGTGAGTTGGTTTTTTGACAACAGGTGTTGTTGTAACCGGTTTTATAGCCTCTTTTACTCTTACTTTTAAACTTCTTCCGTCTGAACCTAAATATGTATTTACAACTGCATCTTGTTCAACAGGAATTGTTAATTTCATCCCAATTTTAGGCATTAATTCTATTCTTGCGTTTGCAAAAAATGTTCCTTTATAAGCTGCTAAAAAATTATCCTCATTATATTTAGATGCGTTATACAAATATAAAATAACTTTGTCGTTATACCTATCTATTCCATGAACAACTGTTGAATCAAACTTTAAAATCATTGATTCTGTCAAACTGTCATTTTTTTCTTTATTATAAGAAACTATATTTGTTGAATTGTTGTATAAAGTTGAGTTGTTTGTTTTTTTATAATTAGCCAAAATCAAAGATTGAGCATCGTTTGAATATATTGGAATATAGTCACTTACAGCGTCTGTTGTAATAACAATTCTAGCTTTGTTTACTGAAAACTGTCCAATTTTAACAGTTTCATTTTCATTAATTCTGTATTCTCTATTTCTTAATCTCGTATCTACAAGAGTGTTTGGCAAATCGTAAACAATTCTTGTAGGATTAGATAAAATCAAGGGTCTTTCTACTGTAACAGAGCCAAAACCATTCAAAAGAACTCCATTTTGTTTTGTAGTAAGATTGTTCAAATAAAACTTTGTGTTTAGTTTCAACTCTTTTTTTGCCATAATTTGGTTGGCTTGGGTGTTGAAAGCATCTTGAATTTGTTCGACGATAGAATCTTGCGACTGCGAAACAGGAGTTGTTATTGTTAGATATTCATAAAAATCACTTGAGGAAGAATGTTCGTCTCTATATGTGTTTTGAAAGTAATTTGCATTTGTTATAGAGTCATTCTTTAATTTAATAATTATATTATTTTTTATTCTTGTAAACTTGATGTTACTAGGGTTAAAACCTTTGTCATAATACATTAGTACTCTGACTTTATTTGGATTAGTCGAAAATTGTGCGATTTTGACTTCTTTTATATTGCCCGAATTGAATACCCAATCTTGTTTTGGAAAAGTTATAATAGAAGAATCAATATCAAAATAGGCTCTTGACGGATTTTCTAATTTAACAAGTTTGATGCTAGATAAAACCGCACTCCCTGGGGTGTCTTGTGCTGATAGTACGATTACGGAATTTGAAGTATCAAAGTTTGCAGAAGTGAATTTATATAATTCAGAACAGCAAGCTTTGGGAACAAATGTACATAAAAGTAATAATAAAAACGTTAGTGTAATAAATAATTTTTTCATGATAAAATCTCTCTTTATATTTATTATATAACGCAGAGATGATACTATCAAATTGTAACAATTTTATAAATCTAATAAATTATTTTTTAGAGCTATATAAACAGCATTTGTCCTGTTTTTTGCGTTAAGTTTTCGCATAATTGAGCCGATATGGGCTTTTACGGTATGCGTGCTGATGTAGATTCTTTTGCTAATTTGATTGTTTGCGTAGCCCTCCATGATTAATTTTAAAACAGTAATTTCTCTTTCTGTCAATTTATCCATTTGTTTTACCTCTCTTAAAGAGGAATATAACACATTTTTTTTGTAAAACATTAATGATATTGCCAATTAAAAAAATTTTTATAAAAAACTTGAAAATAAATCTTTTTCTGATATGATAACAAGTGTTGTGAGGTTTTAACCTCTACAAACCGACGAATAATAAGCGCGAGTAGCTCAGTTGGATAGAGTGTTTGGCTACGAACCAAAAGGTCGGGGGTTCGAATCCCTTCTCGCGTAAATAAAAGAGACTCCATTTGGGGTCTTTTTTAATGGAAGGGATGAGAAATTACAAAGTGTATTTTAACGATCGGTTAGATTTGAATGGGTAGCATTAATAATTTCTTCATATTCATCAGGTGAAATCTCATTACCTTTTGCATCATAGTATTTATCGTCAATTACGTCGTTTTCTGTATTTATATATGGTTTTGAATAAGCTATTAAGTCTCCATTCTCAGTGTAATTATAAATCTTGTCAGGGTTTAACTTTTCATCATAAACAACTTTTGTTCTTGATATAAACTTATTATTCTCTCTTCGGATAAGCGAACCATCAGACATTTTTTCTTCTTCGTGCCTATATGTTTCTTCCCCAGAAGCATTATAGACAATTGTACAGATTTTATTACTTGTATATTGAGTTTCAGTCTTAGAAATTAATGTTTTACCATCTTTAGAGTATTTAGAAGAAGATACTTCCCGTCCCTCTTTGTCATATTCATAATATGTAACAAGAGAAGGTTTTTCCTCAGTATGAGAGTTAAAAGTTTCTTTCGATAATTTGCCAGTCTCATTATACTCTTTTATATTTGAGCCATCTTGCTCTAATTTCAAATTCCCATTTTCATAATACTCTTTCTTAGAAGGAAATTGAGGATGCTCTCGAACCTCTGATTTTAAATTTCCATTAGGAAAATATTCGTAACTAGTAGTAGCTTTAACTTTTCCACTCCCATCTGGACTATATGATATTTCTTTTATAAGTTTTCCATCTTGAAATTCCGATTTTGAGGCTAAAGTCCCATCTTCAAAATAACATTCACTACTTATCTGTTTTCCATTCTCATAATTATTCGTACAAGAAATTGAACCATCACTTCTTTTTGTTTGGCACATTTTTAGCTCACCATTCTTGTCGTATGTTTCTAATATAGTTCGCGTAGAACCATCTGCTCCACGAACAGTTGAAGAAATTGTTTTTTCCGCTCGTTTCATCTTTGCAACTTCATCTAGTTGTTTTTGGTTAGCTTTGTGTTTTTCTGCTTTTTGTTCCTCTGTTAAAGGTTTAGAATTTGAATGTCCAATTTTAGAATATGATTGATCATTATTTGCTTTAATTCCGACATTTAATGTATTCTCCTGTCTATTTACGTTATTAGATGAAGATACATTATTTGTAGTTATATCTTTTGGAATTGAAATATCATAAGAAAAATTAACCATATTAAGCACTCCTTTTATATTAAACGAATTAGATATGTTTTTTATCTCTTACTTATATATAAAAAAGAATTGGATTTAAAAATTGCTATACCTCACCATATCATATTATATCATATATGGTATGATAACCGAGTTTTTGCCATTTGTAATTCATATTTACATTTCTTTATAATCGAATAAAATATTACAAATTTATTCGGAGTACCTCTAACTGGAGTGTGCAGGCAGAGATGCTAAAACTAGTTCAGCATGATATAATCCGAATTTGAGAAAAGCGATCTCTTAAACAAATTTGTAAACAGTTGAACATCATTCCCTCTCCAAGGAAGGATGGGGTAGAGAGAGGGTTAATCAGAGAACTTGTTTAGATTGAGATTCTTTGGGAAAATTTTAGTGCTATTTTCGTTAAATTAACAGTTTATCCCTTAGAATGATGTATTAATAATGAACAAAACTTTAGCTTTATTTCAGATTTGAGCGAACACGAGCTGAGGGCGAAGTTTTGTGGTTATAGTCAATCCAATTTCTTTTTTAAATCGCTTTTTACGTTGCTAAGAGGTCCGTTGTTTGGTGTTCTGACGTTGTGGTAGTATTTCTTTGCAAATGTAAATGGGTACTTAGGTAGCCAAGTACATTTTATAAATATATTTACGGTGTCTGCACCTTGAGAAAGCATTAATTCGTCAATTGTTTCTTCGTGAGATGGAGAAATTGACGAAAACAGTTTTAGAAAATAATCAGTAAAAGTTACAGCAGAATATCCAGATGCGGTAATTGGAGATTTTACAAATTCTGTTACTTTAAAATTACTGTTTTCTTTGATATTTTTAACATCTTCAGGCAGTTCAATTTCTCCACCCGCAATTTGTTCTATTTCGTACCATTGGCCGTTATATTGTATCCTCATAATATTTGGCTTTGGCATATAAATATCATCAAAAATCGTGTTTAAGATAAGCTTTCCGTTTTTATTAGCAACACCATACTTGTAGTCTTTTTTTACAAGAAACATTTCCCCAAAAAGCATGTCTATTGACATATATTCGTTCGGAATTATATTTTCTCCCTTTTCGTTGAAAACTCCATAATCGTTTTCATTTCCGAGTTTAACGTATTTGCCGAGCATTCTGTCAACATGTCTGAATTTAGGTTCTACAAGAATTTTCCCGGAACAATCCATTAGCCCGTATTTGTTCTTTTGATTGATTATCCAAGAAGAATTCCCAAGACGGATAAGTTTTTTATACTGTGCGTTTACAATAATTTCATCATTATTTTTTGCTTTTAGACCGAACAAATTTCCTTTTTGGTTACTAAAAACTGTAATTTCATCCATCAATAAAGGGTCTTCAGTGTTTTCTATTGCTAAAACCGAATTTGCAGCAAGAAGTATAACTAATATTATTGAAACAATTCTTCTTTTCATAACAGGATAATAGCACAAAATGTAAGATTAGAAAATCTTTTAGCTTAGTTTAATTAGACTTGTTGACAAAAATTTTTGAGCAAATACTATATATTTATATGGCTTAAAATACCAAATTAGTATTGTAGTATAAACTAGAAAAAAGGAGATTAATCTCATGGCAAGAGAAAAGTACGAACGTACCAAACCGCACGTTAACATCGGTACAATTGGCC
>CAKUUY010000025.1 GCA_934693235.1 uncultured Candidatus Melainabacteria bacterium | reverse complement strand
AAAAGTTACTACAATTTATTCTCAAATATAGCTGCTATATTTGTTAGTCTCTTAAACTAAAAGAACCTAGCGTCTTAGCGCCTTAACGTCCTAGTAACTTCCTCCCTAAAACATCTACCCATAAAAAAGAGCAGAAGAACAAGTCTTCCACTCTTTTGGGTTATTATTGGTTAAAGATTATGAAAAATATCTTTTCAACAAACCATCAAAACCTTTGCCATGACGAGCTTCGTCTTTAGCCATTTCGTGAACTGTATCGTGAATTGCGTCATAACCCAATTCTTTTGCACGTCTTGCAATAGCAAGTTTACCCTCGCAAGCACCTTGTTCAGCTTCTGCACGCATTTCAAGGTTTTTCTTTGTTGAATCTGTAACAACTTCTCCTAACAACTCTGCAAATTTTGCAGCATGTTCAGCTTCTTCAAAAGCGTATCTTTTGTATGCTTCAGCTACTTCAGGATATCCTTCTCTTTCAGCAACTCTAGCCATTGCAAGATACATACCTACTTCTGTACATTCACCCGAGAAGTGAGCTCTCAATCCGTCCATAACTTCTTTATCTTCAACTTTTCCGTCGCCTACTTTATGTTCGCAAGCATAAACTTTACCTTCTGCTGTATTAATTTCTTTAAATGTTGTTGCTCCACATAAAGGACATCTTTCCGGAGCTTTATCACTTTCTGTTGACCATCCGCATACTGTACATACAAATTTAGCCATTTTCTACCACCTTTCTTATAAAAATATATCTCTTTTTTCTACATGCCTATAATACAATACAAAATAATTTTTGTAAAGTAGGAATTATTACTGTTTTTTATGTTTTGTTACATTAAGCAATAGTTTTAGTTTAAATATTTTAGGTATAAGTAAATTGAGCTTATTGTCAAAGAAACAAAAGTGACTAATGCTCCATATTTCATAAATCTCATAAATGAAATCGGATGTCCTTTTGTGTGAGCTGTTTCACTAACAATGACATTTGCTGCTGCGCCGATAATTGTTAGGTTTCCGCCAAGACAAGCACCCAATGATAAAGCCCACCACAAAGGATGATGTCCCTCTCCAGCGTATGGCAGTGTGTGTTGAACTTGTGCAATCAATGGAGCCATTGTTGCTGTGTAAGGAATATTATCAATTATACCCGACAAAATCCCTGAACCCCAAAGAATTAGCATTGTTGCAACATTCAGACTGCCATTGGTAAATTGGATTAATTTGTCTGCCAAAAAACTAATTCCACCATTTGCCTCAAAACCGCCAATTATTATAAACAAACCTACAAAGAAAAATATTGTTAACCATTCAACATCTCTATAAATTTCTTTTGGTTTTTCAAACAATAGCAAAAATGATGCACCTGCAACAGCAAAAACATAAGCCGGAATATGAGTTACATCGTGCGTTACAAAACCTGTGATTACAAGAAAAAGTGTAATCATTGAACGTAACATTAATTTTTTATTTGTAATTGTTTTTGTATTATCAAGATTGGCAATGTGCTCCATTTTTTCTTTTGTTGCTTTTAAGGACTTTCGAAACATAAAAACAAGCAAGCTTACGCACACAACAAAAATTGTCGCTACAACAAATGTTAATTCGTTTACAAAATCCATAAAACTTAATCCTGCTTTTGCTGCAATAATTATATTTGGCGGATCACCGATTAAAGTAGCTGTACCACCAATATTTGATGCCAAAACTTCTGTAATTAAAAACGGAACAGGATCACATTCAAATTCTCTTGCTATAACAAAAGTTACAGGCATTACAAGAACAACAGTCGTCACATTATCCAAAAATGCTGATGCAATAGCAGTAAATGCAGCAAGAGCAAAAAGAACAGTTTTTGGATGTCCTTTTGTAGCTTTCAAAATCTCAATTGCCATCCACTTGAAAACTCCGCTCCTACTTGCAATATGTACAATAATCATCATTCCGATAAGTAAAAATATTACTTCAAACTCTATATAATCAAAAACTGAGCGAATATAAGTTTCAGTTTGTGGATTAACACTTCCATGAAAAGGCAAAAGTCCCAATAGCATTGTTAAAGACGCACCGACTAGTGCCACAACTGATTTTTGAATTTTTTCACTTGCAATAAAAACATACGCAACCAAAAGAATTGCGCCTGAAATAATCATTCCGTAATTTGATACTAAATTCATAATTTTCCTCTCATAAGCTTTAGGTTCAATTGTACCATAAATAAATTAATTATTGTTTAAGAGAATAATTTATCACATATTTATGCTAAAATTTTCTTATGCAACAGGATATTTTATCAATAAAAATCAAACCGATGGAAAAGTCTGACATTGACTCTGTGATTGACATAGAAGAAAAAACTTACGGGCCGCATCATTGGTCAAAAGATTCTTTTATGAATGAACTTTCTAATGAGTTAGCAAGATATTTCAGTGTGTTTAATGAAAACGGCAACTTAATTGCATACTGCGGATGTTGGCAAATTCTTGAGGAAGCTCATATTACAAATATTGCCGTACATCCTGATTTTCGTCAAAAACATATTGGCGAAGCTATGTTAAAAACCATAGTTGATGAATGCTATAAAAATATGGCAAAATATATTACGCTTGAAGTCAGAGTCGGGAATAAACCTGCCATCAGACTTTATGAGAAATATGGTTTTAAGTCTCTTGGAACACGTAAAGGGTATTATCAAGACAATAATGAAGATGCCTTAATAATGTGGACAGAAAACATTTTTTACGATAAATTTAAGTTAGAATACGAGAAAAATATTTCCATTCTAAAGGGGAAGATTAATATTTTATGACACACACTGCCGCACCAAAAATTAGAGTTGTAAAAAAACAGGTAGAGGGAATAAGGCTATCATTTGGAACTTTGTTACTTGTTTTGTGTTGTACATTTTTGATAATTCTTGCAACATTTATTCAATTTAACGTAAACCACTTTGTTATACCATCAGGAGTTTTTAGCGGAGAACAATTGAATATTCATGACTTTATCCACACATACAGACTTATTCCGCAAGTCCCGATTATAATGTTTATTGGAGCATTTTTAGGTAGAAAGTTCGGAATTATAAGTGTTTTGCTTTATATTTTGCTAGGGCTTTTTGTAATTCCTGTTTTTGCCCTTGGCGGTGGACCAAAATATCTATTAGAATACAGTTTTGGTTATATTTTGGCATATATTCCGGCAATATTTTTCGCAGGTTCAATTTTAAAAAGCGGTTTTACTAATCGAAATATGCTACATGCTGCGCTTGTTGGTGTTTTAACCATACACGTCATCGGCGTTTTATATATGTTGTTTATTGCTTGTTTAAAACACGATGGTGGAGCATTTATGGGCGGTTGGATTTATTCACAAAGCGGTATTAAAATTCTGTATGATTTTATGTTTAGCTTTGCAGCAATATTCATTGCAAAATATGCAAAAATTATTTTGTGGTTCTTTATGTAAAAAATAACAACTAAATGCAAAAGCAAGCACAATGATGATTTTCGCCTACACAGTCCAGTGTTGGAACTTTTTCTGTGCAAATTTCCATACATTTTTCGCACCTCGGATGGAATCTGCAACCTGCTATATCTTGCTGAATTGATGGCGGTTGACCTTGAATTGTCTCAAGTTTTGAATTTTTGTTTGACGGAAGAGAACGCAAAAGAGCTTGAGTATACGGGTGTTTTGGAGCTTTAAAAAACTCTTGAGCCGGAGCTGTTTCAACAATTCGACCTGCATACATAACAGAAACGTAATCCGCATTTTCAGCGACAAGAGCCAAATCATGAGTAATCAAGAGAATAGATGTATTTCTTGTTTTTTGAATTTCTTTTAACAAGTTCATTATTTGCGCTTGAATTGTCACATCCAGTGCGGTTGTAGGTTCATCAGCAATCAATATTTCTGCATTGCAACAAAGTGCCATTGCGATAATAGCACGTTGTTTCATTCCGCCCGAAAACTCATGCGGATAAGCTTTCATTCTTTCTTTTGCGCAAGGAATTTGAACAGCTTCCAAAGCTTCAATTGCTTTTTTTATAGCCTCTTCACCTTTCAAGTTTTGATGAATTTTTATAACTTCTAAAAGCTGATTGCCGATTGTATAAAGCGGGTTAAGAGAAGTCATAGGATCTTGAGGAATTAAAGCGATTTTAGCTCCTCTAATTTTTTGCATATCTTTTTGTGACTTTATTAGTAAGTTTTCTCCATTATAAAAAATTTCTCCGCTTGTAATTTTAGCAGTCTTAGGTAAAAGTCTAAGAATACTCATTGCACTAACTGATTTTCCGCAACCGGATTCGCCGACAAGTGCATGCATCTTACCACATTCCAATTTAAAAGAAACATCAAAAAGAGCCTGTCTAAAAGAGTATTCACATTTAAAACCAAGATTAAGATTTTTTACCTCAAGTATTGTCATAAATATATAATACACCAGAGTTTGTAATATGGGAATAGGAGAGTTGGTTATTTGGAGGTAAAGGTGCTACGCACGTAGCCCTTCTGCCGCAATATTTGTCCATACCTCGTACATTGGTGTATAGTTATTAGGACGTTAAGGCGCTAAGACGATAAGTTCTTATCGGTTAAAAGACAACCAAATATAGCAGCTATATTTGAGAATAAATTGTAGTAACTTTTCCTCTCTCCGAGGGAGAGAGAGTGGTTGTTGCAATCAATTTAATTACAACCACGAGAGAGGGGTTAAAAATTATTATATCATGTCCTGCGCGGACGGCGGGAACTTTTTGTGTAAAAATCACAATTTATGTTGGCGGGGGCTCCGCCCCTACGAACTACCTCATATGTTGGTGTATAGTTATTAGAACGTTAAGACGTTAAGGCGCTAAGACGTTAAGACGATAAGTTCTTATCGGTTAAGATATTTTCATGTATAGCAGCTATATTTGAAAATTATTTGTAGGTTGGGTTTGCGAAATTACGGACGAGCGAGAGGTAATTTCAAGACACTAACCTAACAACGTAACTTACATTATTTTTTTGTGCAAAAAATTGCACCATACTCACTATTCACTTCTGTAACAAGCTTAGCTGCTTTTGTAACGAACTTAGCGTCTTAACGTCTTAGTAACCTAGCGGCTTTAAATATTAACAAATATTAAGATAAATTTTACATTTCCAAAACCACCTAACCACAATAGTTTTCGGATTTTGACAAGCCTGAAACTCCATGCTGACATGCAATTTTCCAACCCCAAATTTGTTTATAAAAGTACAGGGGATAAAATTTAATTTAATTTTCTTTTCACGAGGAAAATTGAAAGGGGAAACAAGATGAGTATTAACAACGTATCTAACTTCAGAGCTATCCATATAGCTGAAGATTACAAAGAAAAATGGGATAAAGAAGCTAAAGAAACTCAAAACAAATTGGCTAATATTACTATTCCTATTGGCCAACCGACAGCTAAAAAATCTGAAACTTTAACAGGATTGGAAGTTGAAAAATCTGACGTTACAGCAGATCATGTTGAAAGAAAATTAACATCAGATGAAGAAATTGGTAAAGCTGAAGCACAAGCAAGAAAAGAATTTTACCAATATGGAACAGAAAATGGCAAAGAAGTAAACGATTATAAGGAAGTTCACAAATTGGCTGAAAATTACGTTGAAAATGAAAAACACAAAGAAAATGTTCAAGGTACACAAGTATTTATGGACAAAAAAGCTTACAAAGCAGCAGAAAAACAACGTAAAGCAGATTATAAAGAAATGTATAACCAGTACAGAGAAGATGGTTATAGCAGAAAAGAAGCTAAACAAATGGCAAAAGCTCGTTTGGTTGAAAACGAATATATAAGCGGAAGAAAAACTCGTAAATTCATAGAAGATAACAAAGATTATTTCTACGATGAAAACGGAAACTTCTCTAGCGATAAATTCAAACAAAAGGCCGTAGAATATGCAAACATCAACACAAAAGGCGATGAAACATTAAACTATCACTTAAGTTTGAGAGAAAGACGTGCAGCTGCTCAACAAGAAAGAGTAAGTGCAAATGTAATCAAAAATATCGCTAAAAAATCAAACTTAGACTACGAAAAAGACAACACAAACTTGTATCGCGGTCTTGCAATCGGTGGAGCAACAGCAGTAGGCGCAGGTATCGGAAGCTTGTTCTCTGTAACATCATCAGCAGCTGCAGCAGCAGGTTCTTCATCAGCAGCAGATGCAGTAATAGGTGGTAGCGCAGCAGCAAACAGTTCATCAGCAGCAGCAGCAGCGGCAGCAGCTTCAGCATCTGTTAACGGAACTATAGTTGGTACAGGTTCAGGTTTGGCAGTAGGTGTTGGCGGTTCAACATTCCTAAGAGATAACGGAAAAACTGAGGACAGAGTTTACGCTCCAGGTAAACCTCAACAACCTCAAACTAAAAAAACACCGTCAGAACCTGATGTTCCTCCAACTACTCCAAGACAAGAAACTCCGGCTACAGAAACTCCGGTTGTAGAAGTTCCGAAAAAAGATTGTCCTGTTCGAAAATGGGCAGCTCCAGATTGCAATTACAAAGTTGAAAAAGGTGATTGTTGGGCAGGAGTTATAGCCGGAACAATGACAGTTAAAGGGAAAGTACCTCAAGGAAAATTATTAAGAGCCTTGGTTCACGCAGAAAAAATTAAACATGGTATAACAAACTTTAAACTAAATACAATGCCAGAAGTATATGACGAAGATGAGTACAAAAAACTAAGAGCAAAAAATCCTGAAGCAGCTAGAAAATATAAAGATACACATACAATGAAAATGTACACCGACTTCACAGATTTACTTGAAAATGAAGAAATAATGAAAAAACATCCTGAACTAAAATACTTACAAGGTCTTAAAGAAGGCGACATTATTGTAGACTGCGATGCTCATGGTCTTAAATTCTCTTCTGTTAAACCAAGAGTTAATCCACGCGTTCGTTACACAAGATATACAGGATCACCGATGGAAACAAACAAATACAAACAAGATTGTAACGATCCTGTTCCAGTAAGAATAAACAACAAATAATATACAACCCCAAAAATAAAATCAAAGACTCTCCTATTTTGGAGGGTCTTTTGATATTTTATTAAAGTTTTTTCAAAATTTGCCGTAATATAATATGTAAGTAGGATAACAGAAAAAATTTTTTACTATAGAATGGCTATTATGTACGATTATGAACCGGAAACTGAAGATAAAGACCTAAAAAAAGTCGGGTTAGAACTTATGTTTATGACACCTGAAAAAGGTGCTTTTGAAAACTGGGTTACAGCAGTTGAACTTGCCAAAATGGTTGAACTTCCGGTAGATATTGTTAAGAAAAAACTGACTATCTTAAAAGATTGCGGAATTGTTCAAGTCAAAGGAATTAATCCAAAATACTGGAAGTTTGATGATTACAATTTCCAAAGAATGGATGAGGATGACGAAGTTTATAAACTTCTTTGCAGTTTTGACGATGTTGATTTTGACAAATATTTCTCTTATTAAGTTGGTTTTATTTTCCAATACAAAAATGGTCAAAAATATTATTTAAAATATCGTCTGTTATAACTTCGCCTGTTATTTCATCAAGGTAAAGAAGAGCTGATTTTAAATCAATTGAAATTAAATCTTGCAACTGGTGAATTTTAGCTGCATCAAGTGCTTGAATTAAACTTTCGCGACATTTTACAAGACAATCTTGTTGTCTGTTGTTTGTCACAAATTCCATATCTTCAAGTGAAAAATTATAAGCAACTTTTTTGATTTTTTCTTTTAATTCATCCAATCCTTCTTTTGTAAGAGTTGAAAGATAAAATGTATCAGATTTTCTTTCTTGAACTAAGTCAGCTTTATTTGCAATAACAATATGATTTTTATCTTTAATTAAATCAAGAATTGCTTTATCATCATCATTTAAACCTTTTGAAGCATCATACAAGAACAGAACCAAATCAGCTTCATCAGCAGATTGTTTTGAATACTCAATACCAATTTCTTCAACCTTTCCAACTTCATCGTTGTCACGAATTCCAGCCGTATCTACAAGCGTAATCGCAACATCCCAGTCAAGAGTCTCAGTCAAAACATCTCGAGTGGTACCTGCAATATCTGTTACAATCGCACGTTCTACATTCAAAAGTGTATTAAACAAAGACGATTTTCCAACATTTGGTTTCCCGACAATTGCAATTTTAATCCCTTGACGCATAATGTTTGATGAATTTGCAGAGGCTAGAATTTTATCAATTTTTTCCAACGCTTTTTCAAATTCAGAAATAATATAATCATATTCAGGTTCTGCCACATCTTCCGGAAAGTCTATTCCTGCAATAATTTTTGACAAAACATTAAATATATCTGTCCTAATTTCTTTGATTTTAACGCCAAGAACTCCGGATAAATTTTTTGCGGATTGTTTTGCAAAATCTCGAGTTTTAGCGTGAATCAAGTCAGCAACAGCTTCTGCTTGAGACAAATCCATTTTTTTATTAAGAAAAGCGCGTTTTGTAAATTCTCCACGTTCCGCCATTCTTGCACCATTTTTGAGAACAACTTCAAGAATATTACGCACAACATTAATACCACCGTGGCAGTGAATTTCAATAACATCTTCTCCTGTGTAACTATGAGGTTTTTTAAAAGGTAAAAGAATAACTTCATCAATCTTTTTACCATTATCCAAAAACCAGCCATGAGAAATTTTTCCGGCTTCAAGGTTATGCCTTGAATAAATTTTATCAATAATTTCAAAACTTTTGTCACCGGAGATTCTGATTACACCAACTCCACCTGTACCAATAGGAGTCGCTATAGCTGCAATTGTATCAAATTCTTGTATTATGTTCATAAACCGATTATATAATAAAAATCAATAGGGAGCAAATTTTAGGTTACTAGGTTACTAAGGTGCTACGCACGTAGCCCTTTGTGACAATATTTGTCCATACCTCATACATTGGTGTATAGTTACTAAGGCGATAAGTTCTTTTCGTTTAAGATATTTTCATGTATAGCAGCTATATTAGGAAATAAATTGTAGTAACTTTTCCTCTCTCCGAGGGAGAGAGAGTAGCCGTTTGAACGCAGTGAATCACGGATACGAGAGAGGGGTTAAAAATTATTATATCATGTCCTGCGCGGACGGCGGGAACTTTTTGTGTAAAAGTTCCACAAAACCATCCACACGCTTTATTCACTAATAACTAGTAAGTTCAACGAGCCACATGAGCGGAGTGCGGAGCTGTCATCAGAAAACGTAGGCTGTCTGCAGGACTTTTCTGATGACACGGAGTCACGTTTAACGCGAATGTGGCTCAATACTTATGAAACAGTGACTGTTTTTTGCTATTTGTTTCACTAACAAGTTATTATTCATTTCGCTATCGTGGCGTTTTTTAATTTTGTACATGTCATTACGAGTTAAGGAGCAACGCAGCAGCGTAGTGTGGGCAAAGCCTCGTCAATTAAGGCGATATAAAAAAATATTAATTCGTGTGCCCACCAAATTATAACCTTAAAAAGGTGGGGACACTTGCGTTTTCCCCACCCTACGAACTTTACACCAATGTACGAGGTATGGACAAATATTGTCACAAAGGGCTACGTGCGTAGCACCTGTCATTACGAGGAGCGGAAAAGTTTTATGAAATTGTTAAAGATGAAAAAAGCAACAGCGACGTAGTAATCCCATTATATTAAATTGAATGAGATTGCTACAGCGTATATTCAACAATTTTTAACAACATCTTTACACCTTTTCGCTTCGCAATGACAGTTTCAATTAGCTGCTTTTGTAACGAACTTAGCGCCTTAACGTCCTAACGTCCTAATAACTATACACTGACATATGAGGTATGGACAAATATTGTTACAGAGGGCTACGTGCGTAGCACCTTAGTAACCTAGTAACTTCCTACCTAGGCATCTAAATCTTCTCTTCACCACCACCACCTTTTAATCCCAATATTTATAGCTTTACACATAATTTTTGGCAATTTGTAATGCTGCAGATGCCGCCATTCCGTATGGTCCCATTGAACTTAACACTCCGGAAGCCAAATTTGCATAAGTTCCAAAAGAACCTCCTGATGATTTTGTTGCATTATAAGCTTGCGCGTTATAGCTGTTTCCGGATGAACTGTTTGATTGTGAACCCGAAATAAAATTCAAGGCATTTGAATTCATTTGGTTTTGAACATCTTGCAAAAAGTTTAAATATGTGTATCTTTGTGCTAATTCATTACTTACAAGTTCATTTCTTTTAGACATTACATCTTGTGCAAGATTATTAATTGATTTTGCACGATTAGCTTCAATTGAGTTCAAATTATCCATAAATACAGAATTGTCAAGGTTACCAAAGCGTGATGCAATATCTGTTTTCAAATTACTCAACATCGGTGAATAAATGTTATTAATAAGTTTTTGCCCATTTAAAGTGTAGGCATCAAGTTGTAATTGTAAATTTTTCTGAGTATTTTCATCAAAAACATTCACAGAAGACAAAGAGTCCGCAAGAGATTTTTGTACATAATCATAAGCTTTTTTCTCATTTGCAGACATATTATAGTTAGAAAAAATATTGTTGCCTATCTTATATGTGCTGGCTTTTGGGCTTCCGTTAACACTCATTGTTCCGGATGAATAACTCGGGTATTTTTTTGTAGATTTCCCCATATTGTCCTTTCCGGACAAAATCTATGAATTCTTAGGCGTTGATAAAATATTATACCACACATTGCCAAAATCTGTAAAGTAAGTTTTGTTTGCGCTATAATCAGATTATGAAAAAATTAGATAAAATAAACGAGCTTATTAATAATAAAAAATATTTAGAAGCTAAAAAAGAACTACAAACAATTATTCATGAAAATGAAAAAGATATAGAAGCACTAAAACTTTTAGGACTTTGCCACGTTAATTTGGGCGAATTTAAAGATGGACAAGGCGTTTTTGAAACAGTCGTGAAATACAAAGACGATGCAACAAGTTGGTTTTATTTGGCAAGTTGCTATGATAACCAAGATGATTTTCTTCACGCAATTTCTGCCTATGAAGAAGTTTTGAGAATGCGTAGCAGCTACATTGATGCATACAAAAACCTTGCTATTGTTTATGTAAAAAATCAAGAACCACAAAAAGCTATTAACACAGCTAAAAAAGCTCTTGAATACGTTCAAGATGATTACACAATTTACTATATTGCCGGAACTGCGTACATGGCTTTGAGAAAATTTGATGAAGCTTTGGAATTTTTGGAAAAGGCTCTGGAACTTAATCCAAAACATTCTCAATTATACAATAACCTCGGAACTTGTTATGTAACAGTCGGTAATCTGGAAAAAGCATACGAAAACTTTATGAAAGCAAGCGAACTTGATCCGAACAACTCAATCACATATTTTAATATTGCATCAATTCTTCAACTGCAAAACAAACACAAAGAAGCTTGCGAATTTTTCCAAAAAGCTTACGATATTGAACCTCAAGACAATTACCTTGTCGCAATGGCTCTTTCAGAAGTTAAGTCAAACCAATTTGAAGAAGCTATTAAACACTACAAATTATTAGCGACTCATTATCCTGAAAAACATAATTACAAGTACAATTTGGCTTGTTGTTATGACGCAATCGGGGAATACACAAGCGCAATTACAATTCTTGCACAGCTTGTATTGTTAAATCCGAAATCAGTATCAATGTTGAGAAAACTTGCTAATATTTATGTAAAAATCGGACAATTATCTAATGCAAAATTGCTTTATGAAAAAATTCTAATCCAAGGTAACGTTTCACACGAGATTTACTATGAATTTGCACATCTTTGCGTAAAAACAAACGATATGGACAAAGCTGAAAAGATTCTAAAAAAAGTTGTTGAACTTAATCCGAATTTTGCCCTAGCACATAAAGATTTAGGTGTTTTGTATCTGAGTAAAAGACTTTTTGATTACGCAGAAGATGAATTTAACAAGGCACTTGAACTTGCTCCGGATAGTTTTGAAGTATTGTTTGAATATGCAAATTATCTTCATGCAACAACAAATTTCCAAAAGGCTGACGAATATTACCAAAAAGCATTGGAAATCGACCCACATCATACAGATGCACTTGCTTTTTCAGCATTGAATAAAATTCAACTGAAAGATTTTGATAAGGCATATGAGCAAATTGAACACGCCCTTCATCACGAAACAAACAACGATTTTATGTACTTTATTGCAGGTAAAATCAGATTTTTGCAAGGTGAAATCGAAGAAGCAAAAATGTATTTTGTAAAATCTTATGAACTTCAAAAAACATATGATTGCGAACATATGCTCGGACTTTGTTATTTTGAACTCGGAAATTATGAACAAGCAAACGGAATTTTCAAACATATGCTTGAAAAAAATCCGCTAAATGTAAATTTACTTTTGAACAGTGCAAAATGCTACGAAAAACTTGGTAACAAGGAAGAAGCATTAAAAGTTTTGGACAAAATTACAGATTCTTTCCCAGAATGCGAAGAAGCTCAAGAAATGATTAGAGCAATATCATAAAATAAGTCCATATTGTTTTAGTAACCTAGCAACTTTTAACAGCTCAATAAATCAAATCAGTCTATAACTTAATCCAAAACTGATTTTAATGCCAAAATTACAAGAATTGTTCCACCAAAAATTTCCAAATATTTTGATTGGAGATTTTTAAAGAAATTTCCTGACCAAAAACCCATAATTGACATTACAAAAGAGGCTATACCTATCATTAATATTGACAATAAAAGCGGAGTATTAGTTAATTTAAGACTAACACCGGCTGCCATTGCATCAATACTCGTTGCAACTCCCATTCCAATAAGACATTTCAACCCAATACAACAAACTGTATCTTCCTTTTCTTGAAAAGCTTCATATATAAATTTGACTCCAAGTGCTAAAAATATAATAAATACTATCCATTGGCTATATGTTTCAATATACTTACTTAACAGCCCTACTCCAATGTAACCTGTTAATGGCATTAAACTTTGAAAAACCCCCATCGTAAACGCAAGCGCAAAAGAATTTTTTTTTCTGTTTTTTGTAAAAATCAGTCCTTGAGAGAACGATACAACAAGACAATCAACACCCAAAGCAATACTTAAAAAAATTAATTCGGCTAAATGCATATTTCAACCTCAAATAACCTATTCCAAGGGAATTTATAACTTATATCATATCTTACTCCGAGAACCTCAAAAACTTTTTCTTCATATGGTTTCATTAATTTTTTAACCAGTTTTTCATCCGGTAATGTCAATTGCTGTCTAACATTTGCCTGATAAGCCCAATCATCAAGCAATCGAATTGCTTGGAGTTTTTTAAAATTAGACTTAGCTGTCTCGCTTCCCAGCTGCTTGACTGATTTTATAATTCCTCCACAAATCAAACTTCCCAATGTATTTGCCGAAGTATTCCAAGCAGAATAACCTAAGAAATTTTCGTCAAATCCTACATCAAAAAGTTGTTTTACAAAAGCATTGTCTGCGCCATTTGCATATCTAACATCTGCAATCATATAAGGTTTTTGTGGTTTTTTCCATTTACCATTGAATGGTTTTGTTGGAACTTTCATAACAATTTCACCTTGATGTTCTTCAAAATTATTCACATAAAGCAAAATATCAGCATCTTCAGGATTGCAAACTTTACATCCTGCAAGTTCAATTTGTCCTTTTACAGACTTCTCAATAGAAACATCTTCGTAATTTGAAATTAAATCTTTGTAATCAGGCGCAAGAAAAATTGGTGCAATTTTTATTTTAGATGCACAGAGACATAAAGAGATAGAGGAATTACCCTCTTTCTTAGTGAGATGTGGCGAACTTAGATATTCGGGAGAGGGTTTATTTCCAGTATTTTGGTGGGGATACTGCGTTTTCTCACCCCTACTTGCTGTTTCAGTAACCGTCTTTACATCCAAAGAAGCCACTGCTCTCGCAAGCAATGTCAGAGGAATTTCATCTGCTCCGGTTTTTACAAAACCTCCGAGTTTTTCAAGAGTTTGAGCTTCTTGAACATTAAATCCGTACTCTGCACAATCATCTTTTGAAAAAACTAATGTGTCGAAAATTCCTTGTTTTTGATATTCCAAGTATAATTTATTTATCTCAAAATTTCTTTTTCTTGTCGCAAGGTAATCATCCAAAATCTCTGACGGAATAATATTCGTAATACAGCTTTCTGTCCCAAGTTTGTGGGTTTGATAAGAATAGTCAAAAATCTTTTTACCCCATTTATTCCAATATTCTTTTTCTTCCTCGTTGACATTGTTGTTTGAAATTCGCATAATACTTGAAAATGCATAAATTTTTGCATTTTTCTTTTCTAAAATTGATTTTAATTTTTCCACACGTGCTTTTATATTCTCAAATAAATCCGGACTTCTTCTGGAAGAAATTAATCCGCCATAAGCAACTGTATCAAGGCACATTACAATAACATCAAGTTCTGGTAAATTTTCAAGCCAACTAAAAATTTTATCAACATTTGCATACTTTGTTAGTGATCCCAAAAATTCTCTTTCAGGCATAAAAAGTTTGATATTACTATTTATTGCGCAAATCTGTTCCACAAGAGTATAGCAAACAGGTCTGTTATCTATTGGTATAAAAGCTATGTTCATAATTTTATTATATGTTAATATTAGACTTATGCAAAAAGGTAACGATTTATGACACTAGACAAAACTCCTGACTCTATTCATACAATGTTCAATATGATTGCAAATAAATACGATTTTGTAAATAATGCAATGTCTTTCGGCACACAAAATTACGTAAAAATTCAAGCAATCAAAATGCTTGATATTAAACCTCATAATAATGTTATTGATTTGTGTTGTGGAACAGGAGACTTGTCAGGAATTGTAAAAAAAATATTTCCACATGCCTGCATTACAGGAATTGATTTTTCTGAAAGAATGCTTATGATTGCAAAGTCAAAACACCCTGATATTCGTTTTATGCAAGGTGATGTAACAAATTTGCCTTATGAAGATAATTTTTTCGATTTTGTTATTATGGGATTTGGCTTGAGAAATATTTTAAATGCAGAAAAAGCAGTTGAAGAAGTTTATCGAATTTTAAAACCAAACGGAAAATTTTTACACCTTGATTTTGGCAGAAAAAATTTCGCAAGTAAAATTTATGATGTGATAACACCGCTATTAATAAGACTTTTTACTGAAAATGTCGAAGCTTATTCATATCTCATCAAGTCAAAACAAGAATTTCCATCACCGGAAGATGTGATTAGAGATTTTGAAAGCAAGGGATTTAAACTTGTAAAACGCAAAGATTTTTTGTGTGGAGTTATTTCTGCTCAAGTTCTTGCTAAATAAATAATTAATTAAATATTTTTGTCGCTCTTGGTAAAATTCCAAGACAATAAGAAATAACAATTCCATAATTTGTAATAGGAACGTTATTTTTATTTGCAATCAAAATTCTTGACAAAACTTCTCTACGATTAGTCATACAAGCTCCACAATGAATAACTAATTTGTAATCCTTTAAGTCAGGAAAATCGTGTCCTGCATAGTTGTGTATAACAAGATTTTTCTTTGTTTTTTTGCGTAAAAGATTAGGAATTTTTACTCTGCCGATATCATCTTCTATAGCATGGTGCGTACAACTTTCAAGAATTAAAACTAAATCACCGTCTTTCAAACTTTCTATTGCCTGTGCTCCTTTTATAAATTCATCTAAATCGCCTTTCAATCTGGCAAAAAGAATTGAAAAAGAAGTTAAAGGAATATTTTCAGGTACAATTTCAGATACTTGACGAAAAGCCTGACTATCTGTTACCACAAGCGCCGGCGGAGTTTTCAAGTTGGCAAGCGCATCTTTCAACTCGCTTTCTTTTACAACATAAGTCAAACAGTTACTATCCAACAAATCTCTCAAAGTTTGAACCTGAGGTAAAATAATCCTGCCTTTTGGCGCTTCTTTATCAATTGGAATTACAAGAATTACGGTGCTTTTGGGAGGTACTAAATCCCCTACAATTTTTGGAGAATTTACAAAATCTTCAGGTAAAAGTTTTACTAATGCTTCCTTGAACTTAAAAACCAATCTATCGTCATACTTTGCAGAGGTGAAGATGATATTTTGGAATTGACACATTTGCCCGAAATCAAATTTTCTGTTTAAATCACATTTATTCACAACAATTAAATATGGAATTTTTAATTCATCAAGTTTTTTTATCAATTCCTTTTCACAATCATCAAAAAAATTATTGTGTTGAGATAGAAAATTCAACCTACTCTCAATTTCATTGCAATCGCAAACAATTACAGCCACATCAATACGATTAAGAACTTTCATCGTTTTTTCGACACGTTTTTCACCCAACTCTGTTGTATCATCAAGCCCTGCTGTATCTAAAAAAGTTACAGGCCCAATCGGCAAAAGTTCCATTGATTTTTCAACAACATCGGTAGTTGTTCCTGCAATATCAGAAACAATTGAAATTTCTTGATTTGTAATTTTGTTTAAAATAGAAGATTTTCCTACATTTGTCTTGCCAAAAACCCCAATATGTAAACGCATTGATTTTAGTGATTGCATAAGATTATTCTCTCTACTTTTGGTGGAAACACTACATTTTTCCTACTCTACATTTATAACTCAAAAGGCTGCCAAACGACAGCCCTTTGCAAAATCTAATGTGGATTTTACTTCTCTCCCCAGTGGGCGAGGAGATAAAGAATATTAACCACGAATACCCAATTTCTTAATTAATTCTCTGTATTCATCAAGATTTTGAGATTTCAAATAAGAAAGTAGTCTTTTTCTTCTACCTACCATCATCAAAAGACCTCTTTTTGTAGCGAAATCTTTTTTGTTAGATTTTAGGTGTTCAGTAAGTTCAGAAATTTTTTGGCTCATCAAAGCAACTTGAACTGCTGCAGAACCAGTGTCTTTTTCATTTTTACCGTAAGCTTTAACTATTTCTTGCTTGTTTTTTAAGTTCATTTTAATTTTCCTTTTCTTGTTGAGTGATTATTGGCGTAAGCACTCTACAAGTTGCATGATAATATATTAAAGGAAAAATTGCAAGCATGAAAATATAAACATGTTACGGATTTTTAAACAATCCTGTGAGTTTGATAATTTGCTGTTTGCAACGCTGCAATAAATTTTGTATAAGCTTCGTTAACGGAATTTGATGTTTTGTTATAAGTACCTTGGTCAACCAATGAATTATTCGCTTTCATTGTATTCATCAAATCACTTTCTTTTGAAACTTGATATTTACTCATCAAACTTGAATTTATAGATGCTTGCTTCCCTAGCAAAGCTTCATATTGAGCTTCTAACTCCTTATAATTTGCAATAGCCGCATCAGATTGTTCTTGATGTTTTTTATATGCCTCAAGCCGCATTTCATAAAAAGCTTTTTGAGGGTCATAAGAATAATTTTTATTTTCTTTCGCAAATGTATGGATAGATTGTCTTTTCAAAGCTAACTGAAATTTATCATAAGATCCATACTGAGCTTTTAATTCCGGTGATTTTTCAAATCGTTCTTTTGAGACATATTTAATTGCATCAACCATATAGTTATCCTCTCTTGTATATATAAAATATTTACGCTGTAAATAATTGCTATTTTTGTAACGAAATGTTAAATTATACTATCTCTTTAGCTGTCATTATGTACGCATAAGGTAATTCGTTGACAAAAAAAAGACCTCGTTGAAGAGGTCAAGGTTGGTTATTTTGGTTATGTTATAGTCTATAAAAAATTAATTTAGGTTTTACATTTTTTATAATTATCCTGAAAGTTAAGATTTGCCTAAAAAACTCTAAAACTTTACAAAACTTTATGTTATTATGTAAGCATGTTTGAAAGTTTTAGAAAATTCTTTTTGTCAAAAATTTTAAGACGCAAATACTATCGCACCGGCAAATGCAAAGCTTGCGGAAAATGCTGTACTCAAATTTACGTAAAACATTACAAACACGTAGTTCAAGACGAAAAAGAGTTTGAAAAATTGCAATATTTGCATAGATTTTACACATATTTGAAAGTTATCGGAAAAGATGAAATCGGTTTAATTTTTGAATGCCAAAATCTTGATCCTGAAACTCACAAATGTAAAATTCACAAAACCCGCCCCGGAATTTGCAGACGTTATCCGCAAGAAGAACTTTTTTCAATGGGCGGGGCATTATCAGACGATTGTGGTTATAAAATGGAACCAATTATTCCGTTTTGTAAAGTTTTGGAAAAAACGGCAAAACGAATAAAAGATTAATCTAATTTTACATTTGTATTATTTAATTCAACAATATCAAAGTAATTTTCAAGTTTTTCTTCAATAGGAAGTCTGGATTGTCTTATCGCTCTCGTATTTTTATCCAAACCAACTTCAAGTTCTCCACTTAAAGTATGTATAAAGAATTTGTCTTCCCCTGATTTACTACCTACTAAAATTGATGTATCAATGTCAGTTCTATCGCATATTGCATTCGCAATTTTATCAAGAGTTTTTACAGTGTCATCACCATTAACACCATTAATTCTATCACCGCCAATAATCCAGGCTGTTAATTTCCCCTTAGCTGTTTTTTTCAAATAATCAACTACATCCAAAATATGTTCAATTAGCTTTTCACAATTTCCGTTTATAGGTACATGTTTTAAAATACCTTTTTTTTCATTTCTAACGATAACAGCAATATTACCGGCATCTGCATATGTATCAAAAACCTTACCATTTGTTAAATTACACTTGTTATTCGTATATAATTTTCTGTATGTTTGTTTAGAAACATTACTTGCTTCTTCATATAATTTTGGAGATAAAATAAGTGTTGAATGCCCTTGAAAACTAATATTATTATTCATGAATAACGAAACTCCTTTTTTACTATTCTGCATACATGAAAAACAAACAAAAATTTTTTTGCTACTTTCCGGCAATGAAATTTTGTAAATTGTCGTTTAATCTAATTATATAGAATAAAATGAAAGGTTGGTAAAATATGAAAAAGATAAAAAAAATAATATTAGCATTTGTTCTTGCCATAGTTGCAGTCCCTGTTTTTGCTACTTGTCCAATAGAAGGAGGAGCCTGTACTGCTCTTTCTAACTGGGAAGCTAAACCGTTACAACAAAAATATATTCCAAATCATATACAAGAAATACAAAAACCAAATGCATTTCAACCAAACTATATAACACCATACCATAGTGAACTAATAAACACAGAAACAAATAATACAACAGCAAATCCTTCATCAAACGATTACAATTCCAATTGTCAATTTGGTGTATGTCTCCCTGGAGTAGAGGGTGGTGGAAGCGTGTTGGAATAAACGTTCTACTATTAAATAAAATATGTGGTTAAAGAGAATAAGGCAATAGGTGAATAGGTGAATAAGTGCTTTACAGATGCTTCGCATCAAAATAAATTTTCGAACGTAGTGAGTTAAACGAACTTATTCACTTATTTTCTTATTCACCTATTCACTTTTTACTACTTCCAAAATATTAATTTTTTGTTTATTTTTTTAATATTCTCCCAAAACGATGTTATAACAATAATATAGTTAAAAGAGAAATTTAATTGAAAAGGAGATAATAAATTATGGCAAAGACAATTGGTATTGACTTAGGTACAACAAACTCAGTTGTAGCCGTTATGGAAGGCGGTAAACCTACCGTTATAGCTAACGCAGAAGGATCTCGTACAACTCCGTCTATCGTTGGTTTTTCAAAAACAGGTGAAAAATTAGTGGGACAATTGGCAAAACGTCAAGCTATCCTTAACCCTGATAAAACAATCGCTTCAATCAAAAGACACATGGGTGAAGATTACAAAGTAAACATTGATGGAAAAGATTACACTCCACAAGAAATTTCTGCTATGATTTTGAGAAAATTAGCTGATGATGCTTCTAACTATTTGGGAGAAAAAGTTACATCCGCTGTAATCACAGTTCCTGCATATTTTAACGATGCTCAAAGACAAGCAACTAAAGATGCCGGTAAAATTGCTGGTTTGGACGTTCTTCGTATCGTTAACGAACCTACTGCAGCAGCTTTGGCTTACGGTCTTGAAAAAGATAAGTCAGAGAAAGTTCTTGTATTTGACTTAGGTGGTGGTACATTTGATGTATCTATCTTGGAAATCGGTGATGGTGTTCACGAAGTTCTTTCAACATCAGGTGATACTCATTTAGGTGGCGATGACTTCGACCAAAAAGTTATGGATTGGATTTGCGAAGAATTCAAAAAACAAGAAGGTATTGATCTTAAAGGTGACAAACAAGCTATGCAACGTGTTAAAGAAGCTGCTGAAAAAGCTAAATGTGAATTGTCATCAGTTATGGAAACAAATATTAACTTACCATTCATTACAGCAGATGCAAACGGTCCTAAACACTTAGATTTGAACTTGACAAGAGCTAAATTTGAAGATTTAAGTCGCGACCTTTTGAACAGATGTAAAGTTCCTGTTGAAAATGCATTGAAAGATGCAGGTATTACAAAGAATGACATTAATGAAGTAGTTCTAGTTGGTGGTTCAACTCGTATTCCGGCTGTTCAACAATTGGTAAAAGAATATACAGGAAAAGAACCTAACCAATCAGTAAACCCTGATGAAGTTGTTGCAGTTGGTGCTGCTATTCAAGCCGGTGTACTTGCAGGTGAAGTAAAAGATATCGTTCTACTTGATGTAACTCCATTGACATTGGGTATTGAAACATTGGGTGGTGTAATGACTCCACTTGTTCCTAGAAACACAACTATTCCGGTTTCTAAATCACAAGTGTTCTCTACTGCCGAAAACAATCAAACAGCTGTTGATATTCACGTACTTCAAGGTGAAAGACCAATGTCTAGAGATAACAAATCTTTAGGTATGTTCAGACTTGAAGGTATTGCTCCTGCAATGCGTGGTATTCCTCAAATCGAAGTTACATTTGATATTGATGCTAACGGTATTGTAAACGTTTCAGCCAAAGATAAAGCTACAAACAAAGAACAAAAAATTACAATTACAAACTCTTCAAACTTGTCTGAACAAGATATTGATAAGATGGTTAAAGAAGCTGAAGCTAACGCTCAAGAAGACAAGAAGAAAAAAGAAGAAGCTGAGATTAAAAATAATGCAACAAGCTTAATCGGTTCAGCTGACAGAATTGAAAAAGATTTTGAGGGTAAAATCGATTCATCTGACAAATCTAAATTAGATGAACAAAAAGCAGCATTACAAAAAGCATTAGATGAAAACAAACCGACAGAAGAATTGAAAAAATTGTCTGACGAATTGCAACAAACAATGTTTAGCATTTCTCAAAAAGCTTACGAAGCTGTTCAAAAAGAAGAACAATCAACAGCAAGCTCTGAAAATGCTTCATCATCAACAGAAGACAAAAAGAATGATGACGATGTAATTGATGCAGAATATACTAAAGAATAATTTCTTTAAGTATCAATAAATAATAAAAAGGACGAACTAAATGTTCGTCCTTTTTTAATAGAAATATGTTGATTAGAAATACTTATCCAACGATTTAATATTCAATAAAAAAAGCAGACCGAATAATTTCAATCTGCTTTTTTATATTATTAATAGATTTTTTTCTTACACGTTAACTAGTTGTTTTGCTCTTTCTAATTGAAGTGTGCAAGTTGTTACGTCACATACGCAAGATGGACCAAAGTATTGGATTGCTCCAGGGAATAAATATCTATCATTCATAGCCCAATCTTCTCTGTTTTCTTCCAATTGTTTGAAAACAGGTCCGTCAAGTTTAACCAATGCTTTTTGGATAACCGGTTTCATTTCACCATGACGTTTTTCCATATTCATCATCATAGTTAGAGGAATACCACCGGCAATCCATTCAGAAGCAGGAGCTGTCAAGTTTCTAACTGATGACAAATAACCAGTCAAACCAAAATTGATTAAAGCAAATGCATTGAATCCTAATGAATAGCAATAATCAGCATCAAAGTTTGATGGGAATGCACATCTGCCTTCGTAACCGAAGAAATGAGATTGTGCATTGAATTTACCAATAAATTCACCTTGAGATTTTAATTCTTCTAATCTAGTTGAAATCATTTCAATTAAAAGTTTTTCTGTTTCAATTTTAGAAACTTGAACGTTGCCATGAGGGTCACGATCTGCAAGCAATTGACCTTTAATCAAAACAGGAAGTGAAGCATAAACTTTTGCATTTGCCTCTTCCAATCTGTTTTCTACGATATCGAATTTGTCGCGAATTGTAGTTGCGTTTACAAATTCTGAATCATTTTCCAAAGAAGCCATGATATCATTTAAGTTAGCAATCATTGATTTCATTTCAGGAATAAATTCAATTAATCCCTCTGGAATTACAGCGATACCAAAGTTTTTACCCATGTCAGCACGTTTAACAATAATATCACACATATAGTTAATAATGCTTTCCAAAGACATTTTCTTTTCTTCAACTTCTTCTGAAATCAAAGTGATATTTGGTTGAGTTTGCAAAGCAGCTTCCAATGCTACGTGAGAAGCACTTCTACCCATAATTTTTACAAAGTGCCAATATTTTTTAGCTGAATTTGCATCACGTTCAATATTTCCGATTAATTCAGCATAAGTTTTTGTAGCAGTATCAAAACCGAATGAAATTTCAATTTGATCATTTTTCAAATCACCATCAATTGTTTTAGGGCAACCGATTACTTGAATACCTGTATTATGTTTTACAAACCATTCAGCTAAAAGTGCTGCATTTGTATTTGAATCGTCACCACCGATAATTACAACAGCAGAAATGTTTAATTTCTTACAAACAGCAAGTGATTTTTCGAATTGTTCTTCTGTTTCAAGTTTAGTTCTACCTGAACCGATAATATCAAAACCACCGGTATTTCTGTAAGCGTCCATAAATTTGTCATCAAATTCAACATATTTACCTTCAATAATACCTGATGGGCCACCTAAAAATCCATATAATTTATTAGATGAATTTGCTTGTTTCAAAGCATCATACAAACCTGCGATTACATTGTGTCCGCCAGGAGCTTGACCTCCTGAAAGAATTACACCAACATTTCTAACTTCTGAAGCATTTGAAGATGAAGTGTGTTTAAAAGTTACAACAGGTTTTCCGTAAGTATTTTTGAATAATTCTTGAATTTGTTCTTGATCTCTAACAGATTGAGTTGCAGAACCTTCAACCATTTCCAAACTGTTAATACCTTCTGAAAGGCTAGATGGAAGTTTTGGTTGATACTTTAATCTTTCGATTTGTAACGGTGAAAGTTTTTCCATATTCTTCTTCCTTATATTTTGTAATACAATTTACAAGTAACAGTTTACTATAAAAAAGTAAAAAGTGAAACTAGTTTTTAGATGCATAGATGCGAAGCTCGTATTATTAAGATTACTAGGCTCCTCAGACGTTAAGGCGATAAGGTGCTACGCACGTAGCCCTCTGTGACAATATTTGTCCATACTTCATATGTTGGTGTATAGTTACTAAGGCGATAAGTTCTTATCGGTTAAGATATTTTCATGTATAGCAGCTATATTAG
>CAKUUY010000024.1 GCA_934693235.1 uncultured Candidatus Melainabacteria bacterium | reverse complement strand
GATTTTCTCAAATCATCCATATCTGTCATTAAATCAACTTCTTGACCGTCTTTTTTCGCTACCGTAATATCCAAACCAATACTTTGTAATTCTCTTACAAGTACTTTGAATGATTCAGGAATACCCGGTCTTGGAATGTTGTCACCTTTAACGATTGCTTCATAAGCTCTGTTACGTCCGTTAACATCATCTGATTTGATTGTTAACATTTCTTGCAGAGTATATGCAGCACCATAAGCTTCCAATGCCCAAACTTCCATTTCACCGAATCTTTGCCCACCAAATTGAGCTTTACCACCCAGTGGTTGTTGAGTAACAAGTGAATAAGGGCCTGTAGAACGAGCATGGATTTTGTCGTCTACTAAGTGTACAAGTTTAAGGATGTAAGATAGACCTACAGCTACAGGCTCATCAAATGGTTCACCTGTCCTACCATCAATCAATCTTACTTTACCATCTTCGTTAACCCAATCGCATCCAGATTCTTTAATACCTTTCAAAAGTTCAGCTTTAGTAGCTCTTTCTGATTGGTTATCGCCGTATCTTTCATCGAATGATGGAGTTTCATAGTAATTTCCTGTTAAGTACGCAGCCAAACCAAGCAACAATTCATAAGTTTGACCAACGTTCATACGAGAAGGTACACCAAGTGGGTTCAATACGATATCAACAGGTGTTCCATCCGGCAAGAACGGCATATCTTCTTTAGGAAGAATTCTTGAAACAATACCTTTATTACCATGACGTCCTGAAAGTTTATCACCTACAGAAACTTTACGTTTTTGAGCTATGTAAACTCGGATTACTGTATTTGCTCCTGGTGGTAATTCGTCACCTTTTTCTCTGTCAAATACCTTAACGTCGAGAACTCTACCGCCTTCTCCATGAGGAACTCTCAATGAGTTATCTTTTACGTCTCTTGCTTTTTCAGCGAAGATTGCACGTAACAATTTTTCTTCCGGCGGATGTTCAGATTCACCTTTCGGTGTAACTTTACCAACCAAGATATCATCAGCGTAAACTCTAGCACCGATACGAACAATACCACGTTCATCCAAGTGTCTCAATGCATCTTCTGAAACGTTAGGAATTTCACGAGTAATTTCTTCAGGCCCAAGTTTAGTTTGACGAGCGTCTATTTCTAATTTTTCAATGTGAACTGATGTGAAGATGTCATCGTGTACGCATCTTTCAGAAAGTAGAATAGCATCTTCGTAGTTATAACCTTCCCAAGGCATATACGCAACAATTACGTTTTTACCTAATGAAAGTTCTCCACAATTTGTAGAAGCACCATCGGCAATTACATCACCTTCTTTGACCTTATCACCCTCGTGTACCAAAGGTTTTTGGTTAATACAAGTATCTTGGTTACTTCTTACGTATTTCATTAGTGTGTGAACGTGAGGTTTGTTGTGGATGTCGCGGATGATGATTTCTTCACCTACTACTCTTTCAACAACACCGTCACAATCAGCTACTTCAACCATACCTGAGTCTTTAGCTGCTCTCTTTTCCATACCTGTACCAACAACCGGTCTTTGAGTAATCAAAAGAGGTACTGATTGACGTTGCATGTTTGAACCCATCAATGCACGGTTTGCGTCATCGTGTTCGATGAACGGAATTAATGATGTTGCAACAGAGATAATCTGAATAGGAGAAACACCGACAAAGTCAACTTTGCTTGATTCGCCCATTGTAAATTCAGATCTGTATCTGATTGGAACGTATTCATCTTTGAATG
This sequence comes from uncultured Candidatus Melainabacteria bacterium, assembly GCA_934693235.1. GTDB lineage: Bacteria > Cyanobacteriota > Vampirovibrionia > Gastranaerophilales > Gastranaerophilaceae > Stercorousia. The sequence continues at coordinate 24,409 of CAKUUY010000024.1, read as the reverse complement.
TATTATCAGGATTTAATTGAACGTCAGCAGGAGCGCATCTGAACTCTTCGTCTTCGTCCGCTGTCATATAAACAACTTCGTCTGTAACTTTACCGTCTTTAACAACAAAGAACGGAGCTTCAACAAAGCCGTAGTCATTAACTTTCGCGTGAGTTGCCAATGAACCGATCAAACCTGCGTTCGGACCTTCCGGTGTTTCAATCGGACAAATACGACCGTAGTGAGATGGGTGAATATCACGAACCGCAAATCCGGCTCTTTCTCTCATCAAACCGCCAGGTCCTAAAGCTGATATACGTCTTTTGTGTGTCAATTCAGCTAGTGGGTTAATTTGGTCCATGAACTGTGATAATTGAGAACTTCCGAAGAATTCTTTTAGTGAAGCAACAAGAGGTTTTGTGTTCAACAAGTTCAATGGTGTTAATGTTTCAGAGTCTTGTAAAGTCATTCTTTCTTTAACAATTCTTTCAATTCTTGAAAGACCTACTCTGAATTGGTTTTGTAACAATTCACCAACGGAACGAATTCTTCTGTTTCCTAAGTGGTCAATATCATCAACAGTTCCTTCATCGTATGTCAAGTTAATCAAATATTCGATTGATGCAACGATATCTTGAACTGTTAATGTTCTTTGGTTCTTAGGAATGTTCAAGTTTAATTTTTTATTCAATTTATAACGACCAACACGACCGATATCGTATTTCTTTTCATCAAAGAAACGTGATTCCAAAATAGAGCGTCCGCCGGCAGCAGAAGCAGGATCACCAGGTCTCAATTTTTTGTAAACTTCAATTAAAGCATCATCAGTTGTTTCAGCGGTATCTTTATCCAATGTTTTCTTCAAGAAATCAAAGTGAGTGAATAAGGATTCCATTTCTGAAACAGTGATACCCATAGCTTTCAACAATGTCGTAGCTAAGATTTTTCTGTTTTTATCGATTTTAACGTAAATAATATCATTAGAATCTGTTTCAATTTTCAACCATGCTCCGCGGTTAGGAATCATAGTTGCGTTATATAAACGTTTTCCGGCAGGGGAAATATCACGTTTGAAATAAACACCAGGAGAGCGAACGATTTGAGATACAATTACACGTTCTGCTCCGTTTACAATGAAAGTACCTTTGTCAGTCATTGTCGGGATATCTCCGATGTAAACTTCTTGTTCTTTAATTTCACCGCTATCGCGGTTAACAAGTCTTACCATTACTCGCAATTGTTTTGCATAAGTTGCGTCGTGGATTCTTGCTTCTTCAATAGTATACTTTGCATTGTCGAAAGTATAGTTTGGCAAGAAATGCAATTCTAATCTGCCTGTATAGTCTTTAATAGGAGAAAAAGAAAGCAATTCTTCCTTCAAACCCTCTTTTAAAAACCATTCAAACGATTTTTTTTGCACTTCAATAAGGTCTGGTAAATCATCCAAACGAGTATGTGGAATACCCATTGGTGTTACTCTTTCTGCATATTTTGTGTTAGACATTAATTCACCTCGTCTATGTGTACGTACTATATAAAAATTGTATTATTTTTGTTTTTTATTCATGCTCATTCGGGGAGCAAGCTATAAGAAAATAATTTACAATTGAATAATCTAACTTGAGGCTGTTAACCTTTCATTTTACTGGGTTTCAGTCCAATGAATTTACATGTTTTTCTTAAAATTGGGCATAGTTCACCCGACTTTAAAATTACATGTTCTTAAATAATAATACATCAATATTTTTCGTCAAGAAAATATCGTCTCTTTCAGAAAAATATGTTAAATTTTTGTTACAATTTGTTCTGTAAAGCTGAAAAGTTTTGATATGATTGGGTTACGTTGTCAAGACTATACACAAAACTTGTTCATTGTATGATGTTGTTAATGAAAGGTAAAAATATGAAGAAATTAGTTGTATTATTGTGTGTCTTAATGCTAGGGAAAGCTGCGCTATCAACGGAAATTCCGGTTGCCAATATTCAAGAAAAAACGCCGACTTCAATTATTTTGACGGGAAATTTAGTTTTTGATTGGCTAGACATTTCTCAAGTTGATAGGGATTCTGCTATTGAAAGGTATAAAACAGAACTATTTGGAAATGATACGGTTTATAAATACAACAAAAAAGAATTTCGAAACGATTATAAAGATTTTCTGAAAGATGCTGATTACAAGCGTCATTATATGCTTGTAAAAAATAATGTAAAAGAAACAGATGATGAAAATCTGTGCGGATTTTATAAAGGAAATCTTTTGATAAGCTACGCAATTCAATATAAACATGATTTGCGTTCGGTATATTATTATGATGCGCTCGGAAATCTTCGTTATGTGGACAAATTTTCTCAAAATTATCCAAATTTTCCGTACATGTCAAAACAGTATAAAGCAAATGGGGAATTGGTTAGTGCGATTTATTTTATGTCTCATGATATGCAATATATGTATAATCATAATGCAGAATTTCAAGGTGCTTGGTACAAAGATAAAATGTATGACCGACATGCAAAGCAGGTTTTGACTAGAACTAATTGGTAGTCTAAACAATAAAATTTTTCGGTGACTAGCAAAAAATTTTTTTCACAAGTTTTGGCATTCTAGTGGTATATAGAAAGGGGAAATAGATGAAAGTCAATTCAATTCAAAATAATCAACAATCTTTTGGTTCTTTAAAACTTATTGAAAATGGTGCAAATTGTTTGGCTGCGGATTTTTTGAATAATCCTAGAACAGAAAATTTGTTTATGCGAAAAATTGTTGCGCCTTTGGAAAAAGCGGGTAGAGATGTTTTTTACGACGGACAAAGAACATTTGTAAAAAATGAACATGATGTTATGTCTTATGTTGTAAGATCAATCCCTAAAGATTATGTGACAATGCCGATGGAGGGTTATTTTGCATATTCAAGAATGCCGTATCGTCCTATGGATAAATCAAAAATGTTGTATACAAACGATTTTATGAATGTAGATAATTCAATCAATTTTTATCCTGATATTGAAGCTGCCAAAAATATTGCATTGAACCTATCAGCTCAACGTTCAGGGAAAGCAGTTGAAGCATATACTGAAGCAGCAAAAGATTTCAAAATTCCAGATACAGGAAATACTTTTGAAGACAAAGTACAAAGACTAAAAGAATTGTTTGGTTAGTTTTTAAATAAATGTGAAATTAAAAAATATCCCAAGCGATGAGCGAGGGATATTTTTTTTGTAATGAATTTAGTTTTTTCAAGACTAAGACTGAGGTTTTACAACTGACAATACGTAGTTGTTTGTAAATACTTTGTTAGCAACTTCAATAATGTCACTTTCGGTCACACTGTTTATTAATTGTGCATATTGGTCGTCGAATTTATATCCTCTGCCTGATGCTTCAAACCAGCCGATGGTTGTTGCTTTATCAAGGTTTGTTTCTTGTCCGATTATGTAGTGCCCCAAAAGTTTGTCTTTAGCTTCTTGTAGTTCTTTTGAGCCTACAAATTCTGTCTTTAATCGAAAAACTTCTTCAAGCATTCTTTTCTTTGCATAATCAAGGTTTTCAGGATTTGTTCCGATATAAGTAATAAAGGATCCTTTTAATATGTGTGGCGAGAATTGTGAACCTAATTGATATGCAAGTCCGTCCCTGTCTCTAAGGTTTTTAAACAGGCGAGAGCTCATTCCTGAGCCCAGTAGAGAATCAATAACCTCTAAAGTTGCGTATTCTTTGCGGTTTAATACACCATCTGTTTGCCAACCGTAGATTATCCAATCGGTTTTTAAATCTTTAATAGTTGCGCAAACTTGTTTTTTAGATGTTAATTGAGTTATGGAATGTTTTGTGTAATCAAACTTTTCACCGTTTTTATTGTTAAATATTTTTGTAAAATCAGCAATAGCTTTTTCTTTGTCGACATTTCCGTTAATGGAAATTACAACATTTGGCGGATAAAAAGCTTTGTCATAATAATTTTTGATATCTTGTTGCGTGATTTTAGGTAACGATTTTTCAAGAATTTTATTTGAATTAGAATAAGGTGAACCTTCAAAAATTAACGATTTATAATTATCTACAGCAAGGTTTAATGGTGTATCTTTACTTTTTTTGATAGAGTTCAATTCATCATTTTTTGCTTTTTCTATCTCATAATCGTCCAGAGTTGCGTTGTTTATAAGCTCATTCAAAAGTTCAATTGTTTTATCATAATCATTTTTTGTTGCAAGGACAGTGATATTAAAGCTGTCAGCTTTGGCAGACGGAACAATTTTTATTCCGTTATCTTCCATAATCTGTGCAAATTCGGTTGAAGAGTATTTTTTGCTTCCTTTAGTTAGTACATTTGCTGTTAAATCAGCAGTTCCTGCGATATTTTCTGAAAACTCTCCGCCTTTAGAAAAAATTCCGATTGCAACGATATCGTTCACCTTGTTTGGAGTAAGCAAAAGAGTTGCTCCGTTTGCAAGTTCATATTTTTGAGTATTTGCATTTTCACTGACAAATTTTGCAGGTTCCGTTTTTTGAGTAATGTTTGAAACTTTTATTTCTTTACAATTTTCAGGTAAAACTATTGAAATAGCACTCTTTTCAACGCCCAAATATTTGTTTGCTACGTTTTTTACATCCTGAACAGTTACTTTTTTGACGTTATCTAAATAGTTTTCATAATACTTTGTATTGTCTGTTGTTACAACGGTGTAACCAATTTCGCCTGCGATATTTGAAATTGATTCTCTTTCGTAATATGTATCACGCTCAATAACATTTTTGGCAAGTTGAAGTTGCTCTTGAGTAACTCCATTTTTTTGAACATTTTTAATTTCTTCAAAGATGCTACCTTGAAGTTTTAAACATTTTTCAGGGTCAAATGTTGTTGAAATATAAAATATTCCATCATCTTTAAAGCCTGTATTAGCTGAACCGATTGTATTTGCAAGTTGTTTGTTTTCTTTTATATTTCTGTAAAAAATCGATGAACGCCCATCTCCAAGAATTGTTGACAGAATATCAAGTGCATAAGAATCTTTGTCATCAATTTTTACGCCCCTAAACCCAATTAGCATGTAACCTGATTGGGTGTCAAAATAAGCTACATTTTTCTTTTGAGAAGTAAGAATTTTTTCCTTCGGATAAATGTTTTTTATCGGTTTTTTGTATTCTGAATTAAAGTTAGATTTAACCTTTTCAATTGCAGAATTTGAGTCAACATCTCCGACAATGACTGTAACCATATTTGACGGGTTATAAAACTTATTGTAATAATTCATAATTTCATCGCGGTGAATTGTACTTATAATATTAGCTTTTCCGATAACTTTCCTTTTATATGGGTGGTCCGAATATAACATATTTATCAAATTGTCATAAACAAGAGTGTTTGGAGAATTTGCATCTTTCATAATTTCTTCAATTACCACTTTGCGTTCTTTTTCAAGTTCCTTTCTTGGTACAAGTGGGTGAAGAAGCATATCTGAATGCATTTCTAAAGCTAAGTCAAAATCTTTGGATGGTATTGTTACATAATAATGAGTGAAATCCTTACTAGTAGCGGCATTTGTAATAGCTCCTTTAGTTTCTAAAATCTTGTCAAATTCACCTGGAGCGTGGTTTGTTGAACCTTTAAAGAACAAATGTTCCAAAAAGTGTGAAACACCGTTGTTTTGGTCGTCTTCATTGATAGAACCGGTTTTGATCCAAGTGTCAATAGTCACTATCGGGTTTGATTTAACCTCTTGAATAACAACGGTTTGCCCGTTATCAAGTTTATAGACATTAAAATCAGTGGCAAAAACACAATTTGAAAAAATTACCAACGCTGTTAAAATTAAAAATTTCTTCATATTATCCCCTTTTTAAAGTTTCTTCTTATTTATATAATCATAATACAATAAATTTTGAAATTAGAAAACAGGGGGATAAATATAGGAGAAAGAAGTTGTATGTGTCAATTAATTTGTTGACAAAATATTTATATTAGTCCTGCGCGGACGGCGGGAACTTTTTGTGTAAAAAGTTCCACAAAACCAGCCACACGTTGCATTCACTAATAACTTGTAAGCTCAACTTGAAACAGTCAAACTCGCGCAATATGAGTGAAGCGCAAAGTTATTGTTAAAAAACTTAGGCGCTCAAACAATGACTGTTTTGTTATTTGTTTCACTAACAAGTTATTGTTCATTCCGCTATCGTGGCAATTTGACTTCGTAATCTGTAATTTTTGTAAAACAACATGTCATCGCGCACGATATATAAAAATAAAGTATCAATTTTTAAATTTGAATTGTTAGTTGCGCGATCTAAGTTTTTTTTCAACGAATTACCTAGCACGTACAATTGTCAGAATTAGAATGACAGAAATTCGGGAGAGGGTTTTAAGGTAATTTTAAAACGAAACTCTTTTGGGATAATCTTTTGGAATTTTCCATTCATTAAATTGAATTATTGCAGTGCAGTAAAGCCCAATGTTTTTGCAGCCCCTGTCTGAATCGCTATAAAGTTTCGAAATACTGCCATCCCAGTCGAATAAGTGAGCTTCCATTCTTTTGTTGTACAGATATTTCCAGCGTGAGTCACTGCTTATGGGATAAAAAGAAAAAGCAAAATTGCATATTCCAAGTTGAGTTTGTTTAGAGATACATTTTTCGGCATTTTTAGGAAAGAAAGTTAAGTCTCTATTTTCATGTCTTGCGTACATGAAAGCACTTCCATCTTCAAAAAAATATAGTATTCTCTTTTCGCCATAGCCGGTTGTTTCTTTTTTATCTACAATTTTTAAGTATGGTGCTAAATATTTTTGAAAAGATTTGTCATTGTCATATGTTCTGTTTATAGTATTTCCATCTTTATCATGAATATCATGATTAAAGTAATCCCAAGTTTCAACATCGCCATTATCGTTTATTGATAGTGCTATTGCTTGGTTCATTGTAGAATAAAATTTTTTTAATCTAGTTTCAACAACATGATTTCTATAATCTTGTATTAATGGAGGAAGAATTAATGCCGCAACAATACCAATAATACCAAGTGTTATTAATACTTCTGCCAATGTAAATCCTATAATTTTTCGCATAAATCTCTCCATATAATAATATATTGTTATTTTAATTATAACATATTATAATTTATTTATCAATATAATATTGCTAACATATGAATTATGTTAGATGAAGAGTTTTTAAAGAGTTTTGGGTTTAATTTAAAGATGAGTAGAATGAGAGCTGGTTTAACGCAAGCAGAACTAGGAGAAATGGTTGATATTTCGGAACATCGTCTGAGCGAAATTGAACGGGGTAAATGTAATTTGACTTTGAAAACAGTGAATAAACTTGCAAATTCTCTTAAAATTTCTTCGGATAAACTTTTTAAATTTGAAGATTAATGTTTAAATATCTTTTTAATCAACGGATAACAAAGAGCTAAAGCTCCTAATCCAAGAGCAACGAAAACTGATGTTGGAGTTTTCTTTTTTCGGATATCTTCTGAATTTTTCATAGATACGTATAAATCGTGATTAAGTACCTGAAAATCTCTAGATGCTTTAACATGAGAGTACAATACCGGCTTATAATGATCATTTGGTGGGGTAATAATTCCGACGGTAAGCGGTTTATTTTTCATATTCGGATTTACACTAACACTATTATCCATACATTTTATAAAACAAATAGATATGAAAAATTGCCACTGTTTATAGATTTGTAACGGAGAAGAAAAAATTGCCCGTTTGTCCAATTCTTTTTGTTTCGTTAAGTGTTTAAATTTTTATATGAAAAAATTTTTGTTTACAATCTTAGCTTTAATTCTACCTCACATTGCTTGTAATGCAGAAGAAATTTACTTTGAAAGTGAAGTTTACAAACTCAAATACAGTGCAATTGCTCCGCAAACTCAAGGTTATGGAAATGAATATTTCAGAAACTCTGAAAATGTCGGTAATTGGTCCAAAATGATTGGTGTATATTATTATCCAAATGAAAATAATCCCATAAAATACGCCGAAAACTTTGATAAAACTGTTGAAAACACTGAAAATAGTGTGTTATTAAAGTTGATTGAAAACAAAAAAGCCGATAAAGCAGCAATTAGTTTTTTGGTAAACGGATGTGAAAATGCTAAGAAATATTTCGAATATGATATATATAAATTTGAAAAATATCAAAACAAAGGCATGGTGGTTGTAAAGTACGCTGTGAAGTATTTCTTCACAAATAATAATCAAATAAAAACAATTGCAGAAAACATAAAGAAAAATAATGATAAATATCTGGAAATTATTATTACATCAACAACTCCGGCTATTATAGAAAAAGAAATTTGTGTTCAAGAATAAAAAAAAGAGTTTATTGACAAAACTATAGAAAGCCCATATTATCGTAGTATGGTAGTTGTCGATACGAAGCGGGTAAAAGATTATTTAAACAAAACAAAACTTACAACTCTGGATTATGTAATAAATCCTTATGTTGGTTGCCCAAATAAGTGTTTATATTGTTATGCAGCTTATATGGTAGGTTTTAGCAAGCATTCGGAGGCTTGGGGAGAGTTTGTAGATGTTAAACAAACTCGAAAGAGAATTAATATATTTAAAATAAAAAATAAAAAGGTAATGATTAGCACAGTTACCGATCCATACAATTACTATGAAAAAGAGTATGAAATTACTAGGAAACTTATGACTCAGCTTGTTCCTTCGGAAGCATTCATAAGTATTGTAACAAAATCAAAGCTTGTGTTAAGAGATATTGACTTGTTTAAGAAAATGAAACATGTTGAAGTAGCTTTGTCTTTCAGTACAATTGACGAAAAAATCAAGTCAAAATTAGAACCTTTTTCATCAAGTATTGAAGAAAGACTTGAAACATTAAAGATTTTAAGAGAGAATAATATTAGGACAGTTGTTTTTATAGCTCCGATTATTCCTGAAATAACAGATTATAAAAGAATAATTGAAGTTACAAAAGCTTACACGGATGAATATTGGTTTGATATGCTGAATCTTCGCAGTAGCTTTAAAACAAATATGTTCAATTTTATTGAAAAAGAATATCCTATAATGAAGTCGTTATATGAAGATATTTATAACAAAAAAAATCCGGAATACTTTGAAGAAATATCCAGAGATATAGAACGATATTGTTCTGAAAAGGGTGTAGTTTACAAAAATTTCTATGCCGGCACATAAATTGCTTCTTGACAAATAAACATAAATAAATCTTTTGCCGGCTTTTCCTAAAGATTATTGAAAAGAACTTGAAAAATTCAGGTTCTTTTTGCTATCATAAATTCGGAGGGTTCAGATATGAAAGTTTTATTGGTCAATGGAAGCTCAAATGCTCATGGATGTACTTATACAGCTTTAAGTGAAATTGTTTATGTTTTAGAACAAAATGGAATTGAAACAGAAATTTTTCAACTAGGAAAAGATGCAATCAGAGATTGTTCAGGCTGTGGATATTGTAGGGAAAATGAAGGCTGCATCTTCAAAGAAGATGTTGTAAATGAATTAATCGAAAAGGCAAAAACATCAGATGGATTTATTTTTGGTTCCCCTGTTTATTATGCACATCCATCAGGAAGGTTGCTATCTGCGATGGATAGAGCGTTCTATGCAGGCGGAAAATATTTCGCATTTAAACCCGCTGCTGCAATAGTTTCCGCAAGACGAGCTGGAACAACAGCATCTCTTGATGCAATAACAAAACATTTTACAATTAATCAAATGCCAGTTATTTCTTCAAATTATTGGAATATGGTTCATGGTGCACAAAATACTCCTGATGATGTTAGAAAAGACGAAGAAGGCTTACAAATTATGAGAACTTTGGGGAACAATATGGCTTGGATTTTAAAATGCATAGAAGCGGGTAAAAATTCTGGTATAAACCATCCGCAAACAGAAGATAAAATTTTGACAAACTTTATAAGATAATGCGGATTACTCATATCTCAAGGCATCGATTGGATTTAACAGAGATGCTTTGTATGCAGGATAGTAACCAAATAACACCCCAATTGCACCTGAAAATCCGAGTGACAAAAGAATTGAGAACAATGATATTGACACGGTCATAATTCCTGTCAATTGTACAATTTGTGCTCCGATTATGCCGATAAATACTCCAATTAAACCACCGATTATTGATAACAAAAATGATTCTATTAAAAATTGTATACGAATATCAGACGGTTTAGCTCCAATTGCCATACGAATACCAATTTCTTTGGTTCTTTCGGTTACTGATACCAACATAATATTCATAATTCCGATACCGCCTACAAGTAAGGAAACAGAGGCGATTGCCGCAAGTAGAATTGCAAAGGTTTTAACAGTAGATTTCATTTTTTCTTGAAATTCTGCGGAATTTCGTATTTCAAAGTCTTTTGTTTGATTTTTGCCAATTCTGTGACGGGTTGTCAAAAGTTCTTCTATATCTTCTTCTGCCGTAGAAACATCGTCAGGGTTTGAACCTTTAACAACAATCATAGAGACGGTTCCCGGAAAGTCTGTTCCGAAAACTTTTTTTTGAGCTGTTGTGATTGGAATGAATATCAAATCGTCTTGATCCATTGGTCCCATGCTACCTTTTGATTTAAGTGTTCCGATTACTTTGAAAGGTATTCCACCAACTCTCATAATTCTGTTTATAGGCTCTAAATCTCCGAACAATTCAGAAGCTACAGTTGAACCGATTACGGCAACTTTAGCAGAGTTTTTAATATCTTCTGGAACAAATCCCCTGCCTGATTCGACTTCATAGTTTTTTATGTAAAAATATTGCGGATCAGTACCGTAAACGGTTGTTGACCAGTTTTGGTTGCCATAAGTTAATTGTTTTGCCTCGGAGCTAACAGATGATACAGCAGAAATTCCGCGAGCATTTTTCTCAATGGCAGTAGCATCTTTTAGCGTTAAAGTAGGGCGAGTTCCCATGCCCATTCTAACTCCGCCGGATTTGGCAGAAGCTGAACGGATTGTCAGGATATTACTTCCCATTGATTCCATATCCTTTTGAACTTTTTCTCTTGCCCCTGTTCCGACTGCAAGCATAATAATAACTGCACTAACCCCAATGATTATACCAAGGCTTGTTAACATTGAACGCATTTTATTTATTTTTAGCGATACTATCGCCATTTTTAAAGTTGATTTGAAGTCAATCATAGTTCTCCTTTGGAATTGAGTGAATAGTGAATGGTGAGTGGTGAGAAGTTCTTATCAGATACAATAATATTATATTCACTACTCACTTTTCACTTAGTACGGTATTGTCGTATGTTCATTTATTTCATCTGAAATAATATTTCCATCTTTGAATCGTACTACTCGTTTGCAATATTCTGCAATATCAGGTTCGTGGGTTACCAGAACTATTGTTTTTCCTAAATTTTTGTTTAGTTTAACAAAAAATTCCATAACCTCAATACTTGTTTTTGTGTCAAGGTTTCCAGTCGGTTCATCAGCAAGAATTAGTGGAGGGTCATTGATTATAGCTCGAGCGATTGCTACTCTTTGTTGTTGACCTCCTGACATTTGATTTGGCATATGGTCTTCTCGTTTGCCCAGACCAACAATTTCAAGAGCTTTTTTTGCTCTTACAACACGTTCTTCTTCAGGAATTCCTTTATATATCATTGGAAGTTCGACGTTTTCTAATGCAGTTGTCCTAGATATTAAGTTAAATCCTTGAAAAACAAACCCCATTTTTTCATTACGTACCATCGCAAGGCTGTTTGTATCTAGTGAAAGCATATCAATACCATCAAGGTAATAACTTCCTGAATTAGGCTTATCAAGAGTTCCAAGCATGTTCATAAATGTGGATTTTCCTGAACCGGAAGCCCCCATAATTGCAACAAATTCTCCTTTTTCAACAGAAAGTGACACACAGTTTAAGGCGTTAAAGCTGTCTTCTCCTGTTTGGTATGTTTTTATCGCATCTTTTACTTCGATTAGTGACATGAAAACCTTTCTATTTTAGAGTTTTGGGTTCTGTTGTTAGGCTGGAAAGCCTAGCCTTCTAAACCACCTCTCTCGTATCCGTAATTTTGGCTAGAGCCCAAGAACGACTCCGGACTCTCACCGATGGGGGGTGAAACTAGGTTTTTTACGCCTATGGCATTGGTGGGTGACCACCGCTACTTGAGTCTTTTTTAGAACTCTTGCCTTGAATTCCCATTATGACTTTCATTCCCTCGCCTAAGGTTTTTGAAATTACCTCAGTTGAAGAATCATCGCTTGCACCTGTTTCAATATCAACCCGTCTAGTTTTTCCGTTTTCTAAAATCCAAAGTCCTTGATTTTTGTATTTTGGTCCGTTTATATCAGGAGTGAATTTTAGTGCCATATTTGGAACGCATAAGACATTCTCGCTTTTATTTGTGATAATTGAAACATTTGCGGTCATTCCTGGTTTTAGTTTCAAGTCTTCGTTGTTTACATCAACAATTACTGTGTAAGTTACAACATTTGAAACAGTTGTAGGAGAAAGTCTTACTTGGGTAACTTTACCATCAAAAGTACTGTCAGGATAGCCATCAAGCGTATAAGTAACGTCTTGACCCTCTTTAACTTTCCCGATGTCGGCTTCAGAAACACTAACTTCAATTTGCATTTTTGTTAAATCTTGTGCAATTGTGAATAATTCAGGTGCTTGGAAGCTTGCAGCAACTGGAGAACCTAAGTCGATTTCTCTAGAAATTACCGTACCGTTTACCGGCGCTGTGATTTTTGTATACCCTAAGTTTGTTTGAGCTGTTTTTAATGATGCTTGATATTGATTGATTTGAGCCCTTGCTGCATTCATTTGCGCTAAGTCTGACTGATACGTACTCAATTTTTCGTCGAGTTCACTTTTTGCAACGAAATTTTTTGCATAAAGATTTTTATATCTTGCATATTGTTTTTGGTCATAATTTGCGATTGCTTGAAGTTTTTGAAGATTTGCTCGTGCATTGTTTATTTGAGCTTGGTTTTGTTGAACTTGCGCGATAAAGTTTGCAGGGTCAATTTGTGCTAAAATTTGACCTTTTTTTACTACATCGTTGTAATCAACATAAATTTCTTTAATTAAACCTGATACGGTAGAACCAACGCTAACGGTGTTTACGGGGTTGATAGTACCGGAGGCTTCTACAACTTGAGTAATCGTACAACGCTCAATCGGTTTGGTGTCATATTTTACTTCTTTACTCTTTGTAATTCCTGTTATTCCGATAGTTGCTACAGCCGCAATAATTAATGTTGTTGCAATATATCTTTTTTTTATCCGAATTTTTTTTACTTTTTCAAAACTTATCATTTTTTATCCTCAATAGTAGTTGTTATATCTTGTTTAAGTGCAATTGCCTTTTCCAGATTTGCTCGTGCTACGTTGTAGTCATAAACTGTTTGAACGTAAGAAACTTGAGCGTTGTTGTAGTTGACTTTTGCATCCTGTAATTGGATGTAATCACCTAAACCCACGGCATAACGACCGTCTGCCAGTTCAAAGTTTTCTAAAGTTTGTTTTACTTTTACAGCAAGCAACGGAATTTGTTTTTCTAATTGTACCATATTGATGTACAAATTTTGAACTTCAAAATAAATATCCTGTTTGGCTTGATCTATTTCATTTTCAGCAATTTGAACCTGTAATTTTGCATTGTCTATTTTGTGTTTTTGCCCTTTTATATTTACGGAACTTGAAAGATTAACGCCTACATTGAATGAATTGGAGTTATATTTATCTCTATATCCGTATCCTGCAGTTGCAGAAATTTCCGGTAAATACTCGCGTTTTGTGTATTTTAAAGATTCTTTCATTGCTTTTAATGAAGAGTCATAAGCTTTTAAATCCGGCCTGTTTTTGTATGCAAGGTTAACAGATTCTTCAAAATTGTATGGAAACGGTTCAAATTTGTAATTATCAAGTACACTGATTTTTTCAACTTGGGAAGTCAAAAAGGCGTTGTTGACGTCTTTAGGTGGGGTACTCAAATCTTTCTTCTCGTCAATTTTTTCCAGATTGACTGGAGTGTAATTGTTTTGAAAATTGAATGTTTCAGTGTTCTCAATTTCATATTCCGGAGCAAATGCGATATACATTGAGTTGTTGAGTTTTACAATTGCATTTTGATAAGCTTTTTCAGATTCTACTAAAGTAACTTTTGAATCGGAAAGATAAACTTCTGCGTTAACCAAATCTATTTTTGATTTTATTCCCTCATCAAAATATGCCTTAGTTCTTTGGTAGTTCCTTTCGTTAATTTGCACATTAGCTCGATTTACTTCCATTGTGGCCTTGGCTGCAAGAACGCCGTAATAATTTGTTTTTACACCAAAAATTGTATTAAGAACAGTGTCTTCAAATTCATAAAGAGCAGCATCTCTGTCAAAATTATACATTTTGATGTTAGCATTTGTCTTCCCAAAATTCCATAGTAGTTGATTAATGCTTGCTTCTGCGGAATAAATGTTGCTGCTGGAATTCAGCCTGTTTGTGCGATTTTCTGTTAAATTATATCCAGTGCCGACACCAAGGGTTGGGAAATATCCTGATTTGGCAATGCCGACGTTACCTTTAGCAATTCCGTAATTATATCTGGCTTTTTTGATTTTCGGACTATTTTGTAGTGCAATTCCTACGCAATCTTTAATATTAAGAACTGCATGTTTTTCTATTCCGACTTGTTCTTCAATAGCCAAAACAGATGTTGTAGTAAGGCATAAAGCTAGTATTAGGGTAATAATTTTGTTGAATTTCAAGTTAAAAAATCCTCGCTATATTATACCAACGATTAGAACATATTTTTTGTTCATTTTAATCATTTGCAAGGATGAAATTTTTCAGAAAAACTTAAACTCTCCAAAAATCTTTTTGGAACATAACTAAAAATGGAATTAATTCAAGACGTCCGACAAACATTCCAACTATCATAACTATTTTAGATAAGGAATGTAAATTATCACAGCTTGCCATTGGCCCAATAGATGGAGCTAGTCCTGGTCCAATATTTCCAAGAGAGCTTATAGCTGCCGTTAAGCCAAGAACAGTGTTTCCTTCAAAAATAGATAAAAGTATAGCAATTCCCGCAAAAATCAGAAAATAGAAAAATACAAATACTATTATTTGGCGTGCAACTTCGGGTTGAACAGTTTTGTTGTCAACTTTGATATTTATAATGGCATTTGGATGGAGAATTCGTGTTATTTCACATTTCATTGTTTTAAACACAACGAGCCATCTTGCCATTTTTATACCACCACCGGCTGAACTTGCGCAAGAACCCATAAACATTACAACAAAAAGTAATGCTTTTGATGTGTAATTCCATTGAATAAAGTCTGTACTAGCACTTCCTGTCGATGTTGCAATACTTATTACTTGAAAAAATGCATCTGTAAAATTCTTGAAAAGTCCTAAGTTATTATTTATGCAAAGTGATATTGTTATTAAAATTCCCATAATTAGAATAAGTGTAGAATATAGACGAAATTCTTCGTTTTTGAACAATAATAAAGGATTTTTCTGAGCCAAAACCTTGTATTGCAAGTTAAAACTGGCACCTGCAAAGAACATAAATATAAGTACAATCCAAGTTATTGTCATTGAATGATACCCCATTATGCTTTGTGAATTTGGAGAAAACCCTGCAGCAGAAAGGGTTGAAAAAGAGTTACAAATTGCATCAAATAAAGGCATTTTAGCTGTATATAATAAAATTATTTCCAAGACAGTCAATCCAGCATAAATTTTCCACAAAGCAGATGCGGTATTTCTAATCCTTGGGGTAAATTTATCTTCTGTAGGTCCCGGAGCTTCTGCAAAAAACATTTGACGCCCTGCAACTGCAAACTGAGGCAAGATAGCGATAAATAAGACGATAATTCCTAAACCGCCTAACCATTGAGTTAGTGCTCTCCAAAAGAAAAATGCTTTTGGGTAGTCAAAATGTGTTAAAATAGTTGAGCCTGTTGTTGTAATTCCTGAAACGGCTTCAAAGATTGCGTTTAATGGATTAAGTCCGTAAAATAAATAAGGTATGGCTGCTAACAGACCGAATGAAATCCACGATGTGACAACAATAAACAGGGCTTCGTCTTTTCTTATGTCATTTAAATTTTCTAATGACTTAGTATTTGGTACAAAAGTTCTCAGTGCAAAACCAAGAATGATAGAAGCAAAACTTGCAACCAAAAAAGGTAGTATTGAGTTTAAATCGTGATAAATTAGCGCAACGATGATAGGAGCTAGTAGTACAATTCCGGTATATCTCATTGTTACACTAAGTGCATTTGCAATATAATTCAATCTCATATTAATTTACCTTAAAAAATTCTTTAATTTCTGTCGCATTTTCGGATGTTGTAAAGATTATCAAAATATCTCCCGTATTAATTAGAGTATCTCCTTTTGGGATTATAATATTGTTTCTTCTCAGAATAACTCCGATAATTGCGCGAGCCGGAAATTTTAAATCCATAATTTTTTTGTCATTAAAATCTGGAACAACGTTGATTTCTAGAACTTCTCCTTGTCCTTGTTCTACAGTAGCAAGAATATCAACGTTATTTTCTTGTAAGTCGTTTTTAACTTCGTTAATCGCAGAATTTTTTGGAGAAACGGCAATATCAATACCTACTTTTTCAAAAAGAGGAATGTTTAATACTTTGGCAACTCTTGCAATAACTCGTTTTACTCCTAATTGTTTTGCTAAAAGAGAACAAAGTAAATTTCTTTCGTCATTGTTTGTAACACTAATTACAACATCTGCGCTTCCAATTTCTTCTTCATCAAGAAGTTTTAAATTTGTTCCGTCGCCGTTTATTACAAGCGTATTAGATAATTCTTCTGCCAAAAATTGACAACGTCCGTAATTTTTTTCAATAATTTTGGTTTTGATTTTAAGTCTTTCTAATGACTTTGCGAGCATTAAACCAACATTTCCGCCACCAATGATTGATACTGATTTTACAATTTCTTTTTCGTGGAAAAACGTTCCGGCTAAAATATCTAAAGAGTGTGAAGTTCCCATAAATATTAACTTATCATCCTCTTTGATTTCTGTTTCGCCATTTGGAATAAATAATTTACTTTCTCTTGTCAAACCAACCATCAAAGTATTTTGAGTAAAGCCACAATCTTTAACCTTTTTACCGACAATCGGAAGATTTTCTTTTACCTTGTATTCCAAAAGTCTTGCGCGACCGTCTGCAAAATTTTCAACATCAAGTGCTTGTGCTACGGTTACAATTCTGAAAATATCTTGAGTTAACAACTCTTCCGGCCAAATAATGTAATCAATAAAGAAGTCACAGAAATTATCATTATTTTTTTCAAAATTAAGAGTCTTTTTATATTCTTCTCGGCTTACAAAACAAATTGTTCTCACCCCGCCAAATTTTTTAGCAGAAAGGCAAGCTACAATATTTGCTTCATCAATTCCAGTACAAGCAATAAAAATGTCTGCATTTTTGATATCTGCTGTTTTTAAAACGTCAATATTAGATGCGTTTCCTTGAACGAAACTGATATCAAGTTTATTGAATTCATCACTTCTGTTTTCTTCCTTGTCGATAATTGTTATATCGTGGTCTTCAAAAAACTCTGTTGCAAGTAAGCAACCGATTTCTGTCGCACCATAAATCACTATTTTCATAACCTGAATTATATATTAAGTAAACTTTTTTTACAAGTGGGAGAAAATTAAGCAATTTCAAATGTTTACAGAAGTTGTTCAAGATATGTTAGGTAAAGTTCCAAGTGTAAATTTTGAAAAATGCTACCCGAGCAGGTTGAAAAATATTTTCAGGAAGAATTATAATTATTCTACCTATTATAGTTTTGTGCCGGAAGCAAAAAGTAAAATTATCGGCAATTTGCCACATGAAATAATTGAACTGTTTGATAAATCAGAACGAGCTGAAAAGCTTAAAGGAGTCCAAAAAGGCCTTGCAAATACTGCAAAATTTATTAGAGCTTTTTACAAACAATGTAAAAAAGACAATGTAATTCAAGTGAGTTTTTCGGATTTAGACCCGGAAGAATTAAAATTAATAGAAGCTGATATGTCAAAGTTTTTGAATAAGACACTGAAAGGCATTGTGCCTAAAGGAGTGAAAGCAAAACTTTCTTTTGTTGATAAAGGTTGTTGGGGGAATGTTTTTAAAATGTCATTTACCCGTAATGGTGAAAAATTAATGCATGACAAGGCATTTAAGATCTTTCATAATATACAATCGCCAATAAAATCTCTTTCAAAAACTCAAGGTTGCTATGCTGAGACTAATTTTTGGACTTTTCTAAAGAAAGTAATCGGACACAAAATGGATAAAACACAATTTACTCGCCATTATATCTCTGATGTTGATAGTGGCTACGCGATTACAGAATTTGTTGACAAAGATATTCATCCGACGACCACTCCTATTGATTTTGAAAGATTATTCAAGATTTTTTACATGGATGTCTCAAATGTCATGATAAATGATAAACTTTATGATGTGGGGGGATGTACAAAGTTTCCTAATTTTGTTGATGATAAAGTTGTTTTAAAATATTTAAAGAAATTAGTTCATAGAAATTCTGATAAAGATTTGAAATCATTGATGGATAATTTACAAACAAAAATTCAAAATCATAAGACTCCGCACAGAGACAAAATACAAAAGGCTCTTAACCTGTTTGACAAGTACAATGAGCCTCTGTATTAATATGTTTTGAATTGTTGCTATTTGAACATTAGCAAAACAAAAATAATTATGTAATTCAAAATTTGTAGCGCAATAACAGCAATTATTGGAGAAAAATCCAACCCGTTAATAGGAGGAACAATTCGTCTAAACAAATTCAGATATAAATCTGTTACGTCCCTAATTGCCACAAAAGGTTGTTTGTACCAGTCGATACTTGGAACAAAACTTAGCAAACATCTGACAAGAATTAGCCAGAAAAATATTTGAAAAAAGTTGTTTACTACAAAAATTAAGTTATTTATCATTTTTATACCTATTCAAATTATAATTGAGATGATTTTTTAGTGTTTGCGCAAGAACAATTTTCTCTTGAAGCAGGAATGTTTTCAATCATCTTGAAGAGTAATTCTTTCAAGTGTGTAACATTTGAATTGAATACTTCAATAACCTCGTGATGAGAAACCGGAGGTACATCTCCGACTAAACCTGCGTCATAGTCAGTGATTAGAGAAATATTCAATGGACACATATCCATTTCTTTTACTAGGTAAGCTTCAGGAAATGCAGTCATATTGATTACTTCCCAACCTTGGTTAGTAAAGAATTTGGATTCTGCTTTTGTTGAAAATCTTGGACCGTTGATTACAACAACAGTTCCGTTTTCGTGAACAGAAATGCCAAGTTCTTTTGCCGTTTTGCTTGCAAGTTCTCTCAATTCCGGACAATAAGTTTCTGCTGCTGATGGGTGAGTTACAATTGGTCCTTCAAAGAAAGTTGACTTCCTTCCGTCAGTCCAATCAACAAATTGATCACAAATTACGAAATCTCCCGGTTTAACGTGTTTTTGTAAGCTACCTGCTGCACAAGGTGAAATAACTCTTTCGCAACCAACTGATTTCATAGCCCAAACGTTAGCTCTATAGTTGATTAAATGAGGTAAAATAGTGTGGTTTCTGCCATGTCTAGGCATAAATGCAACTTTGTGTTCTCCAACTGTGCCGATGAATAAGCTGTCACTAGGCATTCCGTATGGAGTTTCAACTCTAACTTCTTCAATGTTGTCTAAAAATTTGTAAAAACCTGAACCGCCAAAAACACCGATATCAGCTAATTTTTTCTTTTCCATAGTATTTTCCTCTCATATTTATAACAATAGTTAAAACAATAGTATCATAAAAAAGAAAAATAAAAAATATAACAAAAAATAAAGTATAAAATTTAAAAATATTGCAAAAATGAGGAAAAAGTCAACTTGCTTAACAATTGTTACAATTACACTTAAAGAGTTGAAAATAGTGAATTTGAGCTATTCTTTGTTTTTGTTTGTTTCCCAATGGGGGTTGAAATTTGATTTTTTTGTAATATAATAGTCATATAAATCATCTTTAGAAGTTTTTGACTTTGTTGTAGAAACGGGTCGTTAGGAAATTTTTAAGGATTTCAATTTACAATACAGAGGATTACATTTTGAGAAAACTATTAGTTTTAACTTTTACACTTACGTGTATGCTTCTTTGTCATGCACAATGTCAGGCATCAGACGTAAATTCAGTAAAAGCAACAATAGTCAAACACGCTATTGAAATGGGCGTTGATCCTGCAATTGCGCTTAGTATCGCGCGTACTGAATCAGGATTTCGTCACGAAGCAAGAAGTTCACATGGAGCAGTTGGAGTGTTTCAATTGATGCCTTCAACAGCTAGAAGAATGGGATATAATCCTTATTCTTTGAATGACAACATTAAAGCCGGAATTACATATTATAAGAAAATGTATAATATGTTTGGCTCTGTAGAATTGGCTTTAGCCGCTTATAATGCAGGTCCTGGAAACGTAAAAAAATACAGATCAGTTCCGCCTTATGGAGAAACAAGACGTTTTGTTAGCAAGATTATGACTGATGTTAACAGACAAAAACATACTCCGGATCCTGTTGTTGCAAAGGTTAGACAAGGTGCTTACGTAGCGCAAAAACCAAAAGCGGTTACTCCTAAAGCAACAGTTCACAAACCAGTAGCACCGAAAGTAATGGAGGCTAAAGCTCTTCAAGCAGAAGTGTTAGAAGAAAAACCAATTGAATTAAAATTGGAAACTCTTTCTGTAGCTATTTAGGAAGAAGTGTTTTTTAATA
Organism: uncultured Candidatus Melainabacteria bacterium; assembly: GCA_934693235.1. Lineage (GTDB taxonomy): Bacteria > Cyanobacteriota > Vampirovibrionia > Gastranaerophilales > Gastranaerophilaceae > Stercorousia. The sequence continues at coordinate 3,640 of CAKUUY010000024.1, read as the reverse complement.
AAAAGGAGAAGTTATAAATTTAACTTCTCCTTTTTATTTATAGTTGTATTGTTTTGTTTCTTATTCGTTCAATAACTTTTCAGCAAGTTCTGATTCCGTGCGTCCGTTCAATGTCTTGCTGATTTTTTGCAATTTTTGTGCAATCAATTCCAGATTGTCAGTCCAAACAAAATTGTCAAGAACGTATTTTTCTGCTTTTTCGAATTCTCCATCAATTTGAATTCGGATAATTTCAGAAAGCATTTCTTTTGCAATAGGAACAACTTTGTTAATGTTAACGTGAATTTTTCCGCCAATAATGTCATAAGCTCCACGTTCTGAAAAATATTTATTTTGCATAACGGTACGAACTCTGTGAGCTTGGCTCATTGTAGGTTTTGATTTTAAGAAATTGTCTGTAATAGTTGTGACAATGATTTGTTTTCGTTGTTCTTCAGAGTACATTCCTAATTCTGTTAACAAATCAACAAATGCCAAAGAACCCATATCAGCTTTGTTTTCTTCAATAATATTTCTGTATTTCCCTAGTGTTTCACAAGCTTTTTTAGGACCAAGTGAGTGTGCATTTTCATGACCGATTGTAAACCAGTGGTCAGCTTCATCAAGATAATATTTGTGTTGTTCTTTATCGAGAATTTCATCTAATCTTTCTTGAAGTTTTTTAGTATCGCTGATAAAACGGATTTGTCTGTGGTAAACATTTCTTCTTCCACCGCCGATTGTAAGTGACAATTTGTCGTCGTTTGGAAGATTTTCAGCAAGAGTAATTCCTCCTCTATACGCTCCAACATCCCCGCAAACAGCAACTAAATCGACATCAACCATTGTTTGTTTTGTGTCTTTATCCGGAGAAATATTTTGTTCATATTCATTTGCAAATGGCATATTTTTAGCAAGTGTCGGAAGATATTGTTTAATTGCCATTAATGCTTCTGTGCCTTTTTTGTTTACTATTCCAACTCTACCTCCCAAAAAGTCTTTTGGTGTCGCTTTAATTCCATGTTTTTCTAACAAAGCTGAAAGCTCTTTGTTTTCAACAATAGTGCCTGTCATTTCATCTTCGTAATTTTCTCTTGTGATTGTAAATTCAAGCGGAGTGTCTTGTAAAGTTGCCCATTTTTTGTCTGCATAAGCATCTAACATCGGATCAGCTATGCGAAGTGCTTTTGCTTGAAGTTTCAAGTATTCGGCAAAATCAGCGTTAGTCGATGTTTCTGCAGCCTTATCAATTTCATCTGCCATTTTTGTAAAATCTTCTTTGAATTTGTCGATATAGTCAATTCCAACAAGTTCGTCGCCATTTCTTTCGACAACAGAGCGTTGGGTCAAAATTTTCTTAACCTCTTCAATTTTGCCATTATTAATCATTTTGGTTAGAATTTGATGGAATTCTTCTTTAGATAAATTTTCCGGATAAACACCTTTTCCAAGTTTTTCTGTTATTCCTTTGGCAAGATTAATTTTATTAGACATTGTGTCGATTGCATTAATTCCTTTTTGAGCATCAAACAAGATTTTAGTCAATTCTGCTTGTTTGTTACCTTTTTTAATTTCTTCTTCAAGAAATGCCTTAAATTCAAGGTTATGGTGGCAATCTATTTGCATGTTGATTTTTTCTAGAATGTATGCTGCTTTTACAAGGTGTTTAAGAGTTTCTTTATCGTCATCCGCAAGTTCCAAGTATTCCGGAGCATCACATTTTAACATCTTTTTAGTCATAAGATGATCTTTGTCAGTACGCATTTCAAGTTCTTCCATAGAAAGATTAAATTCAAAATTTTTCATAATAATTTCTCCTTTTCGGAAGATTGTAACATATATTTAAAAATTTTAATTAAGCCAAACAGATGAAAATTGTGAAGTTGAAAAAAGTAAAAAATATACTAAAAAGTTTTAAAACGTAATTGATAATGTAGAAGTTTGAGTTTTGGAGTGCAGAAAATGAAAAAAATTAAAAGACTGTTTATTTATGATATGTTTCGCCTTTTATTATTTTGAAAGCTCTATAGATTTGTTCAACCAGTAATAATCTTGCAAATTGGTGCAAAAATGTCATCTTTGACATGCTCATTTTTAAATTTGCTCTTGCTGATATTAAAGGAGAAATCCCACAAGATGAACCGATTACAAAAACTATTTCGCTTGTTCCATCGTTAGTCAAATCTTCGATTTTTTGTGCAAATTCTTCGGATGAAAACATTTTACCTTTGATTTCCATTGTTATTACGTAGGATTGAGGTTTTATGTGAGCAAGGATTTTTTCTCCCTCTTGTTCTAAAATTCTTGCTGTCAAGTTTTCGTCTTTTATTGCGATTGCAGAAAGTTCTATTATTTCAACAGAAGCATAAGGAGTTAGGCGTTTTAAAAATTCATTAATTCCGTCTTTTAAAAATTTTTCTTTAATTTTTCCTAGTGCAATAATTTTTATGTTCATTTTTATTTTGCCATATAAACTGTTTGTGAAGGGAACGCAAATTCAATTTCCTCTGTTCTGAACAGTTTTACTATTTCAAATAAGATTTCTCCACGAACTTTTTCAAGTGTGATGATAGAAGATGTTTTTACGTATCCGAATAATTTTATGTTGATAGAACTGCTGTCCAGTGTGTCAAGATTAACTCTAAAATCTTGCGTAACATCATGTCGAGATTTCATAACAGATTTAATGATTGTAATCGCTTTTTGGATTTTTTCTTCGCTTGTGTCGTATGTAATTCCAAAAACTGCTTGGATTTTACGTTTTTTAGCACGAGAAATATTCTCAACGATGTTTGAATCGATTATACTGTTCGGAATTGTCACCATAAAATTATCAAGTGTACGAACTTTTGTTGAGTGTAATGTGATATTTTCTACAGTTCCCTCAATATTGTTTACTCTTATATAATCGCCGATTTTAAAAACTTTATCCGTTAAAATTGCTAGTGTTCCGAACATAGATGCAATTGTTTGTTGTGCAGCAAAACCGACTGCCAATCCCGTAATTCCGAATCCTGCAATAAGTGAAGTTAGAGAATAACCATGACTTTGCAAAAATGATGCAGCTACAAAGAAAAATATAAGAGTTTTGATAACTCGTTCAAGTATTGGGAAAACATGCACTAAAGTTGCAGAATTGTCGGGGTTAACAAATTTTGCTTTAAGTTTGTTTATAAACATGTCAGTAAGTTTGAAAAGTACTGAAATAATAATGATATTTATGATAATTCCAAGGAACATTGTTACTTTGAATGTAGAAAAAACTTTATTGATGTTATCTGCATTTACAGCCATTTGTTCTAGCATACATAATCTCCTAATTTTAATAATGTAAGTATAACAAAAAAATAAATGTTGCAAAAAAATATTTTTATATTAATATATAGGTATGCGGAAGTAACTCAATGGCTAGAGTACCTGCCTTCCAAGCAGGCTGTTGCGAGTTCGAGTCTCGTCTTCCGCTTTTTTGTTGCTTTTTTATATATTGACTAGTTCTTTTGAATTAGTTCTTATATATTAGTTAAATATACAAAAAGTTATTCTCAAGAGTGGTGAAAAGTTTGAAAAAAAACGTTATTATATATTTGTAAGCTTGTTATGTCCAGACACTTATTCGGGGTTGCGACAAGATTTTTTCTTTAGCGGTTTGGTTTAAAATGTA
>CAKUUY010000023.1 GCA_934693235.1 uncultured Candidatus Melainabacteria bacterium | reverse complement strand
TATTGTGCTAAACTTATAATAAGGATGGTAGATTAAGAAGGAGATATAAAGATGATACCTATTTTAGATTCAAAACGCCAATATGCTACTATTGGTACAGAAGTTGAAAAAGCAGTTTGTGAAGTATTACGTTCAGGTTCTTATATTTTGGGACCAAATACGAAGGCTTTTGAACAGGAAATGGCTGATTTTATCGGTTGTAAATATACAGTTGGTTTGAACTCAGGTACAGATGCTTTGCACCTTGCACTAAGAGCTTTAAATATCGGTGCCGGTGATGAAGTTATTACGGTTGCATTTACTTTCGTTGCAACAACAGAAGCTATAGGTATTGTTGGAGCTAAACCAGTTTTTGTTGATATTGATGAAAATACATTTAACTTAGATGCTTCTAAATTAGAGGCTGCTATTACTCCAAGAACAAAAGCTATCATTCCGGTTCACTTGTATGGTCAACCATGTGATATGGATGCGATTATGGCTGTTGCTAAAAAACATAACTTACACGTTATTGAAGATTGTTGCCAAGCAGTTGGCGCTTTGTATAAAGGTAAAATGGTTGGTACTTTCGGTGATTTCGGTTGCTTAAGCTTCTATCCTACCAAAAACTTAGGAGGTATGGGTGATGGTGGCCTTATTATGACTAATGATGAAAAACTTCGTGACAGAGTAATTGCTCTAAGAAACCATGGCGGAGCTGTTCGTTACCATCATGATGAAATCGGTGTAAATAGTCGTCTTGACGAAATTCAAGCAGCTATTTTGAGAGTAAAACTTCCTCATATAAAAGACTGGAATGAAGCTAGACGTAAACATGCTTATTATTATAATGAATTATTTAAAGATTGTGCAGATGTTCAAACTCCTGTAGAATTGGATGATACGTATTGTGTTTATCACCAATATACAGTTAAAATTCCGAACAGAGATGAAGTTCATAAAATGCTTCAAGAACGTGGAATTGGTGCAATGCTTTATTACCCTATTCCTTTGCACTTGCAAAAAGTTCACGAATATTTGGGCGTTGGTAAAGGATCTTTGCCTGTTTCTGAAAAAAATACAGAAATGGTTATTTCGTTGCCAATGTTCCCTGAATTGACAGAAGAAGAACAAAGAACAGTTGCTTCAACATTGATTGATTGTATTGAAAAATCAAAGTCTAAAGCTGCTGTATAGATTAAAAACAACTTGAGAATAAAAAGTCCGAGACATAATAATTGTTTCGGATTTTTTTATGCTGTAAAAATTTTTGTTGCTGTTGCCGGAGCCCTAAAAAATGGATTCATTCCGACATTGCCTGCCCCGTCGTTGAAAGCAATATCAAAGTTTCTGGAATCAAATTTTGTTGTTGTGTGTTGCGCTGTTAATCCTAAAAACTGGGTTTGATTTTGCAATCTGTTAATTGTCGCAGGATTTGAATCATAGTTTGGTATTGAAATCTTTTCAACCGCGGAGACAGATGTGGGTTGTGCTCCGAAATTTTCGATTGGTGTTATTCCGCCTTGGTTATGTGCCATTGTGTTTAATCCTCAAATTTATGCAAAAAGGTTCAATGATCTTTGAACTTCTTCACAATATCCGTTTTTGTATGTGTATTCTGTCGGAGGTTGGCCGTTTACTTGTCCTATGTAGCCAATTGTTGGTTGTTGCCATAATCCCATACTTCGTGTATTTGCGAAAGGATTTTCTGATTGATTGATTTCGGCAATATGTTTGTTGGTATTTGTGTACAATTTTACGGCATCAACCGGATTGAAATATTTTCTTGAGACTGAGTCTACTTTGTCTAATACGCCCATGATAATTTCCTATTTTATACTCTTATATATATAAAGTATATAATGCTTAGATAATTGCCTTTTGGATAAATTTAAAGTTAATAAATGTTAACATTAGAACTTTGCATGTTAATTTTCCCTAAAAAAACAAAAAACAAACAAATTGTTAAGAATTGTAAAGTGTAAATCGTACACTATATAAGGCTTTCCCAATTTGTAAAAAAAATATTAAACCATTGTATTGACATTTATTTTGTTATATGGCATAATAATTACATAAGATTTAAGTGTAGTCGAAACACTAAATATAAATAGATTCATTAACCCCAAAAACATATAAACTCCTAAATAATAAACACTAAAAGAGACCATTAGGATGCAGAAAACGACCCACTCACTTGTGAGTGGTTTTTTTTATGTTGAAAAATACTAAATATATGGTAAAATAAATATATGAGGATTCAAAAAGAGCTGAAAAAGATTAAATTTGGAATGACAATTGCCGTCGGGGGGGGGGTACGCACGTAGCCCACTGCAACGATATTAGTTCCTACTTCAAATGTTGGTGTAAAGCTTCTACGCACGTAGCTCACTGGAAAGGCTCACGCAAAGTAGCATTTACATTGGCAGAGGTTTTAATCACCCTTGGTATTATTGGTGTTGTTGCAGCTCTAACTTTGCCTACTTTAATTCAAAAATATCAAAAACAACAAACTGTTACTCAATTAAAAGCTACTTATACGATACTTGCGCAGGCTTTTGAACACGCACAAGCTGATTATGGAGATGTATCTACTTGGGGGATAGATGCAATTCATGGGCAAGATGCAAATGACAACAAAAATCGAGAAGAAGTTGGGAAAAATGTCGCAGAAACGTATCTTTTACCATATATTAAACCATTAAAAAATTATGCTTTAACAAGTCTTCAAAATATTGGTTACAGTGGAGTGTTTAATTTGGACGGTACAATAGACAATTATTCTTATTCCTTTAAAAGATATACTATGGTTCTTACAAACGGAGCTATTGTAGCTATTGGAGTTAATAGTGGTTGTGCTGCCTACAAATATGATGAAAACGGGAACAAGTATTGTTCTACTTCTATTTTATCTGATATATATATTATTACAGATATAAACGGTTTAAAAAAGCCTAACACTATGGGAAAAGATGTATTTGTAATGCAATTAAATTCAAATAAGTTTGATTTTTATAAGTATAGTGGGGGTGCAGATACTCGAGCTTGGATTGTCCGAAATGCTTGTACAAAAGGAAGTAATGAAAACCGTTTGTGTGGCCGTTTGATACAACTCGATGGTTGGAAAATAGAAAAAGATTATCCTTGGTAAAAATTTTAGGCGTTATTTATCTTTTTTTAGGTAATCTTCAAAAGTTCTTATGTTAACCTTATACCCACAGCCGTCGTGAAGTTTTGCGGGATAAAAAACTTGTTTTTGTGGATATTTTTTACACATCGAAAGTCGGTGTTCATAATCAGAGCACAATCCGTCTTTTGTAACTAATTTACAAGCAAATATCAGGTTACCGTCTTTATCTTTTCCTTTTATATAAAATCGTTTGTAAGCAGGGAATAAAAACTGCATTATTTTAAACTCTTTTTCTGTATAAGTATCGTAGCTGTACATGTAGTTGCAGCATTTTCCGCATTTTTTGCACTCTCCTGTAATTTCATAGCTTACCCGTTCTGGTACAAAATAAGAGCGTATTTCATTGATTAGTACAAAGAAAAAGTTAAACATAATAAGATTATAACACCAAACAACTATTTTATTACTTCAATTGTGTCATAATCAACCAGATATGGCATGTGGTTTTCGGTAATTAATTCTCCGGGAAGCAAAACCGCAATCCCAGGAGGGCATTCTGCGATTACTTCTGCAGAAATTCTACCTATTGCATGAGCTTTATCCACAACTTCTTTATGAGAATAATATGCTTCTCTCAAAGTCATTTTGATTATCGGGGTTAACATTGGCATGTGTTTTTTCTTTTCCAAATAACATATGTCTGTATAGTTTGCGTTATCAATCTTTTGAAGGCATTTTACCAGATATTGCATATCACTTCGAGTATTTCCGATGTTTGATAAAATTAAAAGTCCGGCATCAGATGCGCTTTCAACTTCAATATTAAAATCTATTTCGAGAATTGATTCTAAACGTTTTCCTGACAGCCTGTCATCTCTGATAAACACTTTTGTAATATCTGTTTTGTATCCAAAATCAGGTTGTAAGTGGTGAATATGTTCAAGCTTATCTATTTCCTTGCGGAGATATTTTGCATTTTGAACAGCTCGTTCAAGTTGTTTTCTTCCGCGAGGACTGTCAAGATTTGCCCTTGCGGCATCAAGACTAGCCAAAAGCATTAATGACGGACTTGTTGTATGTAATAATTTCAAAGCTTTTTCAACTGCATCAACGTCAAGTTTTGAATTTTCAGCAATATGCAACATTGAACTTTGGCTCATACTTCCGCCTGTTTTATGCAACGAGTGAACTACAGCGTCTGCTCCAAGTTTAAGGGCAGTGGTCGGAAGATGGTTGTTAAAGTTCCATAAACACGCGTGGGCTTCGTCAACAATCAAAGGTACGTCGTGTTTTTTACAAATTTCGGCAATCGATTTAATATCAGAGACAACACCCTCATAAGTCGGATTTGTAATCCAAACCATACCGGCATCGGGATTGTTATTTAGTATTTCGTCAACGGATTCAGGTGTAACATTTCCCCAAATTCCCCATTCGTCAAACCTTTTTGGGATAAGCCAAATAGGCTCTGCTCCGGAAATTATCATTCCTGTTAAAATTGAACGGTGGCAATTTCTGTTTATGATAATTTTTTCACCTTTTTTAGTTAAACCCATTGCAAGAGCGAGGTTTCCGGCAGTAGAACCATTTAGTAAAAAGAAGGTTTTTTTAGCTCCAAAGGCTAGAGCTGCAAGTTCTTGAGCCTCTTTAATGGGGCCTGTCGCAGGGTGAAGAGTTCCAAGCCCGTCAAATTCATCTGTAGTATCAATCGATAAAGCTTTTGCACCAATTAACTTCTTAAATTCAGGCAAAGAGCCATTTCCCTTAGTATGTCCGGGAATATGGAATTGGTAAGTCGGATTTTCGTAAGCATTTTTCAACGCTTCTACAATTGGGGCTTTAATCTTAGTTTTTTTATTATCTTGTTGATTAATCATCTTAATATTGTTAGAATTTTTTTTATTTCTTGTTACATTTGTCATAATTATTAATATACACTAAAAATATTTTTTTTTGCATATATTTTATGCTACATTAATATTTGTGAACAGGATTTTTGGTATAATATTTCTATTTATATTTTTACTATCTGTAAATACTGCAGAAGCGGGAGTTTTTGGTAAAAAAAATGTTGATAAAATTTTTGTAAGTGATTTTGATGAAGTAAAACTTATAGAACCGATTCCGGAACAGTTCAAATCTCAGGATGTGCCGGATGTTCCGCAAGATGCTCCTTTATTAGAAGGAGGCGCTTCAATTGGGGATGAAAAAAATAAATCCGCAGAAGATGTTGATGTTACCGAAATTGATGATGAATTGCCGGAAAATACCGATTATATGGATCAGGTAGATGAAAGTGATTTTAAATCAAAATTAATACAGCTTAAACAAATTTTTGAAATAGAAAATAATATTGAAGCAGAGTTTTCATTATTTGATAACTTTGATTTAGATAAAGACAATGATGGTAAAATTGATGAAAATTCATTATTAGGGAAAATTCTAAAACGTGATATCGTCAGGACAGATGTCCCATCATATCTTTTAAAGCCTGAATTAACATTTAGACCGAAAAAAGGAATTGTTTCAAAAGTTCAATATTATGCAGCTTTTCAAGGAGATTTTACATCATCTTTTACCGATAATGATTATGATTCGAGTTACGATGTAGGTTTTTTACAATTTGGAGCTATAGGAAAATTCCGTGGTTCTAAAAACGACTTCAAAATCTTGTTTAACCCAAAACCAGCAAATGGCAGAACTTATATGCAAAATTTTATTGCGGATGCATATATTATAAATAGTAGCATTCCTCATCACAAAGTTGTTGTAGGTTTTTCAAGAAACCAAATCGGTAAAGAGGGTGGATGTTCTTCGTATATTTTACCATTTGTAACTCGTTCTCAAATTGCAAGGAATTTTGGTTCAACTCGAGCACTTGGAGTTAGGTTAATAGGAAATTATTCTTTAATAGATTATAATTTAGCGTTCAATTCATCAGATAGATTTTTTCATACCCCATTTGCCGGCCCGGAATTTACGGGATGGGTTGATTTTAAACCGCTTGGGAAAACTGATGGTAGGTATGGAAATCTTGTATTTGGTGGTGGTTTGAATGCAGGGCATAACAAAACAAATTACACTGTCGGTTCTTTTTATGTTGGTTATAAATACAAAAGACTTTGGACAAACTTTGAATATGGAATTGCAGACGGCTACAATGGAACTCGTGTTAGTACAAATAAAGCCCAAGGTTTCAATTACACAATAGGTTATAAAGTTCATCCAAGAGTTCAACTAATTGCACGTTACGATCAATTTGATCCAAACAGAGATGTTGCACATGATACAAGGCGTGAATACACTGCCGGTATAAATTATTTCATAAAAGGTCAAGCTATCCGTTTGATACTGAATTACGTATTTTGTAATAACCAAAATTCCGCGGATAGTCATAGGATTATTTTGGGAACACAGTTATTGCTGTAAACATAAAATAAATTGTTGTGTATTTATATTGAAAATAGTTTGAAAGTATGTTAATATGAGGATATGGATCTTAAAGAAGAGCTGAAAAGTGAAGAATTTGTGAAGAGAATAGCCGTCGGGGGGGGGGCTATCGCGGACGTGAATTAGATGATGCTGCATGTGTAACCCATTTTAGAAAAAATTTCTCTCTTCAAGGGAGAGAGTGTGTTTGTTGTAATCAATTTAATTACAAACACGAGAGAGGGGGAATTTTGTCAAAAAAATTATTTTCTCACCCCAACGGGGAGAGAAAAAGTTTTTTAACGAATTGTAAGAGTATAAAAATTAAGAAAGGAAATATAAAAATGCAATTAAATATCTCAAAGCAAAAACAATCTAGCTACATGGCTGTTTTTCTTGAAATGATCTTTTCACGTTTCACTTCTCTCTTTTCACTTAGACGAAAAACAGCATTTCCTTTGGCCGAAGGTGCTACGCACGTAGCCCCCTGCAACAACATTAGTACATATTTCAAATTTTGGTGTACAGCTTTTCCGCACGTAGCCCACTGGAAAGACTCACGCAAAGTTGCATTTACTTTGGCAGAAGTTTTAATAACTCTTGGTATTATTGGTGTTGTTGCTGCTTTGACTCTTCCGACTTTGATTGAAAATTATAAAAAATCAGAAATAAGTGCAAAGTTAAAAAAATTTAATACGACTATGGCTCAATGTGTTTTGTTATCAGAACAAGATAATGGGCCGGCTGAGGAGTGGAGTACACCGGGTGGATATGGTTCTTTTGATTTAGATAATTTTTTTAAAACTTATTTAGCTCCATATATGAAATATTCAAATACCGTACTTAATACAGAAAAGTTATTATGTGTACTTATTAGATGGTGGATATTTTTATTTTTTTAAGGGAAGTTGTGTGGATATTGTTTATGATGTAAATGGATATAAGAAACCGAATGCACATGGTAAGGATACATTTAGATTTCTTTTGTGTGGTTCTAAATCTCCCGAATGGTGCGATGGCCGTCATTTTTGTCCAATGTACAGTACTTCAGCAAAAACAAGAGAAGAAAAAATTCGGGATTGTATAAGAGGGGATAGAGGATCCGGTTGTACTGGACTTTTAGAGTACGATGGGTGGGAGTTCAAAAAAGATTATCCAATTCGATTGTAATTAAAAAAATAGCAGGATTACTACAATTGCGCTTGAATTTATAATCCCCGAGTTAGGGTATCACCTAAACATCTAGTTATCATAAGGTGATATTTTCGGCGTTTTGATTATTGCTTAGTTATTACGACCAAATTTCTCGTATGATTTTCTTCTAGTGGTAAATTATATTGAATTATATCAACAACTTTGGCTTTGTATTTTTTCAGAGCCAATTTAGCATCTTCAATTTCTTCTTGTACCTTAATTGATTTGTATGCAATAAAGTACCCGTCTTTATTTAATCTTGGTATTGCATATTCAACGATTTTACCAAGGTTTGCAACTGCGCGAGATGTGATTATATCAAATTTACCTTCAAGTGTTTCTACGCGGCCGCAGAGGGGGGTTAGGTTTGATATTTTTAATACATCTTTAATTGTAGAAATTGCATTGATTTTTTTTCTAATACTGTCCATTGCTGTAATTTCAATATTAGGGTAAACTAATGCAATTGGAACGGCTGGAAATCCTCCGCCGGTACCAAAATCTAGCAAAGTTTTTGGTCTGATGTCGTATTTTTCAAAAAATTTTTCTATTGCTAAACTGTCGAAAATATGCTTTTCCCATAAAAATTTTTCGTCATTTTTTGATATCAAATTTAATTTAGAATTTTGCTCTAAAAAAGCTTTTATATAGTTGTTAAAATATTCTTTATTTTGCATTGTAAACCTTTTTTATGTCATTGATTCGTGTTTCTATTTTTTCAATATTGTCTTTTGTGAAATTATCTTTTGCAAGTGTTTGAGCTAATTTGTAATGTTTTAGTGCATTTGTATAATCTTTTTGGTTATAGAAAAAATCTCCGAGTGCAACGTCAGATGATGCCAGATAAAAAGCTTCATTCAACTCGACAGCACAGTCTTTTGCTCGTTTTAGATAAACTAAAGCTTTGTTCGGATTTTTCCCTGCGGAAATTTCTGCAAGTTTCATTGCGGAAACGTATATGCCGTTATAATTTTGAGTTAATTCATCTAATCTCAAGCTTTCTTGCAAATACTTGGTTGCGGTGTCAGATTTTCCGTTCTCGTCAAAAATTGTTGCAAGGTTTGTAAGTGTGGACGCTAGATATTGGTTAACTTTTGGGTCTTGTGAGGTTTCAACGCATTTTTTGTAATATTTAACGGCAGTTTCGATATCACCCTCTTCGTCACAATTTAAAGCGTATTTAAAATAAAGTTCAGATAAAATATCTTTTTCGATTCCATTTGTAGTTTCAGGTAAGAAATTTTTGATATTTTCTCCTGTTATGCTTGAAAGTAGTAATTCGGATTTGAGTTTAAGGTTTAAAGAAACATTTTCGTTCAAAATTTCTTTTAAAATAGTTTGAGCTTTGTCTCGCTTGAATATTATATAGTAAATATTTGCGATTTCGAATTTACATTCGTTGATTTTTTGTGTATCGCCTGTTGAAATATAAAACTCTTCTGCAAGTTCGTAGTATTTTAGGGAGTTAAACCAATCTGAAAGTTTATTGAAGTTTTCTCCAAGTTTATTGTAAAGTGTTGGTAAAAATGTGTAAAAATCATCGTCTGTATTCATCGTTAAGGCTTTTTGCAAAATCATTATGACTTTTTTATAGTCAAATTTTTGTTCTTCTTTTTTTGCAAGATTTAATAAATTAACAAGCGACATATTTTTGATTTCTTCAAGGGTTTGACTATTTTTGTCTGAAATGTCTACAAAATTGTTTATAGAATCTGCAATTTTATTCATGATTGCCATTTCATTTTCTTCAGAATCAAAAACGAAAGAAATCTTTTGAATTTGCTCGTCTTTTTCCTGTTTTGTGTGTGGAATTGTTGGAGTAATTTTTTGTTCAAGGAATTGTACTTCCGGCACTGGTCGTTTAGGGAGAATAGGTCTTTTCGGAATGAAAAGGCTATGGAATTCTATCTCCGAACGCATTGTTTGGCGAGAAATAAGTAAATCTCTTTCTAGAGGTTTTAGTGGAAGTTGCGTTTTATATAATTCTACACAATTTTTGTGGATTTTTATTGTAATGTTGTCCGCTATAGAATTTTCAGAGATTTCTTTGTAATAATCTTGCAAATAAATCAAAGATTTTTCTCTAGTCAAAACCATATTGTCAACAAGGTATGCTAGTCTATCGGCATCATATAGGTGCAAAGTTTGTAATAATTTTACACTTACAGGATGACGCATTATAGTCAAAAATCTTACTAAGTGACCACTTACAGGGTCGACAAGAGATAAGGCTTCTCTCAATATAAAGTCATTGAATGACAAAAAACTTTTTGTGTATCCGGACAAAAATTCCATTAGGTTTAGTTTTCTAATTTGCATTATTTTTATGGACAATGTTGTGTAAAAATAATAACCACGAGAATACTTGTACAATTCATCCGAAAGAGGACCGATTTGTTTGAAATCTTCTGATTTTAAATATTTTTCAAAAATAGGTTTGGTTAAAGCTGAAATTGCAACACGTTCAATATTCTCTGAAAAATCATTATAATCAAATTTCCTCGCAATTAGTATTTGTTTGATTTTTTCTGATTTTGCAAGGTGATCTATAAAATCTATAATTTCTTGTTTATTTTCTTTGGTAATCTGTTCAAATGAATCAAGAACAATAACTATTGGTTTTTCTATTGAATCAAAGTATGCGTTGATTTTTTGTGTAAAGTTTTCGGTTCGTGCTTTGGGAATTTGAATTATACCTTGTGTTGTAAGTTTTTTGAAGTTATCAAAGAATTGTAGCAAAATATCATCAAGAGTAGTTGTTTCAAAGCAATTGTACTTGAGAACAATTGCTTCCGGACATAAAAAAGATAGAGCTTGATTAACAACCAAGACTTTTCCGGTTCCCATAAATCCGTTTACTAACAAAATTGGCGTTTTATCGCTGAAAAAATTCGTAATTTTTTCAATTTTATCAAAATTATTCTCAATCAAGAATGGATTAATTCCAATATCTTGTTTTAATATTAGCTTTTTATCAACAACCTCTTTAATAAATTCCATAAAGCTATATTAATAGATTTCTTAAAATTTTGCAAATCAAAATTTTTTATAGTACAATCTTAGAAGAACGGATAGGGGAAACAAAATGGAATTTTTCAGAAAACATCAAAAAGTTATAATTGCAGTAATAGGGATTACTTTCCTTGCATGGACTGTTGGATTAATGCTGTTGCCTCTTATGGTAAAATAGGTATATTGTGGTTATAAGTAGATTTTTCAAGAAATTTTTAATAGTATTTATGGCTTTGCTTATAGGAAATATAAGCTTGGTTGCTAGTGCAAATCAATTGAAGACTATTCAACACAAGCAACGTGTTACACATGAAAAAATTAAAAGATTGAAAGTTTTAGAACATCTTGAAAAAAACAAGCTTTACAAAAACCAACAAAAATTAGAACAGGCGTCAAATTCATTACAGCGTTCAAAAAATCAGTATTCAAATTTGGAAATTCAATTGGCTCAAATGGAAAAAGAGCTGAATGCTTCTGTTGCAGAGTTTAATAAAGCAAATGTCGATATGCGCAGGCGTATTCGTCAGGTTTACAAAAACCAAAGGACCGGCATGTTTCAACTGATTCTAACAGCGAAAGACTTGAATTCTTTACTCGATGTTGTTTATTTTGAAAAAATTGTCTTGAAGAAAAATTATGCACAAATTCTTGCTGTTCGAGCAAAATCTCAACGTATTGCAGCTATGAAAAGGGATATACAAGCTCGTAAAATAGCATTGGCTCAATCAATTCAGGATATAAATTCTCAACAGCAAAATATAAAATCTGCAATTGCAATGAACCAGAGCATGATTAGTAAATATAAAACTGATAGAAAAACGTACGAAAAAGCAGAAAGAGAACTGGCTCGTCAGTCTGCAAGTATTCAAAGTATGATTGCAAGAAATAGGGGAGGTTCTACCGTAAAAATTACGTCAACAGGATTTATGAGACCTATTGGTGGTAGGATTACATCTCCTTTTGGGTGGAGAACTCACCCTATATTTAATAGTCGTACGTTTCACTCTGGAGTTGATATTGCTGGTCCGAATTTTGGTAGTATCCATGCTTCAAATTCAGGTAAAGTTATTTATTCAGGATGGTATGGGGGGTATGGTAAAGTTGTGATTTTGGATCATGGTGTTGTAAACGGAAAACCTACTACAACTTTGTATGCTCACATGTCTTCTATAAAGGTCGGTCAAGGGCAATTTGTACATAAGGGCGATATTGTAGGATATGAGGGGACTACAGGGTATAGTACCGGACCTCACGTTCATTTTGAAGTTAGGATTAACGGAAAACCTAATAATCCGTTGAATTATATTTAGTTTAAAAAGGCGGGAAGTTGAAAAAATATTTGTTAGTTACAGCTTTAATATTATCTATGATGGCAGGCAATGTTTATGCTGCCGAACCCAATAACATTGGGTTACCTACTAATGATTTGGAAAAACTTTTTAACGAAAATTTTTATGAGTCTCCGTCTGGAATTATGATGCCTGATGTTAAAGTCGTAGAGGGTAGTACAGTAAAACCTGTTAAAGGTATGCCTTTTTTCAAAAAAACTCGTATTAAAGCAACAAATTATTTGAGAGAGAAAGAGTATAAGAAAAAATTAGAGCTTCGGGAAAAAGAAAAGCAGGAATTGGCTAAACAAGAAGCAGAAGAAAATGAAAAGTTAAATAAGGAACTTAATATAAATTTTGCCGATCCGGTAAAAAATGATGAAAAAGTTTCTAAAAAAAACAAAAAAACTGTAAAAGAAGAAGTAAAAAAAGATGAAGCTGGTACAATTCTTGAGTTAGAGGGGGGAGTAAAAGAGCAAGTTACTTCAAATGATGTTGTTTTGGATGCTGATAATGTTGACTATGACGACAAAACAATGGATATTATTGCAACAGGTTCTCCTGTTCTAGATTTTCCTCCACAGAATGTTACTATTAAAGCTGATAAGATGGTTTATAACAAGGTCTCTAATATATTAAAAGCTTATGGCAATGTAGAAGTTATTAGAGATGGAAATCACGTGTTTGGTGATTATTTGCAGATAAACATGAATGAAGAAAATGCTAATATAGATAATTTATGCACGAAAGCTGCAATGTTGACGGTTCATGCAAGATCTGGAGAAATGCAAGATGATAAAATTGTTTTATACAATGGAAAATTGTCGTCTGAAGATCATTACATTTTGAATTTGGAAACAAAAATGATTGGTGGTAACAATTTTAACAGAATGCTCCTTAATGACGAGGATAGATCTTCGTTAGTTGATATCACCGGCGAGACAGCTGTCAATGTTAAAACAAAAGAGTTGATTGTTGATGCAAAGAAAGACCATGATGTAATAACTTTGAAAAAAGCCCAAATTCGTTATGGGGATACCGATTTGTTTAAAATTCGGTCGTTGTCTGCTCATACAAACAAAAAACATGAATATTTTGAAGGAAATTATCCTGAAATCGGTTCGTTAGGCGGATTTGGTTTATATGCCGGTCCTGGTTGGGCTGTAGATACTCCATTACAAAATGGATCTACAGTGAAGTTATTGCCAATTGTCAACAGTAGAAGCGGTATTGGTATTGGCGGTTTAGTAAAATATCGTAGTGCAACGAACTTTACTGAATTTGGTTATGCAACGGCAGCAAGTCGATTTGTTTTGAAAGGTAAGCAAAATTTAGATGATAAATTGTTCTTGCAATATGGGTCAAGGTCATATTTGGATGAATGGTGGTTTGGAGGACGTATGGCAAAATACGCCGCTGAATTAGTTTATCATGATGAAGCTGTCGTCCCATCTACTATAGGCAAGGATTTAGATTTGAATTTTAGGCATCGTTTTGGTTTTGGTTATATGCAAAACAGTGATTTTAACAGACATGATGAACAGATTCCTTATCAAAATGTAGGTACTCTAAGAACAAGATATATGGCTGAAATTAATCAAAAATTGTTCCGTTATAGAGATGATGATAACTTGTTTAATTACGACTTGTCTTTGGTAATGCAAGGTAGTGTAGCCTTGTATGGTACAGGGGATACTCAATTTGTAGGTAGAATTGGTCCGTTAGTTCATTCTCAATACAAGTATTGGATGCAGGATATTGGTGGTTTTGTTTCGGCTATTCAAGATGGAACACCAATGCAAATGTATGATATGTACAGATACGGGCATGCCAATATATATTTGAGAGAAGCTTTTCGTGTTAATAAATATTTGACACTTGCTTGGTCTGGGACTGCTACGTTAACCGGAGATGCTCCGAATGGTAAGTTGTTCCAAGAAAATTCATTTATTATTGCAATAGGACCGGATGATTTTAAATTGAATTTGGGTTATGACTGGGTAAGACGTCAAACATACTTTGCTTTTTGTATTGCAATGGATACAAAGGGCTCTTCTGTTGAGTTTGAAAGGATGGAAATTAAGCATCCGGACAGGCTTGCAAAAAGTAATCAAGAAAACGTTGAGTTAAAAGTCTTTGATACAGAAAATACATTTGATAATAAACCGGTCGCAAAAAAAATGATGTACGCAGAAGTTATTGATATTGAAGATCCTAATAGGGAACAGTTGTAGATGAAAAATTTAGAAGAATTAAAAAAGGAATTAATTGAGTATGGAAGACTTGCTGGAGTGAAGAATTTCACCCCTGGATGTTCCGGGAATTTTTCAGCGCGTTATGAAGATATGATTTTGATAACTTCGTCAGGTTCTGCAAATGGGTATTTGTCAGAAGATGAACTTGTTTTAATGGATTATGACGGAAATTTAATTGATGGTAAAAAAAAGCCATCTTCTGAAAAAATGCTTCATGCTGAATTTTATAAACAAAGACCTGATGTAAATTACATAATTCATGTTCATCCTCCTTATTTGAGTTCATTTGCATGTTGTCATATAGCTTTGGATGAACCGATTATGGCAGAGAATGTTTTTTATTTCGGTCAAATTCCGTTAGCAGGGTATGCTTTACCGGGTTCAATGGATTTGGTTGAAAAAACAGCAAAATATTTCAAGGATTATGATGCAATAATTATGGCAAACCATGGTTTTATCGTTGGAGATAAAACTATAAAGGATGCATTTTTGAAATTAGAATTAGCTGAAAGTTATGCGCAAGTGGTTGTAAATACAAAGTTGCTTGGTGGTGCTGTTTTATTCACCAAAGAGCAAGTTGATGAGATAAATTCTCTAAAAAAATAGTTGTGATATAATTTAGTAAAAGAGGAAAATAAAAGTGTCAATAATGTTAGAAAATAAACAAGGTTTAATTGCAGGGGATGGAATTCTGCCTGTTGAAATGGCTCGTCATGCAAAAGAAAATGGTTTTGAAGTTATTTGCGTGTCTTTAGCTAACGATAATTTAAAAGAATTAAAAAAATATTGTTCTAAAGTATACTCTTGTCATCCTGGCGAAATGAGTAGAATTGAGAAAATTTTTACTGAAGAAGAAATTAAACAGGTTACTTTCTTGGGAAAAGTTCACAAACGTGTTCTTTTGCAATTACATAAATTTGATAAGCGGGCTATTGAAATTTTAAAATCTGTAAAAAGATTAAATGATGATGAAGTCATGCTTTTGATTGTAAAAGAATTTGAAAAACACAATATCTCTGTTCTTGACCAAACTATATTTATCAAAAATTTGATGATTCCATCAGGTGTTTTAGGAAAATTAAAACCTACTGAGCAGCAGATGGAAGATGTAAATTATGGGTTTTGGTTAGCTAAAGAAATGGGAAAAGTTGATGTTGGACAATCTGTTGTAATTAAAGATAAAATGATTATGGCGGTTGAAGCAATTGAGGGGACTGATATGTGTATAAGACGTGGCGCAAAACTTGCAAAACGTAATGCTGTTGTTGTAAAAGTTTCTAAACCATTTCAAGACAAGAGATTTGATATTCCTGCAATTGGTTTGAGAACATTAAAAACTATGCACAAATATAAGGCAGATTTGATTGCAGTAGAGGCAAATGAAACAATTATCGTTGATCAAGAAAAGGTTGTTGAATATGCCGATAAACATGGTATTGTAATTTTGGCAGTGTAGTATGAAAAAGGTTTTTATTATTACAGGTGAATACTCCGGAGACATTCACGCAGCTCATGTTGCAAAGGCTTTGAAAGCTTTAAATTCTGATGTTGAGATTGAAGGTGTAGGCGGTGAGAATTTAAAAAGTGCCGGTGTAAAACTTTTTTCTGACCAAAAGAAAATGGGTGCTGTCGGACTTTCCTTTAAAATAATTACTGATCACCTTTTATTAGGTAAGAGAGTTGTTGATTACTTGATAAAAGAATTTAAACCTGATTTAGTGCTTTTGATAGATTATGGCGTTTTTAATTTGAATATTTCAAAATTTTTAAAACGTGCAGGTATAAAGGTGCTTTATTACATTCCGCCTCAGGTGTGGGCAAGCAGGAAGTGGCGCATAAACACAATAAAGAAAAATATTGATGAAGTTCTTTGTATTTTCCCATTTGAAAAAAATATGTATGAAAGCTATGGGATAAGAACTCATTATTGTGGTCATCCTTTAGTTTCGCAATTACCTGAAAAGGCTAATAGAGATGAGTTCTTTGAGACACATGGATTTGATAAAAATAAAAAACTTGTTGCAATTTTTCCGGGGTCAAGAGAATTTGAACTCAAAAATTTAATGAAAGTTTTTGTGAAAACAGCGCAGAATTTGCAGAAAAAACATCCTGATTTACAATTTTGTATATCACATGCACCGAATTTGTCTGATAAAGTTTATGATAAATATTTACAAAAAACAAATTTCCCTGTGATAAAAGGAGAAAATCAAGCGTTGTTGAGTGTTTCTGATGCTTTGATTTTGGCTTCCGGCACAGTTGCCTTAGAAGCTTGTTTGTACCAAACTCCAATGATTATTGCTTATCGTGGACCTTGGCTGTTTTATTTGATTTATCTCGTCGTTAGGTGTATAAAGCGTGTTTCTCTTCCGAATATTATTGCGAACAAATCTATTGTGCCTGAGATAATTCAAGGTGATGTTAATGTTTCAAAAATTTCTTATGAGATAGAAAAATTGCTTTTTGATAAAGAATATAGAGCACAAAATATAAAAGATTTAGGAGAAGTAAAAGCTTTACTTTCGGATAAAGTTTCTTCAAAAGAGGTTGCAAAGGTTATAAATAGCTTACTATAACTTAACAAAAGTTTAAATTTGGGCAAAAATCAAGTTGTACATGCGTTTATATGATTAGGTAGCGTATGATTAATTCTGTTTATACAACAACTGCTCAACGCAGAGCATTTAATGATTTTAAACAGCCAAAAAATGGCTATTATATAAGTTTGCCTGTGCAAGATAATATAGAAGAAACTAAAAAGAAAAAAGAACACAAGTTAGGTAAAACAATTGCACTATCTGCTCTAACTGTTGGGTTTGGAACTCTTGCCATATTTAGTGGTGGTTTGAACAAGGGTGCTACTAAGTATTTGAATAAGTGGCGTATTAGCTTGGAACAAAAGCTTGCCAAAGGTAGTAAATACCAGAATTTCTACCGCTATGCTTTAGGTAAAGTTGAATCGTTTCTTGCAAAAACTGAAAGTATTAACAATTTTACAACTTTTAAGGATGTAATTTGTCAACGTTTGATGTATGGAAAGAATGGTCAAAGAACCTTTACAAGAAAAATTCATGAGGGAATTACTAAATTATTTAACAAAATTAGTAGAAGTACGGTAAACTCTTCTTACGCAACAACTCTAAATAAATTTTCAAAGTTAACTGAACGTTTTATGGAAGTAAACGAAGAAATATTGAGAAAAAATCCTACAGATAATGTTACTTCAAATATTATTAATGGCTTGAATTCGAAAATTTCATCAATGAATAAAAACTTAGAAAAAGGTTTCGGAATTAATGCTCGAACAGATAGGCTTAAAGAAGTAAACCAAGCTACTGACGGTCTGTTTGACTTCTTCTGGAATGCAAGTTTGGGGGATGTAAAAAACTTCAGATCTAAGAATATGTGGCAAACTTATATTGGAGAAAATTACATGGCTCCGGTAAAGAAAAAACTTGCAAAAGATACAAGACATTTAAGAAGAATAATTTCTCACAACATAACAGATAGTTACAAGGCTTCTTCAGGGATGTTAGAAGATATTCAAAAACTTGCGAACCCAACAGATTTAGAAACGAACAAGGTTATAAATGAAATTCGTCAAAGTATAATAAAATATAAAAAGTTAGCAGGAGCTGATGAAGTAACTCAAAGAGCTGATTTGTGCAAAAATATTTCTCAAAAACTTAGAGAATTAAATGAATGTTTTACTTCTGTAGCTTCTGAACAAAGATATGATGCAAATATATTGAAATCTGTAGTGGAGCATACTGCAAGGATTGAAGATGTATTAAGTAATAATTCAAAAGGAGAATTGCAAGAGATTTTAACAACGTACAAGTCTCTATTGCCAAGAAAAGAATACTTAAAACTTAAATCAGAGGTTGCTGATGCCGTAAAATCTTTGGACAAATCTATTGATATTGAAACTGTTAAATATGTTGATAAGGCAAGGGATTTAAAACTTGGTGCAGCGCCGACGGACGTTTTGTCAATATTAACAACAATTGGTGCTGTTGGTTATTACTTAAATAAATCTGATGGTAAGGATGAAAAGATTTCTTCTGCATTGAAATATGGTATTCCTGCGGTTGGCGCAATTGCAACGTCATTATTATGTACTGCAAAACTTATTTCAGGAGGTAAAGCAATGTTCTTTGGTTTGGCTTCCGGTTGGGCTATTAATAAGGTTGGAGAACTTGTAGATGATGCTAGAAAAAAATATGCGCTTGATGTTTCATTTCATTCAAGGGAGCTCTTAAAAGCTCAATCAGATAAAGTATAAACAATAAAATTATTTTTGCTACAATCTAGAAAAAGGATTAACAATGGATACAACTAAAGATACAATAAGATATAAACTTGAACAGAGAGAAATTGATAATTTAAACGAGTTTGCTACCAAAAGCCGTTTTACAAAAGGAAGAAAGAAAAAAATAGAGTCTTGTCCGATGAGAACAGAGTTCCAACGAGATAGAGACAGAATATTGCATTCAAAGGCTTTTAGACGTTTAAAACATAAAACTCAGGTCTTTTTGTCTCCATTTGATGATCATTTCAGAACTCGTTTAACTCATACGCTTGAGGTTTCACAAATTGCTCGTTCTATTGCAAGAGCACTTGATTTTAATGAGGATTTGGTTGAAGCAATTTCTTTGGGACACGATTTGGGCCACACTCCGTTTGGTCATTGTGGTGAGGGTGTTTTGAATGAACTTGTAAAAGGCGGATTTCATCATAATATTCAAAGTGTAAGAGTTGTTGAAGTTTTGGAAGATTTGAATTTATGCCAAGAAACTATTGACGGAATTTTAACACATACTTGGGGGTACATCCCAAAAACTCCTGAAGCTCAAATTGTTCAACTAGCGGATAAGATTGCTTATATTAATCATGATATTGAAGATTCTATTCGAGCCGGAATTATTGTTGAGAGTGATTTGCCAAAAGATTGTATTGAATATTTTACATCAATTCAAAGTAAGCGCTTGAGCAAAATGATTAATGAAATTGTAAAAAATTCTATTGGTAAACCGGAAGTTTCTATGAGCGAAGAAGGTTGGCACTACACAACAAAACTTAGACAATGGATGTTTGAAAATGTGTATGAAGATGCTTCTCCTGCAAAATTAGAGGAAAAGAAAGCTAGAAATGTAATCAGGGAACTGTTTTTCTTATATTGTGATATGTTAAAACCTGTCTGTGAAGAAGAAAAGATAGAACGCATTGTAACTGATTATATCTCCGGTATGACTGATAGGTATGCAGTTGAAAGATATAAAGAAAACTTTATTCCGATGGGCTTTAAATCGGGAGCTAATGAAGATTATTTATTCAAATTAGCGAAGATTTACTGATTGATATTTTTCTCCCACTATCCAAAATTGATAGACTTGACTATCACGTTTGTTACGTGTATCTTTGAAGTACTAGAGAGTTTGGGGAGATATTAATATGGATGAAAACAATGTTTTAAAGAAATTTACTACAGCTCAGTTTTTGAACTTTGCGTTGGGATTTTTTGGTTTGCAATTTGCTTGGCAAATGAGAATTATTTTATCAGGACCTGTTACGGAAGGGCTTGGAGCCTCTCCATTTATTTATGGGTTAATATGGCTAGCTGGGCCTTTTACAGGGATGGTTGTTCAACCGCTTGTTGGAGCATTGAGTGACAAAACAGTTTCTCCTTTAGGACGTCGTCGACCATATTTGTTAGGTGGGGCGTTGTTGGCATCTTTAGCATTGTGGATTTTTCCTAATTCTGCTAATGTTGCAGAGTTTTTGCATAAGGTTACAGGTTTGAATTTACCTCCTTTAACAGCGTTATTAATTGCTGCAATTATGATTTGGGTAATTGATGCTTGTGTGAATGTTGCTCAAGGACCTTACAGAGCATTAATTCCTGATGTTGTGCCTGAAGAACAGTATTCAATTGCAAATTCTTATATAAGTCTTGCAATTGGTTTGGGTTCTGTTGTTGCGGCAGGAACAGCTCCTTTTTTGAAATGGGCTTTTGGGTATCAAATGTCAATTCCAGCTCAATTTATTATGGCAGCTTTAGCATTTACGTTTGGTATGATTTGGACTTGTATGACAATAAAAGAGGGCAAAAATGCAGTAGCACAAGAAAGTAAACAGGAAGTTGCGCAAAAGAATGTTTCTTTTTTACAAGCTTTGAAAGATTTCTTTGCTCTTTCTCCAGAAGTTTCTAAAATTTGTACAATGCAGTTTTTTACTTGGATTGGGACAATGTGTATGATGATTTTCTTTACTCAGTATGCAGTTCATACAATTTATTTTGTTCCAGATTTGACAACAGTTTCTGAAACTACCAAAGAACTTTATTCTCAAGCAACTTTGGCAGGAACTAATTTTTCATCAATTTGTTTTGCAATATTTAACTTAATTTGCTTTATGGTAGCAATTCCGATTGGTTTTTTGTCAGCTAAATATACAAATAAAAGAGTGCATATTGTCTCCATAATTACAATGATTTTAGCTTACCTTGGAATGTTTTTTGTAAAAGAACCGAAAGCTGTTGCGGCTTTGATGGGATTGGCCGGTATTGGTTGGGCTAGTATTTGCGCATTGCCTTTTGCAATGCTTTCTCAATTTATTAAAAAAGGCACAGAAGGTTCTGTTATGGGAATATTTAATATTTTTATTGCCGGGCCTCAAGTGTTTGTTTGTACTTTAGTTGCGTGGATAATTTCAAAATGCTCATTTACAATGGGTGCTGACTATATTAATTATCATTGGGAATATGCATTTTTAATTGGTGCAGTTTGTCTTGCAATCGCTGCAGTGATTGCATCTGTGGTAAAGGAAAAGGTTTAACAATAATGACTAAAAAACGAATTCTTTTAATATATCCGCCATCGCCTGTAATGAATAGGGAAGATAGGTGTCAGCAACCAACGAAGGATTTGATAGTAATTCCTCCGTTGCCTCCGACTGATTTGATGTACTTGGCTGCGATTGCAGAAAAATGTGGTTTGGAAGCAAAAATAGAGGATTACAGTCAAAGTGGTGATTTGGAGTATGATTTGAGAGAATTTCGACCGGATTATTTGGTTGTAAATATTGCAACTCCAACTTTAGAACACGATTTAGATGCCGTAAAACGAGCAAAGGAGTTTAACCCTGAAATTGTGACCATTGCGAAAGGTGCTGCTTTTTTGACTCTCGGAGAGAAAATTTTAATTGAACACGATTTTTTAGATTTTGGAATATTAGGAGAAGCAGAAGAAACTTTAAAAGAAATTCTCGATGGACGTGATAAGAAAGATATTCTTGGAATTTATTATACCGAAAATGAAGATGTGAGATTTACAGGGAAACGACCATTTATTGAAGATTTGGACAGTTTACCCTTCCCTGCGCGTCATCTTGTTGATAACAGTATTTATAGACGGCCGGATAATAATAAGGTACAGGCTACAATTAAGGTTGAGCGTGGTTGCCCTTTTCACTGCTTTTTTTGTCTTGCAACTCCAGTTTCTGGTGCAAAAGTACGTCGACGTAGTGCAGAAAACATTGTTGCAGAAATTCGAGAGTGTGTTGAAAAATATAATATTAGAAACTTTTTGTTCTGGTCTGATATTTTTAATCTTGATAAAGAATGGACAATGAATTTATGCCAAACAATTATTGACAGCGGATTGAAAATTACTTGGTCAGCGAATACAAGAGCAGATACTGCGAATTTGGAAATGGCTAAATTAATGTATAAATCAGGGTGTCGTCTTGTAAGTATCGGAGTAGAAAGTGGTTCTCAAGAAATGCTTGAAAAAATGGGTAAAAAAATTACACTTGATGATGTTCGAAAAACAGTAAAGATTTTTAAACAAGCGAAAATTCGAATTTATAATTACTTTGTTATAGGTTTGCCTTGGGAAACAGAAGAAACGATTGAGGAAACGATTAAATTTGCGATTGATCTTAATAGTGATTTCATCAGTTTTTATACTGCAACTCCGCTCCCCGGTTCAAGATTTTACGATTATGCGAAAGAACATAACTTGTTTGATAAAGAAACTTCTTTTGAAAATGCGTATTTTTACCCTGCAGTGAATACTCATTACTTGTCAAAAGATAGGGTTTTTGAGTTACACAAATCAGCAATAAAAAGATTTTATTTGAGACCTTTGTATATTTTAAAGATGTTAACAAGAATTCGTTCATTTGCAGAGGTTAAAAATTATTTTATTGCGGGTATGAATGTATTATTGCGACGTTAATTTAGTATTTTTATATTTTGAGAGGATTGGTTAAAATATGAAAGATTGTATTTTTAAATGTAAAGAAGCATTTACTTTAGCAGAAGTGCTTGTTACAATGGGGATTATTGGTGTAGTTGCAGCTATGACTGTTCCGACATTAATGCAAAATTACCAAAGACAAAGTTTTGTTACACAATTGAGAAAAGTTTATAGTGAAGTAGGTCAAGCTGCTGAACGTTATAAATCAGATAACAATGTTGTTTCATTGAGAGAAAGCCGTCTTAGAAATAATAGTGAAGAATTAAACCGTTTCATGAATACATATTTTAAAGTAGTAAAAAATTGTAATGGTTCATACGCTCCTTGTTTTGCTGATTATTATGAAACAATAGAAGGGAAAGACATTCCTGTGAGAAATTACTCTTGTAAATTTACAGGTGTATTAGCAAGTGGAGCTGCAATTTGTGCCGATTCCGACGATAGTGCAAGTTCTACACCTGCAGATAGAGATGTAAATGGCGATGGTACGATTGATGAAAATGATGTAATCAAAAATGATGGAGTAATCGGTGGTGCTGTTTTAGGTTTTGATATTGATGTAAATGGCCCGCAAGGTCCAAATATTGGTGGTAGAGATTTATTTAGTATGGCAATAGCTCCAGATGGAACTGTTTTTGATCCTAAGTATGTGTCAGGGCAATCTCCTGCGACTAATGGTTCATGGGGAATTGGAAAAATACTTGAAGACGGATGGCAAATGAATTATTAGTTGATTTTTGTTAGAAATTAATATAAAAGATGCTCTTAAAATTTTAAGAGCATCTTTTTGGTGATTGTGATTATGAAAAATTTCTATTTTTAATTTAAAATAAATCCACCTTTATCAGCGTTTTGGAGATTTTCTCCTTCAATTTTTGCTCTAAGGTTTTTGATGTATTTATAAACGTAATCTCTTGGTAATTCTAGCAATGCTGCCAAATCTTTTGCGTAAACAATTTTACCTTTATTTTGTACAAAGTAATCAAAAACTCTTTGTTCTCTATCTGTTAGAGCTTTTTTGAAAACAATTCTAACTTCATCTCTTAAGCTTTCTGCTTTTGGAGTTTCAACTTCTTTTTTGGTAACTGATTTTTTAGCTGTCGTTGTTTTCTTTTCTGATTTTGATTTAACTGTTTTTTCAGGTTTTACCGGAGTTGCTTCTTCGTGAATTTTGTGGATTGCAAATGGTGTAGGAGCTATTTCTCTTTCTCTTTCATAAGCACGTTCTGCAATTGCACTAATTCTTTCAGCGTGGTTTTGTTTCCATTCCGGTTCTGTTGATACAACCGGTTTACCTTTTAAAACTATATCTATTAAATCGTTAGTAGGCTTAGCCTCTTCTATCTTTTTCCCTAATCTAGCAGCAAATTCTTCCAGTGTAATCTTTTCTAATGAGCTTCTCCATTGTTTGATCTCTTCTTTGCTCAAATATTCAGACATTCATAATCTCCTATAAACTATAATCTGTGTCTCTTTACATTCTCTAATGTAGCATAAACCATGCCCCATGATTCAAAATGTTTCGCAACGTAAATTTTTGTTTTTTATTGTAACAATTAGATAAAGTCATTAAGACGAAAAGACGCTAAGAACTTTTCATATAGTTGTAAATAATTTTATTTTACCAACTGCTGAAATGTTACCTTAGTGCCTTAGTATCTTAGTAACTTTTTAATAAAGCACCCCTGAATCCAAAATCTTCTGAACTTCACAATTCATAATAGTATGGATTTCATCAACGGATTTTGTGCCGTCAATGCTGATAAAATTATATTCAGATTTCATTTTATCATACTGCTCAAGACATTTGTTTTGATAAATTTCAAAACTTTTGTAAAAATCTGTTGAAAATCCCACATCACGTCCACTTTCGTAGTAATTCAATCCTGTTGTCCCGATAATTCTTTTCAACAAAACATCAACCGGCATATCAAGATAAAAGACTAAATCAGGCTCTGGAGCGTAATCATAAAGGTTTTTAACCCATTCAATATCTTGTCCTCGAACAACATCTCGAGCTAACGCAGTGTAATAATATCTGTCTAAAAGGACTATAAAACCAGATTTTAGTGCAGGTATAATTTGGTTTTCCAGTCTGTCTGCGAAATCAGCTGCATATAGTAAGCTGTAAGTTGTTGCGTTAAGCAAGTTTCTATCTTTTGCATCGTCAATAACCCCAGCAATAAGTCTTGATGTCTTCCATTCGGAAACCATTACACCATAAGATTTTGCCTGTATAGATTTTTTTAATAGTTGAAGCTGAGTTGACTTACCGGAACCATCTGTTCCCTCTATTACAACAAGTAACCCCTCGTATCCATGTTTGGTTTTGAATTGTCCCATTACAAGTTTACTCCTTTTGATGTCAAAACTTCTTTTAACATTTTTCTTATTGCAACTTGTTTTGAATGGATCGAATCCATTGCATCAAGCTTGATAAGACCGAATTCGTTAATCATTTTCTGATACTCATTAACAACTCTGCTTTGAAAAATCATATAACTTTCATAAGGGTCGTTGCTTAGTTTTAAATCCATTCCGGCTTCATAGAATTTTGGGGCTCGGTTTGCGCAAATTCTTTTCATTGAATCTTTTGGATTTATATCGAAATATATCGCCAAATCAGGTTTTATAGCAAAACTGTATACATTTCTAACCCAGTTTGGGTCAACTCCACGAGCGACATCTCTTGCAAATGCAGTGTATGCATATCTGTCAGCCAATACTATAAATCCGGCTTTTAAGGCTGGAGCAATAACTTGCTTTAACCTATCGGCAAAATCAACAGCGTGTAATAGCGAAAAAGTTCTCGGAGACAACATATTTTTCTTTTTCGCAAGTTTTGTTGTTTGGCTTATAAGTTCAGATGAATTCCACTCTGTAAAAATTACATCTTGTCCAATTGATTTCAACCAATCTCTTAATAAGGCAAGTTGTGTCGATTTGCCGGAGCCGTCAATACCCTCAACGCAAATTAGTGTTCCGCTGTAATTGTGTTCTGTCGTAAGTTTTGACAATTGTTATACTCCCTTTTCTTCTAAAAGTCGTGTGCTGATTTTTCCGAATTTTGCTGACAAATTATCGACAATATGGATAAAATAAAGTTCCGGTTCCAAATCTTTCTGGTCAAGGTCAATAATAGCCCCCCAATCACTTCTGCCATGGTGTGCTGCAATCATCCTTGCTATTTCTTTGAAACCATTATTCATACAAATTGAAAAACCGTATTGAGAGTGTGTTAACCACTCTTTTCTAAAGTTTTCATCATAATCGATTAAACCTGTTTCAAGGTTAATTGTATATTCATATATTTTGCCGATATCGTGTAAAATACAGGCTGCATAGATATTGTCTTGATTAAATTTGTAAACAGATTTCTCCATATTTACTTCTGCAAATTGTAGACATTCTAAAATATGAACCATAAGCCCACCAACGTAGTTATGGTGCATCATTTTTGCAGCCGGAATAACTTTGATTTTATCCTTATGTTCCATAAAATATGTTGTTAAAAAGTTGTTTAATTTTTCATCTTTGATTTTGTCGAAATAAGAAAGAATTTGTGAATAAACTTTTTCTCTTTCATTTTCTTCCAGTCCCATTTTAGCTTCTTTTACCAAAGATAATGTAGAAACAAGACAATTATTATATCTTTCGTTAAAACTTGCAGAAATAATTTTTACGATATTTCCGGCTCTAAAGACTTTGCTATCAAAGCGGTTAAGAGTTTCTTCCCACAAAATACAGTTCAAAGTTGAGTTATCCTCCAAATTTTTAAGTTGGAGTTTTCCCATTTTTGTGCCGGCTTTTGTGTCGCCTACTGAAAAATTTACTACTTCATAATCTACATCTGTATTGAACATTGTTTATCCTTTTTTTGTTTTATTAATTCTTGTCTCTGTCGATAATTTTGTTGTCGGTTCCCCATACGAATGAAGAACGAATTTCTGAACCGACTTTTTCTATCAAATGGTCTGCATTTTCTTTTCTAAGTTCGTTGAAATTTTTACATCCTGTTTCCATTTCATTCAAAAACTCATCCGCAAATGCTCCACTTTGAATATCTTTCAATAAATCTTTCATTGCTTGACGAGATTGAGTCCCGATAACTTTTGGCCCGCGAGTCATATCACCGTATTCTGCGGTATTAGAAATCGAATATCTCATATCTGCAAGACCGCCTTGATTAATTAAATCTACAAGAAGCTTCATCTCGTGTAATACCTCAAAATATGCCATATATGGAGAATAGCCCGCATCTACCAACACTTCAAAACCAGTTTTTATTAAAGCTGAAACGCCACCGCAAATTACGGCTTGTTCGCCAAATAGGTCAGTTTCTGTTTCTTCTTTAAATGTTGTTTCAATAATTCCTGCTCTACCTGCTCCGATTGCAGCTGCATAAGACAAAGCAACTTTTTTAGAGTCTCCAGATGGGTCTTGGTATACTGCTATTAAAGATGGAACTCCTCTTCCGGTTTGAAATTCACTTCTTACAGTGTGTCCAGGACCTTTTGGGGCAACCATAATTACGTTAACCCCATCCGGAGCAACAATTTTCTTGTAATGTATGTTAAACCCGTGTGAGAACATTAAATATTGACCTTTTTTCATATAAGGCTTAATTTGTTCTTCATAAACTTTTGCTTGAATTTCGTCTGGTATAAGAATTTGTATGATGTCTGCATCTTTTACGGCATCTTCAATAGACATTGTCTTGAATCCATAATCTCTTGCTTTAATATCAGATTTACCACCTAATCTCAATCCTAAAACAACATCGCAACCGGAGTCTTTAAGGTTCATAGATTGACCATAGCCTTGGGACCCAAAACCTATTACTGCAATTTTTTTAGTTTTAATTAAATCTTTATTAATATCCTTATCAAGATAAATATGTAATTTATTCATATTACGCCTCTTTCCCTTTTAACCGATTTTAACACAAAAAAATTTT
>CAKUUY010000022.1 GCA_934693235.1 uncultured Candidatus Melainabacteria bacterium | reverse complement strand
CTCCGAGGGAGAGGTCGGAGTCGTTTGCGAACAAATGTGAGCATTACGAATGCGGGAGAGGGGACTAGTTATTATTTATTTTTTATCTAGTCCAACCCCTCTCTCTAGCTCTCTCCATTGGAGAGAGGACTTTAGGTAGATTTCACCTCTCCGAGGGAGAGGTCGGAGTCGTTTGCGAACAAATGTGAGCATTACGAATGCGGGAGAGGGGACTAGTTATTATTTTTTATCAAGTCCAACCCCTCTCTCTAGCTCTCTCCATTGGAGAGAGGATTTTAGGCAGATTTCACCTCTCCGAGGGAGAGGTCGAATTTCTTTGCGAATGCAAATTTTATGCAACCATAAAAAAACGGTGAGGGGTTAGCCTCACCGACAAAAAGATTCGATCTTTTTACGAGTGAAAAGTGAGAAGTGAATAGTCCTTTTCAGTGCTCACGCACAAAGTCCATACTCAAATCCTGTCTTACTTTTCACGTTATATTTTTCTACTTGCCGTACAATACAGCTTTTGCTGCATCAGATGCTGGCAAAACAGTTTGATCATAGAATTGCACCGGATAAACATCTGTAGGAGTTTTTACAGTACATGCTTTATCGTTAGTACCTGTTCCATTATCACAAGTAACTAGTTTATTTGGACCTTTTGCACCATTTACGTCTATAATTCCTAAACAAACCTTATGCCCTGAAACATTTGAATCTTGAGAACACGCAACAGCATCGCCTGCTTTATATGCAAACATAGTACCGTCATTGAAAAACATGTATGTATCTACTGAAATAGGTTTATCTACTTTTTGATCTTCTGTACAGTTTGGTGTAGCTTCTGGACACACTTTTGCTCCACTTGGAACTGATGGCAAAGTATAACCGTCTTGAAGTGTACCTGTTAAACTTGCAACATTCATTCTAGCACCCAAAATACTTGCAACTGTATCACCTGTAGCACCTTCACCTGATGGAGTCTTTGCATCTACTCCACTTTTCCCAGCAACTACATCTGCAAAACTTGAGCCATCCAAAGCAACATTCAATGTTACACCTTGAGCCAAAGCAGATAAAGCTTTTTTGTAAGCTGCTTTGTACTGAGCGCCATTTGTTTGGTTCATCAATGTAGGCATAGTCATTGCTGCAACTACCCCAATAATACCTAAAGTAATCAACACTTCTGCGAGTGTGAAGCCAAAACGTTTTGTCATAATCTTTTCACCTTTCTTTTTTTGTAGTCTACTCTCTTATGCTCTATGTTGTAGCTATCTTACCATTGCACAACTATTAGTTTTGCATAAACTGATAGTTATACACTTATTTTAACTCATTTTTAAGTGACTGTCAAGGGGTATTAAGTGTTTATTACGGAATTTGAATTAAAATAAAGTGTTAGTATTGCTTATTTTTATGTAAAAAAAAGGGTATTATTATATTATGGAAAGTAATAAAAAACTACTAGGCAAAAGGATAAAACTTATTAGAAAATCCAGAAGTTTGACTCAAGAACAACTTTCTGAAATGATTGATATTGAACCATCTTCACTTTCCGGAATTGAATCAGGTCGCTTTTACCCCTCGTTACATGTTTTGGAAAAAATTGCAAATGTTTTGGAAGTCGAGTTAATCGACTTTTTTAAGTATTCGTCAATGACTTTGCCAGAAAATATTGATGAAGAAATTCATAAAATTATTGATAAACAAAATAGAGAAAACAAAGAATTAATTTACAAATTGTTAGCTGTCGCATTTATGCCGGCATAGTTTTTGTGTAATTTTTTATCCCTCTCTCTAGCTCTCTCCCTTGGAGAGAGGACTTTAGGCAGATTTCACCTCGCCGAGGGAAGAGGTCGGAGTCGTTTGCGAACAAATGTGAGCATTACGAATGCGGGAGAGGGGACTAGTTATTATTTTTTATCAAGTCCAACCCCTCTCTCTAACTCTCTCCCTTGGAGAGAGGACAAGTTTTACTATTTCTATCCAAGGCAGATCGCGGAACAGAGTCCGCGATGACAGGTGTTGGTGATTTCTTAAAGTTTTGTTAGAGTAATCCCCTGCCCTCAAGGGGTTGGGATTAATATTTCTGCTTGCCGTATTTTAGTTACACTATTATTTTCGTGCTATAATCCACTTATGGACAAGAAAATTCCCGACAAAGTTATCAACAGACTTACGCTTTATCACTGCATTTTGTCTGATTTTATAAACAACAAAGAAGATGTGATTTCCAGCAAACAAATTGCGCAACTCCTTAACACAGACGATTCTCAAGTGCGAAAAGACATAAATTACCTTGACAATTCAGGCAAAAGTCGTGTCGGGTACGGTGTAAGAGAACTTAAACTTGCTATTGAAAAAACACTGGGCTTTAAAAAAACCAAAAAAGCCTTTATCATAGGAGCCGGAAACCTTGGAACCGCAATCGCAAATTACGGCAACTTTTCAGACTACGGCTTAAATATCCTTTCTTTATTCGACAATGACACTAGCAAAATCGGAAAAATTGTCAATGGAATGAAAATTGAAGACATCTCAAAACTTCCGGAAATCGCAAAAAACGACGAAGCTGACATTGCAATTCTAACAGTTCCTAGGCAATTTGCACAAAGTACTGCAGACTTTTTAGTAAAAGCAAACATCAAATATATTTGGAATTTCGCCCCAGTTGTCTTGTCAGTTCCAAGTGATGTTCAAGTTTGGAACGAAAACCTGATGGGGAATTTCCTACAATTTACTTACAACATCTAACTTATTAATTTGATATAGGTACCTCAACCCCTCAAGAGTCAACGTAGGGTTAATAAAATCAAACGGTCTTTTCATATAACTTGCCACCAATCCCGAATAACCACCAGTAGCTACAACAACAGCCTTTTGTCCAAGTTCTTTTTCGCACTGCTCTACCAGCCCGTCAATCATAGCTGCCGAACCTCTCAAAACTCCCGACAAAATCGCATCGTTTGTATTATGGCCAATTGCATTGTTAGACGGTGAAACCTCTATTCTCGGCAATTTAGACGTAAATTTATTCAATGCTTTTAGCTGTAAAGTTACCCCGGGGGTGATAATTCCGCCAATAAACTCTCCTTTTCCGTTCACAATATCGAAAGTTGTTGCGGTTCCAAAATCAACCACAATTACAGGATAATTGTACAATACGTAAGCTCCGGCTGCGTTTGCAATCCTATCTGCACCTGCTTCTTTGGGATTATCAATACAAATTTTTACACCTGTATTAATCTTAGTTGTCAAAACAACTGAACTAAGTTTAAATACATTATCCACAGCTGTTTTAAACTTCTTTGTGAGCTCTTCCACAACAGACGAAACAATACACCCATCAACCTTGTACTCTTTAAACAAAGATTTCACAAGAACTTCATACTCCTCCAACGACAAATCCTTGTCAGAAGCTAATCTATATTCTTCAACAAGGGCATCATTATCGAAAAGCCCTAAAGTTATACTTGTATTTCCAATATCAGCTGTTAACAACATAATAAACTAATCCTCTTTTATGAGAATTAGTTTATTACAAATATGCTCTTTTTGCAAAACTCTAAACCTGAGTTGCAGCTTGTCCGGAACCTTTGCCGTTTAACAACCCACCAATATTACCCAAGTCAGGTAGATAAGCCACTTGCATCGGACGTCCTGAAAGTTGTCCTGACAATTCTTCTTCAAATTTTTTAGTCTTCTTCGCACCAACAGCCTGCACCGGATCTTGATTATACTGAACAGCTTGTGTTTTGCCGATTTCTAAACCCATAATTATATCTCCTCAGTTTTATACTATCTCTTATATATATACTAAGGATATAATTTCCACAAAATTGCTTTATTTATGCAAAGTTGTTACAAAAGTTAATATTCTTATAAAAGTTACTTGGTTACTAAGGCGCTAGGATACTAGGGCTTTTAGCTCGCTTCGCTCGAAAAATTGTACTTTATAGTAACTTTCTATATATTCTACTTCAATATTTTCTTCTCTAATGCCACAGCCGTCTTTGTTTTTGCCAAGCCTCCTTGAGAACTTTCTTTCAAAAGCGGCGACATAAGCTGACCTGTTTGTTCCATAGCATCAACAACTTCATCAATCGGAATAACAGAAGTAATATCCGCCATTGCCAAATCAGATGCCGTAACTGCGTGAATTGCCAAGAAAGGATTTCTCTTTACACAAGGAATTTCAACCAACCCACAAACAGGATCACAAGTTAAGCCTAAAATATTTTTCAAAGAAAGCGCAACTGCATTTATAATTTGCTTAACATTTCCGCCTCTCATTTGAGTTAGGGCTGCTGCTGCCATAGCTGAAGCAACTCCACATTCTGCCTGACAACCTCCAACTGCCCCAGCTAATGCCATTTTATTGGAAACAAGTCTACCGACTTCTCCGGCTGTAATCAACGCATTAATTTGTTCGCATTCCTCAACATTGTTATCTTCAGCATAAGCTACAAGCACTGCAGGAACTATTCCGCAAGATCCGGCTGTAGGGCAAGCGACAATAGTTCCCATTCTCAAATTTTGTTCACTCGTCGCAAGAGCGTACACCATCATCTTATTTGCGGTGTCTCCTAAAAGCGAACTAAATTCCGATTTTTGCAATTTGTCACAATCATCACCACTCATTCCGCTCGGAGACTTTTCCGTCGACGTCAAACCAATTTTAATAGCCTCTTTCATTGCATCTAAGCTCTTTTTAGCCTGAAGGCGAACTTTATACTCAGAATTTTCGCCTTGAGATGCTTCATTATCAAGTGCAACTTCATAAATCGCTTTATTATACGCCTCACAAGATTCTTGAAGTTGTTTAAATGTTGTTATTACTTTATCCATATTAACTTTCCAATTTTTCTATATATCTGACCATGTACATATCTTTAAGGTTACTAACCTCTTGAGTGCAATGTTTTGACAATTCCCCATCAATACAAATACACATTGAAGCATCTTTGCCTTTTCCGCTTCTATCGCAATGAAGCGAAGCAATGTTTACATTATCTTCCTGAATTAATTTAGTTACAGAAGAAATAACCCCCGGCATATCTTCGTAAACAAGCAAAAGTGTATTATATTTGCCATTTAATTTTACAGAAAAATTATTTATATTTGTTATTTGAATTTCTCCTGCACCGACAGAATCACCGGAAATAGTCATATTTAATCCACCCTCAAATATAAAGTCTACTGCGTTCGGATGTCTGTTAAAATCTTGAAGATATTCAAAATTATAATCTATTTCTCTAGCTTCCAGAGTATCAAAGACAGTTTTTATTCTTTCATCAGCAACAGAAAAACCTAAAATTCCGGCTAGTAAACCTTTGTCTGTTCCGTGTCCTTTACCCGTTAAGGCATATGAATTATAAAGTTTGAAAGTTATTTTGTCCGGCTTTGCTTTATAAATATTTCTGGCCAACAAACCTAGTCTAACAGCTCCTGCTGTATGAGAACTTGACGGACCTGCCATAATCGGCGAAATTATATCTATAATTGAAGATTGGTGCATGTAATTTCTCCTTATTAAGAAAGATTATACCATCTCATTAACTATTGTAAATAATTTGTAAATTTATAACAATAATTTTTTATTTTATGTTTTTATATATATGTTGTGTAGGGAAATTATAGTGTGGCAAAGGAGTGCAATGTTTAGTCCAGAATTTATGAAATATTTAATCAACTATCAAAAATCTGAGTTTACCCCTCAAAGTACAAAAAAAGAAATTCGTTTTAAAAATAACAAATCTGGTAAACTTGCAGAAATTTACGCTTTAATTACAAAATAATTTTTATAGACTTGGCATAAAAAAAACGCCGCTTCTTTCGGAAACGACGTTGGAATTCTTTGAATAATTCCTCGTAATAGTGTGAAGTGTAGTGTGCAATAAAACGTTTTTTGATTCCTCGTTTTATGCTTTTCCTCGTGTCATATATATAAACAATTTTTGTTATATATAATTGCTATAATGAGAACATAAACATTATATTTTGTTACAATACTTAATATTTATAAAGACAAAACTTTTCTGGGCTTGGTTTTACCGATAG
Organism: uncultured Candidatus Melainabacteria bacterium; assembly: GCA_934693235.1. Taxonomy (GTDB): domain Bacteria; phylum Cyanobacteriota; class Vampirovibrionia; order Gastranaerophilales; family Gastranaerophilaceae; genus Stercorousia. The sequence goes on along the minus strand of CAKUUY010000022.1, from coordinate 24,240 downwards.
TTTTACATTCTTTAATTTTTCTATTATAGTGTTCTTATAAGAGGATTTTTAAGGAGATTTTATGAAGATATTAGTTTCTAACGACGACGGAATTGCTGCTAACGGAATAAGATGTTTGGCCGAAGCTCTCGCAGAATGTCACGATGTTTATGTTATTGCACCTGATAGAGAAAGAAGTGCCGCAGGCCATTCTTTAACTATGCACACACCTCTTCGCGTAGAAGAAGTAGAAGCATATCATGGCGTTAAAAGAGCTTGGGTTACAACAGGAACCCCAGGGGATTGCGTAAAAATTGGGGTTAGCGCAATTTTAGAAAAAAACGAGCAACCTGATTTAGTTATCTCAGGAATTAACCATGGTCCAAATTTAGGAGCTGACATTTTATACTCTGGAACTGTTAGTTGCGCTATGGAAGGAGCAATGCTTGGAATTCCGAGTATTGCAATATCTTTAGCTTCTATGCACTATGAATATGAAAGATTTAAGTATGCCGCGAAATTCGCGACTCTTTTATTGCCTAAGTTAAAGGAATTTACATTTCCGAAAAAAAGTATCCTTAACGTCAATATCCCAGCTCTTGATGAAGAAGATATTGCAGGTGTTGCAATTACGGAACTAGGTCGCAGGATGTTTACTGATAAGTATGAAAAACGAATTGACCCTAGAGGTAAAGTTTATTACTGGCTTGCAGGAGAAATGATTAACGAACCGGTGGGATCTAATACTGATATTGCAGCCGTAAAAGACAACAAAATATCTATAACACCGGTAACATACGAAATGACTAAAGAAGATGTCATGTCGAACCTTGCAAATATTTTATGTAAAGAAAATGCTTGCAACTGGTTTGTTTAACCTATTCCATTATTATTCTCGCAGGGTAATTATTCCTCAAAAGTTCATTTGCAACAGATTGTGCCTTTTCTCTTGTAGAGTATGATCCAACCTGAATTGTATATGCACCGCCAATGCTCTTAACATATGGAGAAATATTCAATCCAGACTCAGCAATAATACCTTTTGCAACTTCTGCCTGCTCTTTTGTAGTGTAATATCCTACAACAACTTTTGCACTTGCTGGTGTAACAACCGGTTTTGGGGCAGGAGATGAAGTTACTACAGGTTTTGGTGTTGCTGTATTATTAGGTAAATTCACGACTTCATTATCTGAATTATCAGAATTGCCGGCTTTTTTATGGTCAGGCAAAACAACTTTTTCATCCAATTCTGTAGCAAAAGTTTCATCTTGGGTCTTTTGTCCTTCATCTTCTTGTTGTAACAATTTTAATCTGTCATCAACAGAGGTTTTATCAACAACGTCTTCTGTTGCCGTAGCGTTTTCATCATCCCCAATAGAAACATCAATTTCCGGAGAAAGCTGTTTTGCTATTCCTAAAAACAATAAAAGTAAAATAAAAAACGCTGATACAAACATTATCATGTTTTCATTCGGTTTTTTAGTAACTTTTTTTTGATATTCTTTATAACTAATATGAGAAGGACCTTTTAAATCTTCTTCCATTACACACCTCTAACTTTTGTTGATGCCATTACAATATCATCAATCTCTTCTGAATATTTTGTCAAAATTTCTTGAGCAAGCTCTTTTATATCAACAATACCAAGTTCGCTTGTCAATCCACTTGCCTTAACTGGTGCTCCGGTTGAATCAATATTAATTCCGGTATGAATTAAAATAGAATTTATTGATTTCGTAGCAATTGAAACGGTTAATTTTCTACCGTCAAAGAACAAATCATCTCCATCTCTTGTAATTTTAAAGCCTCTTTTTTCAAGAGCTTCTTTAATTATACAAATAAGAAGTCTTTGTCTGAAAACACCTTCAACTAAGCCAACATTGAATTGTTCTGAGATAAAGCTCAACATAGACTTGCTGTAAATAGGTTCTTCATTGATAACATCCTCAATATCAACCATTTCTGTTAACTTAACTTCGCACTCTCCTACAAACGCAACAGTTGCATCACCTTGAATTTTAAAATTTTTATAAATCCAGTGTGGAGAAAGTTGCCAACCTTCGTATTTAATTTCTTGTTTTAATAGTTGTGTTTTCAAAACAGTTCCTTTATATAATAAGTATCATTATTGGCTATTAGTGCATTTTTTAATCTTGTACAAGATTCACATCTTCCGCAATGTTTTTCTCCGCTATCATAACAACTTCTGACATATTCTAGCGGAATATTATGTTCTAACGCCAGTTTTACTATATCATTCTTATTAGAATTTATCAAGGGGGCAACAACTTTCGGATGTTTTTGAGTTGAATACTCAAATTCTGCATTTATTCTATCAATAAATTCTTGAGTGTTATCTTGGAAAGTCTGTCCCTCTTCTTTATTTGCACCAATTATTATGTAATCATAATTATTACCATCAGCAAAACTGCCGGCAATATTTAAAAACAAACCATTTCTATTCGGGACCCAAACACTTTTTGCAGACTGTTCAGGATTATCAATTCCTTGTGGCAAGTCATTACCTTTTACCAAAGCCGTATGGGTCACATCTTTTAACCAATCCAGTTTTATTACCTTATGTTCAATTTTATAATAATCACAAATATTTTTTGACGTAGAAACTTCCTGTTCAAGTGCTTTTTGCCCATAATCAAATGTCAAAGCGAGTGAAATTCCATATTTTTCAATTCCCAAACCAAGACTAACAAGAGAATCCAGTCCACCTGATAACAAAATTATTCCATTACTCATCTTCTTCATCCTCGTATTCAGAAATCATAGAAACAGCTTCCATTTTCAGGTTGTCTGAAAAATTCTGTCCATTTGCAACTTCATCCAAAATCTCACGACCGACAAGATTGTAAAGTGCAATAAGGGCATTTCTCTTCACTTCTTCATTTTCATCTTCCAATAAACAAGTCTTTATTGTATCAACAGCTTGTGGATTGTCACTGTCCATAATCGCTTCTATTGCATTAATTCTAATTTGCGGAGATTCATCTACAAGAGAATTTTTCAATGCATTAAAAACCCTCTCATTATCATCAAGTCTAAGTTTTCCAAGCGCTTCAATTACTCGTTCTTTTAAAAATGTAAACTTATTCCAAATACCCTTTTGAGCTTCCAATATACTGACAAGTGGGTCTACCGCACGCAAATCCCCCAACATTCCAAGAGCTGATGCTGCTGTCTCTCTGAGATAAACAGATTTTTCATCCTCATCTTTAACAACTTCAATTAATGGTGCAACTGCATACCTATCTCCAATTCTACCTAAAGCATCCGCACATGCCAGCCTAACCTTATAATTTTCATCCTTGTTATTAAGACAATATAAAAGCGGCGTTACAGCCGATGTATCTTTAAGATTAGCAATAGCTTTGGCACACATTGCTCGAACATTTATGTACAAATCTTTTTCGTCTGAATTTAGATTTTTCATCAATAATAAATCCAACAAAATTTCTAGAGAAGATTTGTTCCTAAATCTGTCTTCACACTGAATTAACACCATTAAAACTTCAGGATTTTTTGAAAGTGACAGAAGATAATTATAAATTTTAACAAGGTTTTCAGATTCATAAACCTCATCAAGCGCCTGAATATTAGAAATAACAGTTTGAGTGTCAGATGCATTTGGCACTCCGCATTCTTTTGCTATTAAATCTAAATTCAGATCTTTTCCCACTCTGTCACCTTATCTAATGCGAAAATATACTATAAAATCACTTTTTTTTCAAGTAATCAAAGATAAAATACTACAAAAGTCGTAATATTTTTCAGACAACAAAAAAGAGCGACTGACTCGCCGCTCCTTTATCGTTTAATTATTTTTGTTTAAGCATTTTTTACTTCTTCTGTCTTTGATTGTTTTTGAGAAAGATATTTTTCACATAACCAGTTAGCAGGCTTTGTTACAACTACCGGAACAAAGAATCTGTAAACAAATCCGAACACTAACATTGATCTTAAAGCTTTCATCCCTTTAATTTTGCTTGACAACTCACCTGATATTTCAGGAATAATTTTGTTTTGAGTTAACTTTTTGATATATTTGCCAAGGTCTAAACGACTAACTGATTTTAAAGAAGTTTCAGCGTCTTTAGCATCTTCAATTGCACCTTTTACAGCGTGTTCAAGGTACTCGGTATAACCTGCGTAACCTTTTTCACCTTGTTTTGGCATTTTTAAAGTATCTTTTACTTGTTCTACAATTTCATTAACGTCAGCTTGTGGATTTTGTTTTAGTTTCTTGTTGATTTCTTCAATGCCTTTGTTAATATTTTTATAGTTATCACTGAATTGTTCGTCATTAATTTGATATCCTACAAATTTGGCTGTTGTATTTTCCCACCAGTTTTTAACGTATTGGTCAAGAGTATAAGCACCTGCAGTTGATAAAGCGAATGTCAAGCCTTGGTTAACAGCAAGAGTTTTCTTTCTATCTTTATCCAGTTTGTCGTTTGTTAAAGTCTTTTCCATATACAAACCACTTGTAATCATTGAACCGATTGTCAAACAGTGTTGGAACAAGTTATTACTATTTTTAAATTTATCTGCAATGTAGTTCATTGGTTTGCTGTCAACAACTTTTGACGTAAAGTTTTTAGCAATAGAATCTGTAAATTTATCATAAAAGTCAGATAACGGTTTAAATATGCTAGACTTTTCCTCTGCTGTTCTAACTGCAGCTTGAGCTGCTTCTCCGACATCTTTAGCCAAATCAGCTTTACCTGTAAAATTAGGTTGACCTCCTGATTTTGTAATACCACCATCTTTCAATTCTTTGAATACAGGTTTATTTATAAAGTCCATAGAAGTCGGTGCAACATTTGCATTTGCGATTGGAGCTTCAGGTTTCTTTTTCTTTTCAACACCGAATACATATTTCAAAATCGGCGGAATTAATGCAATTGTAAGAATTGATCTTGGAACTGCAATAACCCAATCCAGAATGTTTTTAGACAAAGTATTAAGAGCTTCTCTGTGATTTTTTACGGCTTTATAAGCTTCTCTTGCAGCTTTATCTACTATTTTACCTGCTTCATCTCTCAAATTAGCTCTTGCTTCAAGAGATTTTTCCTTTTCAAACAATTCCACAAGCTTTTTACTGTATTCTTTAGTATTGCCGTCGTCTGTATCAAACAATTTTTTAACAGCTACATCAAGAGGGCTGGTAATAATAACTGACGCAATAAAGCCTATAATTGCAGATGCCATTGAGTGACCTGATGCGTAAATTTTATCTTCCTTATCTTTTTTCCCCGGAAGAGTCATAATTGTAGCCGGTCTGAGCACACCTGCAAGTCCAAGTGCGATAAGTGCGTTGGTTGCAATATTATGTTCGTCTGAGTATTTTGCAAGTTTGTTAAACCATTTGCTTGTAAGGATACCGCCGCCTTTTTTTATAGTATTAACGGCAGTCTCACTCTTTCCCGTAAAACTGCCGTTAAAATCTGCATTATATCCTCTATTGTCGTTATATGCTCCCTTATTTTTCTCCCTGAATGTCTGAGGGTCCGAATGGAGCCTTGAAGAACCCTGATTAAGGGTAATATCACGCTGTAATCTACTAACTTTCATTTTTTCACCAAATAATTAAATGTATCTACATTCATTTTAAAACAAAGGAAAATATTTTTTGCTACCTATTTCAAAAAACTTTACAATTATTTTTATATTAACCAAAAAACTCTCTAACCCTTGAACGCGCCCCAAGCCTTAATTGTACCTCTTTGATATTTTATTAAATAATATTGTCCATTTTCATCGTACTCAATAGAAGCTTCCATGTGAATTTCAGGTGTATCAGGAGTCATGCCGACTTTTGCACGTTTTTCGTTTGTGTCTTTTCTAGCTTTTTCTTCTTTTTTTAACTCTTTTTTTACTTTTTTGTTGTTTAATCTGGCTTGTTCTGTCGCATCTTCTTCAATTTTTATTACAGGAATCACTGCAACAGGATTTTTAGACTGAATAAGTATCAAAAAATCACGCATATCAGACAACGCAAGCTCATAATATCCGGAATTTATTACTCCACCTGCCCCGTCAAAAATAGGATCAGTAATAATTAATGTCGGATAATCAGATTCTTTCAAAGAATAACGATAAATCGCCTGCGTGCCAACATAATAACCGGAAGTTTCTTGTGGTTGTTGCGGATACGGACGAACATTCGGATGTTTCAAAACATTTTCAGCAAAAACACCTTCGAGCATTATTTTAACCTTTGTATAAGATTGTTAATTATCCTTTGCATTTCGTCAAAACTCTTACCTAAAGCATGGTTCATTCCGACAAAAACCAAAGACATATAGTCTTGAGAATTTCCAAGCTCACCATTTTTCAAAGCAAGTCTGTAACTTTCGCGCATAAGCCGTTTCAAACGATTTCGTTTTACTGCACGTTTGTGAGTTTTTTTAGAAACAACAAATCCGACACGTGTAAGACTTTCTTTATCTTTTTTCTTAACTCCTGCAAACAAAGTTACCCCACCCTTATGGACTGAGTTTTTTACCTTATATGTTGCAGAAAAAGCTGCTTTATTTTTTAGTCTGAACTGTTTTGGTAACATAATTATAATTCTCTATTTCACCTCTCTTAAAAGAGGTCTCAGTTCTTTGCAAATGCTGATAAGCGTTATAACTGTGGAAGAGGAGACAATCTACATAAAACCATCAACCCTCAAACTTACTCACAACAATACAGCATGTCCAAACAAAAGACCTGCTGTATTTGAAGTATTTTTACTTATTGAAGATTCTTCGGAAATAAAATAGCATTTCCTAAGAATAACCTCAATTAAGCACGTTTCTTAGCAGAGATAGCCAATTTATGACGACCTTTAGCACGACGTCTGTTTAAAACTTCTTGTCCGCCCGGAGTTGCCATTCTTGCTCTAAAACCGCTTACGCGTTGTCTTTTAATCTTTGTTCCTTCTAGTGTACGTCTCATTTTTCTTTATTCCTTTTAATTTATATTTGTCGTATAATTCCAATGTAAATTAAAAAAACTTTTTAGTCAACTAAAAAAGAGGAGCAGGTTAAATAATATGAACAAAAAATGTAAAATCGGGTTTATCGGATGTGGTAAAATGGCTAGTGCAATCATTAAAGGCACCATTTCATCCAAATTTTTACCAAAAGAAAATATTAAAGGTTCCGAAGTAAATTGTGAAATAGCAGAATTAGCTTCACAAAGACTCGGAATTGACGTAATCACAGACAATCGCGCACTTGTTATGGAAAGTGATGTTATTTTCATTGCAACAAAACCAAACTACGAACCGGCTGTTTTAGAAGAAATTAAAAACGAATTAACTCCTGACAAACTTTTAGTTTCTATTTGCGCAGGTGTTACAACATCTAAAATAGAAAAAATTATCGGTATGCAAAGAGTTGTTCGAGTAATGCCAAACACTCCGGCACTGGTTCTTGAGGGAATGAGCGGAGTATGCAAAGGAGCTTACGCAAGCGAAGAAGATGCAGAATTTGTTCTAGAGCTTCTTTCCAATATCGGAAAAGCAATCGAAGTATCAGAATCTCAAATGGATATTGTTACAGCAATTTCCGGTTCAGGTCCGGCATTTTTCTACAAAGTTATCGAAGATATGGCTCGTGCAGGCGAAAAACTAGGTTTGGATTACGAAAAATCACTGGAACTTGCAACTCAAACAGCAATCGGTTCAGCTAAAATGGTTATGCAAAGAGGAGAAATCCCTGTTCAAACCCTGATCGATAACGTTGCAACAAAAGGCGGTTGCACATTTGTAGGAATTTCAGTAATGAATGATGAACATTCTGACAAATTGTTCTACGACGTAATCGACAAGACAACCAAAAAAGCTTGCGAACTAGGAAAATAAGTTAAAAAGTGGTGGGGACACTGCGTTTTCCCCACCCTACAGACTAGGAAAATAATCTCCTATTTCTATTCTCTGATAAAAGAGAAGATTTAATAAATTTGAAAAGTAGGGCAAGATAAATATTTTGCCCTACTTATTTGTTATTGTTTTTAATAATTCATCTTCCATCCATCATGAATTATACGAGCTTCACAACCAAAACCCGATGCACCATTAATATCTCCCGTTTCAAAATCTCCACAAAAAACTGGCTGTTTTTTGAGTTTTTCATAAGAAAACGCAGGTACTAAATAACCTTTCTTATTGACATACAACATGAAAGCATCTCTTCCCCATTGATTAGGTCCTTTATTTTGTCCATTTACATCTATTAAAACTACCCCAGCATAATCAGGAAAAATTTCTTGATAATTAGAAGACTTTGAGAAAAGATGTAGACCAACAGTTGTCCCATCCGCCATTTGAACTTTTCTTGCTAAAGGTGCTGCTAAAGGATAACTCTTTCCGTCAAGACTTTTATAAAAAGATTCACTACCACCATTTTCATACATCTCAAAACTACAATCTTTCGAAGAACCATCTTTAACATATCCAAAACTCAAAATATTAAAATATTTTTTTAATATTTCATCATTATCCGTCTCGCTATCACAAGCATAATCATAAGAATCTTCTCCCACTCCGAGCTTATTCCAAAATTCAGTATCAAACAAGTTAGCCGTTCCAGCATCTGCTAACATCATTTTGAAACCGTTATCCCAAGTAGATACAGATTTCTCTAACTGACTAACCCAGACTTGTTTTTGATATTTTTGAATTAATATTGGCAAGGTCATCGCTGCAACAACACCAATAATCGCAAGAGTAATTAGGACTTCGGCGAGAGTGAAAGCAAGTTTGCGTTTTGGTGAATGGTTCGTATCAGTAAAGAGTTTTTGTTTCATAGCATTAATTCCTTTTTATTATTATTTTTATGATGATATACTTCTCATTATACAATGTTTTAGGACATTTTCAACATAGCAGTATACTTCCATAAAACAAATTATATTTCTATTTATTGAAATATAGTTCATGATAATTAAATTATAATGGATACATTATATCTGTCAAGTTGCGTAGTATATTTATATGGACGATAAATTTATTTTAGAAAAAGTTGCAGACAATATAAGAATTGCTCGCCTTAAAAAAAGGCTTTCCCAAGAAAAACTTGCTGAAATGGTTGATATTTCGACTAAATATCTCAACATGATTGAAAACAGAAAAGCAAATCCAACTATTGTTATTGTCGTAAAAATCTGCATGGCTCTTGATATTGATATCAATTCTGTTTGGACTAAATAATCTTTTAAATTTTATCTATTTTTATTATTGTAATATTTTCCATCGCCTTTCGGGGAGAAAGCATTCTTCACAAACGATCAGTAAGTGTTACGAATGCGGATGAGGGAAACTTGTTCCCATATCCAAAAACTCACTCAACGACAAAACTTTCGGTGCATTTTTCACTCCAATCAACCCTTGTTTCAACCCCAAAACACAAGCAGGACAAGTTGTAACAACATAATCCGCTCCGGTTTTTACGATATTTTCAGCCTTTTGTTTTGCAAGCACAAGCGAAATCTTATGATTTTTCAGTGCAAATTCTCCAGAAAATCCGCAACATTCATCATAATCTTCCATTTTTATATATTCAACATTTTCGCAATTTTCAACAATACTCACCCAAAAATCGTCGTTTTCAAGGTGACAAGACTTATGAAACGTCACTTTAATAGGTTTTTCAAATTTGAATTTTATATTTTGCTGTGCAATAAGTTCTCCAAGATTGATAAATTTGATGTCATTCTGAGCGGAGCAAAAATATTTTTTTAAAGTACTTTCGCAACTTGCACAATCCGTCAAAATATAATCAAATTCACAATCCATAAGTTCAAGATTATGTTTTTTTACTTCTTCAAATCGCTCTAAATTTCCGCTCGACAAAAACGGTAAACCACAACAATCAAAGTCTTTTTCCATAATTTCAATATTAGAATTGTCAAACAATTTGTGTAAAAACTTGTCAGTTTGCGGGAAAATTGTATTTACACAACCTTTAAAATAAAGAAGTTTTTCTGTTTTGTTTTTCCTCGCCTCTGCATCTCTTATGCTCACAGGGCTTGCAAAAAATTGCTTCCTCTCCCTCAAGGAGTGGGGATTTGTAATCTTTTGTACAAATTTTGCCAATTTTAATATGTTTCCAAATACGTACTTTGACTCCAAAAAGAATACAATTTTGCCCCAAAAAGTACCTTTAACGTATTCATATTTTGCGGTTTCAAAAATCTTGCAAACATCAATTGCGCTCGGACAAAAATTTGAACATTTATCGCATTTTAGACACAAATCAAGGTATTTGTTGATGTTTTTGTTGAGTTTCAAATCGCCTTTTAAAACTCCATCGAGCATAATAAATTTTCCACGAGAAACAGCGCAATCGTTACCTGTTAATTTGTAAATAGGGCAAACAGACTGACACAATCCGCATTTCGAACATTTGTTAATTTCGTTTTTGAAATCTTCCAGCTTTTTCATATCAACATGATAGCATGAAATAAAAATCTCCATTTGACAGGATAATATCTATTTTAGAATTTTACTCAACGCATTCTGCGTGTGCCGAAACTTTAAAAAATGTATTAAAGGCAATACCATTCATCACTATTGTTCTTGGCCCATCTGTAGACAATGTCCATATAGTCTGAAAATCAACATCACCTATTAATCCTATATTTAATACGATAGACATACCCTCTTCAAAATTAGGAAGTCTTTTCCCTTTTTCAGTGCAAAATCGTTGTGCCTCGGGGTATTCAAAATTGGAATTATATAAATGCACTATTTCATTCATTGGAGCAACTGCTTGAACTGTTTCATTTGGATAAAAAACGGTCACAACACCTATATCTTTTCCTATTTGATTTGGTCCCCTTAACCCATTCATATCATAAATAGCATTTACACATACAGAACGTTGACCATTTATTATATGGCCAAAACCCTTTTCACTACATTCAGGAAAATAAAATAAATTATATGCATATCCGTCACCTGTTAAAAAAACATAACTTTTATATTCACCTTGCGAACCCATTAACACAGGCGATAAATCCTTCACACGCTTTGGCATGCTTATTTCATATCCGTCCAAATTTTTATATTTTGCCGGTATTCCACAATTTTCAAGTTCATCATTTTCACAGGTTTTGGCAATTGCAATTTGTGAACGAAGAATATTGTTGACAAAATCTTTTGCGTTTTGAGCATCATTCATATTTCCTTGTACTGCAATATTTTTAGATGCGTTGCCAATTGTAGATAAAGCTTTGTCGCGTGCAGCTTTATATTGCTTATCTTTTGTTTTACTAATAACAGTCGGCATAATCAATGCTACTACTACTCCAATAATTCCAAGAGTAATCAAAACTTCAGCTAGTGTGAAAGCTACTTTTTTAGTATCATTAACCCCTTTGTTTCTTTTACATTTCATACAAAGCTCCTTAATTTTATTACAAATAAATAACGGATATGTTCATTATTACATATATTCATTCAGTTGTCAATGAAAGTTTGAATTTATTTATGAATAACTAAATTCACTTGTAAAATAGTTAACGGATAAATGGAGTATTGAATAATATGATTATAAATGATTTAAAAAAGATTTTATTAGACGTAAATGTTTCACTGACCGAATTAGCTGCAGCACTGAGCAAAAGGCTTAACAAACCTTATTCTTTAAATAATCTATCGAACAAACTTCGCAACGAAACGATAACACATCGTGAAATGCTTATTATTGCAGATATTTTGGGATATGATTTAAAATTTGTCAGACGTACCGAAAAACACTAAACAATTGCTCCATGAGAGGCATCTTGAACATTTTTAGCATATTTATACAAATAACCGGATTTTACTTTAGGCTCAAAAGGCTTTAAATTTTTACGACGATTTTCTAAAGTTTTCTCATCGACCAAAAGTTCCATTGTTCGATTAGGAATATCGATTTTAATCTTGTCACCATTTTCTACTAATGCGATTAGTCCACCATTAGCTGCTTCTGGACAAATATGTCCTACGCATATTCCTCTTGTCGCACCGGAAAATCTTCCATCTGTAATCAATGCACATTTTTTACCCAAACCTTTACCTACCAAAAGAGAAGTCGGAGCAAGCATTTCGCGCATTCCGGGACCGCCCTTTGGTCCTTCATAACGAATTACGATAACATCACCAGCTTTAATTTCATCATCTTCAAGAGCTTTCATCGCCGCTTCTTCACTATCAAAAGTTTTTGCTACGCCCTCAAAAATATAGCATTCCGGTGCAACTCCTGATGTTTTAATTACGCAACCGTCTTTTGCCAAATTCCCATATAAAACTGCCAAACCTGCCTGAGTATAAGTAGATTTGTCGTAATCAGGAATGACTTCCTTGTTTCTATAAACTTTTTTATAAAGTTCTGTTGTTTCCTTATCAAGTTTCAAATGAGAGCTTAAAGACTGCATTAGTGCCGGAACTCCACCTGCGTTATGAAAATCTGCCATAGTCAAAGTTGATGACGGATTAATTTTCACAATCTGATGAACTTTTCCACTCAATTCTTCAAAATCGTTCAATGTAATATCAATTCCACCGGCATTTGCAATCGCAAGAATATGCAAAAATGTATTTGTAGAACCTCCAAGAGCCAAATCCGCAACAATTGCATTTCGCAAACTTTCTCTTGTAATAATATCAGATGGTTTGATATCTTGTTTTACAAGTTCAACAATTTGCATACCACTTTCAAACGCCAAACGACGCTTTTGAGAAGAGACAGCAGAAGCAGAAGCACAATAAGGCAAACTCATTCCCATAACCTCTGTCAAACAAGCCATAGTATTTGCGGTATACATTCCCTGACAAGCTCCAGCTGACGGGCAAGAAGCTTCTTCCAAAGCCAACAATTCTTCCTCAGAAATTTCTCCATTACGATATTTCCCGACAGCCTCAAAAGAACCTGTAACCATCGTTAATTTGTGGTGATTTCCGCATTCTCCATCTAACATTGGCCCTGCAGTAACAATAATTGCCGGTATATTCAACCTCAAAGCACCAATCAACATCCCAGGCGTAATTTTATCACAATTTGATAAAAGCACAATACCATCGAGTTGATGCGCTGCTGCAACACTTTCTATACAATCTGCAATCAAATCCCTCGACGGGAGCGAATATCTCATTCCGCTATGTCCCATTGCAATCCCATCACAAATCGCTGGAACACCAAAAATAAAAGCTTGACCACCACCTGAGTGAATTCCTTTTTCAATTTGGCGTTCCAAATCTCTCATTCCGATATGTCCAGGTACAAGATCCGAAAAAGAACTTGCAATCCCAATAAACGGCGCTTTCATGTTTTTTCTGCTAACTCCAGTTGCCATTAAAAGTCCGCGATGCGGAGTTCTTGCTATTCCAGCTTTTATATTGTCACTTTTCATTACTTATTTACCTTTATAATATTAAAATCTTCATCCCATTCAATAGAACCACCAAGGTCAATATTGTGGTAGTTGTAAGGATTTTGGATAAGTTGCGAAACGATTTCCCCTTGCCCCTTGTAGGAGAGGGGAGAATTTGTTAATGAGCTGTGCGAATTTACAAATTCGGGTGAGGAGTTAAATATTCCATCCATCAATCTTTTTATAATTTTAGGAATCATAGTCGTACTACCTGCAATAGTTCCCTCTTTAGAAGTTGCTTTAATTCCATTATAGAAAACCTTTTCGTCAGCAAAAATCATTTCTTTTAAATCACTACAAGTTATAGGTAAACTATCACTTATCAAAAGAATTTTATCCAGCGGTTTTGATTTAAAAACAAGTTCAAGAGCCTTGTCAGACACATGTATTCCATCACCGATAATTTCAGTATAAATATCATCATCCACAAGTGCAGAAAGCGCAGTTGTTTCACCTCTATGAGCAACTCCACTCATTGCATTAAATAAATGAGTTACACCTGTACAACCATCCAAATCCCCTCCAACACAGTGTCCTGCTTGTACTTTAATATTTTTAGAACGGAGATAGGTTATTAAATTTTCTTTTTGCAAACCGGACTGTACCTCTACAACTAATTCCGGCGCTAACGTCACGATTCTAATAAAATCATCTTCAACTAACTTATAATTTTCAATTGTCGGAACTAAAAAGTGCTTTGGATTGTGAATTCCTTTTTTTTCAGGGTTAATAAATATTCCTTCAAGATGAATTCCCAAAATCTTTGCCATATCAGAGGTTTGATTTTCAGCGGCTTCTTTGATTACTGCAGTTGCTTTTTTTATATTTTCAACACTGTCAGTAACAAGAGTCGGGAAAATTCCACCAATCCCGTATTTCAAAATCTCTTTTGACAAATACAAAACATCATCCACTGATGCTTTATTAAAATCGATACCAAAGCACCCATGAAAATGTTGTTCAATTATAAGTTTGGTTTGCATACCGTTAACCCCTCACCCGCATTCGTAACACTGCTGTTCGCTCGTGAACGACTGCAACCTCTCCCCGAAAGGGCGAGGTGAAATTTTGTATTATTAAATTACACTACCTTCAAAGACTTTACGAGCTTCTTCTCTATCGTCAAAATGAATTGTTTTGTCTTTCAATATTTGATAGTTTTCGTGGCCTTTTCCGGCAATTAAAACAACATCATTATTACTAGAAATTGTTTTTAATAATGAAATTGCTGTTCCTCTATCGGGCTCTACAATTACGTTTTCTGTATTAACAGATTTCAAACCTGCAATAATATCCGTAATAATAACTTGCGGGTCTTCTGAACGAGGATTATCACTTGTGATAACAATTTTGTCTGCAAGTTTTTCTGCTATTGCACCCATTTTTGGACGTTTTGTAGCATCTCTATCTCCACCACATCCAAACAAACAAATCAATTTACCATCAACAGGTGTAATTTCTCTAGCTGATTTCAAAACATTTTCCAACCCATCCGGAGTGTGTGCATAGTCCACAATTACAAGCGGTTTTTTCACAACAACCTCAAACCTGCCAGCAACACCTTTAACGTTCTGTAAAGCTTTTAAAGCAACTTCAATATCAATATCCATTGCAAGAGCCGCAGTAACTGCCGCTAAAACATTATAAACACTAAACATACCATTCATATGAAGATTTACTTTATGTTCAAGTTTTCCGCCATTATTTACGTGATCACCCGTTACAAGAGTAAATTCAGCTCCATTCAACGAGAAATGAATATCTTTTGCCATAACATCACTTTGTTGTTTTACACCATATGTATAAATCCTTACACCTTTAGGAACAACACTGATAAATCTGTCACCATATTCATCATCCGCGTTAATTACTGCAAAACCGCCATCTTCGTTATGAAATTCAGGTTGAATATCATCATCCGGACGTGGTGTCAAAGATTCAAACAACAATGCTTTAGCCTTAAAATAATTATCCATTGTAATGTGATAATCCAAATGATCTTGAGTAAGATTTGTAAAAACGGCTCCATTAAATCTGCAACCCCCGACACGATTTTGATCTAACGCATGAGAACTTACCTCCATTACAACATTATCTATTTTTTCAACATCTTTAATCATTCTCAAAGTTGCTTGAAGCTCAGGAGCCTGTGGAGTTGTATGTTTGGCGTCTCGATATTCTCCATTAGAAGACAATTTGTAACCTAAAGTTCCGATTAGGGCACATTTTTGATTGTTTTCTTCAAAGATTTTTTGAATAAGGTGAGTTACAGTTGTTTTTCCATTAGTTCCAGTAACACCAATTAAATTAATACCTTTTGACGGACAAGAATAAAATCTGTCTGCAATATCGGCAATCTTGTGACGAGTGGAAGAAACAACAACTTGCGGAATTTTTGTTCCATCAACTTTTCTTTCAACAAGAAGAGCGGCAGCTCCGGAATTTATTGCATCTTGAGCATACTCATGCCCGTCTGTGTGTTCCCCAACCAAACAAATAAAAATATCGCCTTTTTTAGTTGTTTTGGAATTATATGAAATTCCTGTAATATCAATATTTTTAAAATTAATTAAATCTTTATAGTCTAAATATTCAATAAGTTCATCTAGTTTCATTTATATCTCCTTTGGTATTACTTAATTCTTTTTTGATGTAACCGGAACAACTTTATCCGGTTTTAAATTCATAATTCGAGCAATTTGTGTTGACACTTCATGAAAAACCGGTCCAGCAACGGTATTTCCCCAAATAGCTCCGACTTTTGCACTATCAACCATTACATAAATCAAGACTTGAGGATCAGATGCCGGCAAATAGCCAATTGTTGAAGTGTACGTATACGGTGTATATCCGGAACCACCCTCTTTGGGTTTTCTTGAAGTACCTGTTTTGGCCGCAACATTATATCTATCCATTTTAATTACTGATTTTCCATTATTTACACTTGCAGCCAAAAGTCTTGTAACAGCTTGAGCTGTAGATGGTTGAATTACTTGTGTATGATGTATTTTATTGTCAAATTCTTCTTGAGAATATCTTATAACATGCGGAGTAACCCTAACTCCGTTATTAGCAAGTGCCTGAACAGCTGAAATCATTTGAATTGCGGTAACAGATGTCCCATATCCATATGCCATTGTAGCATGAATACCTTGATCCCAATGAGCCCAATAAGGTAATAAACCAACAGATTCACCAGGTAAATCAATTCCGGTTTTTGAGCCAAAACCGAACTTTTTCAAAACCCCATAAAATTCTGCAGGAGTCATTGTTTTAGCAACATTTATAGAACCAATATTACTTGAGTGTTCAAACAAATATTCCAAAGTAATATTCCCCGGATATGGGTGAACCGCGTAATCGTAGTTTTTGATTTCCCACTTACCAATAGTTGTTTTTCCTGTATCCAGAACAGTGGAATGTTCTCCGATTTTACCTAAATCCATTGCACTTGCAACCGTAATAGTTTTAAACGTTGACCCAGGTGGGAACACATCGGTTAATGTCCAATTTTTTAACTGTTGAGGAGTTGCTTTTCTATAATCGTTCGGATCAAAAGTCGGATAAACAGCATAAGCAAGAATTTCACCATTTTTTGGATTCATAACAATTACAGTTCCGCGCTCTGCATGTTTTTCATCAACCATTTTTTTTATTTCTTTTTCACAAACATGCTGAATTGCGGCATCAATGGTTAATGTTACATTTTCCCCTTTAGGATTTGTTGTAGTTGCAACCGGATCAGTCGTAAAATCGTAAATAATCTTGCCATCACGAGTTCTTTGGTATTTTACCGTATTAATAACGTGTTCAAGTCTGTCTTTTGCAGTGTATTCAATCCCGTTTGCGATATCTGCATCGAAATTATAATATCCTAAAACGTGTGCAGCAAGAGTTCCTTGAGGATATTCTCTTGTATTTTTCTTCCCCAAACTTATTTCTCTCAAATGCAATTTTGCAATTTCTTTAGAAGTGCTTCTATCAATATCTTTTTTAAGCGTAATTACAGGCCCCGGTTTTTTAAGTTTTTGCAAAAGCGTATCTTTTGGCATTTTTAAAAGAGGTGCAAGCATTTTCGCCAACTCTTCCGGAGTATGATCATAATCTGCCGGGTGAGCATAAACATCGCAATAAACCTTATCCGTTGCAAGTTTAATTCCGTTTCTATCATATATATCTCCACGCATAGAAAAAATTCGACCTACACGCTGGCTTCTAGCCCTAGCTCTGTATTTACCAACATCTACAACCTGTATAAAAAACAAATATATAATCAACAGTGCCATAAAACAGGCAAAAAACACGTGCAAAAATCCTAAAATTTGGTCAAAACTTTTGTTACGCTTCTCTATTTCGTTTTCCGGCTCACGTCTTCGCAATCTATCTCTCATCATTTTATCCCTAAACTATCTTATTTAATTTTAGCATAAGTAATTTGAAAAAATGAAAATATTAATTAATTTGAAGAATATTAAAAAATGTTTGCTTTTTGGCATTAAAAATCACTCCATTTTTTATATCAATTTATGCTATAATACCTATATGAAAAAATATGTTTTATTACTGGGTTTAATTTTATCTGTAAACAGCTGTTTAGCATTTGACGTGGTTTATCCGAAAAAGACAGAAACTACTATTAATGCTGGTTCGACATTTTTTATCGGCTCTTCAGACAAGCCCATAAAAATTAACGGACAAGATATTCCATTGCATGAAACAGGAGCTTTTGCATACGTTGTAAAACTAAACAACGGATCAAATACTTTTACGCTACAAACTAACGACGAAAAACAAGTTTTTGTTATAAACAAACCCATAATTAAAACAGAGTGTAATCTTCCACTACAATTTTTTAAATATCCTGAAACAAAATCCGTATACGTAACAACTGAAGGAGCACCTTTGCGATCAACTCCTGTTGATGCAGGAATTAACAGAATGTCACACTTACAAAGAAACATTGCCTTGCAAGTTGATGGCGAAAAAGGAGGATTTTACAGAGTAATTTTAGGCAATCAGTTTGGTTGGATTGCAAAAAGTAACGTAAAACAATTTTCAAATTTTGAAATCACTCCGGCAACAATAAGCGGTTACGACTACGATGACAGCGAAAACTACTTTACTTTTATATTTCATTTAGACAAACGAGTTCCGTTTGAGATTATTGAAAACAAACCATTTTTTATAAAGTTTTATAATGTGAAAGACAATGAAAACAATATCTACACAATGGATTTGCCTATTGATGAAATGATGAGCGGCAAAAAGCTCATCGGTTACAGCGGAGAATACCAAGGGAATGATTTTGTTTTAAAAATAAGAAAACCGCTTCCTATAAATACTAAAAAACCTTTGCATAATATAAAAATTGCTATTGATGCAGGACATGGAGGAAATGAATTTGGTGCAATCGGCTGTCTTGGCGACAAGGAAAAAGATATAAATTTATCCATTGCAAAATATCTGGAAACCGCCCTAAAAAAACACGGAGCAAAAGTTGTTATGACAAGGGATGATGACTCTTATATCGGACTAAAAGAGCGAGTTGATATCGCGAACAGAGAAGATACCGTGATACTTATAAGCATCCATTGTAACGCTTTGCCTGACGGTGCAGACCCAAACAAAAACAGCGGAACAAGCATTTATTACTATTACAACCAAGCAAAACCCTTAGCAGATGCAATTATGAACTCTGCCACTCATGAACTTGGAATAAATAATGACAAAGTTCGACAAGGGAGTTTTGCCATTGTCCGAAACACAAATGCTTTGAGTCTGCTGATTGAAACTTCATATATCATAAATCCGCAAGATAACGCCAATTTAATTAACATTGATTTTCAAAAACAATATGCCAAAGCAATTACAGATGGTTTAGAAAAATATTTTAAAGAATGAAAAAAAAGGCAGAACTAAAAGTTCTGCCTTTTTGCATTTAATAGAAAAATTATTTTGTCACATAGCTCAAAAGAGTTCTAACTCCGGCACCTGTAGCTCCGGCAATAAATTCTTTTTGCGGTTTTTCAATATATGCAGTACCGGCAATATCAATGTGAGCCCATTTCGGTCCATCTACAAATTCTTGCAAGAATACACCGGCAGCAGAAGCTCCACCCATTCTTGAACCTGTGTTTTTCATATCTGCAATGTCAGACTTCAAGCTATCAAAATATTCTCTATCCATAGGAAGTTTCCACATTTTTTCACCTGCATCTTTTCCTGTTTCAATCAATTTTTCAATAAAGCTGTCATCATTCCCCATAATACCTGAAATATGAGACCCCAAAGCCACAACACAAGCACCCGTTAGAGTTGCAATATCTATAACTTCATCAACATTAAGTTCACAAGCATAGCAAAGAGCATCTGCAAGAGTCAATCTTCCCTCTGCATCGGTGTTGTCAACTTCGATTGTCTTACCATTTTTAGCTGTCAAAATATCGCCCGGTTTATAGGAAGAACCAGATGGCATATTTTCACAAGCTGCAATCAATCCGTGAACTTCTACATCCGGGTGAAGTTTTGCTAAAGCACGCATTACACCTATAATACAAGCTGCGCCTGACATATCATCTTTCATTGTCAACATAGAAGACGCCGGTTTAATATCCAATCCGCCGGAATCAAAGCAAATACCTTTACCAATCAACGCAATTTTCTTTTTAACATTTTTACCTGTGTATTTCATATGAATAAATTCAGGAGGATTTACGCTACCTTGTCCGACAGCCAAATATGCTCCCATCCCCATTCTTGCAATTTCTTCTTTGTCAAAGATTTTTGTTTCAACACCCTCTAATTCAGAAGCGATTTGAGCAAGTTTTTGAGGTGTCGCAATTTGAGCAGGAGTATTTGCCAAATCTCTCGTAAACTTCATTGCTTCGCCATAAACAATTCCCTCGTCAACATCTTCTTTTACAAATTTTGCAAAAGTAATTTCGTCCAAGTGATGAGCTTTTTCAGATTTGTATTTGTCATAAGCGTAATCAGCAATCATAGCTCCAACTGCGGCAGATTTTCCATAAATAGGTTCTACATCAAAATCAAATGCAGCCTTTTTAGCTTTAATTTGTTGTAATTTTTTAACTGCTTTTGCAACAGCTTCCCTCATTTTGTTATGGTCAAAATCTTCTCTTTTACCAAATCCGATAATCAAAACTTTATCGGCAGGAATTTGTCCGAGTGTATGAATTAAATATGTTTGCCCGAATTTACCGTCAAATCCGTCTTTTTCAACAGCATAAATATTTGCAAGCTCCACAGAAGTTTTTTCGCCCTCAAATTGGTTAACAACCAAAACTTCTACAGGAGTATTTTTTACATCATTTGAAACACTGATTTTCATAATCTTCTCTCCTTTTTAACTAATGAAAGTATAACACTATTTTACTGTTTTGTAAATTAACAAGATAAAAAAAAGATGAGAAAAAGCATCTCATCTTTAAGGATTTATATGAAGTTTGAGTATGAAAAATTAAGCAATATCTTCGTATGCTGCAGGGTTGTTTAATAAATCATAATTAATTTCATTTTCGTTATCCGCAATTGCGGCAACAACTACAGCATCGGACGTTACGTTAACCAAAGTTCTCATCATATCTGTAATTCTTTCAATTGTGAACAAGAACGCAAAACCTGCGACCAATTGTTCCGGACTCAATCCCATTCCGTTTAGAATTAGGGCAATTGTAATCAATCCTGCCCCCGGTATTCCGGCACAAGTTGAAGATGCAACAATTGCTAAAAGAGCTATTTCAACAATTAAGAACGGAGTAAGAGCAACACCATAAGCTTGAGCCAAGAAAATTACAGCAACCGTTTGCAATAAAGCTGTTCCGTCCATATTCAAAGTTGCACCCAAAGGAAGCACAAAACTTGAAATTTTGTGAGAAATTCCTCGTTTTTCACAACACGCAATTGTCAAAGGCAAAGTAGCTGAAGAACTTGCTGTTCCGAATGCTACCATCATAGCTTCTGCAATCGCAGAATATAACATAACAATATTAACTTTTGAGAAAAATCTTAAGAATAACGGATAAACCACGCATAATTGAAGCATAAATCCGATAAACAATACTAATAAATATTTTGAAATACTGTTAAAAATATCAATACCAAAACTTGAAACAGCACTTGCAGTCAAAGCAAAAACACCCGGAGCTGCAAAATACATAATCCAATCGGTAATTTTCATAGTAGCAGCAAATACAGATTCAAAGAACGAAACAATCGGTCTGTTTACGTCGCCGACTTTTGCAAGAGCCACAGCAAACAGTAGAACAAATACAATAATCGGAACCATATCACCGGATGCAAATGAATGCATTGGATTGTTAGGAATAAAACCTAAGAAAATGTTCAAGATATTACCTTGTTGCTCAGCCATAGCAGTTGCAACAGATGTCTGAACTTCACTTGCTGCATTTTGGGTAATATAGTGAGCTGCACCGAGCCCCGGTTGAAATATTAGAGCCAAAGCCGCACCGATTACAACAGCCGCAACAGTAATTATTCCGTAATACGCAAGCATTTTAGTTCCAAATTTACCCAGTTGTTTGTTGTCACCAATACTTGTAATACCAATGATAATCGCCGATACGACTAACGGAATAACAACCATCTGAATTAATCTGATAAATACTTGACCTATAAACGTTAAAACAGTTAATACACGTGGATATTCATGTCCGTGTAAAAATATTCCGACAACAATACCGAGAATAATCCCGAAGAAAATGTGCCAATTTCGCTTAATTCCAAGACCTAGAGCGATTAGAATCTGCATGTGTAATTTCATATATAAATCCTCATTCTAATATCGTTACCCGTCGATTATACAACTTTTTTTACAAAATATCAAACATTTTTGAATAAAATCATCGTTTTGAGGGATAAAAAATTCATAAATTGTTATAAATATTGCAAAAATATAAAATATACCGTATAATAGATATATATAGAGTTAAGTTTTGGAGTTTTGGTTTTGAGAGTTGCTGAAAACAGAGATTGCATAGGCGTTTTGACCCTCGGGGGGGGGGGGGCAGTGCCCGTCACATCTGGTTTTCAGCGTTTTTAGATAAGATTTTTTATAAAATATATTGTTTAAATAACGTTTCATATAGACTAATTAATTTTGAAACGCTAAAAGCCATACAAATATATGTGAAGACTAATATCACAAAAAATTAAAAAGGAGTATTTTGAAACAGTAAAAACAAAACAAAAGAGAAACATAGTAACTATACTGAAACTTAATGCCCCCCTTGTGGGAGGACCGAAATATATGATTTCGAAGTGGGGTAATTAAAATAATTGCAAGTTAAAAGGAAATATAAAAACCAAGAAAGGGAAATTTGAAATATGAATGAAAAACATCAAATCCGAAACTTTTCCTCTCTCCGAGGGAGAGAGTTAGAGAGAGGGGTTAATTCAATTACAAGTATTGGAAAAAAGAACCAAAACAACTCAAACGAAACGAACTTATTCACTCATTCACCTATTCACTTATTCACTTCAAAAAAAGTAGCATTTACTCTCGCCGAAGTCCTCATCACCTTAGGCATTATCGGCGTTGTTGCAGCACTAACAATGCCTGTACTTATTAGTAATGTACAAGATAGAGTTAAACAAAAACGTGTTGAAAATATCAAGCAAAAATTAAGTAAAGTAACAGATAAAATGGCTGTCCAAAGTGGTTTGATAGGCTACGGCGATACTATGTCTTTTGTTCAAGAAATGTCGAAACATGTGAAATTAGCTAAAATCTGTGATAACAACCATATTTCTGATTGTTGGCCGACAGAAGAAGTAACCCTTAACGATGAAGGCAAAACTTGGGAAATATCTAAAACAAAGAACGCCAAAACATTAAAAATCGATAAGGATAAACAAAACAGCTGGGCAGATACAGTAGGTATCGTTACTGCAGATGGTGTTCCAATGATATTGAGCTACAAAAAAGATTGCGACTTTAACGTAGATGAATCTGGTTTGAAATTTGATGAAGGTTCTGCTATGTCAAATTCAATGGGATGTTTGTCCGGAGTCTTTGACTGGAACGGTGGCAAAAATCCAAATAAACTTGCTAAAATAAAAGAAAATACTAAAGGTGATATTTTGCCTTTCGGTGATGCACAAGGATTAGGTACAGAATGTACAATAGCAATAGGCAACAAATGTTTTACCGCCCCAAAACCGGTAGAAAAACCACTAACCAAGGCAGAATGTGAAGCAGAAAAAGATAAATTAGGAATAAAAAATTGTTATTATAACGATGATTACTGGGCCGGTGCTGTAAAACAATGTGGCGGAGTAAGTAAAATGCCAACCTTGGGAGACTTAGCTGAACTAGCAACAGAGTTATACAAAGAACATCCTACAGTAGGAGGTAGACAAGATAAAAGAGGCGGTATAACATTAGACCGCTCAAAAGCCTCATCAATGGGCTTCACAGGATCGTCTTTCTTCGTTTGGTCGAAAATGGAGGGCAATAAATACAACGCGTTCTCCCGCAGCTTCCGCTCGTCGGATACGCGCTTGAACTACAGCAACCGCAACGGCAGCAATCTTCAGGCGATGTGCTTAGGTGATTGATTTAATCATTTAATAATTCAATCATTTGGCGCAATTTATCGTTATTCTGAGTTCGTAGGGCGGGTCCCCGCCAACATAAATTGTGATTTTTTACGCAGGCGAGATTGATATCCCGCCTGCGTTGTTCCGCAACTCGTAATGACATGTACAAATTTTACACAAAAAGTTTCCGCCGTCCGCGCAGGACATGATATTTAACCCCTCTCTCGTATCCGTGATTCACTGCGTTCAAACGGCTACTCTCTC
>CAKUUY010000021.1 GCA_934693235.1 uncultured Candidatus Melainabacteria bacterium | reverse complement strand
TGTAGCAATATTTGTTCATACCTCATATTTTGGTGTAGTTTTTATGTATAGAAAAGTAAAATAGCGACGTCGTAATCTCATTATCTTTAATTCGATGAGATTGCTACAGCGTGTGTCTGCGCTTTTTTCGCGATTTCTATATCTTTTCTCACTTCGCAATGACAGCATCATTAAATTATTTTGAAATATAAATCATCTTTATTTGGATTAAATTCATAAATAAGTTTTTCTTTTTTAGCTCTTGAATAATTTTTTAACTGCTTTTCTCTTGCAATTGCAACTTCAATATTATTTGTTTGTTCATAATAAATTAATCTATTCAAGTTGTATTTTTTAGAAAAACCCTCAACTAATTTCATTTTATGTTCATATATTCTGCGAACAAGGTTATTAGTCACCCCAACATATACTGTCGTATCATGCTTGTTCGTTATTATATAAACATAGTAATTCATGTGTGATTTATTGTTCTTCTTGTTTTTCTTCAACAGGAATAGTCAATTTTTGACCAATACTCAATTTGTTTGGGTTTGTTAAATTATTCGTTTTCATAACAAGAGCTTCTTTATCCTTGCTGTATGAACCGTAAAAACGAACAAGAATACTTTCCATCGTATCGCCACTTTGAACTGTATAAATTTCATTTGTTTCTGTTGGTTCTTCTTTTTCGGTCGCTGATGGAATAAAATTCAAACTAAACTTTTCTTTTTTAGGTTTAACGTTTACAGGAGCTGTAATCGGAGCAGTTACAGACTTTTCTTTCAGCATGCCTATCCCGTTTGCTGAAAACCCAACTAACACAACAAGCCCAAGCATTACAACAGCTCCTACAATAAAACCTGCTGCCAAATAGATACTTGGTGTTTTTTCTTGTTTTTGGTTAACCTTAAAATTTTGCCAAAGCATGTCCAACTCACGTTCACGACTCGGACGTACATAAACACTTGGTGAATTATCAAAACCGTCATGCTTGTATTTAGACAATGCTTCAAGCACAGCCATTTTTTCCTTAGATAAATTTGATCTTCTGATAGTTGAACTTTTCATGTATCCATACCCTAATGTAAATTGTTCTGCATGAAATATATCATAAGGATATTTTTTATTCAAGTGCTTAAGGAAATGTTACAATTTAAAGTTTATTAGTTACAATATTTAAGCGTTATACCGTTTGAACGATTTTTCTATGTTTTTAGAAATTGTGTTCTTGACAGTATCATATTCTGTTGTAAGTGAAGAAATTTCTGTATCAAGGTTTTTCATCTTCAAATCAAGAGTTTCTTCTTTGGAATTTAGCTTAGCTTTTTCTGTATTGTATTTGGCTTCAGCTTGTGCGATTTTTGTGTCATCAGAAATTTCTTTGATATAATTATCTGTTGCATAGTTGCCTTGGTAATAATAGCCGTCATCACTAGGTTTAGAAATAAACAACATACCGCTTTTTAGCATTTGTTGAAGATATTCGTTATCTTCGATATTGTTGTTTTCAGTCCAACCGTTCAAGCAAATTTGGTTGAATAAAGAATCATAGAATGTAGCCAAAGCGGTATCATCACTTGAAACACTTGTTCCTGTTTTCCATGTGAATTGGTACGTTTTGTCATCTTTGATTAAATTACTGTTACTTTTTTCACCTTTGCCGGCACTATATAAGTCTTTACCGTTAATATCTGTTTTAGAAACACCATTTATAAAATCCGCAAAGTATGTAATATATGCTTGCAAAAGGTTGTTAATACTTATAGCGGCATTACCTCTGTTGTGGTTATGTTTATGTTTTCCGCCTGATGTCCAACCAATATATTTATCTGCTTTTGCGCGGCTCTCAGAGTTTCCATCACCTGGAAGATATCCAACCCAGTTAGTACCTTCACTTCCGGAAGACAGATCTTTTGAGCTATATAGAGCTTGTACAGATGCATAAGCATACTCTAATGCTTGAGAAGTATAACCATCGCCCAAATCCAACAAGTCTGACATATAGCTTCCAACTTGGTCTAATACATTATCAAGAATTCCATTGGCTCTGTCTACCAATGTTTGGCTAGGTCCTGCGTTATCACCACCAGTGTGGTTTGAATATAAGAATAATGATAATTGTGTCGGATTTGTTGTGCTTAATAAATTTCCCAAATTAAAAGTTTTGGTTATTTGTGAGTTATTTCCATTTATGTAACCGCTATCTTTGGATGAATCGCTACTCATTATATGAAATTCCCCTTGATAAACATCCTTATTAATATTTGCAGGTACAGTTACATCAATATTCATAGAACTATGTGAGATATATTTGATTAAGTCATCGACATTACCACTTGTAGTTATGGCTGCAACAGTTGTCCCGCCACCAATGCCGGCTGTTTGGTTGTATGGTAGACCTTGAATAGTTGTTGCCAAGTTTTTTGTGATGACGTTTTGTTCTCCTAATTCTTGTATAAATTCATTTCTTACATTTTCTGACGGAAGAGTCCCAAAGCCTTCTTGCGGAATACCTGCAGCACGAGCGGCAGTAGCAAGTTTTGAATTCAATGTTGTTCTGCCTTTAGGGTCTGTCAATAAAATAGGCATGTAATTATTCAATGTAGATGGATTCATTAAAATTCCATAAGACAATGGATTAGATTCATCACCTGTTCCGTAATAGTCATAAATCAATTTTGTTTGGTCAAGAGAGTTCTGATATTCGTTAGAAATATCAGTAAGCTGACGAGACAATGCAAGTTTTTGATGAGAAAGACGCATTGATTCATATTCACAGTCAGATTTTCTGCCTGTTATTGTTAATAATCTAGCTTGTCCTGCCGCTAATCCCATTGATTTTGTAACTCCATTTTAGTAGTACATGTCTTTTATCGGCATAAAAGATTGAAAACTTTAGGATGATATGAGGATTTGTTAATATTTCGTAATATTTTTAATTAAATTAGTTGAGACAAAAAAAGAACCATCTTTAGATGGTTCTTTTATACTTTTGCTTGTATCAACTGATACTAAACAGCTTTTTGTACTTTACCTGCTCTTAAGCATGAAGTGCAAACTTTAATTCTCTTAGTTGTTCCGTTTACACAAACCTTAACTGATTGTAAGTTTGGTTCTTGTGTATGAACGATTTGTTTATGAGAGAATGTTAATTTAGCTGCTTTAATCGGAGCTTTTCCGCATACATCACATTTTTTTGACATAATTAATTTTCCTTTTCTAGCTAGTTTCTGTGTATTTTAATAATATATTAAAAATTATAAAAATCAAGGAGCATGTTAAATTTTATGACAAATGTAAGAATGCTAACCATGATAAATATTCAAATATCCGGCAACTTAACCGCGTTATTTAACTGATTTTTGGAACCACTTGTAGTCAAATACAAATTGGAAATTTAAACTGTCTGTATTATCAACGAGTTTTGCATAACCTGCATAAGGGACAGTTTTTTCAACCGCAGCGATAATGGAGTGATCCATTGTTGCATCTCCGGATGGTTTTGCAAATTTATAGTCCAATAAACTTCCATCAGTACCGATTTGCACAATTAAAATTGCTTGAGTATTGCGTCCTGATTTTGGCGGAGTCCAGTTTTCGTTAATTAAATTTGCTGTTTCTTCTACATATTCTTTTAAATTAGTAGCATTAGTAACTCTTTGTGGAGTCAGTTTAGTTTCGTAAGACACGTTAATAGTATTATTATCTATTTGTGGTGCTGCAAAACTGTCTGGAGTGAATGCATTTTTCTTTGCTTCTGCAATAGTTCTATCAGCAAGGATGTTTATTGCATAATGGTGTGCGAAGTTCAAAAAAGAATCGCCATTAACAGGTTTCATAAACACGTGCGCATTATAAAAAATGACTTTAGGTTTGTAATTGTTTTCTTCAAAATTGCCTGAATTTATAACTCCAATATAATTTTTTTTAGCATCAGACTTTAAGTATGCAACTTGTTCAGGTTTTTCCGCAATTTGATATCTGATTGCATAGACACATTCGTTAGAATTTACGTTGTTGATAGAATCTTTGTCTATATACATACTAAAGTTTGGAATATTTGTGTCAATCGGTCGCCAATCAACTGCGTTTGCGCTGCCTATTGCCAAAAACATTGTTGCTAATAATAAAAAACTCTTTTTCATTTTATCCACCTTGTTAATTTAATCACTTACATTAAATAAAAAACAAAATGATAAAGCAACATGATAATGTGTTATTTTTTAGTTAAAACTTGTTCATTTTTTCAACATTATCTTTTACGTACTGTTTAACAGCAGGTGTAATCAATAAATCAGGTTCTGCAGCCGTAAATTCATCCAGTACCGTAATTCCATGTTTTGTATTTCCGTTTTCTATATACAAAATTCCTAACATAACTTTATTTAGAGCATTTCCGCCTTTGCTGTATTCTGCAATTTTAGAATTTATCAGTCCCAAACTTTTGTAACACTTTGCAAGATTTTGATAATATTGCAGGTTCAAGCTGTATTGTCGAATGGCATCTTCATAAGGTTGTTTTGCCATATCAGGGTAACCGATTGCCATATAGGCATCGCCGATATTTTTGTAATAAACGGAAGTGGCTTGAGAATTTGGGTTTAAACTGATTGCAATTTTAAACTCTTGTATTGCTGCGTAATAACAACGTTCTTCCATATATCTAAGCCCCATATTATTATGCAAAAAAGCGTTTTTTGTTGCATCAATCACGTACACGTCCGGTTTTTTGTATCCGCAAGTGAGTAATGTCAAGGCTATTAGTGGTATTAGGATTACGTATTTTGCTTTCATTGTATTTAGGTGTAAGTGAATAGTTAGTGGTGCCTTAGTGCCCTAGTAACTTTTTTCTACAACTCAATCTCCAGTCCCTCTTGAGCCAGAATAATATTGTCATCTTTATATTGTTCTTTAATGGAATTTAATTTGTAGTCATCATAATTTGGGTCAAAGTGGAAGAAAACAAGTTTTTCTGCATTAGTTTGATTTTTTGCTTCTACAGCCATTTCAAATGTAGAGTGTCCATAACCTTGTTTTGGAGAAAATACATCCAAATAATCTTCAGTTGTATATTGAGCATCATGGATTAATAAGTTGCAATTGCGAGCGAATTTTACAAGTTTCTTGTCTCCTCCGGGGTAACTTTCTTTATCTGTTGCGTATACCAGAACTTTATCTTTGTATGCGATTTTGAAAATTAAAACTCCCTCTTGAGGATGCGCGTATGAGCGATAGCAGGTGATTAAAACATCATTTCCATCAATTTTTGCATCATTTTCGTTTTCAATACGTTTGATAATAGGCGGTTCTCCATGTCTTAAGATAATTCCCTCGGTTTCGTTTATATCTTTAATGTTTAAATTCCCTGCGATGTCACCTAAATCAAGAGGAAAAGATTTGCCAAACAGAAGATCTGAAAGTTCATCAGCCAGACTTTCATTGTAATTTACGTTTCCGAAAACATTGATTTGAGAAGATGGAATGTGAAGTGGTCTGAAGAAAGTAAATCCTTGCAAGTGGTCTTGATGGATATGAGAAATCAAGACAGTTGCTTTCATAGGCTCTCTTTCGCCGGGTGTAAGGCCGGATGCGATATATTTACCTAACAATTCGTTGCCAACATTGATTAAGCCTGTACCGGCATCAAGGATTATCAAGTGCCCGTTAACATTAACTTCTACGCAAGAAGTGTTTCCGCCATATTGTAAAAAATCCTTATTTGCTATCGGGTAACTTCCTCTTACCCCTCTAAATTTTACTTTAAATTCGCTCATATTCTTATCCTCTCTATGATTGAAGTTACTAGGCACTAAGGCACTAGGAATTTTCGTTCGCTTCGCTCGTTAAATGTTTTTTAGTACAAAGTATCTATTTTTCAATCGTAATTGTTGCATTTTGATCTTTTTCTTCTCCTGAATAAATCGTAGTTCCAAAAACCAACAATTTTGCAAGTTTTTGGACATTTTTCAGATTTGTTTCTTTGTTTTGAATATTAAAAACAACTCTGTTTTTGTAATTTGTTACCGAAATCATCCTGAAAGCGTTCGGGTATGTTACCATTGATGGACAACTTACATACAAAATGTTACCTTTTTGAGTAATTTTTGCGCCATGATAATGACCTTGGAAAACTGCTATAGGATTTTTATATTTATTAAGGATTTCTTGCATTTTGTCAGCATCAAGTAATCTGTGATTAGGACTGTTGAATGGCTCTAAAACCGGTACGTGCATAAAAATTAACACTGTATCTTTTTTGGAATTTGCAAGTTCATTGTCAAGCCATTGAAGTTGTTCTTCCCCAAGACGTCCGTTTGCCGTGAGTCTGTCACGAATAATTGTATCCAAAACTATCGCCTTGTAGCCTTTCTGAGGAACAAATGAATAGTATGACCTTTCGAATTTGAAATTTTTGTTGTAATTGTTTACCAAGTCCATATATACTCGTGGAGTCAAGTAACCTCCGAACATTGTGTCGTGGTTCCCGAAAGCAAAGTACCAAGGCACATTCAAATTTTCGGTGTGTGGTAAAAATGCTCTCAATTCTTTTTCAAACGGTTTGTCTATTTGGTCGCCGGTAAACATTACAAAAGAAACATTTGGAGTCGAGTTAATCTGTTCAATTGCATCGTCGAGTAATTCAGGGGATTCTCCAATCATTTTGTAAGTGGTATTATTCTGCCCTGTATAAAAATGTGCATCACTAATTTGTGCAAATTTTAAAGTCGCAGTGCTGCTATAACTTTGAAGACCGAATAACATTGCCCCTGCAAGCAAAATCGATATTGACCAGTTTTTTAACTTTGTCATTGTTGATTCCTTTTTTATAACTCTTCTCTTTTTATATCTTTGTGTCATTGTTGTTTATCCAATGTTGCTTTTATGTTATTGTACGTTGAATTTAATTCTTTGTCGTCATCAGAGAGGATGATTGCTTTATCGATATTTAGTAGCGCGCTCGGTAAATTGTTTTGTGCATAATCACACAGTCCTAAAAATTTATAAACTTCTGAGGTTTGAATGTTGCGTGAAAGCTGGTTTAATTTTTCTCTGGCAACGTCATAATTCCCTTTATAATAAAGGATTTTAGCTTCAATTAAAAGGTATGAAATGTTTTCTTCAATCTCAAGAGCTTTTTGAATATCATCTTGTGCTTCTATAATATAATTCAAATTCATATTGGCATTTGCTCGAAGAGCGTATGCAATGTCAGAATTCGGATTGTGCCCAATATATTTATCAAGATAATTTATCTCACTTTTATAATCCCCAAAAGTAGAATAACATTGTGCTAATCCCAAGTAGCTCTGTGAATAATTTGGTTTTAAAGAAATTGCTTTTTGATAATAATTTATAGCGTTTTTGTAATCACCGTTATCTCTATATATTTGTGCAAGCAAAAACATTGCCCAAAAATCGCTCGTTGCATTAGCTAATGTTGAGATTTGACCGGATTTGTCTCCAGATATTTTTAGTTGTTGCGCATGTTGAATAGTTTTGTCATTGTACGTCAAATATGATTTTGCATTTCCGTTTGTAACTCTAATTAGAGTGTTTTTCAAATCTTTTGCATTCACGTTATTCGGTTCAATTTGGAGAATTTTGTCAACATAAATCATTGCATCAGAATATTTCCCGTAAGTCGCATAATCTGCAGCAATGTCGAAGTAATCTTCTGTTACTTCGTTTGCGGAAACACATAAGCATGGAAATATTAAACACAATAAAATTAATTTCTTCATAACGAAATTATAGCACAATTTCCTCTAAATGTATGATTAGATTAAAGTATAAAACATTTTTGCCGTAATATAATGAGTATTATGGACAAAAATCAAGAAAAGAAAAAATATTTTTTTGTAAACCCGTTTGAAAAAAAAGCGGATAAAGATCCGATGGCGCCGTCTTATATAAAACCTGACGGAACTCAAGTTATTGAACAAGAAACAGAATTCGGAAAAACGGTTTACGAAAAATGCCCCGATGGCGCATTAATTTCAAGAAGTTACACCAAAAAAGGTCGTCTGTGGCTTGACTATGCTCGTAACTTGAACTTTGAAATCGGTCATCGCTATGATGAAGACGGACGAATGGTTTATAAGTTTGATTCTGTCTATGATGAACATAATGTTCTTGCCATGAAAAATGAAACAGACATAGAATACTATGATAATGGCAAGAAAAAAGCAGAAATTATAACCTCATTCCCAGGAAACACTACGACATACATACAATATGACGAAGATGAAAAACGAACTGAAAAGATAGTTGAACGAGGAACAGTAAAAACTTATTACGATGAAAACGACAAGCCGATAAAACGTGAAATTGATAGAGGTTCGGGCGGAATTATTACGGAAGACTTGAGAGAAAAATAGTAGGGTAGGTGCTAGGAGCAGATGCAAAGAGCCCCTGTATCAGGGAAGTTACTAGGTTACTAGGGCGCTAAGGTGCTACGCACGTAGCCCTCTGTAGCAATATTTGTCCATACTTCATACGTTGGTGTATAGTTCTTACGCACGTAGCCCTCTGTGACAATATTTGTTCATACCTCATACGTTGGTGTATAGTTCTTATCGGTTAAGATATTTTCATGTATAGTTACTATATTTGGGAATAAACTGTAGGTTGGCATTGCGAAATTAAGGACGAGTGCGAACTCGGGGAGCGAGTAATGAAATTCATACCTGCGTTAGCTATATGAATGGTAGTTACGAGCGAGAAGTAATTTCAAGACGCCATGCCGACAATATAATTGATTATTACTTCAACAACATCTCAGCAGAACAACCAATTCCGGACATAGGGGCGTTATGGTGCATTCCAGTATATGATGTTGCATAAACCTCTTGACTGTTTGTGCAGCTATTTCTAAAATATTGTGGGCGATATCCACAATTTCCACCTATAGGACAAGCGCCTTTAGGTGTCAAAACAAGTGTAAACATATCTTTTCCTAGTATATTTGGTGCGGTATCAACTCCATTTACATCGACAAATATGTATATTACAAACATATCGTAATAATCATTATCTCTAAAATATACGGTAGCTCCATCATTTGTATGCCAAATTGAATAATGTTTGACTCCATAGTCAAAATACCCTCCAAATGTCGCGTAACCAAGCTGTGAGCCATACAATGTTTTATAAAAAAGGGCATCTGTTCTGTTTGAAAGGTATATTTCCGGTTTTATGCCAAGTTTTTTACGCATTTCTGTCAAAATATCTCGCATTTCCTCTTTCGACGAAAACATTTCTCCGGAATCTGGGATTTCAAACTCATTTCTTGTCATAATAAATGCATTAGCAATTTTTGAGTATTCGCTTTTCCACTTTGTCCTAAAAATGAATTCTTGATATTTTGCAACAAGTGTGGGAAGTGTAATTGCCGCAACAACTCCGATTATACCTAAAGTTATTAAAACTTCAGATAACGTAAAAGCGTGTCTTGACTTATAAAAACACATAAATTATTTCCTCTTAATGTCAATAGTACTGATTTTTATTATTGTCAGTATAGCTGATAATAATTGAATGAACAAGGAGTTTTTACAAAAATTTGCAAAAAAATTGAAAGCTATCAGAAAGCAAAAAGGTATAAAGCAGGATGATTTTCTTGCGATTAATGGTATTTCTCGCTCAACAATTGCCATGGTAGAAACGGCTAAAACGGATATTACTCTGTCAAAGTTAAAAATAATTGCCGATGTTTTGAACGTTGAACCAAAAGACCTGTTGGACTTTAAGTAAAATTAAAAATCAATAGTTTTTAAACTGCATTTTAAAAACTTTGTGAAATTCGAGGCTTTTTAAAATGAAATTTAAAAATTATTAGTTGATTTGTAAAAATTTCTTAACAAATCGCTTAAATTTGTAACATTTCTTCATGAAAAATACTTTATATATGTAAGGAAACAAATGGGGTTTACGAAATAAAAATCGTAAGTTAAAGGTGAATAAGATGTCATTCGATGTAAATGTTTTGAGCACAAAACCGGTTATCAAAGCGGCAGCATCTATGCAAAATGACGGTGGTGGCGGTAACTTAGGTTACATGGCTCAAGGGGAAAAACAAGAAAAACAACAAAGAAAATATTTGGATGAAAGTATCTTCTTAAAAGACGAAAAACCGGACATATTCTCTTTTGATAAAGAGCCGGAAATGCCTAAAGAACAATCTTTTTTGGAAAAAGTTGTTTCTCTTATCAAAAAAGTTTTAGCTAGATAAAAAATTAAATTAAATCTTTAGCAATATTTAGCAAAGTACGTAAATTTTTATTATTAAGCAGTTCGATTGTTTCAATCAGCTGCTTTTTTATTTCTTCTCGCGACAAATCTTGGTTAAAAACAAATAAGTCTGCAAATGTGATATTTAATGCTTTTGTAAGTTTTTCTATCAAATCACAAGATGGAAAACTTCTCGCATTTTCTAAAAAAGAAATATATCTGAAATCTACATCAACAAGTTCTGCAAGTTGCTCTTGCGTGAGTTTTCTTGATTTTCTTATTATTTTTAAATTTTTGGCAAATTGTTCTTTTAACATATATCCTTTTAGTTTATTGATTAATTGAGAAAAATATTACTAACTTAGCCAACGATTTTATTTGACAATATTCTAACTTTTATATAGAATTTCATGTTGTGACTTAGAATTTTCTACGGAGTATTCAATACAAGGTTTAGTTTAATGCCAAAAGTTAGTGTAATTGTTCCTGTATACAAAACAGAAAAATTTCTTAAAAAATGTTTGGATAGTATAATTAGTCAAACATTAAATGATGTAGAAATCATTTGCATAAACGATGGTTCACCTGATAATTGCTTAGAAATTCTAAACTCTTACGCAGCAAAGGACAAGAGAATTATAATCATAAATCAAGAAAATTCGGGACCATCTTGTTGTAGAAACAATGGGATGAAAGTTGCAACAGGAGAATTCATTAGTTTTGTTGATTCGGATGATTGGATTGATAAAGATTATTTAGAAAAATTGTATAATGCTGCAGAAAAAAATAATGCTGATATTGCAGTTTGCGGAATTAAGCGAACAAAAGGCTTATATTGGCGATATTACTTAAAAGATTTGAAAGAAGAAGTTACAGAGAATACAAATCGCAAATTCCAAATTTGTGATGTTCCATCAAGAAGCTACGTCTGGAATAAGATATATAGACGTAATAAATTAAATCAATATAATTTACAATTTGTGCCGAACAGATGTTTTGAAGATATGATATTTACCCCTCAGGCACTTTTTTATTTAGGTAAGTTGGTTTCTGTTCCTAATGTTTATTATAATTATAGAATTAATTGCAATTCAATTATAAAAACATATATTAAAAATAAGTCTCTAAAACAACAAGATGATTGGGCTTTTGCATATAATACTGTAATGCGTTTTGTCAAAGAACATAATATTAATATAAGTCATTTTTATCAAAAAACGAAAAGATTTAAAATTTTTGGCCTAACTTATATGAAAGTTACATGCAATAAATTCGCTCGTGAATATAACTTTTTTAACATTGTTAAAATGTTAAAGGTAAAACCTTTACAATAAGAATTTATGGGTTTATATTTTAGGTATTAAGTATACACTAACCCCTAAAATTTTGAAAGGAATATGTTATGAGAATAGAATTTAGACCCCAAAATTTAGTAAAAAATATTGTTACGGAAAGTTTGTCAAAAGATGGAAATACATTAAATAGACTTATTGAAATTCCGACAAGCAAACATAGTACAGGAAAAGTTCTTGATATAACTTACAAAAAGAATGAATTTCTTCCTACTCAATGGTATGTTTCTAATTACAATTTGTACCGCAGAAATAGTAATGGAGTTGCTCAAACATTAGTGACAAAAAACACTAATTCTAAAAAATCTCGCACTGTTGTTAAAAAGTATACAGCAAATGGGTATGGAACAGCAAAAACAATTGATAATTCTAATGGAAAAATTAAAATAAGTTCTAAAAAAATTCGCCCATAGTTCATTTGTGAAATTTTTAAGTTTATGATATTCTATTTTTTATGGAAAAGAAGAATATTAAAATCGGACTTATAGGACTTGGAACTGTTGGCTCAGGCGTTTTTAAAACACTGCAAAACTTTGATAACATTGAAGTTAAAGCTATTGCGGTTCGTAATATTAACAAAAAACGTAATATAGATGGGTTAGATATCTCTATTGTTACGGATGATGCGCGAAAAATTGTAAATGACCCTGAAATTGATATAGTTGCAGAACTTGTCGGAGGGTTAGAACCTGCATTTGATCTTATTACGACAGCCTTGAAAAACGGAAAGCATATTGTTACGGCAAACAAAGAACTTCTCGCAAAGCGTGGTGAAGAGTTGTTTAAAATTGCGGAAGAAAACAATAGAGTTATTCTTTATGAAGCTGCAATTGCCGGTGGTATTCCTATTATAATGCCAATTAAAACAATTCTCGCGGGAAATAAAATTAATCGCATTGAAGCAATTGTAAATGGTACTACAAACTACATTCTGACTAAAATGGATGTTCAAGGCGCATCTTACGAAAGTGTTTTGAAAGAAGCTCAAGAACTCGGTTATGCGGAAGCAGACCCGACAGGTGATGTTGAGGGTTTTGATGCTGCATACAAAATTGCGACACTTGCATCAATTACATTCCAACAACGTATAAAAATTGAAAATGTTTACCGCGAGGGGATTACAAAAATTCGTCCGCAAGATATGAAAGCTGCAAACGACTTAGGTTACAAAATCAAATTAATAGCCTCTGCTTATATGGACGAAGATGGCAATGCTGATGTAAGAGTTCATCCGATGCTAGTTTCTCAGAAAACAACTCTTGCTCACATTGATTACGTGACAAATGCCGTATCTCTAAGTGGGCATCCGGTAGGAAACATAACTCTTTCCGGTCCCGGAGCAGGCGAATTTCCAACAGCAAGCTCAGTAGTTGGTGATATTTTGTCAATTGCTGCTGAAATCGGGAAATCTGATTATATTTTGCCTATGATGAGATGTAAGCATTCTAAAAATGCTAAGATGAAAGATATTTCAGACACTATTAACAAGTACTATATCTCAATTAACGCAAAAAACAATAAAGGTGTAATCGGCAAAATCGGTACAATTTGTGCAAACCATGATATAAGTCTTGCAAGTATTGTTCAACGATGCGTTTCAGATGATAATACGGCTGATATTACAGTAATTACCGAACTTGTAAAAGAAAAAAATATGCAAGATGCAATAAAATTAATTGAACAAGACGGTAACAAGGTAAATAGTTTAATAAGAGTTCAAGTATAAAGTTAAAGGGTTGAAAAACTTAAAAAATATGTTATAATAAAAATATAAAGGGCGTGTGGATTGCAGTCCACACATTAAAAGCCCTCCGTTTAGTGATTTTTAAGAACTAGTAATATCAGAAAGATTATTGCTAGTTCTTCTGTATTAATAATCACATTACCACCTCCTCTCATTTTCGATTTATCCAAATTTACAGTTTGTCTCGCAAACGAAAGTTAATGATTAAGGGCTTACCCTCAGTTTTAGTCTAACAAAGATGGTCAATTCTTCATCATACATTTGTTGTAATATTTTTAAATTATTTTGCATAAGGGTTGTTAAATACTTAATTTTTCTGTGGTATTATAAATCCAAAACAGTTTCGGGAAAATTCTATGCAAAAGAAAGTTTCAGTAATTATTCCTTGTTATAATCAGGGATTATATATCAAAGAGGCAATTGATTCTGTATTGAGTCAAACATACAAAAATATTGAAATTATTTGTGTGAATGATGCTTCAGGAGATAATAGTGCCGATATTATCAGAGAATATGAAAATCTTGATAATTTTACTTTTATTAATCATACAGAAAATAAAGGTGTAATTTTTTCAAGAAATGAAGCGATTGATGTTGCAAAAGGTGAATATATTTTACCGCTTGATGGAGACGATACAATTGAGCCGACGTATACAGAAAAAGCTGTGAAAATTTTGAATGAAAAACCAGACGTAGGTATTGTTTATTGTTATGCAAAGTTCTTCGGGGGGGGGGCAGGGCGATACTATCCATCAGAATTTGATAAAAATAAAATATTATTTTCAAATTATATTTTAAATTCTTCTTTTTATAGGAAAAATATATTTTTAGAAGTTGGTGGCTACAAAGATTATATGAAACATGGATTTGAAGATTGGGATTTGTGGCTTTCATTTGTAGAAAAGGGTTATAAGGGATATTTAATTCCGGAAGTTCTTTTCAACTACAGAAAACAAGTCACAAATTGCAGGACAGATAACGCTAATAGCCATGCGGACGAACTTTATTCTAATATTTTAAAACATCATGCTGAATTGTATATTAGTAACAAATTTTGCGTGGATAAAATATTTAAACTTCCTCACAAACTTATTCCTTTATGGACAAAGTATTTAAAATTCAAAAAAAATTTGACAAAAATATTTGGTAAAAAAGTGTAAAATTATGGAGAATATATGCCCAAAATATCAGTTATAATGCCTGTTTACAATGCAAAAAAAGAGTGGCTAAAAGAGGCAATTGAAAGTATACTAAACCAAACGTATCAAGATTTTGAATTTATAATTGTAGACGATGGTTCAAATGAACCGATAGATGAAGTTGTTTCTTTGTTTGATGATAATAGGCTCATATTACTTCAAGAAAAAGAAAATTGTGGTGTTGCAAATGCCTTGAATGATGGGTTAAAGCTTGCTAAAGGTGAATTTATTGCTCGTATGGATGCAGATGATATATCTTTCCCCGAACGGTTTGAAAAACAAATTGCCTATCTGGAAGCAAATCAAAATATTTCAGTTGTAGGAACTTGTTATGAAACTTTTCCGAAAAAATCTGTGGTAAAACTTCCAATAGCACCAAAATACTTGGATTTGCTGGGAGAATGTTGTATTGCGCATCCGTCTGTAATGTTTAGAAAAAAAGATTTTGATAAATTTGATTTAAAATATGATCCAAATTACAAATGCGAAGACTATGAATTATGGTCAAGAGCAATAAGAGTTTTGGAATTTGTAAATCTTCAAGAAGTTCTTTTGAAATATCGTTTGCACGAAACGAACTGTAGCAATTATTCACCTGAATTTAAGGCAGATGTTATGTGTGTTCGACAAAATATGTTGAACTATCTAACCCAAAATCCAAAACTACAAAAAAAATTAGTGAAAATGGTGACACCAAAATTACTTTTTTGGGTAAGAATTTTTAACATAATTAAAAAAAGATTGATTAATTTTGCAAAAAATTTAAAATTTTAATTTTGTAAAAACAATCGTTTCTGTGCTATTATTAAACCAAAATAGAGAGGAATTTTTATGTATTATCAAGGATTAATCAATACGTTTAGAGAATATTTGCCTGTATCGGATAAAACACCTGTTGTTACACTTAACGAGGGAAATACTCCTTTAATCAAGGCCGATAATTTGGCTAAAAAAATCGGAATTGATGCTGAAATTTATTTAAAATATGAGGGTTGTAACCCGACAGGCAGTTTTAAAGATCGTGGTATGACAATGGCTGTTTCAAAAGCTAAAGAAGCAGGTTCCGATGCGATTATTTGTGCATCAACAGGTAATACATCTGCATCTGCAGCTGCGTATGGCGCTAGAGCAGGCATGAAAACATTCGTATTAATCCCTGACGGATATATTGCACTTGGCAAACTTTCTCAGGCTATGATGTATGGTGCAAAAATTATTGCTATTCAAGGAAACTTTGATGAAGCTTTAGAAATGGTTCGTAAAATTTCTGATAACTATCCGATTACACTGGTAAATTCTGTTAATCCTTATAGAATTGAGGGACAGAAAACAGGTGCATTTGAAATTTGTAATGCTCTAGGACAAGCTCCAGATTATCATTTTATCCCTGTTGGAAATGCCGGAAATATTACAGCTTACTGGAAAGGTTACACAGAATGGTACAAAGCTGGTAAAATTTCGAACTTGCCTAAGATGATGGGATTTGAAGCAGAAGGAGCTGCCGCAATTGTTAAAGGCGAAAGAATTTATAAACCTGAAACACTTGCAACAGCAATAAGGATTGGAAACCCTGCAAGCTGGCAAAAAGCTGAAGCTGCAAGAGATGAAAGTAATGGTATGATTAATTTTGTAACAGATGAAGAAATCGTAAAAGCTTACAAATTGATTGCCTCAACTGAGGGTGTATTTGCAGAACCTGCTAGTGCAGCATCTGTTGCCGGTTTGATTAAGGTAAAAGAACAAGTTAAATCAGGCTCTAAAATCGTTTGTATTTTGACCGGAAATGGTTTAAAAGACCCTGACAACGCAATTGAGCATTCAAATGCAGGAGTTAAAAAGACAGCTGCAGATATGACAGAAATTTTACGTGCAATGGATGTGTAATTGGATACTTATAAGTATTCAAAAAGTTTTTGTTAACACATGGGTTGAATTTTTGTGAAAATAGAGGAATATGAGGGAGTGGACTAATCTCCGTATAAACTTAACCAACTTGTCAACCCTTATAATGATAACCAAACTAATTTAATGAAAAGCTCTAGTGTGCATAGGGCTTTTTTGATTAGCTCATATTCCATAATCTTCTCTTTGACCTGTTAGTCACATACAAGTTGTAAGCACATTGGAGGTTTAGGACTACACATAGATTATTCTATAATAAATATTTAATGTTAAATTATTTAATTAAATTATTTAAACCAAGTCTGCAGCTCTGTAAGAACTTCTTACCAATGGTCCGATTTGGTAGTTTTTTATGCCGATTTTTTTAGCTAAAGTTCTTAAATCATCATATTCTTCAGGTGTGTAGTATTTTGCAACTTCAAGATGTTTTTTAGATGGTTGAATATATTGACCTATTGTAACTATGTCGCAACCTACGTTTTTCAAATCAAGTAGTGTTTGTTCAATTTGTTCAAAAGTTTCTCCGAGTCCTATTATCAACCCTGATTTTGTTGAAATATCGCTGTTTTCTTTCACATATTCCAAAACCTCAAGTGAGCAATCATAATTTCCTTGTGGTCGAACAGTTTTAAAAATATTTCTGACTGCTTCAATATTGTGATTAAAAACATCAGGATGCGCTTCTATAATTTTATCAAGACAAGTCTTATTTCCTTTAAAATCCGGAGTTAAGATTTCAATTTTTGTATCAGGGCAAAGTTTTCTAATTTCGTAGATACAATTTGCAAAATGTTCTGCTCCACCGTCAGGCAAATCGTCTCTTGTAACCGATGTAATTACCGCATATTTCAAACCTAACGCTTGAACAGCTTCTGCAATATGCGTAGGTTCATTCAAATCTAAAGGTTCCGGTTTTGCACAAGAAATGTTGCAATATTT
This sequence comes from uncultured Candidatus Melainabacteria bacterium, assembly GCA_934693235.1. Classification (GTDB taxonomy): domain Bacteria; phylum Cyanobacteriota; class Vampirovibrionia; order Gastranaerophilales; family Gastranaerophilaceae; genus Stercorousia. Next base: position 14,940 of record CAKUUY010000021.1, on the reverse strand, counting down.
ACAATTGCGAGTACAATTTTCACCCATAATCAAAAAAGTTGCGGTATTTTTTGTGTAACATTCGTTTTTGTTGGGGCAGCGTGCGTTTTCGCAAACGGTGTTAAGACATTTTGTCTTTAAAATTTTTCGCACTGTACGAGTTTTATCTGTGTCAATTATAGGTCTTTTCAAGTAATCAGGTAATCTTCTTTGCATATTTTAAATTATATAGCAAAAATATTGATTTTCATGACTTAAAACGGTATAATATAATTAAAGGTAGTAATAACTCAAAAAGGAGTACAGATTAATGAAAAAATTAATGACAATTTTATGCTTGTTGTGCTTTGCAGGTTGTGCTTATGCTGAGATTTATGAAATTCCCGGCTCTCGCGTAGAAACAACTTCAGAAGTTCAAGTATCACAAGACGGAACTAAAAAAGTGACAGAAACTAAAGTAAAAAGAAAAAGAATTTTCCGTACAAGAGACCAAAACCCGACAAATACATACTGGAATTTTGGTAAAGTTCCTTTCTGGACAGGTTCTATCTAGTCAATTACATTTTTTTATAAATCAAAAACAGTTACGTCAATTCAAGACATAACTGTTTTTGGTTTTTACCTAAACAAACATTCAAAAATACCTTCCGAGTACGTCGGGTGAGCAAAACAAACTTTTTTCAATTCATCAATTGTTATATTATTTTGCATTGCGATTGTGATTTCTTGAATAAGTGCTGCTGCTTCTTTTGAAACGATATGTGCTCCAACGATTTTGCTGTCTTGAGAAAGAATTTTTATAAATCCATCAGAACAGTTATCGCAATGGGATTTACCAAGAGCTGAAATCAAAATATTTGATTTTTTGTAGCTTCCCTCTTCTAAATCTTGTTCACGTTTACCAACCCAAGCGATTTCAGGACATCCGTAAACAACAGATGGGACAAGTGTTTCATCAAATTCAACACCACTAACTTCTGCAACGGCTTGTTTTATTGCAAAATGAGCAAGTTGAATTTTCCCGCACGCATCCCCAATGCATATTTTACAATTTTCAATAGGTTGAGGAGTCCTACCGGTTGCCAAAAGGACAAGTTCAGGTGTTAAAATCTCTCCTGATTTTAGTATAACTTGATTTCTTTCAATTTTTTTTACACCGTTTGCAGTAAAGAATTTAATTTTTTTTGACTTAAAAATTCTTTCAATTCTTTTAGAAACCTCAACGTCTGCTAATGGCAAAAGGTGTTCTGCCATTTCGATAACCGTAACTTCAACATCAAATGCAGCCAATATTCTAGCCCATTCAATTCCGATTGCTCCGGAACCGATTATCACAATACTTTTTGGTAAAGTTTTTAAATTCAAAATATCGTCTGAAGAAAGAATAAATTCATGGTCAAACCTTAAACTGTCAAAATCTCTGGGTTTTGAACCTGTTGCAACTATAACTTTTGAACACTTATAAGTTTCCTCATTGGCTCTAATTGTTTCTATTTCTTGCACAGCTGAAGAAATGGTATTTTGAATTGGCGAGTCAGAAATGCTAGCTTCTGCATTAACTACCACAACGCCTGCATTTTTCAAAGAAAGTTCTAAGGTTTTTCTTAATTTTTCAACAACTTTATCTTTGTGCTCAACAACTTTTGCGTAGTCAAATGAGAGATTTTCAGTGATAATTCCTAAATCCTGAGCGGATTTCATTTCCTCATAAAGTTCTGCTGAATGCAAAATTGCTTTTGTCGGAATACAACCACGATTTAGGCAAACGCCACCAACCTTGTCTTTTTCAAATAAAACAACAGATAATCCTTTTATTCTAGCATGAAAAGCTGCTGTATATCCGGCTGGTCCGCCACCAATTATTCCTAAATCAAATTGTTGTGTCATTTTAACCCCTTTTTAAGATTATTTTGTTGGGCTAGTAAGCCCAACCTATTTGACCTATAAGAGAATAGGTAAATAAGTGAATAAGAAAATAAGTTCATATAGTTCGCTCCGCTCAAAAATATGCTTTAGTGCGATAGCACCTGTAATGAACTTATTCACATATTCTCTTATTGCCTTATTCACTTTTATAAGCTCTTAGTGCCCTAGTGCCTTATTGCCTTAGTATCCTTATCTTGTATACACCCTTGGTAACCTAACTTTCAATCTGCAAGTTAATTCATAGTTAATTGTGCCTAGGATTTTGGCCCATTCGTCGATTGAATGAGTTTCATCCAATAATGTTATGACATCACCGAGTTGTGCCTCAACTCCCGTTATATCAAACATCATTTGATCCATTGTTATATTTCCAATTTGTGGAATTTCTTTTCCGTTCAAAATTCCTTTGATTTTGTTTGAAAGTCCGCGAGGAACACCATCTGCGTAACCCAATGGAATTGTAGCAATTTTTCGTGTGCCATGAGCTGTGAATGTGTGCCCATAACTTACACCCTCACCATTTTTAGCTTCGTGAATATTCACAATCCTTGCTTTTAGTGATAAAACAGGTTTTAAGTCTGGTTTGTGAACTTCTCCATCTGACGGTAAATCAGGATAAAGCCCGTAAATTCCGATTCCTGCACGTCGCATGTTAGAATTTGGAACATCATAACACATTGCACCTGCTGTATTCAAAATATGCAACAATAAATCATGTGTATCAATTTGCGAGATTACCTTGTTCCATCTGTCAATTTGAATTTGTGTTTTTTCTCTGATTTCTGCGTTTGCAAGATGGGTGAATACCCCTCTAAAATCAAGATAATTAGCCTCGCGAACCTCTTTTATAAAATCAACCGCATTATCAACAGAAACGCCAATTCTATTCATACCTGTATCAAGTTTTACGTGAACTTTCGGTTTTATGCCTGTTCTTTCGTAAGCTTGTTTGCAGGCTTCAAGGTGTTCTTTTGAAAATATTGCGATTGTAATATCTGATTTTACTGCTGTTTCTACTGCCCAAACCGGAACCGCACCCAGTACGAGGATTTCACAATTGATTTTAGCCTGTCTAAGGTCAACCCCTTCATCAATAGAGGCAACACCAAGCATGTCTGCACCTGATGCCAAAAGAGTTGGTGCAATCATAACAGAACCATGCCCATAGGCGTCCGCTTTTACTACTGCCAAAAGTTTAACGCCTTTTGGTGTGTTCTTTCTAATTGCACGCATGTTGTGCGATATATTTTCTAAGTTAATCTCAACCCAGCTATCTCTGTGGATATTTATATTTGTTTGTCTTACATTTTTCATAAGTTTAAGTATAGTACCAAAAGCAAATCGTGGCAAGAAAAATTTTAATAAAATTTTTATATCCGAAGAAAATTCATGATGTAATATAGAATTATAGATTAAGAATAGAGGAGATATATAAATGAGCGTATTTGAAGCCGGAATGATGGTATGTTTTGGAATTAGTTGGCCTGTAGCCGCCTTAAAGACTTATAAGTGTAAATGTGTACATGGGAAAAGTATCCATTTTTCTATGTTAATTTTGTTGGGTTATGTTTGCGGAATTGCCCATAAAGTCTTGGATGATATGGATTGGGTATTTTGGCTGTATATAATGAACACGTTCTTCCTGCTCGTGGATATGTACCTGTATTATTTGTACCGAAACAACAAGGCTCCGATTGAGCCCGTTGATGATAATTTTGATGATGAAAAAGTTGAATGACACATAGCTAAATAGCGACTTTTATTTTACTGGACAAACTCTAAAAAATCAGTATAATAAAAGCTATGGCTGACATTAACCTTGGGCATTTAATATCGAAATTTGTCAATTATCAGGCACTTAATTCTCAAAAGCAGGTGCCACATAATCAGCCTGCACAAAATTTTGCTCCATCAGCGACATCACAGCCACAGGGTGCGGCACTTGCACCTAAAACTCCGACTCCGTCACCTCAAATGGGAAATATGGGTGGAAGTGATCAGGCAGTTTTTGTAAAAGATATGATGAAGTTACCGAAGAATATGAATGAATTTGTTTATATGCTCCAACGAAATATTTCACTAGCTCAATTAAATCAAAGATTTGCCAATCAAGTTAATATGCAAAGAAATGCGATGTCACAAACTCAGGCGCAAATTCTTGCACAATTGCAGGGTTTATCTCTTACAGATGCTCAAAATATTTTATTAACAGGCAACAAAGCTGTTTTAAGTCAATTGCAAAGTACACTTCGGAATTTAACAATTTCATCAAGTGGTTTGATTAACCTGTCTCAAGTTGCGCAAATGATAGAAATAAACGGAAAAGATGCGATTGCAAAACTTATTACAACAATGGCAAATTCTTCAAAGCTTGGAATTACTGATTTGACACAGCTCAAAGACACTGCAAAATTGATTAATGCGAGTATCGCTGCTGCCGCTCAAAATGATTCTGCCCAAACAATGAAATTGCTTATGCTTTTGTATCTCCCTTGGCTGCCTTTGCAAGAGGGAGTGGGTTTTGACCTCGAAATAGAAGCAGGGCAAAAAGAAGATGGTTCTGATAGTATTTTAATAATTACAATTACAACCCTAAATTATGGGAATGTTACCGCGACCTTGATATTAGAAAATTCAAATTCTGTACATGTAAACATAGAATGTGTAAAAGAATTTCCAAAAGAAGAGCTTATGCTACGAATTGAGGGAGATGAAAAACATTATTCTATGGAATCTGTAGTATCTTTTGAAACAAATTCTCAAACAACTGTAAACACAGAGCAAGAAAAACCGCAAGCAAAAATAAATATGGGCAATACAAATGAAATTAACCCGTATTTGTTACTTATGGCACATACAATAATTCGACACGTTATAGAGATTGACAAAAATACTTCAAACGGAATACAATCTCATATAGATTAGAAGAAAGGGGAAAAAATGAAATTTGTACATGCTATGATAAGAGTCCAAAACCTTGAAAAATCAATGGAATTTTATACAGGTTTACTTGAAATGAATAAAACAGAAGAGGTTAAATTGGACGATTGCACTCTTTATTATTTGAGTGATGAAGACGGACAAACTCAATTAGAATTAACTTATAACAAAGAAACTCCAAAAGACGGATACACAAACGGGAATGCTTTTGGACATTTGGCATTTGAACTTGATAAAATGAGTGATTTTACGGAGAGAATGAATAAATATGGCTACAAATATTTATATGAACCATATTTTATGCCGGAAGTTAATATGTATATTGCTTTTTTGAAAGATCCTGATGAAAACGAAATTGAGATTTTAGCTAAAAAAATGTAAGATTAAATCATAAATAAAAAAAGAATAATCGATGAAGATTGTCGATTATTCTTTTTTGTGCAAGTCAAAATTTTTACTTAACCCAACAAACTTTCAAGTTTTTTAGCTTCCTCTTCGGCTTTTTGAGGGTTTTTGATAGTCATGCGTTTCATATAAGAGCGAAGAGCTTCCCTAATCAATTCACTTCTACTTCTTTGTTCATTACTTGCGACTCCGTCAATTTTATGCAAGAAATCATCCGGCATAGTCACTAAAATTTTTGCCATAATTCACACTCCGTTTATTTTACACACTAAGATAATACCATGTGTTTTCCAGTTTTTCAAGAGTATTAGCCAAATTGAGTAATGTACTTTTACAAACTAAATTTTATACTAAAATAAAATCGAAAGGAGAGATATCATGGAAGACAACAATTATAGACACGAAGAATTTGACAATTGCTTTTTATGCAAACATCAGGCACTTAAACATGTTTTAATAGGTTTGTTAGTATTTTTGGGAGCTTTTGCTGCTTTTTATGTTGTTGCGGATTGGCACTTTAAAAGGATGCTTGATCCAATGTTTCAGATGAGAAAGATGGATAGAGCATTTGCTCAACAAGAACGTCAAATGGATAAATTTGTAAGGAAAGAATTTGCTAAAGAAAATAAAATGGTGCAAAACACTGCTCCTTTTATTCATGTTGACAGAACAGAAGATACGTACAAAATAGTAATTGATTTGAGACCATTCGACAATGATGAGAAAAATGTTGAAGTAAAATCGAATGGTAATACGGTAACAATTAATGCTGCGGGAGAATCAAATTCTCGTCGAGGTCAAAAAATAATGAGATACAGTCAAACATTTGCGTTTGGTGAACGAATTAACACTCAAGATATTACAAAAGTTCGCCAAGGTAATGAATATATCATTACAATTCCATTTGATTAATGTATTTACAAAGTAACAAAAAGGCGGTAAATTTATTACCGCCTTTACACATCCATAATCATCAGCTAAGACCCTTATGCTATTGCGCAACAAGATCTTCAGTTTCTTCAATCTTTTTCATCACCTCATCAATCTGCTCTTTACAATATTCAAGAAACAGACCTAATTCTTCTTTAAAACTGTATACTCCGGGCCAAGCAATATATCCGTACATCGTTTTCTCCTTTTTTTAATCTAACCTTTCAACAATTTATTAATCGGGATTTTTTAGAGAAAACTTTAATGTTTTTATTCGTTTTTTAATAATTTGTTACAATAAGAATTAATATCGTTACACATATATTTCGGAATATAGTCAACATCGTAATTTTTAGCGATTTGTTTAAGGTTTTCGGCTGCAGAAACCGCAATAATTTTAGTATTTTTATATTCATTAAAGAATTTTATTTGTTTTATAAACCATTCTCCGGCAAACAATGGCAAAAAATCTGGTTCCATTTGCATATCGGTCAAAATAAAGTTATATGGTTTATCAATAGATGCGGTAAGCCGTTCTACACCCTCTTTTGCGGAATTTGCAGTATCTATATCAATATTGTTGTTAAAGATTTGTCTGATAATCTCTTGATGATGCAAAATCCACCTTGATGAGTCATCTACGATTAAAATTCTTGGTTTCATATAGGTATTGTAACATTTATTTTTGATTTCACAAGTGAGAATTTTGGTCATTTAAAGTTACTAAGTTTAAGATGCTAAGTTCTTTACAGGCTACGCCAAATATATTTACGAGCAAAGCGAGCTATATGTCCTAGTGTCTTAATGCCCAAGTAACTTAGTAACTTCTCTTATTACAAATTGTTACGATACTATTTTAAATGTTTTTTGTTTAAAGTATGCTTGGCATGTGTATTAAAAACACGTATTAACAAAGGAAGGTAAATATGCCAAAATTCAATTTGATGTCATATATTATGCCACCGGAAGATAAAATGTTTTTTACTTATTTTCAGGACAGCGCAGAGATTTGTCAAAAGACTGCAAGATTATATGATAAAATTATGCACGATAAGTTAACTGATGAATACAAAGAAAAAGCTTTAAAATACAAGAAAAAGGGTAAACTTTCATACAAAGCTGTTTTAAAGCAATTGAATAAAAGTTTTATTACTCCAATAGAAAGAGAAGATATTCAAACCATTGCAGTACAATTAAATAAAATTACTAAAAAAATCGTAAAAGCCTGCTTGAATTTGGAAGTGTATAGATTGAACGACTACACTAACGAAATGAAAGAACAGGCTTTAACTTTAGTTCAGGCAACAGATAAACTTGCTGAAATCGTTAAACTTTTCAAAAAAGTTTCTGATGTTGAAAAAATTACAAAATTAAATATTGAAATGAAAGAAATTGAAGCTCATGGTGATGAAATTCATCGTCGAGCAATGGGAAATCTTTTTTCAGGCAGATATGAAGCTCTTGAAGTTATAAAACTTAGAGATATGTATAAAGAAATTGAAAACGCTTTCGATGCATGTTTTTATGTTACAGATACTATTTTGAATGTTGTTTTAAAACAATCATAAAAATATTTTGAGAAGATTCTTTGCTAATTGCTCAGAATAACAATTTAATACTCGGGAATACGATTAGCATACAAATTAAAATAAAAAGAATTAAGGATAAAAATAAAATAAATGATTACAATTTTAATATTAATAGCTGTAATAGCCGTTGCACTTGCATTTGAATTCATTAACGGTTTTCACGATTGTGCAAACGCAATTGCGACAGTTGTATCAACAAAAGTTTTGTCGCCAAAACAGGCAGTTTTGTTTGGTGCAAGTTTGGAATTTATTGGAGCATTAACAGGAACTCACGTTGCAAAAACTATCGGTTCAGGAATTGTTAATGCAGATATGATTACTTTAACTGTGATTTTTTGTGCTTTACTTGCGGCTGTTATCTGGAACTTGTTCACTTGGTGGTTGGGATTACCATCAAGCTCTTCTCACGCATTAATCGGCGGACTTTTAGGTGCTGCAATTGTTAAGGCGGGAACAAATGTTGTTCACGTCCATACATTGATGGATAAAGTTATTATTCCGATGTTTACATCTCCTATGTTAGGTTTTTGCGTTGGGTTTACTTTAATGCTTTTGATTGCTTGGGTTGTAATAGTTTTGAGAGAAACTCCAAATACTGTAAACAAACAATTCAGAAAATTACAGCTTTTATCATCTGGCTTGATGGCATTGAGTCATGGCTCAAACGATGCACAAAAAACAATGGGTATAATTACTTTGGCGTTGCTTGCAGGTGGTGTTTTAAACCCTGACCCTACAGGTGGTTTTGAAATTCCTCTATACGTAATTATGGCTTGTGCCTTGACAATGGCTGCCGGAACGATGAATGGCGGCTGGAAAATTATTAAAACAATGGGGCATAAAATCATTAAACTTAAACCAATTCATGGATTTGCCGCTGAAACATCTGCTGCAGGTTTGATTTTGACAGCATCTCATTTTGGTATCCCATTGAGTACAACTCACGTAATTTCAACTGCAATTATGGGCGTGGGTTCAACATTTCATGCACATGCCGTAAAATGGAGAATTGTCGGAAACATTGTAATCGCTTGGGTTGTTACAATTCCGGCTTGTATGATTATTTCATCTGCTATTTACTACTTGATTTATAAAATTGTGTAGGAGTTGTTATTCGTCAAAATGAAAAAAGTTGAACTTTTAGCACCGGCAAAAGATAAACAAACTGCTTTTGCTGCAATAAATTCAGGATGTGATGCCATATACATTGGCGCGCAGAATTTTGGTGCAAGGAAAAAAGTCGGAAATTCTTTGGATGACCTGAAAGAGATTGTTGATTACGCTCACAAGTTTTATGTTAAAGTCCATGTGACAGTTAATACTATTTTAAAAGACTCTGAACTTAAAGCTGTGCAGGAATTAATTCAAAATTTGTATGATATTGGAGTGGACGCGATTATTGTACAAGATATGGCAATTTTTGAACTTGCTATTGAGGAGAAAATTCCGCCTATTGTAATTCATGCAAGCACTCAATGCGACAATAGAAGTCTAGATAAAGTTAAATTTTTTCAAAAAATCGGAGTCTCTCGTGTGATTCTTGCAAGAGAACTTTCACTTGAACAAATTGAAGAAATTGGAAAGTTTGCACAAAACAATAGTTTAGAAATAGAAATGTTTATTCATGGTGCACTGTGTGTATCATACAGTGGACAATGTTATTTGAGTTATTGTATCGGAGGGCGCTCCGCTAACAGAGGAGAATGCGCTCAGGCATGCAGAAAAAGATACTCACTTGTCGATGAAAAAGGTAATGTTATTGCAAAGGACAAATACCTTTTGAGTATGAAAGATTTTAATGCGTCTAAGCATTTGAAAGAACTAGTTGATTCAGGTGTCAAATCGTTCAAAATTGAAGGAAGATTAAAAGATATAAATTATGTGAAAAATGTTGTTGCATACTATAGGCAAGAAATCGACAAAATAGCAGACAAAACTTCATCCGGTAAAGTCTTTCTTGATTTTGAACCCGATGTAAGTAAAAGTTTTAACAGAGGTTTTACTGACTATTTTCTTGATGGACGTAAAAAATGTTTTAACTTTGAATGCCCAAAATCTTTAGGAGTAAAACTTGGTAAAATTTCTAAAGTCGGAAGAAATTACTTTGAAATAGATTGGCTAAAAAATGCTTCGACAAAATCTTTAAACCCTCAAGACGGTTTGTATTTCAACGGAATGGGATGCCTTATAAATAAAACAGAAGGTAATAAAATATTCCCAAATAAAATGGATGGAATTAAAGTTGGGTTTGATATTTACAGAAACTGTGATAGTAAATTTGAAAAGCAACTCGAAAACTCTAAAACAAAACGTCAAATCGGGGTTGAATTTATTTATCAAAACGGAATTTTAAAAGCAATTGATGAGGATAAAAATTCTGTAGAATTTAGTATTGATAGTGCCGAAATCCCTAAAAATCCTGATAAAATGAAAGAAAATTTTGTTGCTCAATTGCAAAAAACAGGTGAAAGTGATTTTTATGTAACAGATATCAAAATGGTTGATGCACTCCCATTCTTGCCGATTTCTAAAATCAATGAAGTTCGCAGAAATATTCTTGCAGGTTTGATGAACGAGCGACTAAAAAACTATAAAAGAGAAATTCAAAAACCTTTAAGGTATACAGAATTTCCTCAAAAAGAACTTGATTACAGAGCAAATATTTATAATAACGAGGCAAAAGATTTTTATGAAAATTGTGGTTGCAAGGTTCGCGAAATGGCTTATGAAAGCGGACAAACAAAATCAAAGCCCATTGAACTTATGCATACAAAACATTGTATAAAATATGCATTGGATATGTGCAAATCCCCTAAAAAGTTATTTTTAATTGATGAAAAAGGTAAAAAATATCCACTAAATTTTGATTGTAAAAATTGTGAAATGTACGTCTTGAGTAATTGAGAACAAATTTGACTTTGAAAGAAATACCCTTAAACATGATTTGTAGATTTCATACGAAAGTATGACGTAAATTGGCGAGTTTTAATGTATATTAGACTCACCAGAGGGTAGAATTTGTGTTAAACGGTATATTTCAAAAGCCATATTTGAATAAGGATGCGCGTAATTTTGTGAAAAGAAAGCAAGATGACGAGCAAAACACTTCTTCTGCTCAACGAGAAGAGCAAGCCAATCAAAACTCCAAAAGTAAAGGTTTGCAATATGTAGAGCGCAAAACTCCAGCTTATACCTCTGCTTATCAGCAACAAAGCAACAATGGAGAACAAGTCGATTGGCGTCAAATGCGTTCTCAAATTCAGGCACAAGCAAGATATAACACTACGCCGCAAACAGTTCAAACCCAAACAACAGCACAATCTGCAGAAGTTATGCCAACAAAAACTCTTTCCGGCAGAAGTACTGTGATTAATATTGCGCAGATTTTAAAAGACTTTAAAAACACTGCGGCAGCAATTGGTACTCCGGATGAGCTTAAAGAAGAGGTTAACGGATATCTTTCTTTGATTGAGGCACAGGTAAAAAAAGACAACCCGAATACAAAACTTGTTAAATCTAATCTGAAAAATGCATCAACAATCCTTGATACATATATTTCTCAAACTTTAAACAAAGATTCGAAAGTTGTAGAAAATTGGGTGGATGCTCTTTTCTTGCAACAAGTTGATTTTAAATATAATGAGAGTGATATCAATCCTCAATTTTTGGTAAAATTTCCAGAGGGAAGTACCAAAGAAGCTTCTAAAACAGAGGAAAAATCAGTTGTTTCAGATACTATTAATGAACCTGTTGAGCAAGAAATCGAAACAAATTCTAAAGTGGTTTCGTTAATTCCACAGGATAAAGAATTAAAATCATTATTTATCCAATCTAAAAAATTGGCATACGCAAATGAACCTGAAAAAGCGATTATGTCTTTCCAAAAAGCTCTAAAAAGAGCAGATGAAGTTGGAGATAATGAGACAAAATCAAAGGTTTATTACGAAGTTGGTAAAATTTATGATGATCATGATTTTTATTCACAAGCATTGACAAGTTACAACAATTCACTTAACACAAATGATAAAAACGTAAAAACAAAAGCTCATTATGCAATGGCGCAAATTTACGATGATGTAAATCAAATTCAACCTGCAATGGATCATTATTTTAATACTATTTCCTTTGCCGGCGAGACAGAAAATTTGGCAGCTCAAACAACTTCCTTAACTAAAATGGGAAATATTTTGACTGATATGTATGATGATGAAGCTATGAATTACATTTCTGTTGCGGATGATTTGGTATCTCAAACAGATAATTCAAGATTAAAAGGGTTTGTGTCGTCAAGTATGGGAGATGCGTATGAAAAATTTGGTTTCTCTCAAAACGCTCTAAAATCATACTCAAAAGCCGTAAAACACTATACAGATGCAGATTCTCCGCTAAAAACAGCACAAAATTATACTAAAGCTGCAGATATAATGGTTGAGCACAGTAATGTTGCTAAAGCCAAAGGACTTCTTGCAAAAGCTCAAAACTATGCAAGACAAACAGATGACGTTAATTTGATGAACGAAATTAATGACAAATTGAATAGTCTTGAATTACTTGACTAAATTATTAATAATATTGCATTACCAGTGCAGATAAATAAAATAAAAAAGGGTAAGCCCTAAATTTCTCCAATTCTGGCGGACAGACTAAAAATCGGTATAAGCGCAGAAAAGGGGGTGATAAATTTGGAACTGTATATAACAGAAAAAGCGCTATGGCTCATCTTTATGATAATCATAGCACTTAAATTCCAAAAATAAACGAGGGCTTTTAAAGGAGTAAGCGGCAACTTGCTCCGCCCTTTATATTTATATTATAACATATTTTTTCAACTTTTCAAGTGTAATGTTATATTAATCATGTGTTTTATTGCAATAAAATATTTACCTCATATAATAATAGTGTTAAATCGTACATAAATAAGGAGAATTTTTATTATGTCTAGAAAACCTATTATTGCAGGAAACTGGAAAATGAATTTATGCCAATCAGAAGCTAAATCAGTTTTTGAAGGTATTGCAAACTTTGTAAAAGATTATACAGCTCAAGAATTACCAACAGTTGTAATCGCTCCTGTATTCACTTCAATCTGTGCAGTTCACTCTGTACAATGTGATTGCGGTTGTGGCGGTAAGAAAATTTCTATCGCTGGTCAAAACTGCCACTGGGAAAATTCTGGTGCTTTCACTGGAGAAATCTCTGTTGAAATGTTGAAAGATGCCGGTTGCGATTATGTAATCATTGGTCACTCTGAAAGAAGACAATACTTCTCTGAAACAGATGAAATGATTAACAAAAAAGCAAAAGCTATCTTGGCTGGCGGTTTAATCCCTATTATCTGCTGTGGTGAAACTCTTGAACAAAGAGAATCAGGTGTTACAGATTCTTGGATTGCAGGTCAAATTAAAGCTGCTTTGGAAGGAATTTCTTCAGAAGATATCGCTAAATCTGTTATCGCTTACGAACCTATCTGGGCAATTGGAACAGGTAAAACTTGTGATTCAGATGAAGCTAACAGAGTAATTGCTATGATTAGAAGCGTTGTTAAAGAAGTTGCAGGCGCTGAAGCTGCTGATTCTATCAGAATTCTTTACGGTGGTTCTGTAAAACCTGCTACAATTGAAGAACAAATGTCTAAATCAGATATCGATGGTGCTTTAATTGGAGGTGCTTCTTTGAAATCTGAAAGCTTGAACGAAATTATTGAAAAAACCATGCGGATTGCGAGCCTAGTGTAAAGCCAAAATACGGTTAGTATTTTGCGTACACGTCGAACGCGAGCAACCAAGCAGAAGATGTCATTGGTTCACTAATTCAATTTTGAAAAGTAATTTAAAAAGACAGGGTATTATTATCCTGTCTTTTTTTATGGCTCCAAATGATGCATATCTTGCGCGGACGGCGGGAACTTTTTGTGTAAAAAGTTCCACAAAACCATCCACACGCTTCATTCACTAATAACTTGTAAGCTCAACCTGAAAACAGCCAAACTCGCTAATCGCTCAGACAAAGGCTGTTTTTGTTATTTGTTTCGCTAACGAGTTATTGTTCATTCCGCTATCGTGGCAATTTGACTCCGTAATCTGTTATTTGAAAGATTTTATCTTATTATTAAAATTTTATTGCTTAATATTGACGAGATAGGTCAGGCCTCTTTCTGCCTCGCTTCCTAGCTGCTTAGCTGCTTTTGTAACGAACTTAGTGCCTTAGCGCCCTAGTGATTTAGGAACTTCTTCAAGTATGAATTTATTTTCTTATTTAGTCTTTTCAAGCAAAACAAAAATTGACAATTATGTTACATTTGTTTATAATTGTAATTACGAAAGATAGGAGTGTGAAATGGCACAACAATTTAACCCACAAAATATAAAGAAAAGAACTTCGGTTTTAGTATTTTTGAAAGGCGCAGCAGCTCCTTTGGTTTTGTATGTTGAAAAACCGGAAGATCTTTATGCAGAATTACAACAGGCTATGAGAAGTGCAACTGCAACTTTGATTGAAAAAGAAACTCAAGGTCCTTTGAAAAAAGTTTGCTTTATCTCTAATCAAATTGCATCGCTTGCAATTCAGGAAGAACAATACGTAGGATAATGGATTACAAAATTTCGATAGAAGAACTAGAAAATACAAAGACAAAAACTATTGATTTTCATTTTGAAGACAAAATTGATGGTTTGAATTGTGTTACTCCAATTGTTGCTGATTTAGAAATTAAATCGCTTGGTGAATTTATCGAGGTTTGTGGAAATGTTAAGGGGACTGTAAATCTTGAGTGTGATTTATGTTTAAAAGAATATGATTACAGTTTCGATTTTGATGTAAATGAAATGTATGCAAAAAACGCACTGCTAGACGATTACGGGCAGGAATTCGAACTTAAGGACGGACAATTTGTTATAGATTTGAACGGCGAAAACGTGATTGATATTTATGACTTATTGTATCAATCTGTAATATTAAATTTACCAAATAAAAAAGTTTGTGGTATAAATTGTAATGGGGACAAATTTTTGAAAGAAGAAAATTTGTCAGATCCAAGACTTGATGTTTTCAAAAATATAAAAATAGACGAAAACTAGAAAAATATAAGTAGTAATAAAAATAAAAAGGAAAAAGAAAAATGGCAGTACCTAAGAAAAGAACAGGACATTCAGCACAAGGAAGCAGAAGAAGT
>CAKUUY010000020.1 GCA_934693235.1 uncultured Candidatus Melainabacteria bacterium | reverse complement strand
CTTACGCTCAAACAATGACTGTTTTTTGCTATTTGTTTCACTAACAAGTTATTGTTCATTTCGCTATCGTGGCGTTTCTTAATTTTGTACATGTCATTACGAGGAGGTGCTACGCACGTAGCCCTTTGTGACAGTATTCATTCTTATTTCAGATTTTGGTGTAGAGTTATTATGAAAATTGTAAAGATGGAAAGGAGAAACAGCGACGTCGTAATCTCATCAAATTAATTGAATGGGATTGCCACAGCGTATTTTCAAAAACCTTAATAACTCCCTTAAAACTTTTCGCTTCGCAATGACAGTTACAGTAAACTTTTCCTCTCTCCAAGGGGAGATAAATTATCTAATAATCAAACTTAAATCCGTTCTCTAAAAAGTGTCCGAAACATCCACCGTAAGCTCCACTATCTTGAGATTTGCACATATCAAAACGATTATCTCTTATTTCTTTTGGAGAATTCCCATAAGCGTCATTACAATATTTATTATCTTTTTTACATTCTGGGTTAAGGTTACTTTCATCTATTGAACCATCATAAAAAATGTCCATTTCCCATAAATCATATCCTATCTTGTTTGGTCCTTTTCGCCCGTTTATATCTACGTGCAAGGTTATAGGCACTGAACCAAACGAGCTAACATGACCATATGTTATGTCAAGTACAGTTCCGTCCGCTAATACAAATTTCCCTGTGTATGCTGCATTTTCTGGTTTAATACCAACATAATCAGAAATTTCTCCATTTTGCTTTGTATAATTATCTGCAAAACATCCATCTTCACAAACTTTTACAACTTTTAAGTATTTTTGTACAAAATCTTCGCATGCTTTTTGAGCTCTTTCTACATCATCATCATTATCATCTACAGATGTTAACGGTGTATTTCTCAAATCATCTACACCCTCATCTGCCATATATTTTTTTACAGCTTGGGACATGTTTGAATAAAATTTTTGTGTAGCAACTTCAAGAGACCTTTTTTGTTGATTTTGTATCAATGTCGGGAGTGTCATTGCTGCTACAACACCGATTATAGCCAACGTAATCAATACTTCTGCTAACGTAAATCCAAAATTATGTCCTATCTTCATCAATCCTCCTTATACGTGAAGTGTTATATCACTATTATAAAATTATACATCAAAATTTCCAACTAAAAATTTCTATTTTTTAATATTTTGCAATATTTTAGTTATATTCTACACTATATAGTGCATGTTGTCAATTTATTTTTATTATAATTCATTAAATAGTATTATTATTCAATGAACAATGAATATAAACTTGAAACAGAAAATCTAAAAGAACAAATAAAGTATTTGGCTGCATTGCAAGGGATTACGATGTCAAAGCTTAAAGATGAAGTTAATTCAAAGTTCAACAAAACAGATAGCGTCCGCAATCTCGGCAACAAACTTCGCAACAAAACTTTTCGCGTTTCTGAATTGGCTGAGATTTTAGATATTTTGGGTTATGAGATTATTTTGAGAAAAAGATAGCAACAGTTAATACAGATTACGAAGTCAAAATGCCACGATAATGGAATGAACAATAACTCGTTAGCGAAACAAACAACAAAAACAACTTAGTTTCCAAACTTCCTTTTCATGCCATATTTTATCAGCTTATTTTGCCAATCAAACGGCAATTTTGACACAAGTTCGGCAAACTTTGCATCAAAACCTACTGTATACGATGGTTTTGGATTTGCCATTGCGTCGACACATAAGATTTTATCAACAACCTTATCAACGTTCAAGCCTTTTTGTCCGTTTTTATGAGCATTTTCAACCATATATTTCATCTCTTTGTCGTAACCGGAACAATCGTGAATCGCTTCTTTATTCAACTCAATCGACTTATCCCACAGGGGAGTTGCTATTACCCCCGGTTTTATAGAAACAACTTTCAGCCCTGATTCTAGTGTCATCGCGTTAAACAAAATGTCCAGAGCTCTTTTAGATGCGCAATAAGGAGCTACAAACGGAAAAATTCCAAAACTTGACATTGAACTTATATTAATAACTTTTGCATTATCAAGCAATGGCAACAGATTTTGTGTAAAATCAATATGCGAAAAAGTGTTTACTTCAAACTGTTTTTTCAAGTTATCAATCGAAATCTTTTCCATAACACCTGCAACAACGCAACCTGTAACGTTAACCAATGTGTCAATTTTTTCTGTTTTTGATTTTATATAAGCTGCAGCTTGTCGAATACTTTCAGGTCTTTCCATATCAATGTAGAAAGGAATTGCGCCCAGTTTTCCCAATTCTTCAACATATTTTTCATTACGATAGCCCGCAAAAACAGTGTTATTTTTAACCAATTTTTGCACTAGGGCCTTGCCTATACCGGATGTAGAACCTGTAATTACATAAGTTTTCGTCATAAATTATCCTTAATCTGTCATATATGAATTGAACAATGGTAAATATAATGCCAATGCCAAAGTCAATACGATACTACCGATTACAATCAACATTATCGGTTCAATCATTTTTGTCATTGTATCAATGATACCATCCAATTTTTTATCAATAAAGTTTGTGGCTTGCATTAACATATCACCCAAACGACCTGATTGTTCACCAGTCGCAATCATAAACAAAATCATCTTAGGCATAACATGAGTAGAACGCAAAGCAATTGACAAATGTTGACCCTGTTGAACTTTCAACGTTGCACCCTCTATTTTGGTTTTTAGAGTGTAATTTGTTAAAGTAACATTTGCTAAATACAAACATTCAATAATCGGAACACCTGCATCATACGCAACTTGCATAACTGCTACAAAGTTTGCAAAGTTTGAAAATTGGATTAGGTCACGCAATAGAGGGACTTTCAAAACAAATTCATCAATTTTTCTTTTACTTGGTTGCCACCTCATTATAAAAGTAAAAAATCCGCAAATTGAACCCAACATAATTGGAACAAAGAACCAATACGTCTTTAAGAAAATACCTGCACTCATAAGAGTAGCTGTAATCCAAGGAAGTTCTTTCCCCATACCGTCAAACATTTCTTTAAATACAGGGAATACGAACATCAACATAACCAATACGATAATTACAGCCAAAATAATTACGAACATCGGATACATCAATGTACCAATAACTTTACTTCTGATTGCAGCTTGTTTTCCTAACAATTCCAACAAACGTTGTAATGTTTTTTCAAGTTCACCTGAATCTTCTCCGGCTTTTACCAAACCAATATAAATTTGTCCAAATTGATCAGGGTATTTTGCAATTGTATCGGCAAAAGTTGCACCTGCCATAATTTGACGTCTTAACTCTTTTGCAACAAGTCGAACTTTTAGCTTTGCCGCATCATTTTCAATAAACATCAAAGATTCAATAATCGGAATACCTGATTGCGCAAGAATTTGCAAAGTTGATGTAAAATCCATTCTGTCTTGCAAGCCAAGTTTTTTTACTTTACCGCCTTTGACGTCAACTTTCTTTTCGGTGTCATCTTCACCTTTAGCTTTTTCTTCATAAACTTTTGTCGGAATAAAGCCAAGGTTACGGATGTTTTCACGAGCTTCTCTTAAGCTTTGTGCATCAACCTTTCCTTTAACAATATCTTTATTATTTTTTAATGCTATATAATTATATATTGCCATTATTTCTCCTATTCATTTACCACACCCAGAACTCTCACAAACTCATCTATTGTAGTAACTCCGTTTAAGATATGGGATATACAAGCCTGATTTAATGTTCTCATTCCGTTTTTCACAGCAGCTTCTTCGATTTCCAAATCGTGAGCACCTAAAGCGACTAATTTTTTAATTTCCTTATTAATCGCCATAATTTCGTATACACCGAGTCTGCCTTTATAACCTGTAAAGTCACATTTACTGCAACCTTTTGCTCTATAAATCGGTTTTTTCATAAATTCTTGAATATCTTCTTCTTTTGCTATAATTTGTTTTGCTTCTTCGTGAGACGCAAAATACTCTTCCTTACAGTCATCACAAAGTTTTCTTACCAAACGTTGAGCAATTACTCCTGACAAAGTTGAAGATACAAGGTAATCCTTTGCGCCCATTTCAATCAAACGGGTAACAGTTGCAGCTGCAGAGTTTGTGTGAACAGTACTCAATACAAGGTGGCCTGTAAGTGCAGCAGAAATCGCAATTTCTAACGTTTCATAGTCACGAATTTCACCTACAAGAATAATATCAGGGTCCTGTCTTAAAATAGCTCTCATACAAGATGCAAACGTAATACCTGCTTTGGCATTGATTTGAGATTGGTTAATCCCCTCCAACTTAATTTCTATCGGATCTTCAATTGTTGTAATATTTACATCTTCATCATTCAAACTTTTCAAAACAGAATACAAAGTTGTCGTTTTACCAGAACCTGTAGGACCTGATGTTAAAATAATTCCGTTCGGGCAACTAACCATATTTTTAATTTTGGCAATATCTTCTTCGGTTCCACCAACCAAACTAATATTTTTATCAGCAGCATTCAAACTAACTGCCGGCGCAAGCACACGAATACAAACCTTTTCCTTACCGGAAACAGGGAGTGTATTGATACGGAAGTCATAAGAACCGTTTTTGTATTTTATAGAAAAAGTACCATCCTGCGGTCGTCTGTGTTCTGCAATGTTCATTCTTGACAAAACTTTGAAACGGGCAATAACCTGTGTTTCAACTTTGGGCGGAATATCAAGAACTTTCTGCAACATACCGTCTTTTCTGTATCTTACTATATAGCCGGACAATCTCGGTTCAATGTGAATATCGGAAACTTTATTATCAATTGCATTCGTAATAATTTGGTTTACAAATTTTGCAACAGATCCGGTTGAATCTTTTAATTGCTTGTCAACCATATCTGCAAGGGATTCTTCAACCTCAAACTCATCCGCTTCACTTTCAATTTCTTTAATTACCTTTTCAGTTTCTTTCTTTTGTTCACTGAAAAATGTATTCAAACAGTTTTGAAACTCATAATGGGTCATCAATAACTGTTTCGGATTTTGACCGGTTAAATAAATAATATCTTTTAAAACATCCGGTTTTACAGGAGTAACTACCCCTAAAATTAAAGTTTTTCCATCAGAAGAAATCGGAATAATTTTATTTGTTTTGATAAAATCCTCAGGTAAGATTTTGATGAACTTATCCTGAGAGGCTAATTGTTCCGGTGTAACTAAATCATAACCGGTTTGTAAGTGAAGAATTTCTTTTAATTGGTCAAGCGTAATATAGCCCAACTTAAACAAAGTTGAACCGATAGGAATTTTTTGACGTTTACTTTCAGCCAATGCTTGAAGAAGCTGGACATCATTAATATAGCCCTTTTGAATAAGTAACTCACCTAATTTGACTTGTTTAGATGTTCCATCGTCTCCTATCGAATCATTTTGCATTTCCTGCTTCAGGTTTGCAATCAAATCTATCAAATCCTGATCAGAGATTGTTATAAACTTAACTGGAAGATTGTATATTTCTTTTAATTTGTGGTTAATTAACTCCTTATCCGATGATGAATTGATAGCTGCAAATAAAAAATTATCCTTAACACTAATTGGAACAAATTTATATTGTTCCAATAATGCGCTATCTACTTTATTCAGTATCTGACGATTGACACTGTTTTTTAACTTGTTTAGAAGTTCATTCATCGTTGTATAGTTTTAGTTTTATTCTATAAATTATCAGTATTTCCAACTGCATCTTCCGTATCTGTTACTATCTTAGGAGTAATCATAATTACCATTTCACTCTTCGTTTTTTCAGAAGATGTTGATCTGAACATCGAACCAATAACCGGAACATCTCCAAGAATTGGAACTTTTCCTACAGATTTTTGTTCTTCTTCATTTATCATACCTGCAATTACTAAAGTTTCACCATCTTTAATCCTTACATTTTTCAAATCAAGATTTCTGTGTGATAACAATGTTGCAGCGATATATTCTCCGTTCGCATCTTTTGCAGTAATTCTATTCAAAATAGTTGCATATTCAGGTTTGATATTCAAAGTAACATAACCGTCCGGACTAATAAACGGAGTAATTGAGATTTTTATACCCGCATCGCTACCAATATTATATGTTCTTGTAGCAATTGAACCACCGGTGTATGCACTTTGTTCAGATTCAGTTGTTTCAATATAATCTTGTGTAATATCAATTGTTGATTCTTCTCCGTTTGTAATCAAAATTCTAGGATTTGCAACAACTCTACCTTTTGAATTCTTTATTAAATAATTAATTGCGTAAGCAAGAGTTGTTCCACCTGTATATTTTTTGATAGGGTCTTTTGCTGCAGGAGAATCTCCACTTGTATCCCAAACCTCATATTGATTACCTTTGAAGAATATCGGATATACAGGGTGAGTACCTGTATTTTCTCCATCAAATGTAGCCGAGAACATTTTACTGTAGAATGTCCAATTATTTTGAAGTGACTTACTACCATCTTCATTCAATTCAACAATAGAAACTTCCAAATATGCTTGTGGTTGTTTTTTATCAGTTTCAGCAATAAAGTCTTTAATCATTTCCAATTGTTGTTCAGAACCACCAATAATATTTATTGTCCCAAGTTGAGCATAATATGCAACAGACAAGTTTTGTAATCCAAAAGATGAAACACTTCCACCGGCAGCTTGTCCGTCAAGAGTACAAGCCACAGTACCTGCATTCAAAGCAATTCCGCTTGAAGAACCTCCTGATGAACCTCCTGATGATCCTCCGCTACCTGCATCTGCAGCCGCTCCGGTCATAATTCCAGCAGCTCCACCTGTAGCACCTCCTTTTGAAGATCCACCTGATGAGCCACCTGATGAACCAGCAGCCGGCAACAACATGTTACAAATCATATCAGCCATTTCTGCAGGAGTTGTATGATTTACTTTAAATGATGTTGTTTGAGGTTTTTTATCAAATTTTTCAACAACTTTTTTCGCAATAGCGACATCAGATTTTGTTCCAAATACAATCAACTCATTTGTTGCAGGATTTGTAGTAACAACATCTGTGTCTGAAAGCCCAGGTTTATGCATTGCGTAAATATTTTTATTCAAAAAATCAGCTAAAGCAGATGCGCTTATGTATTTTACAGGGATTAATGTCATATCTTGTTTTGCAAAATTAAATCCACTAGTTCCAGCTTTTGCAACAATAATAGTTTTGTCATCAACAACGTAATTAAGGTCATTAATTTGCATTACCATTTCAAAAGCTTTATTCAAAGGCACATCTACAAGATCAAGAGTAACATTGCCAGAAACAGAATCATGAAAAACTATATTCATTCCCGCTTTATCCGCAAACATTCTTAAAACTTGCTTTACATCAGAATCTCTCAAGCTAATACTAATAGCCGGATTTTTTCTAACGAAACTTACATCGCCCTTTAATTTTAGCGAATAATCACCATTATCATTTCGTAATGCCGGTCTTCCGTCACGCCCATACTGAGTAGCTCCGACATTTTCCATTGCAGAAACAGCCATGACTCCATTTGAAAAAACGAATGACATAAGCATTAATCCTGCAACAATTCTGTTAAAAACTTTATTTCTCATATTTGCTCCTGCTTTTTATTTGTTAATTAACGTTTATTATGACTTCCACCGAATTTATTGTTCAAGTTAGAAATTGTGTTGAAGTTTACACCCTCACCGGTAAATAATTCACCAACACTTGCTTTATAAACATTTGAACCATACTGAACGGTTACAGTCTCTCTTCCAATCGACAATACCTTATAGCCATTAATCACATCACCTGATCTAACAAGGTAATCAGAGCCACTAATATTCAATATTGCTGATGGGTTAAACTTATCATACATAATTCCGGAAACCTTTGTTGTCATTACATCAGTTGCCATAGAATCAACAGTAATACTTTCCGGAGGAGGCATCAAATAACTTGAATATGCCGGTTTTTTAGGAGCTGCCTTAACAACAACCTTTTCTCCATCAGGCAAAAAAGGATCTGAACGCCCCATATCTTCAACAGACATTGCTACCATCGAAGAATTTTTTGCAGCTTGATCCGCAACAATAGAAACATCATCCGGAGCGATAGCTGCATTTACTCCATCATTCCCGACTTTCACAGTATCTTGCGGCTGCTGATTTTCCTCAATATTTGTTATGTCGTCTTCGCCTGAATTTCCTTGAGTACAACCTGTAGTGTTTATCATTATAACAGCAAGAAACAACACAACCAAACCAACACCAATTTTTTTGTTAAAACTCCAAAAATGGTCTTTTGTTTCTTCTGCCTTAAATCTTTCTATAAAATTTCTGCTCACTTGCCACCTATTTTTTATTATCCTATTTTATTATAGTGAAATTCCACCATAAGTATATCAATCATTAAGAGTATTTAATTCAAATTACACTCATACTTAATAAGAATTTTATCACTTTTTTTAAAAGTTGGCAAAAAGGGGGAAATTTGTTAAGACTTCTCAATAAATGAAAGTTACTGGGATACTAAGGCATTAAGGTACTAAGGTTGTTACCAACCCAACAATGTAACTTCTTTCGATTCTTCGCAAACCGCTCAGAACTACGAAAATTGGGGCTTCCCATGATATCTTTTTAAAGCGGTGCTTTGTGCATAACACTATTGTTGAAAATTATTCGTAATCGTATGAATATACTCCAAAATTTGGTCAAAATAGCTCAAATCAGAATTTCCATCCAACACAAAATCTGCAGAATTTCTGCAAGGAATTACATATTTTTCACCAACATCAAGCAAATACTGCCAATGTTTTATCGCATTTTCTTTATCTTGGTTTCGTTCTTCCTGAGCTCGTTTCATAAATCTGTTATAACGAATTTCATTATCTGTTTCAATGTAAATTTTTACGTCAAAAACATCTTGAACATCTTCATAAAGAGCAGCAATTCCCTCTACAACAATGATTTTATCAGACTCAATTTTTAAGGCATTTGGAATTGAGACTCCTGTCCCGTTTGGAACATATCTGGGTGCATAAATCGTTTCACCATTAGCTAAATTTTGCAAATCTTTTCTCAATAAATCAAGCTGAAAACTACATGGGGAATCAACATCATAACCATTGTCTCGCAAATTATCAAAACTACCATATTTTTTAATCAATGCAGAAATGTCATTAAAATAATTATCTGTACTTAGAACAGAAACCGGCATATTTAGACGCTCAATAATACTTTTTACTTCAGAACAAACGGTGGACTTTCCTGAAGCCGACTCCCCAGCAATCCCAATCAACAAACGCTTCGCCGGATTTGTAATCAATCGTTTTGTAAACCTTGAGATAAATGTCGGATCAACTTCCTTAAAAATCGGGGATTCACAACGTTTGTCATAAGCCAAAATTTGTTTAAACTTTGTTTGGAGGTAAAAGGCGAGCAACTCGCGTCCGGTCTTTGAATTGAAATCTGGCTTCAATATCTTGTCGTCGGAATTAATTTCTTTGTCAATTAGTAATTGCATTTTTTCATCCATAATTAAATATTAATTTGTTATGAATGTAATAATACATGAGAAAAAATTTTTTTGCTAGTGTCATGTGAAAAAATATTACATAAATTCTTAAACCTTAAAACTTCTTAATTTAAAATAACAAATCACTACATCAGACCACATGCTCAAATACATATTTGACTTTTTCATGTTTTCTTTTTATTATGGGCAAAAAATGGAGATATGTGTATGAATGTAGGAAAAATTTTCGGCTTCAATGGCAAAACTAAAAGTAATATTGTAAATAAATTTGTTCTTTCTAAGGATTTAACTACTGTTAAATCTTTTACAGACCATTTGGGACATAAATATGAATTGCGCGGTGGAAAAACCAATGATAATATGAACCGACAAGTTTATGAATTATATAGAAAATTACGTTGGGAAGATAACTGGGTAAGAGTTGCAGCCAAGTCTGAAACACCTATTCGCGACGGCAAAAAACTTATAGAAAGAGAACATTTTAATCCTAAGGACGGTAAGATTACAGAAAGTTCTGCAGTTACTCCGGATTTAATACTTGTAACCGGCGACACACTTGATATGAGTTCTCCAATGAATATCAAACAGCCAACTATGCCGGAACAAATAAAACTTAACGTTTTCGGTAAAAATTTGACTCCAATGGCAAAACGAGTTTTGAATTTTATTTTGGCAAAAAGATAGTAATAAATTGAGACATCATGAATATTTGCAATTCTAGTCATTCTGAGCGTTCAGTAATTTAATAAAATTATTCCGGCATTAAATTATATTGCTCTTAGAATAATAAGAACTTATTTACATATTCACTTATTTTCTTATTCCAATATTACAAGCTTTGACGTTCAACTTCTTCGGTTGTCGAAACTTCAATAATATCGCCAACTTCGATATCATTCCATTTAGCAAAAGATATACCACATTCAAAACCCTGTGCAACTTCTTTTACATCGTCTTTGAAACGTTTCAACTGATCAATTGCTCCACGGAAAATTTCTTTACCATCACGATAAAGAACAGCATCCTTACTTCTTACAATCTTACCCTCTGTTACATAACAACCGGCAATTCTTGTTATTTTGCCAATTGTAAATACTTGACGAACTTCAGCCTTACCAAGTTCAACCTCTTTAATTTCAGGTTCAAGCAATGATAACATAGTCTTTTCAATATCTTCAAGAATTTGATAAATAATATCGTATTTCTTGATTGTAACACCCTCTTTTTCAGCTGCAGCAAGAGCATTTGCATCTTCCTTAACTGTAAAGCCTAAAATCAATGCGTTTGAAGCAGAAGCCAACATAACATCAGCTTCTGAAATATCTCCAACACCAACGTGAATAATTTTTGTTTTAATTTCATCAGATTCAAGTTGCGCAATTGCTTGAGATACAGCCTCTGCAGCTCCATTAGTGTTAGCTTTAATAATCAAGTTCAATTGTGGAATATCGTCTTCACCAGCAACAGCCTCACGGCGGACATGAGCCGGAAGCATTGCATCAAGACGCTTATCACGTTCTTTTTCTTTACGTTCTTGAACGATTACTTTCATTTCTTTTTCGTTCTTAACAACTTCAAAATAATCACCGGCTTGGGGAACTTCGGACAAGCCTAAAATTTCTACCGGAGTAGACGGTTCAGCCTTTTGAATTCTTTCACCTGAGTCAGAAAGTAACGCTCTAACACGCCCACAGGCAGTTCCTACAACAATACAATTGCCCACACGCAAAGTTCCGTTTTGAACTAATAATGTAGCAACTGCACCTTTACCTTTATCAAGGTTTGCCTCAATTACAACACCTGACGCTTCTGCTTTTGGATTTGCTTTTAAATCTTGGACATCAGCAACAAGCAAGATGTATTCTAACAACTCATCAATACCTGTACCTTGCAATGCTGAAACCTTGACAGTAATTGTATCACCGCCCCATTCTTCCGGAACCAGTCCATGTTCTGTCAATTGTTGCAAAACTCTGTCAGGATTTGCGCCCGGTTTATCAATTTTGTTTACGGCAACAATAATCGGTACATCTGCCGCTTTTGCGTGGTTAATTGCTTCAATTGTCTGAGGCATAATACCATCATCCGCAGCTACAACCAAAATTGCGATATCAGTAGCTTTTGCTCCACGAGCTCTCATTTCTGTAAACGCTTCGTGCCCCGGAGTATCAACAAAAACAATTTTTTTATCTTTGTTGTTGTCCAAATAAACCGTATAAGCACCAATTGACTGCGTAATACCGCCGACTTCTGATGCTACAATTTTGTGTTTAGAAGCTCGAATACTATCTAACAAAGTTGTTTTACCATGGTCAACGTGTCCCATAATACTAACAACAGGAGCTCTACGCTTCAACAATTTTTTATCAACTTCTGTTAATTTCTTTTCTTTTTCTTCTTTTTCAAGTTCCTCTTCCATATAAGCATCTAAGTCTTCATCAAGAACCTCAAGCTCATATTCGGCACAAATCTTTTTAATAACATCAACATCAATAAGCTGGTTGACAGTTGCCATAATTCCGTTCAACATCAAGAACTTAATAATTTCAGCAGGTGTATGTTGAATTTTTTCAGACAATTCACTAATCGTCATCGCTTTGTTTACAACAACTTGAGTTACCTGAGTCGTTTCTTCCTCTTTGTGAGAACGTTTTTTATGCTTTTGTGCAGCTGCCTTTTCTAAAGAAATTCTTTCTTGTTCTTCTTTTTTGTTGTTAAAATCTTTACCTTTTTTCTTCCCATCGGTTCTACGTCTACCATTACCTTTATTTTCGTAAATATCTTGAGAAATAATAGTTCTTTGGATAGGTTTTCTTTCTCCTGACGGCTTTTCAAATGGTTTTTTCACACCATCTTTTGAGCGAGAAGAATATGGTCTTTCTCCTCTTTCCGGTCTTTCTCCACGAGTAGTTCTTTCCCCACGCGGCGGGAATTTTCTTTCTCCGGACTTAGCAGGTCTTTCAGGCTTATCTGAAGATGTCCCAGCCTCACCTGCAGGTTTTCTCGGTGCACGTCTAACAATTTCCAAGCGACTTTGAGGTTGTTTTGTCTTTACAATTTCAACACGAGGGACACTGGCTTTTTTTACCGGCTCTGCTTTCTTTTCCTCTTTTTTAACCTCAACCTCTTCAACAACCTGTTTTTCTTTTGCTTTTGCTTTTTTTACAACAAAAGCTTTTGGCTTTTTATGTTCTTTTACACCGCCTGATGCGATAAATTCTTTTAACCTTTTAACCTGTTCCATTGTAACAGTGCTTGAATGAGTTTTGCCCGTAACAGAAAGTTGTGCAAATTTTTCAATAACTTCCTTACTGGTAAGCCCAAGTTCTTTTGCTAATTCATTTATTCTAATCGTTTCAAAACTCATTTAATAATTTTCCTTTCAAATCTTCCGGTACAGAGGTTTTAAAGATTTTTGAAATTCTATCTTTTCTAAAAACATTTTCTATACAAGAATTATTATAGCAGAGATATACAGATCTGCCAAATATTTTATTATCAGGGTTAATAACGAAGTCTCCAAGCGCATTTTCACGTGTAATCTTTATCATTCTTTTTCTGTTTCTATATCTACCGCAACCTGCACATCTTCGAACTACCACTAATTTACCTCTGCTAATTTTTCCAACTTTAACTTTTGGTCGTGCTCAATCAACAAGTTAATCAATTCGTCCAAATCCCCGTCAATAACCGTATTTACATTCAAGTTATGGTTAATCCTGTGGTCAGTCAAACGGCCCTGAGGGAAGTTATAAGTCCTAATACGTTCACTCCTGTCACCCGTTCCTACTTGAGAACGACGTAAATCGGTGATTTCCTGCATTTGCTTTTGAACTTCCATATCATAAAGTTTGGCTTTCAAAATCTGTAAAGCACGTTCTTTGTTTTGAAGTTGAGAACGTTCTTCTGTACAGAAAATCATAATTCCTGTCGGTTTGTGGAACACTCGAGCAGCAGTTTCAACCTTGTTAACGTTTTGACCACCGGCACCACCAGAACGAGCAGTTGAAATTTCAACATCATTCATATTCAATTCAACTTCAACATCGTCAACCTCAGGCATTACGGCAACTGTCGCAGTTGATGTGTGAACACGTCCTTGAGATTCTGTCGCAGGAACACGTTGAACCCTGTGAACACCTGATTCGTATTTCAATTGAGAATAAACAGCATCACCCTTTATTGAAATAATAATTTCAGAAACGCCGCCGGCTTCACATTCGGTTTTACTCAAAACCTGAGTTTGCCAACCTTTTTTGTCGGCATATCTCATATACATACGAGCTAAGTCTCCGGCAAAAATATTCGCCTCATCGCCACCTGCGCCACCACGAATTTCAAGCATAATATCTTTATCATCCATCGGGTCGCGAGGAAGTAGAAGGACTTTCATTCTTTCTTCATATTCAGGAAGTTTTGCTTCATTTTCAGCCATCTCAGCCTTCAAGAATGATTTCATTTCTTCATCGTGTTCAGCCTTAATCATCTCTTTAGCTTCTTCAATAGCATCTACAGCCTTTTTCCAGTCGTAATAAAGATTAACTGTTTCTTCCATAGACTTTCTTTGTTTTGACAAGTCTCTAAACTTGTTGTAATCCTGAATTACCGCAGGATCAGATAGGGTAACACCCAGTTCATTATATTTCTTCTCAATCTGAAGAATTTTATCTAACATATCTTTCATAACTAAAGTATATCAAGAACAAAAAATTTTTCAAATTAAAGATAATAAGTGAAAAGTAAATTGTGAATTGTGGGTGGTTCAAATATGGCGAGGTAACACCCTCGCCATCAAAAATTTAATATATTTATTTTATTTAATTTTATTGTTTATTTTGCGTTTTATGTCGTCGGAATAGGTATCAGCTTACCAATTAAGTTTATTTCCCTATACAAATTGTTTGATAATAATCTGCATTTTTACCAGCAATGTCACTTTTTGAAGATGTAGGGTAAAAATTTTGACCATAAACATGAATTGAACTTTTTTCATTATTTGAAAACACATAAAAATTTCCAGATGTATTCACAGAAAAACCTAGTGATTTAACCGCTGACCTATCCATTTTCCCATTTTTATAAATCAATTTTTTCAACTCAGCTAAATCATCAAGTGTTGGAATATTATTTATCCCTCCACATTGTTTTACTGCGCCAGCCCAATAATCTCCTTTGCTATAACAATCTCCAGCAGTACAGCAAGTATTTATTCCAAGAGAATTCTTTTGAGCCGCGCAATCAGTCGGTTTCATTGGTTTAGGCGTAAATGGGGTTGTAAAACACTTATCATTCACCTCAAAAGCACATCCGGAGCCAAGTCCCTTTGCCACACCTAAAGGAATAACATCATCGCCCAATTTATTTGGGTTTTTCCCGCCATTCCAATCAAACATTCCAGATAAACAACTTGTACTAGTAGATAAGTCGGAACTTGCCCCATAAGCCAAACCCGTCTGATCGACATCAAAATCACAAGTTTTGTCATAACTTAATATCATTGCGGTTCCGTCTGCTGTAACCAAACCAACGGTAGCCGTCCAATTGTCTCGAATATTTTCTGGAATTAATAAAGTTCTTGCATTTTTGGTTTTTGCAATCTCCCAAGTTTTTCCTTCATCGTTAAGGGTTACTTCTTCTGTCGGCCAACAGTCGGAGATGTGGTTGTTGTCGCAAATCTTAGCTAATTTCATGTGTTTTGACATTTCTTGGACAAAAGACATAGTGTCGCCATAACCAATCAAACCACTCTGTACAGCCATTTTATCTGTGACTTTACTTAATTTTTGCTTAATATTTTCAACTCTTTTTTGTTTAACTCTATCTTGTACATTACTAATAAGTACAGGCATTGTTAGTGCTGCAACAACACCAATGATGCCTAGGGTGATGAGGACTTCCGCCAAAGTAAATGCTACTTTGCGTGAATCTTTACAGTGGGCTACGTGCGTAGCACCTTCTGCCAAAGTAAATGCGGATTTTTTTGAAGCGAATAAGTGAATAGGTGAATGAGTGAATAAGTTCGTTTCACTTGAGTTGTTTTGGTTCTTTTTTCCAATACTTGTAATTGAATTAAACCCTCTCTCTAACTCTCTCCCTCGGAGAGAGGATAAGTCACTCAAATGAGCAACATGAGAGTCTATTTCGGCTAAAGGAGCTCCTAATTCACGTTCGTGATTGCCCCCCCCCCGACGGCTCTTTTCATCTCTTCCTGCATATAAATTCCTCCAATTTTTATGTACAAATCCAGTTTAACATATATTGAAGACTTTTTCAACCTAATACAAAAAATATTTTTACAAAAAATGTATGATGTAACTTGTTTTTATTTTATGTACAATCAAGGAAAATAAGGAGATGAAAATGTTAGAATATTTTTTAGGTTCATATTTAGTAACAATCGTCGGGCTAATTGGGGCTTACCTATGGGGCGAGCATGTTCATAGTGGTACAGGCTTAACTTGCGTTTTTATCGCAGTTGTTTTAGGTGTTTTAGAAATCAGTTTATCTTTTGACAACGCTGTTGTAAACGCCATGAAACTCGAAAAAATGTCCCACAAATGGCGTATGAGATTTCTAACTTGGGGTATTATTATTGCCGTTTTCGGAATGAGATTTTTATTCCCGATACTAGTTGTTTCTATATTTGCCAAATTAAGTATGCTGGATGTCGCAAACATCGCATTGACAAATTCTGATAAATACGCATATTATTTACATCAAACTCACGCACCAATCGTAACTTTCGGCGGAATGTTCCTGATTATGCTGTTCCTTAACTACTTTTTTGACCACAAAAAAGAAGTTCACTGGATTAAATGCGTAGAAAGACCATTGTCGCACCTTGACCATATTAAAGGAATTGAAATAGTTATTTCGTTATTTATGTTACTTGCAACTCAAAATGTTGTTCCATCTCAACAAAAGTTACACGTAATGATTGCCGGAATTTCAGGTATAATTACATATTTACTAATCGAAGGATTTGCACATTATCTTGAAAAACACGAAGAAATGCGCCTTGCAAAATGCACAACTCAAGCTGTTGGCTGTACGGGATTAGTAAGCTTTTTATACTTAGAATTAATTGATGCTTCTTTCTCTCTAGATGGAGTTTTGGGAGCTTTTGCACTAAGTAAAGATATTATCATAATTTCAATCGGGCTTGCTATCGGCGCGATGTTCGTTCGTTCTTTAACAATTATGCTTGTTGAAAAGAAAACATTAAAGCAATTCCTATATCTTGAACATGGCGCACACTGGGCAATTGGCGCATTAGCTTGTTTAATGCTTGTATCTACAGTTAAAGAAGTTCCGGAAGTCGTAACTGGCGGAATTGGTTTAGCATTCATCATTGCAGCATTAATTTCTTCTATCAGACACAATAAAAAAATGGAAAACCTTTTAGCCGAAGAAAAAATTGAGGGTGAAAATGTTTAAATTACCTTTAGTCAGCTTCATTGTAACTTCATACAACTACGAAAAATATATTTTGAGAACTATCGAAAGTATAAAAAATCAAAGCTACACAAATTTTGAAATAATTGTTGTCGACGACTGTTCTTCTGACAAATCTTGCGAAATAGTTGAAAATTTTATTGCAGAAAATCAAGATTTAAGAATAACTTTAATAAAACAAAAGGCTAATCAGGGGCAATTAGCTGCAATGTTAAAAGGGTTAAAAGAATCACAAGGACAATTTGTCAGCTTTGTAGACAGCGATGACGTTTTGTTTGAGGATTACGCGAAAACTCACGTAAGAATTCACCTTGAAACCTCCGTCGCATTTACATCTTGTCAAATTGCAGAAATCGGAGAAAACGACGAAATTCACACACTCAAATCAATTTCATCACCGCATTCTAATACTCTAGATAAATTGTTTGCATGCGAAAATGCAAACTATAAAATTTTAAAACACAAACGTTTTGGTGGCTGGTACTGGTCTCCAAACAGTTCTGCTATGTTTAGAAAAGCCGCTATTGAAATAATTTTAGACTACAAAAACACAAATGCTTGGAGAATTTGTCCTGATAAATTTTTATTTAATTTTGCACACTTAATCGGTGGCTCTGCAATAATCTACGCACCATTAGTCGGCTACAGACGTCACAAAGAAAATGCAGGCAATTGTTCTCTTGTAACCGGAAATAAACGTTTACACAGCGACTATATTACAAAAATAAATATAAAAAACAACCTAAAAATCAAGCCGGAAACAATTAAATTTTTATGGCAAGAAAAAGAAAAACTCGGACTTCGAAACACAATTAATTTGATAACAAAAGTCATCTTATAAAGTTATTTCAAATCTATCAACAAGTCATAGATTTTATCAATTTTGTCTTTAACCTCTGAAAACTGTTCTTTTAAATCAATAAAACTGTTTATTGAGACAAATTTCTCTTCAATTTCCTCAATAATTTCTCGATGCTTCTTTTCCAATTGTTCCGGAGTTACAAATATTTTCTGCTGAACAAAAAACATAAAAACAACGATTATAATAGGAGAATATTCAACAAATTTTTCCATACAAAAACCTTTCTTATAAAGTTATTGGCCAATAAAAGTCAACCAGATACGACGCTGCATCTATCGGATGTGACAAAAATTTTAATTCTTTTGATTGCTTAATTTGTTGATAGGTCGGAACATCTATTTTTGAAGAACCCTCTTTATATTTCAAATTATATATATTATAAAGGAGCTTCTCGCATTTTGGATCGACAAACAGACAAATTTCACCATTTGCCGAACGAACTTTTGAATTAAACGCCATAATTCTATTTTTTATCGGAGGATTAAAAGCTTTTATCTGAATTTCAACATCATAACCATATTGCAAAAGTTTTTTCTTAATAATTACATAATTTGTATATTCACTTGTACAACTCCTATTATCTCCTGAGGCATCACCGTTCACGATAACTTTGCCCTTATGATACGGATATCTTCGAAAAAACTCCTCACAGGCCTTTGCTGTAGTCGTATTTTCCATAGCAATTTCATCAAAATAAAACACTTTATCATCTGTTTTATGCGCAAACACCCAACACATCGGGTCAACGTTAAAGTCACAAGAGATATGTATATCCATTTCCGGTTGATACGCAATTTCTTTTACATTAGCATCAGTAAAATCTTTTATAACAAGCCCGCTATTGTATTCACCATTTTCAGCCAAAACAAAAATTTTATAATACTGTTCATCATATAATTTTTTCAACTCATCGCAAAAACCGTCCGGTAAATATATATTTTGTGTCGTCGGCGCCGTTATCAATCGATAATTCGGGGCAGCTTTTTCGACAAATGTTTTGTAAACCCAGCCTCTCTGCATTTCAGGGTTTGTATGTCCGAAAATACGATATGTAAAATTTTTCCAAGTTTTTTTAACCCTTTGTCGCATACGTCCTAAAAGCATTTTAAATGTATCATATGGAATATCCGACATTTCTTCAATTTCTACAAAACCAAGGTTCAATGACTTTAACTTGTTTGGTTCATCAAAGTGTCGAAAAAGGATTTCTGAACCGTTTTTAAAAGACAATTTTTGTAAAGAAGACGACCATTCGTAATCTTTGCCATCAACAAAACCAAAATTTTCAAGATGTTCAAAATACGTCTGCAATGTCGTATCTCTAACAAGGTTATAAGTTTGCGCTCCAACAAGCCCTCTCACACCGGGGAATTTTATCGCCAATAAAATTCCCAGTAACGAACCTGCAAAAGTTTTTCCCGAACCATAACCTCCTTGATAAACCGCAACATCAAGAGTATAATCATGCGGAATTTCTAAGAATTCCCGCTGAGCTTTTAATAGTTTGTACAAAATACCCTCCCACAAAAGTGTCGCAAATGCGACACTATAGATTGTCATTCAACAAAAAGTTGTTAGCATTTTCAATTCCATACTGTTCAAGTGCAAATTTAAAACATTCAAGCCAGTCGATTTTTTCCTCAACTTCCGGAACTTGTGCAAATGATTTAACAACCTCAAATAATTCTTTCAAACGCAATTTCCTTTCAAATGAAGCTTTTCTATCCCCGTAACGATAAATATAGTTTGCATTTCGAACATCATCATCTATTTCTAAAAAGCTTGTTTTTCCTCTATCATTTATCCCGATTAATTCTTTTCCAAGCTTGAAATAAGAAATAATTTCAGCAGTCTTTTCAACCATTGGAACAATAATTTTTCGGTTTATAGAGTCTAAAATCATATTCAATCTTGCCTCTTGCCCACTTACGGAATAATTCAACTCTGTAGCCGTTCTTTGTGTAGATTGAATATTTCCTGACATGTTTTTAAAAATTCCTGTAGCACTTTCAATAGTTGATTTAAAATAGTTCAAGAAATCCCACCCGACCATAGCTTTGTCAAACGAAAGAGGGGTCGGAGCTTGCGGCATAAGTGCAGCATCATATTCAATAATTTTTCCTGGTTTCACATCCTGTTGTCCCTTAAAACAACCTTTTGGCGCAAGATAAGGCGGGTTCATCATAAGAGCAAGTGCATCAATTTGTTTATTCAGAATAGTTGAAGCAATATTGTTCAAAATCAAAGCAACCCTAAGTGGT
Source organism: uncultured Candidatus Melainabacteria bacterium (assembly GCA_934693235.1). Taxonomy (GTDB): domain Bacteria; phylum Cyanobacteriota; class Vampirovibrionia; order Gastranaerophilales; family Gastranaerophilaceae; genus Stercorousia. The sequence continues at coordinate 14,622 of CAKUUY010000020.1, read as the reverse complement.
GAAATCCCCCTGCCCGTTTGAGGAGATTCTATAATATTTGCGTGAATAAAAGGATTAATAACGAACGGATTACTTTCAAACCTGATAACTTCTTGTCTTGCAGCAACTACAATAAGCCAATTTTTCAATAATGTTCCATCATTAAGTTCAATATCTCCCCAAAATTCAAGAATTTCAACTTTCTTTCCATCAACAGCTTTATCTTCATTATTCTTGTATTTCTTTCCTGCCACCACTCCTTTCAGTTTTTCAAGTTTTTCCCTGCTCAAAAGATTATTTGCCTTATCGGAATATATTTCATCCAAAGTCAAATATGTTCTATAAATTTTGGCACATTTATCCCAATTTTCACTGTTAAATTTGTCAAAAACAAAGTCTTCTGATTTTATATGCTTGATTTTTGCATTATCATAAATAACTTTTTCATCCAAAACAAAACCTTGTTTTTCAGGAAATAAAAGTTGCTCTTCAAATGTTTGAGCCCGTCTTGTAGATTTTATTTTTGTCTCCCAACCGACAAACAACGTGCTTTCCCCTGTCTCAATAATTCCATCAATAATCTTTTCCATCTCGTTTTCAATATTCATTTGCTCAAACGTATTTACCAGCATCGCTTTTTGCCTGTTAGCAAAACTCTGCGTTTGCGGAGTAGTACCAGATACATCAAACATCGCATCAGGATGAGAATACAAGTTTTCATTGATATGGGATTTTAATGTTTGTGCAAGCTCGTAAATATCAGGTAATTCAACCGTATTATCCCAACCGTTAAGCTTTGGTATATCTGAATTATAAATTGCATCTCTAACAAGCTTGATATCAGCCAATTGAGAAGCTCTTTCGTCATTAAATCTATCAAATTTTTCCGAAATATTGGCTGTCAAAAACCTTTCTCCGGTTTCATCTATCTTTTGTAATAAATTTTCTGTTTCTATTTTCATTTTTCACCCTTTCTTTGAAAATCGAATAAACTTCAATATCCTGTAAATCTCCTCCGCGCCTTGTTTCTCCTTTCAAAAAAGCTTCTTTTTCAAACCCTGAAAACTTCAATAAATTTTTAACTCTAAAATTTTCAGGGAAAACAAGTGCCTTAATTTTTTCAAACTTGTAAACTTCAAAAATAAATTTCAAGAAAGCTATTGCGCATTTTTTTGTATAATTACCCCAAAATCTTTTATCAAAACAAGTCGTCAATTCTGCACTATGACAAGTTTTTGTATCTCCTACAATATTATCTAAATACACAAAACCGCCAACAATATTTTCTTCTACAATTACCCAGAAATAAGGAGAGGTTCTGGTAACAAGTTGCAAAAAATTAGGAATATAATCTCCGTCAGGAACTCCAAAATCGTCATTCAAATATTTTGAATATTTTTTATATAAAAATAAAGCCTGCTCAAAATAAGCAGGTTTTTCAAAAGGTTGCACAAATCTTGCCATTAAAACACAGCTTTCTCAAATTTTATATAAGCATCGTCAATAGTAAACGCGCTTAATTCTCCTTTCAACATTTTTTCTCTGATATTGTTTTGTAAACCGATTAGCGCCTCAGCCTGAATTCCACTAATTAAAGTCTCGCACCCTGTTTTTCTATTAAAATATTGATATACTGAGTATTTTGAAAAAATTTTATCTTTTGGAACATTTTTTATTTCTGTAATAACTTGCTTCTTCGGCTTTTCCTTTAATTTTTTCAAATCATTCATAAATTCTTTTTCAATTTTCATTTTTATTAAATCTTCTAAAGAAGTACTATTCAGCAATAGCGCCTCTGCATCATTATTTTTCATAATAAATTCCTTTCTAAAACTGTTTAAATTTTTTCATCATCAAGGTTAGATATTGTGATAATTTTCGCCGGACTACTTTGAATTTCTTCCTGCTTTGAATTAAAACCAAGATATTTACACAAATTTTCCAAAGCTTTCAAACCGGCAGATGTGTCTCTTAGCTTTTTCTTGCCTGTATAACCACCCTCTTTATCCAAAACATCTTCTTCCTCAAGCGAAAACTCTGCAATCTGAAGAAGTTTTTGGATTACGTATCCTTTATTAACCCTCAACGAAAAAATCTGTTGTTTTAACTGTCTTTTAATTTCTTTTATAATATTTTCATTATTTAAAAGCGATGAAGCTGTCTCTGCTAAGTCTCTTGATTTATACCCTGCGATTTTGGCAGAACATTCTCCATCAAGACTTTTGATATATTCTTTTATAAAAATCATTTGTTGTTTTGTTAGTTTATTCATAATTTTTAAATCTTTTAATTATTTAGATTTTGTTACATTTCTTTGTATTATTTGATATTTGTCGAAAAAAATTGTATAATAGTCATGCTATTTATATTTCGGCTAGTGTAAATCTTAACAGGAGGGGAAAATGAATTTTAAACTTCCTGTTTTTTTTGTGCTACGCACGTAGCCCTCTCTAACAACATTAGTTCATATTTTTAATATACCGGTACGAAGTTTCCTCCCTGTAAAAATATTGGTACATACCTCATATATCGGTAGAGAGTTTTGAGAACAGAGGTCTGAGATTCAGCGAAAGACGAACAACAAGCAACGGAAACGTTCAGTTTTCGGTGTTGTTGTGAGCGGTAACGTTTAACGAGCACAACGATACTATGCGACCTCTGTAACAGTATTGGAACAGAGGTCGCCTCTACGGATCTATGCGCCTATTTAACGTCTCGACAACCTTATCATCACCACATCATCCACTGTCTTTGTAACACGTGATTTCAAATTTGCCAATGCATCTTTATACATACTGTACCAATAGTTAAAACGTGCATGCTGAGGATTCCCTTTCAGCCTCATACAAGCACCGTACACAAGTATCGGCTCTACAAAAGGTTGAGGAATTAAAGAAATATCATTTTCTTTCTCTAATTGATATTTTTCTTTTCCGTCTGCGTCCTGAACACAATTTTTCGTATAGTACAAAATTTCTATATTCTTATTTTGGTTAAAAATCGGAAGCAAAATTTTATTATCAAACAGACTATACGTATTTTGAGGTTGAGAGTTTGTAAAAAACTTTTCATAATTTGGATAATAGTCATATTTGTCTCCATCAATAATTAAAGAATTAATTCTACCATCAATCGTATTTTCTAGTTCGCCAGAATTTTTTAGAAGAACAAGTTTTTCTTTTCGCAACAGAAACTCCCATTTATCCGATGAACAAACTTCTGAATTTATTATATTTATGATGTTTTTCAATTTTTTATGATCATTTTTTGTAAGTTCCGAAAAAGCATTAACCTGCTTATAATTCAATTCGACAAGACATTTATTAATAATTTCAAGATAGTTCATAAGTTTTCCTTTCTCTTTCAAGAGAGAACAGTCTTGAAAAGACTATTCTCTCAAAAAAGATTTGAATTTGCTATTTTATTAGACCTTTTTTCAGTTGTTCCATAATTGCATGTTCATGCTTTGCAAATTCTTTTCCACTCATTTTGCCAATCTGTTCACGAGTAAAGACCAAATTTTTTAGTCCGGCAGAAGTGTTATTTTGAGCATTCGCTCTCAATCTTTGCTTTGCGGATTCGTTTACGCTGTTTAACGCCTTTTCGTGTTCTTGTTTTTCTAAAAATCTTTGCACTGCAGAATTTTCAATTTTTTCAACTAGTGCAGAAATTTTAGAAATTTCATCATCATCAAAATCAACATTAGAATTTTTCAAATAATCATAAACATCAATTCTGCCGATTCTGTTAAAAAAATCAGGCATTATCGGGGGTTGAACTTTATTGACAACTTCCGACATTTGCTCTTGTTGCGGAGGAGTTAAGACGGATGTATACTTCTCAAACGCCTTTTGAGTTACAAAATTCATTAAATTCTGTCCTTGTTCTTGTGTCATAACCCCTGCTTGCACAAGATTGTTAATTGTATTTATGTCATTTACAGCCATTTGCTTATATTTTTCCGCATCATTTGGCTGTTTTTCTAATGTCGAATTTTGGTGTTCGGCATCAGATGAAATATTTTCAATATTTTCTTCATTCATAGATATATCCTCATATTTTCATATATTTAACCGCAAATTCAATTGCCTCATCTATAAACGAAGAAAAAGCAAGTGAAACCAACGGTTTTAAGATTACAGGAACAGGAATTCTTTCAATAATAAAATTTATTGCCATTTCTTTTTTCTGTTTTCCCGTATTACTGCCAAGAGTTTTTTCGGCTTGAATTACAGCTATTTGGGCAAGCTTTTTGATTTTCGTTTTCAAATTTATAAACATTCTTACCTTGCCTCTATGCTGCACTAACAACCATTTTAGCCAAAGCTTTTGGTTGAACAGTCTTAGCTCCATACAAATACAAACCTCTAACTAAATCAGAGAAACTGTCTTTATCTCTCAAACTTTCAATTTTAGCCAATTGAGAAGCAAAAGTAATTGCATCATTTGTTCCTGCAAGAACATAATACTTGTCCGAAACTGCACTTAAATTTGTACTAACAAGTACATCCATGCCGGCAATTCTACCAATAGCACCCTCTCTAAGAGTTTCATCCGCGACATTATGCGCTCCGATAAATTCCGTACTTTGCAACAAATAAGACTCAATTGTCGGGTTAATAACAACCCAAGGTCTTGAACTTGCTGTAACCGCATCTGAATTTTTCAAGCATAGAGCAAGTTTTACAAATTGAGAATAAATAGTAGATTTATCAAGTGTAATCGGTGTTGCATCAGAACCTACAATATTGGATGAAGCAACATTTGCGTGTTGTGCCAACAAGTAGGCATCTTGAACCTCTTCGATGGCTTTTCTTGCATTCTTAAGATGTGCTTCCATAATATCTGAATTTGCTTGAACTTGTGCAACATCGTTAATTTTAAATGCAAAAAATTTCTTTTGATCAATAACAAGCTCTTGAGAAGTTGGTGCAAGTTCACTATACGTAATATTTTCATTACCCAAAGTTGAAATAGTAACCTCTGCAGGAGTGATAATTTTAACTTTATCACCTTGATTTTTAATTTCTCCCTCCCAATTACGATTAACACATTGAAGCATAACGCAATCTTTTTCCAACATATTGTTTAATTTTTGGCTCCATATTTCAGGGATAAAAACTGAATAAGAATTTGTTGTTTCTGACATAAAATTTCCTTTCTTTTGCTACATACGTACTTTATAAAATGAGTGGATTTGCTTAATCACCAATATAGACTTCTCTAAATTGAAGTCCGATAATTGCACACGAATTTGTCAATTCAGAACCCTCAACGCACAATTGAACGGCATAATTCGATTCTGAAATTTCTGCTTTTTCCATAGCATCTTTATTTACTGGCCAAACCGGAACCGTTTCATCTTCTTTCGCCCAATGACAAGGAAGATTTTCGTTTGTATCTTCATTTGCCCAAATCAAATGGTCTTGGTAAACGGAATAAATATGTTCTACATCATCTGAGAATTCGCTATCATAATCTTTATAAACAGAAAAATTAAAATCATTATCATATTCTGTGTCTAAAAGAAAATAAAATTCATCAATCACTTTTCGATGATGAGGATTTGTAATAGCTAAAAACGGAGTTTTCCATAAAAAATCAATTGGTTTTCCAGCAAATGTGCTCCCAAAATCTTCTTTATAAATTTTTCCGCTTTTGTCTGCTGTATAAATCTTTTCATTATATACACAAGCCGCAACAATATTTTGCGGAATTTTTCTCTTATACCAAACCTTATTTTCATAATCATTTATCCAAATTGTATGAAAATAATTTTCTGAAACATATGGAAAGAAATACCATATTTGATTTTTAGATTCATAATGTAATGCAATTGAGTTTTCTAACTTTTCAAATCGAGAAAACTCTTTTTTAATTTTTTGAGAAATTTCGCTTCCCAATTGAATTTGATTTAATTCTCCAACCTGCTCTAACGCAAAAATTCCATTATTCAAAAAATACTGTTTATTATCTACATTTTGGATAGAATTTGCGCCAATAGCCCCTTTGTTAGCGAATAAATTAATCGCAAAATCATCTGGACTAGAACCAGACAACAAATAAACACTATCTTTTTTATAAACCGCTAAATAATCCTTATATGGCTTCAATGCTGTTATTGAACCTGTGTCGGTATAAAATTCATTAATATAACCTGCATCCCCTTTAGATGTAAAATCATTATAAGTTCCAAGCGCTGAATAATAAATCGTTGCATCTTTTGCTACCCAAACTCGCCCTTTATAAACAGCCATTACTCCTGATGTCAATGTCTCTTCGGCTAAAGTTTTCAGTTCACAGTCAATAACATCGTAAGTTGAATTATTTTTTATATAAAACAACCCATCAGATTCAGTCATTACTAAAATCCCGTTCAAATAATTTAAAAAAACCGGTTTAACTCCGGTTAAAATCTTATTAATCAATATTTTTTTCGAATGCAAATCATCATATACATAAATTTTCCCTGAAACTGTTGTTATAACAAGCTTTGATGTGTCATAAGCAGACATTTCAAAAAGACCAGTTATTTCTTCCCCAATATCTAAAAATAGAGAATTGCCTTTTTGTTTAACAATTCCTCTATTTTGCAATATTTCTACATTCTCGGCATCTGACCAATATATTCGTTTTGTATCTAATCCCAATTCCGTTTTGGTCAAAACTTGATTAATTCCGCCAGCCAAATTATAATATGCAACTTCCATTAACTTTGCTCCTTATTTATTTTTTCTAAATACCATTTAATTTTCGTTCTGATAAAACTTCCCACTTCTTCTTTTTTTACCCAAGGATACGGAGGAAGATAGACAATATCAATTTTTCCCGCAGAAGTTGTTTTTGGATTTTTTAGTCCAAACTCATAATGAGTAAGAACTGTTTGAGGCGTAACCAAAATTTTATACTTTTTAGCCAATTCTGCACAAAACTTCATTGCACTTTCAAACTGTTTTTTCAAAATCGGATAATTACCGATGTTTTTAACATTCTTAAACCCTGCCATTGCGCAAATTGCGACGCCTATACTACCTGTATTTCCACCGCCTGTATGCGCTGCATAGATTCCAAGTTTACAAATCTCATTACTTTCAGGTTTAAATTTCCCATTAAAAACTCTACCATTTTTGTCTATCAGAAAATGATAATGAGCTTTTTCAAACTCTGTCGGATAGTAAGTGCCTGCTGTCCAATGTATGATTATCCGCTTCATAAAATTCCTCCAACCATTCTTTATTCATTAATTTATAAATCATCACCGCATGAGTTCTATTCTGAGCGCGAAGCTTTAAAACAGCTCTATCTATATGATTTCGAACGGTTCCATATGCAATTTTCATTGCACAACAAATTTCTTTATCAGAGTAGCCCAAGGCAACCAAAGTTATTGCTTCAACTTCCTTTGGAGAGAGTGTCATATTCTTAATTCCTTTATATTATTATTTACTTTCAGCATATTAAAAAAGAATAAAAAATCATTCATAATATTTCCGCTAAAAAAATAATGGGGCGAAAACCGCCCCAGAGAGTAAGATAATTTAAGGATTGGTTTTTAAATATTTATTTTCAGTCAGTCCGATTTTTAATGTTCTTAAATTTGAATAGCACCTCTTTTTAACCCCAAATTCATTATAATTAAGGTAAAACTTGCCGATATTTGGCGAATTATATCGCGCAGGTTTTATCTCATACAAGACATAATTTTTAAGCTTTGAAAAAAATTCTCTAGCTTTTTTATTTGTTTTTCTTATCGAAGAAATATTATCTTCATTATCAATTCTCGTAAGTTGTGTGACTGTATGTCCGCAAGTCGGACATTTGCTAAGATAATCCATTTCACACAACACAAATTTATCCTGCGGCACAAGGCGAAAAGTTCTAGTCTTGTGCAAAGCTCCGCAGCAGTGAATATACCCCATACCACAATCTCCTTGCGTGGTAAACAGTTTTGCCATCTATGAGCGTGAACCTTAACCACATTTTTAGTATAACGTATTTTAAAGATTTGAAAAGTCCACGATTATGACTGCATGCCAGCATGTCCATGAATTCATGGATAAATTTATAAGAACAAAAAAATAAGGTGGAGATTATTTTCTCCACCTTATATGTTTACAAGTATTAATTTAAACTTTTTTTGCAACCGAATAAGGAATATCCAAATGCTCTAGGCCATCTGCGCCACTTGAATAAACTACACTGCGTTCGTTATACGGAACATACTTTCTTGGTTGCATTTTTTCAGCTAATTCACGCATTTCTTTTAAATTCATTTTATCCATACTTGGAGCATTTAAGGAGTTAATTCCACCATAATAATATGTTGGCATTGGTAATCCTTTAGCATTATATTTAGTTCCGGCTATAGCACCCCAATAAGAAGTTCTGTTATCATGAGCAACTCTTGGTTGCCATCTGGTATGTGGTAATACATTTCCGGAATTAAACACAGGCTTATATGCTCCCGCATGATATCTCAAATAAGTAGCCCCATTTGAAAGTGAACCTGCAAATGTTTTACGAATCGTATGTCCATTTTCACCTGAAAATTCTTTTGTATAAGCTTTTACACCATTTTCTGTAGGTAATGATTTTGTAACATACACATTATCAGAATAACGATATTCTCTAGCCCATTTTTCACCATCTTGAATTCCATGTTGAATATAAACAGGCTGTTTTTCTGTTTCACGCATACCTAAAAATTTTCCATTTTTATCATAAACTCTTTCAGCTTTATAATCAAATTTATAAGTTTGAGACATGCCTTTAGGATATATTGCAGTATTCCAAGTAGTCTGACTTGCTTTTTCTCTAATAGTTTTATCTCCAATAGTTGAAGTACCGAATTGTTTAATATTATCAACTATTAACTCACCTTTTTGATTGTAAACTTTTCTGATTGTTTTTGTTCCATCTTTGGAAATTACAACTTTATTACCATTTGACAAATATTTAACCAAAGAACCATCTGCATCTTGAAATGCTTGACTATACAACTCAATAGAACCTTTTTCATTTCTATTACGCCATAAGTTATCTTTTAATGTTTCTGCAGACACTGTTCTTTCTTTTGTGTAATTTCCTAATTCTCTAAGTTCTGCCATTTTACGTTGAGATAAACCTAGTTCTTTCCCTCTAGCCAAAGATTCTGGAGAGAATTTTAAAATTGCCTTTTCTCCTTCTTTTGCCATCGAAGAAGAGCGACGAATAACAGCTCCGGCTTCTTTTTCAAATACTTTTCCTATAATTTTTGAAATTCCCATATCAATTTTTCCTTTCCAATTTTATACTTTTCAAATATCCCCGAAATCGATTTCCCTTACTTATTTATAAAAACGTAAGGGTTGGAAAAATTGACATAGTGCCCCGCCCAGCATAGCATAGCATAGCATAGAGGCATTATATCTGGGTTTCACCCTATTTTAAATTTATATTTACATTTCTTTACATAAGCATGTTTATGATTTATACTGAAAATCTAAAGTGGACCAAGTCTCCATCCTGAACCACGTAATCTTTTCCCTCAAGACGAGTTACACCCTTGTCTTTGCATGCAACGTATGAACCATTTTTCACAAACTCTTCATACGGAGTAATTTCAGCTCTAATAAAACCTTTTTCAAAGTCTGTATGAATTACACCGGCTGCTTGTGGGGCTTTTGCTCCTGCCGGAATTGTCCAAGCGTGAACTTCTTTTTCACCGGCTGTAATAAATGTCCTCAAATTTAATAACTTGTAGACAGATTTAATCATACGATTGATTCCACTGTCTTCAACTCCTAAATCGTGTAAATATTCAGTTGCTTCTTCCGGAGAAAGTTCTGCCAATTCTTCTTCAATTCTTGCGGAAATAATTACCATTTCTGCACCGTGAGCACTAGCATATTCACCAACTTTTTTAGTATAATCATTGCCTGATTTCAAATCAAATTCAGAAACGTTTGCAGCATAAATTACAGGTTTTGTAGACATCAAATTCAAGCTTCTTGCAACAGGAATTTCATCCTCATTAAAATGATCATTTATATTAATAAATGAGGCACCCTCAAGAAGTTTTTGCATTTTTTCTAAAACAGACAACAAAAGAACAGCATCTTTATCACCTGATTTTGCAACTTTTGAAACCTTTGCAATTTGTTTTTCTACAGATGCCATATCTGCAAGTGCAAGCTCCGTATTAATAATTTCAATATCATCTAACGGATCCACTTTCCCTGAAACGTGAATTGTGTTTGGATCATCAAAACATCTTACAACCTGAATAATAGCGTCAACTTCTCTAATATTGTGCAAAAACTGGTTTCCTAACCCCTCGCCTTTGCTTGCTCCTTTTACCAAACCGGCAATGTCGACAAATTCAATTGCTGTCGGAATAATAGTATCTGTTTTGCATAGTTCTGCAAGTTTCTCAAGCCTCTCATCAGGTACATTAACAACGCCTACATTCGGCTCAATTGTGCAAAACGGATAATTTGCACTTTGAGCATTTTTGGCACTTGTCAAAGCATTAAATAAAGTTGATTTTCCAACATTCGGTAATCCTACAATTCCGGTTCTAAGCATATTTATATTTCCTTTTCTTTATATTTTCCACTATAAAATAATTTTAGCATAAATATAAAATAAAGAGATTAATACTTATTTATACAAAGGTTTGCCACCTTGCAAAATATCAAAAAGTTCAGAAGTGCCATAAGCACCCCAATACGGCTCGCCCACTTTATCAGGCAATACCATTAACTTAAAAGCATCATATCCATACTTATTAGGTGGTTTGAGACCATTTATATCAAAGGCAATGTTTCCACAAGAGTTTCTAATATTAGTCCACATTTTTGGAGTCCCATCTTCATTATAAATTATTTGACCATTTGCATCTAAAAAATTACCTGAAATTTCTGTCGGAACACATTTTTCTGTAGAACAATATATGTATATAGTTCCACCATCAGGTAAAATAATTCCTGAGTAATATGTATCTCCAACATCGTCCCAAGGTTTTAAAGCTATAAAATGCTTTCTGTTTTTACAAATTTTGTCCTTAGATGTCGACAAACACACCTGAGCTCCCGGAATATACTTTCCAAACAATTTTATTAAATTATTATTCTCACCATTTTCTGCCAAAAACAGAGAAGAATTATCATTAGGAGTTCCAAAGTCAGCTTGAGCCATTTGAAGCGCTTGCATTATAATAGAATAATCTGTTTTACACTTTGTTATAACAACTTTCTCTCTATATTTTTGAACCAAAACGGGTATTGTTATAGCAGCTACAACACCAACAATTCCAAGAGTAATAAGTACTTCAGCAAGCGTAAATCCTCTCGACTTTAACTTCATCTCATCTCCAATCTTTAATCTCTAATGATTTTTTATATTGTTTTTATCATTCCTAGCTTAACACTATCATGTTTTATGATAATTTTCAACATTTTATCATCGGCATTTCATTATATTTTCCAAAATTAAATTCTACTATTATAATGAGGACATTTATGGAACTTAAAAAAAATTTTGGTCAAAGAATAAAAGAAATAAGAAAGCAAAGAGGCTTGTCGCAAGAAAAATTAGCAGAACTTGTCAATATTGAACAAAACACTCTTAGTTATATTGAAACAGGGAATAATTTTTGCAAAGCAGAAACTCTTGAAAAGATCATTTCAGCCCTCGATGTTTCGCCAAATGAACTTTTTGAATTTGGACACCTAAAAAGTCAAGATGAATTATTATCAGAAATAAACCAAATTTTACAAAATAACCCAGACAAAATCCCAGAATTTTACAAGATTTTAAAAGCTATAATTAACTAAATTTAGGTTATTCTTCTTCTCTGTGCATGCCAGTCTCAATTCCCGGAACGCATAAGAATGCAGGTACTACTCTTTGAATAAATGAAGAGAACGGAGATTCTTTAGCCATTAAAGTAATTGCAACCCCTAAATCATCAACGTGAGGGGCGAAATCAGATGGTTTCACTTTCCTTTCAACTTTTTTATGATAAATCTTTTCATTTATAAAATTAGAAACTCTGTTTCCAACAAATATACCCGTTCCTAAAGCAGCAATTGTAGCAATCGAGCCCGGTATAGCCCTTAATGCAGTATTAAAAAATCTTGAAGCTTTACCTGTTTCCTTTACTTGCGGAACAAGGTTTAAAATATTTTTTTCTTGTTTTTGGTAAAGTTTACCGGCCAAAGAAACACATCCGATCGGAGCTAAAACATTACCCAACAACTGATTTACAGCTTCTTTATACTTAGCTTTTCTATGTTTTTTATCATCGAAGATAATACCTCCGGCCAAGCCACCTGCAACAGACGCCGAGGCTAATTCAATTACCTCAGCACCCTCCAAATGAACCAATTTTCTTTCAGGATGATTTTTGCTGTACAAACCAAAAACTGCCCAATCTTTTACAGGAGTCTTCACAATTCTAGAAGGGTTTAAAGAAAAACCCTGTCGTTTTGAAATATGAGCCAATGCAGTAGCAACGCCAAGTGCGGAAGTTGCTACAACAGCCGTCTTGAGCTTTTTATCATCTTTTTTTATATTATGATTTGTCTGGCTAAAATTACTATTTACTGGAGCTATTGGCATAATATACACTTCCTATTTCCATCATATCAAAAACACTGAATAAAAAACATTGTTACTTTTCAGAATAAATTTAACAAAACTTAATTACTTTGTGCACAGGGTTTTTCAGTGTAACGAAATGTTAACACTTTAAAATTTTAAAGCAAAAACCAATATTCAGGGTTATTAAATATTAAGGAAAAATTTTTAACATGGCAATTTCGAATATTAAACCAAATTTAAATATAAACATAAAACCAAATCAAACACTAAAAGATTTCAGCTACGGACAAAAGTTCGTTAAAGGACTTGCGAGCCGTTCTATTGCACCTGTAATCCTTTTAGAAGCATTTGTTGAAACAGGAAGGACATACCAAGCTTACCAAAGAGGCGGTTTTACCGAAGCCAGAGAACGTTTAACCGAAGAAATGACAGGAGCTTTATTCTGGTTTAGCGGAGTTCCATTGTTTAATAGTCTTATTGACAAGTTTGTCGGTAAGAAAATATTTAAGTTGCCTGAAACAGACTTCGACACAGAAAAAGATGCCGTTAGAAATCCTTTCAAAAACTATTTGAAAAATTTCCAAAAAGAGCTCAAAATGGATTCAAAAAAAGCCGAAAAGGTTATTGCCGGCTACAAGTTTGGCAAAGTAATGACAAGTATTTTACTTGCCAATGCTCTTGTTGGCTTTGTTTTACCAAAAGCAAACCAAGCTATCACAAAACACATAATGAAAAAACAAAAAGCGGAACAAAATAAAAATGACAATAAAACTCAAAACACTCCGCAATATACAATGGATAAATTTCTAAAACATGATACCAATATACCGTTTGGTGCAATTTCTCCTCAAACATTGATGTCATTAGCATATAGTTTTGAAAACAATCCTAAATACGGACTTATATCAACAGATGCCGGAGTTTGGGTAGGAAGAAGCGTTTCAGCTCGAAACAACCACGAAAGGACAGAAGTTCTATTCCGCGATATATCATCAAGCTACTTCTACATGTTCAACATGCCTGTAATCGCGTATCTTTTAAACAAAATGCAAACAGGCAAAGGAACAAGACTTGATCCAATCGCAGCGCAACAAACAACAGACTTAATGCAAGAAGTATTAAAAGCAAACAACGGCAAGATGAGCACTGATGACTTTAGACTTGCAATGCTTGGAAATAGAGATAATACAGCATTTATGACTCCAAAAGTTAAAGAAGCAATTCGCGAGGGTAACGGCGTTGTTGAACTCAATAAATTCTCAAAACTTCTTGAAGACGTAAAATCTAAATACCCGGAAATTGATATTGAAAAACTTAAAAAAGCTGCAAAAGGCATGTCTGAGCTTCAACCAAAACTTGACGGAAAAGCAATTATTTCCGAAAAACAAATTGCAGACATCTTTACAGATGGTGCTGTTAATATTCCGGACTTTTTGAAAAACGTATACAGATGCTCAACATCTGACCAAAACTTATTTACGGGCAAAATTTCAAATCCGGTATTTGATAATGATTTGAGATTTATCAGCAAAGAAACATTTATCAAAAAACAAAACGAAATCGAATCATACATCCAATCAGTTATCAAAAAAGCGAAAAACGGAGAAATCACAAAAGAACTACTTGAAAAAGCTCGCAAAGAAAACTTTGGTAAAAACGCTCTTAACTGGGGAATTGGGTTTGCAATTTCTGCAGCATTCTTATCAACATTTATACCAAAAATCCAATACTGGATTACAAGAAAAGCAACAGGCTCAAACGCTTTCCCGGGGACTGCTGAATACACAGACGAAAAGAAATAATAATTTAATTTTCTCTCCAAGGATAATCATCCTTTATTTGCCAACCATCATACTGGATTAATTGAGTACAATAATGACGCGCTCTGTATGAATTGGTATATGGATTTTTGCATTTGTCCAATAGTGAAGCTCTATTTAAATCATTGCCACCTAGTGAAGTATAAAATTTTCCATTCCTCAAAGAAAACAAAAAAGTTCGTCGACCATCATAAGACTCTGGAGCGCAATACTTAAACTGTGTGCAGTAAAAAAAATA
>CAKUUY010000019.1 GCA_934693235.1 uncultured Candidatus Melainabacteria bacterium | reverse complement strand
GCAGGTGGTATCTTTACAAAAATTGCCGATATCGGTTCTGACTTGATGAAAATTCAATTCGGTATTAAAGAAGATGACCCTAGAAATCCTGGTGTAATTGCCGATTGTACAGGTGATAATGCAGGTGATTCAGTTGGCCCTACAGCTGATGGCTTTGAAACTTATGGCGTAACAGGTGTTGCTCTTGTTTCATTTATTTTGTTGGCTGTTGTTGGAAAAGAAAATCAGGTTCAATTATTGACTTGGATTTTCGTTATGAGATTCTTGATGATTGTAACTTCAGTAGTTGCATACTGGATTAACGGTGTAGCTGACAAAATCTATGCTGCTAAAACAGATAAATTTGACTTTGAAAAACCATTGACAAATCTTGTTTGGTTAACTTCAATT
Source organism: uncultured Candidatus Melainabacteria bacterium (assembly GCA_934693235.1). Taxonomy (GTDB): domain Bacteria; phylum Cyanobacteriota; class Vampirovibrionia; order Gastranaerophilales; family Gastranaerophilaceae; genus Stercorousia. Next base: position 34,716 of record CAKUUY010000019.1, on the reverse strand, counting down.
TTGTCAATCGCTATGACATTTGGCGTAAGCCACTGGTTGTTGGCTGATATGGGTAACAACTTATGGTTAGTTCTTTCAGCAATCATTTCTTGCGGTACTTTGGGTGCAGCTTTGATTCCTGAATTTACAAAAATCTTTACTTCTCCAAAAGCAAAACACACTGAAGAAGTTGTTACAGCTTCTCGAGAAGGCGGCTCTTCTTTGACAATCCTTTCTGGTATTGTTTCCGGTAATATGTCTGCTTTCTGGATTGGTATGGTAATTGTACTTTTGATGGGACTTGCTTATGTAGCATCTCTTCATATACCTGATGCGGTAATGATTTATCCGTCAGTATTTGCGTTTGGCTTGGTAGCATTTGGTTTCTTAGGAATGGGACCTGTTACTATTGCAGTTGACTCTTATGGCCCTGTTACTGATAATGCTCAATCTGTTTACGAATTGTCTTTGATTGAAGATATTCCTAACGTTGGTGAAGAAATCGAAAAAGAATATGGTTTCAAACCAGATTTTGAAAACGCTAAAAAATACTTAGAAGAAAATGATGGTGCAGGTAACACATTTAAAGCAACTTCAAAACCGGTATTAATCGGTACTGCTGTTGTTGGTGCTACTACAATGATTTTCTCATTGATTTTGGTTATCAAATCTACTTTGGGTATTGAACCTGAAATGATTTTGAATATGTTGAACCCTTACACATTGCTTGGTTTCTTATCTGGTGGTGCTGTTATTTACTGGTTCTCAGGTGCATCTATGCAAGCTGTAACAACAGGTGCTTATTCTGCAACTGAATACATTAAAGATAACATCAAATTGGATGATGAATCTTCTAAGAGTGCAAATGTTGCAAATTCAAAAGAAGTTGTAAAAATTTGTACTCAGTATGCTCAAAAAGGTATGGTAAATATCTTTATCGCATTGTTCGCATTTGCGTTGGCATTTGCTTGCTTGTCAGCACCATCTTGTACAACATCAGCTCCAGTAGCGTTCTTTGTAAGCTACTTGATTGCAATTGCTGTATTTGGATTGTTCCAAGCTGTATTTATGGCAAACGCTGGTGGATGTTGGGATAACGCTAAGAAAATTGTTGAAGTTGATTTACAAGAAAAAGGAACTCCTCTTCACGAAGCAACAGTTGTTGGTGATACAGTAGGTGATCCGTTCAAAGATACTTCATCAGTTGCTATGAACCCGATTATCAAGTTCACTACTTTGTTCGGACTATTAGCAATGGAAATTGCAATTTCTGAAAGCTTTAGAAATATTGCTCCGATTGCAGGCTGGATTTTCTTAGTAATTGCATTGATATTTGTAATTCGTTCATTCTATGCAATGAGAATTCCAACAAGAAAATAACAATATAGGGAAATGAGTATATCTCATATAAAAATCAACCTCACTTGAAAAAGTGGGGTTGATTTGATATAATAAATATATGAGTTTTCAAGAAGAGCTGAAAAATGTTGAATTTGCGCTGAAAAGTGCCGTCGGGGGGGGGGCTATCGCGGTGCGGTGGCGCACAAGCGAGATAGTTGTGTACAGAGGCTTAGATGCGTGGATGCAAAGAGGCAAAGCCTGTTACGGGAAGTTAGGCTGCTAGGAAGTGAAGCAGCTAAGCGAAACTGTCATTGCGAAGCGAAAAGTTTTAAGGGGATAATTAAGTTATTTGAAAATACGCTGTCGCAATCCCATTCAATTAAAAAGTTAGCTATAATTAAAAAGTTTGAAAAATTATTAAGTTTTTCTAATTGTAAGATTTCCTCTCTCCAAGGGAGAGAGAGCAACTGTTCGAGTGTAACGAGTTACAGTTGCGAGAGAGGGGTAAATAGACATAAAAATACAGATCGCGCAACAGAGTGCGCGATGACAAATGTTGTTAAAAATTTACTAAAAACAACTGTAGGTTGGGCTTGCCAGCCCAACAACGAAATAATCGTACGTCATTCTGAGGACAATAATATTTTGAGTCCGAAGAATCTTCATAAAGGTATTCAAGAAGATCTTTCGCTAGGCGCTCAAGATGACGAAAGTTACTGTAGGTCGGCATTACTATGCCGACACGAAACTAATTTTGTTTCAAACAGTAATAGTACACTCTCTCCCGCATTTGTAGCGTTCGCAGGAGCTCACTAACAACTGCGACCTCTCACAGTGAGAGAGGTGGGTGACTTCGTAATATAGGATAATATAAAAAATATTAATAAAAGAAAGGAAGTATAAAACATGAATCAAAATAACTTAACCCGAAACGACCTTAGTGCCCTAGTGCCTCAGTATCCTAGTAACTTTTCTGATACGAACCATTCACCACTCACTACTCACCATTCACTCAAACAAAAATTCGCATTTACTTTAGCTGAGGTTCTTATCACCCTCGGAATTATCGGAGTTGTTGCTGCCTTGACTTTACCGAGTTTAATTGCGAATTATCAAGAAAAGGTCGCAACAACGAGATTAAAAAAGGCCTATTCGACTATTTCTAATGCATATATTTCTATTTTAGAGGAAGATGGAGATCCATCACAATGGAGTAATATTGAGACTTGGGAGGATGTATCCGCAAAATTTGCCAAACATATTAATAAAGCAAAAGTTTGCCACGTAGGGGAGCCAAGTTGTTTTAAACATGTTCCAAGAAAAGATTTAGTAGGTAATACTGTTAATGTTATTACTCAGGATGGTGCGATTGTTTTGAGTGATGGTTCAGCTGTTGGATTTGATTCTCAAAATCCATTGGCAGATTCGTTGCAATGTTCTAATCTTAATTATTGTTTTAATATAAGTGTAGATATAAATGGGGACAAAAATCCAAATCAATGGGGAATTGATACATTCACATTTCAGGTTGGAAGAAATAATATTTCCCCCCGCGGAGCAGCAAATACTCATGGGGAATCCGAACTATGTAAACCGACAGCAACATCAGTTGAAATGGAAGGTTGGTGGAATGGCTCAGGTTGTAGTGCTTGGGTGATTTATAGTGAAAATATGGATTATTTAAAATGCGTTAGAGGTAATAAAAAATACTGTGACCAAAAATATTATTTCTAAAAATAAAAAGGTCATTTTATAATGACCTTTTCAAAACCTATTTAATAAATAAACACAGAATAATAATTACCTTCTTAGTCTACATACGCAGTTAGAACCTGCTGACCTAACACGGAGAATCTCATTTTTTTCAAAGCTCTCAATTCTGTTTGGCGAATACATTCTTTTGTGACGCCATATATATTGCCGATTTCTTCTAAAGTCTTTTTAGTATTATCTTCCAAGCCGTAGCGCATTTTTACAACTTCTTGTTCGCGTTCTTTTAGGGTTGAAATTACGTTCAAAATGTCGGATTTTAAGTCTTCAAATTCAACTTGTTGCGTTGCAGAAGCTTTTTTATCTTCAATAATATCAGCGATGTTCATTTCTTTACCGTCATTGTTTTCAAGTCCGCTTTCGATTGAAATTGTTTTTGAATAAGCATTTAAAAATGTATCGATTTTATCTGCTGACATATTCATTCTTTTAGCTACGTCTTCTGTTTTTACTTGCGAATTCGTTTCGCGTTCCATTTCTCGTTTTAGTTTTGAAAAGCGAGAAAGGGTTTCTTGGATATAAACAGGAATTTTCATGCAGTGAGATTGTTCTGAAATAGCTTTAAACATTGATTGTTTAATCCACCAACTTGCGTAAGTTGCAAATTTGTAGCCTAATTTGTAGTTGAATTTATCTGCCGCAATCATCAAGCCCATATTACCTTCTTGAATAAGGTCTGTCATAGGAAGGTTTGACATGTGGATTGCCTTTTTTGCAATTGTGATAACTAGTTTAAGATTTGCTTTTATAAGTTGTTTTTTTGCCTCAACATCTCCCTCTTTGGCTCTTTTGGCTAAATTTTTTTCTTCGTCTGTAGAAAGCGCGTGATAATCTGAAATGTCTCTGATGTAATTTGATAAAACGTCATCATTTGAACCGTCAAAGGTTTCATTTTTTGCGGGGTTGGATGATTTTTTAATCGCTCTCATTTTGATAGGTGAATTTTTGCTCATACCTATTTAAACTCCTTCTTTCTTACTTTAGTAACACAAGACTTCTTTGGTTTGTATATAAAACTACTCTTTCTGTATATATTTAATATATACCATAGTATATAATTTCTTTAACATTTTTATTAAGTTATGTTACTAATCTGAGGTTAGAAATTTGTATTTGTTTGTAATATAATTGGGCATGGAGGGATATTATGAAGAAAAAATTTTTTATAACATTAGGTATTTTGGTAGCAATTATAGCGTCATCTCTTGTTGGATTTGCGTATACATCGATGAATGCTCCGAAACATCCGTCAGAGTACAAAATTGGTATTACTTATGATGAGGCATTGCAGTCTGATAAGCCAATGTTGGCAGTGTTCTATGTTGATTGGTGCGGATATTGCTTGAGATTTATGCCTAAATTTAAAATGTTGAACACTATTTATAAAAATAAATTTAACTTTGTAATGATAAATGTTGAATCAAACGATAAGACAAAAGCATTGGCAGAAGATGTTGGTATTGGAGGATTTCCTACTGTTTATATTTTAGATCCTAAATATGATAATAGAGTTTTGATGTCAAACAGCTATTATCACAATTTGTTGAAATTTAGGACTGAATTGGATAGATATCTTAGAATAAGAGCACTTTTAGATAAAGCAACAGCTGAAGATAAAAAATAAGCAAAAAAAAAGACCTTGATAAGAATTTTGTTCAAGGCCTATCCGTTTAAATAAGAAGAGAGAGCTTTATATTTATATAAAGTATTAGTGGTTAAAAAATTTGCTAATTTAAAGTAGTTTTATTAAGAAATATTAATGGGAATTTATGAAGGATATTCAAAATTTAAAAGATAACAGAAATGTAGATATTCAAAAAGTTGGCATTAAACATCTTGAGCTCCCTTTGATTATTCAAAGAAAAAACAGTTCAAATCAGGTTGTTTGTGCAAAAGCGAAAGTGAATGTTTCTCTCCCGAGAGATTATAAGGGGACGCACATGTCGAGATTTGTGGAGGTTTTGACGGAATGGCAGCATAAAAATCTATTGGGTGTTGATATCAAGGGGTGTTTGGAAAAAATTATTAATAACCTTGATGCGCAAAGTGGAGAATTAGAATTTAAGTTTCCATATTTTATTGACAAAAAGTCTCCAGTTAAAGGGATGATTGCTCCAATGAGTTATCACTGTTCTTTTGAGGGAAGAATTGATAACGATGAATATAAATTTATTTTGGGAGTAGAGGTTCCTGTTACTACGCTTTGCCCTTGTTCTAAAGAAATTTCTGATAATGGTGCGCATAATCAGCGAGCTTTTATAAAAGTTAAAGTTTCTTACGATGAGAGCGAACAAATTTGGATTGAGGACTTGATTGAATTGATTGAATCTTGCGCGTCTTGTCCTGTTTATCCGCTTTTAAAACGTGAAGATGAAAAATTTGTAACGGAAAAAGCTTGGGCTAATCCAAAGTTTGTGGAGGATGTTTTGCGAGACGTGGTTGTTAAATTGAGAAATCATCCGATTATAAAAGAGTTTGAAGTCGAATGTGAAGCATTTGAAAGTATCCACAATCATTCTGCTTGGGCTTTTCAACATGAAATAAAATAGCTATTTTCTATTTTGATTATGTTTGTGATACTATGACTATAGAAATAGAGGAAAAATTATGGGATTAACAGTATACTTAGGAATAGATGTCGGTTCAGTAACGACAAAATTAGCACTTGTAGATGAAAAAGGTAAATATGTAGACAGTTATATGCTTAGAACTGCAGGAAAACCTGTTATGGCTGTTCAAAAAGGTTTGAATGAACTTTTCGCCAAAAGAATTACAGATTATGATGTAATGGGTGTTGGAACAACTGGTTCTGGTCGTAACTTGGCTGGTGCACTTGTTGGTGCTGATATTATTAAAAACGAAATTACAGCTCATGCTGTTGCGGCAAGTATAAATGTTCCGGGAGTACAAACTATTTTGGAAATCGGCGGACAAGATAGTAAAATTATTATACTTCGTGACGGCATTGTTACAGACTTTGCTATGAATACAGTTTGTGCTGCAGGTACAGGCAGCTTTTTGGATCACCAAGCTCAAAGGTTGAACGTTCCTATTGAACAGTTTGGTGATACTGCATTGAAGTCTGAAAATCCTGCTCGTATTGCAGGCCGTTGTGGTGTTTTTGCAGAAAGTGATCTGATTCACAAACAGCAATTGGGGTATCCTGTTGAAGATTTGTTGTATGGTCTTTGCCAAGCTCTTGTTAGAAACTACTTAGCAAACCTTGCGTTGGGTAAAGAGTTGCTTCCTGTATTTTCATTCCAAGGAGGTGTTGCAACAAACTCAGGTATGGTAAAAGCTTTTGAAGAAGCTTTGGGCCATAAAGTTGTTGTTCCTGATCACCATCAAACAATGGGTGCAATCGGTGCTGCGCTTTTGGCTATGGAAAACCATCAATATACAGATGCTAAAACAACATTCAAAGGTTGGCAAGTTGGCGAAATGAACTTCCATTCTATTACTTGTGACTGTACAGGTTGTTCTAACAATTGTGAAGTTATTACAATTGTTGAGGGCGGTGAAGATATTCACCACGTTGAAAAAATCAAAGATATCAAAGGTAACATCATTGCTCGTTGGGGCGGAACTTGTGGAAGATGGGATATTTCTTAATCTTTAATAAAGTGGTAGAATGTTAGCATGAGCGATTTAGATCACACTGTGAATACAATGAAGCAAAGGTATCGTGAGATTTTTAAAAAGTCTTCTGACGCTATTCAGACACGTGTTGAAGAAATTCGTCCGAAAGATTTTAGTGGTGATATTTTTGATAAATTTGAACCAAATTCAACTGGTGCGAAGTGGCAAGCGGCAACATTAGAGATGTTTGAAAAAGATATTTCAAAAGAGATTTATCGCAAGTGGCAAGAAATATTAAGGTTTCGTGAAAAGTTTGAATGCAAAGGATGTGCGACTTGTTGTAACCTAGCGTGTTCAGAGTTTTCCCCTGAAGAATTAAAGAAACGCGCCGAAAATGACGATAATTTTGCAAAACAATTTACATCTGTTTTTGTGCCTTATGAGTCAAGGGAAGAGGCAAGACAAATTTATCCGCAGTATTTAGATTTGTTGGATAAATCAGTTGATGAACCTGTTTATTTTTATCATTGCCCAAAGTTAACAGATTGTAAACGTTGCTCGGATTATGAAAATCGCCCTGATATTTGCAGACATTTTCCTGACAATCCGTTGTGTATCTTACCTGAATCTTGCGGATTTTATGAGTGGAGAAAAGAGGTTGAACCAGTTGCAATGATACTTCATGCGATGATTGAAATTATTGAGTATTACAAAGAAAAAATAGAAGCTTCTTCAAACTTGTCGTCTTGAAAATTTAAACGTAAAATCTCATTTGATTGTATACAAAATGACGGGTTGTAAGAGGTAGGTTGAGCATACTTACTCAACAAAAGGAAACTAAAAGAGGAAACAATGCAAATACTTTCAGGATTAAATTTAGAAGAAATACAAAAAATTACAGATGCGCTCGGAGCTTCAAAATTTAGGGCTCGACAAATCCATAACTGGATTTATTTAAAATCTGTTAAAAGTATTGATGAAATGACAGATTTGTCTGTAAAATTTAGAGAACAGTTGAAAGAAGTTGCGGAAGTTTCTGATACAAAAATTAAGGTAAAACAAGAAAGTTCTGATGGAACTCTGAAATATTTGTTGCAATACCCTGATGGAGAATGTGTTGAGACTGTCTTGATGCGTTTTGACAATCGTGCAAATTTAACTGCTTGTGTAAGTTCTCAGGTTGGTTGTGCGGTTAATTGTTCTTTTTGCGCAACTGGGAAACGTGGTTTTATTAGAAATCTTTCTTATAAAGAAATTATTGAACAAGTTTTGACAATTCAACGTGATACCGGTTTGAAAGTTACAAATGTTGTGTTTATGGGACAGGGTGAGCCGCTTTTGAACCTTGATAATGTTTTAAAAGCTATGGAAATATTTAATGAAAACTTTCAAATTGGAGCAAGACGATTAACGGTCTCTACTTCAGGAATTATTCCTGGAATAAAAAGGCTTGCTGATCTTGATATGCAATCTACTTTGGCAATTTCTTTACACGCACCAAATCATGAAATTCGTAAACAATTAATGCAAATAGAAAACAAATATCCGATGCCTGAATTGAAAAAGGCTCTGAAATTTTATATAGAAAAGACAGGGCGCAGAATTACGATTGAATATTTGTTGATAAAGGATTTGAATGACACATTGCAAAGTGTAAAAGAGCTTGTGGAATATTTGCACGATTTGAAATGCAATATCAATTTAATTCCTTACAATCCGACTGAAAAAAATGATTACCAAAAACCGTCCGGTAATTCTATTATGCGTTTTAAATCACTGCTTGAACAATCAGGTAAAAAAGTAACAGTGCGTCTTGAACGAGGTGCCGACATCGATGCTGCTTGCGGGCAATTGAGAGGCAAAATAAACTAGTCTACCAAGGCAAATTATCCCAATATTTTTTTGTTTCATCATCAGGATCTACGTTATTTACCGCAAACCAAGAACATCCAATACCATTCAAGCCTTGCTTTGACAATCTAGTGCAAGGGGCCCCAGAAATGTCCGGAAATTCAAAATTTTCCAACTCATCTTCGGTAAAATATTGATACTGCTTCACCGGAACAACTGCATCACTTTTTGATAATATATGAAATTCAAAAATATCAAATCCATATCTGTTAGGTCCTTTGTATGGGCCATTTGAATCAATCCAAAATCGAATACGGCCATTATTTATGTGCCTACCTACACTACTACCATCAGGCAAAACATATATAGCTTTTGGCAAATCCCGCCCCTTATCATTAATCATTTTTTTCGTTTTGTTATAATTTACAATTTCATATATATCAGCCTTTTTTACAACCCTCACAAATTTGTCAAAATTACTATAAAATTCTTCCTCGTAAATATAACCTTTTTTTTTATCATAAACTACATATTCTTTCCATAGATTTTCAATCCCAAGTTCATTTTTCATTATCAAAATTGTTTGATTAAGGTTTGAATAAGATTTTTTAAACTGCATTTCCAATACATAACTTCTATGTTTGTTGATAATAGTTGGGATAGTAATAGCAGCAACTATACCTATAATTCCTAGTGTAATAAGAACTTCGGCTAATGTGAAACCTTTTCTCATACTTCTCCTTTATAACTAGTTATAAACACGATACTAACTAATTAAAATATATCTAAAATTGTTTCTTTTGTAAAGTACATGTTATAAACATGTTATAAAATATATTATGAGGAAAAATGGAAAGAAAACTTTTTAGAGCAGGTAACGGTTGGTCATTATTTTTGCCAAAAGTAATTATTGAACTGTTGAAAATTGATCCTGAAAATGATACAGTAGAAATGCAGGTAGAAAATGATGTTTTAAAAATCAAGAAAGTAAAACAAAAATAAGGATAATTAATTGAAAGCATTGATACAAAGAGTAAAAAGAGCATCTGTAACTGTTGCTGGCGAAAAGATTTCAGAAATTGGAAAGGGCATTCTCGTTTTTCTGGGTGTTGAAAAAAAAGATGAAAAAGAAAATGCCGAAAAACTTGCAGATAAAATTTATAAGCTTAGAATTTTTGAAGACGAAGATGATAAAATGAATCTTTCTGTATCTGATGTTGATGGTGAAATTCTGGTTGTTTCTCAATTCACCCTGTGTGGTGATTGCAAAAAGGGAACTCGTCCATCATTTGATAAGGCGGCAGCTCCAGATAAGGCAGTTGAATTATATAAATATTTTGTTGAATATATGCGTGACAAAAATATACCTGTAAAAACCGGAAAATTTCGAGCAATGATGGATGTAGAGCTTATTAATGACGGACCTGTTACGTTTTGGCTTGAAAAATAATTTAAAAATTAAATCGAACCCCAATTCTTGCATATTCTGATGGCGAAGGTGATATTCGAGCCATAAGTTGTGCGTTTTCTCCCAATTCTTGAGTTACTCTCAATGAGGGAGCAATCCCTTTTGTTACGTCTGCGCCTTTTGGGGTGTTGAAAACACTCACACGAGCTTCTGCTCCTAATGTAACTTTTGTGCTGTCACTAGGAAATGGTAAATTAACACCTATTCCTGCGGTTAATTTTTTGTAACAGGGCAAATCTTTGCATTCTAGAAATGAGTCAAATGAGAATGTTTTTTCTGGCATCTCGGGCGGATTTAATGGACAATCTTCAAATTTTTTTGTCATATTATACTCTCCTTAAAATTTGGTGGGGGCAAATGCCCCCTTAATTATTTTCTTTTTTTGCAGGTAAATCAATATCATGATCATAAGCGTATTTTCTTATCGCATCATCTCCTTTATCAATAATCTCCTGCGGAATTCCTAATCTTTTAAGCATTTCAGTTTTATCTTCTTTTTCGCGCGGCGGAAGCCCCAATGCTAATGCAAAATCCTGTTCAGACATTCCGTTTCGCTTTGCTTCATTTCTGACAAGTTTTTCCATATCTTGAGGAGTCTGTATACTAAAATCAGTTGGATTATAGTTATAATTTGTTCCGTCTGTGCGATAAGTAAAAACAGGTCCGATTGCACCTCTTGGAATATTTTGCGGTTCTGGTGCAAAAGTCGAATTTGGTTTTTGCGGGTCGCCGAATTTTGCTTTTAATTGTGATTTTGCCTCGTCAAGGCTGATACCGTTTTCTTTTGCATACATTTGTGCATATGCGTTTGGATCCATTTGTGAACCTCCTAATTGTGGACCGTCAAAAAATGCCATAATATCCTCCTTTTTTTTGATTACTTATATATAAAGTGTTTTGCAAGATAAAAATTGCAACGAATTTAGAATGTATTTACAAATCTTAATAATACTAATATATGCTATTGTACTTAGATTACAAGATGATTAATATTACTTTTAATATGACAGAATATTATATATATACAAAATCATTACATAGTAATTTATAGATTAAGTTGCTAATCTATCTATATGGAAAATATTCAATCAAAATGCTTACAAACTACCCGTCATATTGCGGATAAGATTCTCATGTTAAGACGTGCTAATAAATTAACACAAGAACAATTTGCAGAAAAAGTCGGATTGGACAGAAGAACTATTGCAAGAGCAGAAGACGGCAAATCTAGACCTTCTGCCGAAACTATGGAAATTATTGCGAATGTATTTTGTATCCCTATAAGTTATTTTTTTGATAATTCCACTTATAGAATTGATATTGGAAAAGGTGCTTTAATTTGCCAAATTAACTCAAAATTAAATGTCATGTCTAAAAGTAATCTAAAAAAAGTCAACAGTTTTATTGATTTGATTGAATAAATCCATGCCAGTTGCAAAATTTTAAAAAGCATGCTATAATACATGTATTGATATAGAGTTAGAAATCGATTTTTTAATACTGAGGAGAATTTTTTACTTTATTTAATATTATTATTAACCCAGAAATTACGTTATTTTTTAATTAAGAGGCTTTTATTATGTATGTAAACAAGTGTATCAAATGCGGTCGTGAGTTTGAAACAAAGAACCCCAAGAGAGTTATTTGTCCGGATTGTTTGTATCCTGATAAGAAAATGATGGTTTCTCCATCAACAACAGATGCTGCTTCAACTCCTGCAACTAATTCGGTTCCTGCAGAAGAAAAACCACAACAATATTTAAATGGTTACAGTGCTGGCGGATCAGACGAGGCTCCTCGTTATTACAGCGCCGGAGGAAATTCTGAACAACAACAAAGAAATAGTAGGCCGCAGAGAAATTATAACCAAGGTGGCGGATATCAAAGCAGAAATAACTACAATAATAACCGTCAAGGTGGTTACAACAGAAATCAAGGCGGGTATAATAACAATCGCCAAGGTGGATATAACAACAATTACAATAATGGCGGCGGATATAACCGTAACCCTGGAGGTTATAACAACAGGCCTCAAAGAGGTGGATACAATCAAGGTGGATATCAAAACAGACGTCCTCAAGGTGGCGGATTTAATAGAAATAACAACTTTAACAGACGTACGCAACAAAAAAGAGCCCCAAAACAATTATTGGTAAGCAAAGAACAATTAGAACAAATTGAATTGTTATACAAGATGATGTTACCATTACCAAATCCTGATTGTCACGAAGTTATCGGTGAAAAAATCGGTTTGGAGCCAAGAAAAGTTTTCTTTGGTATTAATTTGGTTAGACAAAAAATGATGCTTCCGAAATTGCCGTTCCCTAAGCGTAAATTGGCAATTTCACCTGATCAGTTGTTTGCAATTAAAAACTTGTACGAACCTTTGTTGCCATTGCCTCCAATCGGTTGTCATAAAATAATTGCAGCTCAGTTGAAAATGGATGAATGGAGAGTTCACGTTGGTATCGGTTTAATACGTTCTCAAATGGGATTGGGTAGATGGAATGAAGACAGACCTGATCTTCCGGAAGAATATAAAAAACAGATAGCAGAAGATGCAAAGAAAAAAGAGGCTGAAAAAGCTGCAAAAGCTGAAAAGAAAGCCGAAGTTAAAAAGGAAGAAACTTCTGTTGAAGAAATTACTGTAGCCGAAGAAGTTTCGGCAGAAGCACCTCAAGAAAAGCCCAAAAGAGGTCGAAAACCTAAAAAAGTTGAAGAAACTCCGGAAGCATAATGTATTATGACGAAGTATATTTCTGTCGGAAAAGTTTTAAATTTTCATGGAATTAAAGGAGAAGCTAAAGTTGGTTTTACTAAAAATCAAGCGGATTTCTTCTGCTCTTTAAAAGAAGTTTTTGTAAAATCTGATAAAGACTATAAAAAACTCGAAATAAAAAGCGTTCGTCTTCACAAAAATTACGCTCTTGTTTGCTTTGAGGGGATTAATTCTATTAATGATTTAATGGAATATAAAGGGGCATTTTTGTTCGTTGAAGAAGAAACAATTCGCGAAAATCTTGAAGAAGACGAATTTTTGATAGATGAACTTGTTAGTCTGGCGGTCTTTGACCAAAATGGAGTAAAAAAAGGTTTTGTTGTTGGGGTTTCAAACAATGGAGCCAGCGATCTTTTGTCAGTAAAAACGAATTCAAAACAAATTGTGCTTGTGCCTTTTGTAAAAGCGATTGTTACTAACGTTAGTATTAAGGATAAAAAAATTATAATTAATAACATTGAGGGATTAATTGAATGATTTTTGATGTTCTTACACTTTTTCCTGAGATGATTGAAAATTATTGTAATTACAGTATTTTAAAGAGAGCTGTAGACAAGAATATATTATCTGTTAGCACTATAAATCCTCGTGATTTTACGTTAGATAAACATAAAAAAGTTGATGATACTCCATATGGTGGAGGTGCAGGAATGGTTTTGATGGCACAACCATACGTTGACGCTTATGAAAGTGTGAAGAGGTGCGAAAATTCTATTACTGTAATGCTTTCTCCGCAAGGTGAGCCGCTGACTGATAGTTTGGTGAATAATTTCGCAAAATACGAACAAATTGTTTTGTTATGTGGTCACTATGAGGGTTTTGACGAAAGAATTCGAGAAATAATTAGACCAAAGGAAATTTCTATTGGGGACTTTGTTTTGACCGGTGGAGAATTGCCTGCACTTTGTCTTATAGATGCCGTTAGTCGTAAAATAGAGGGAACTTTAGGTAAAATTGAATCTGCAGATGAAGATAGTTTTTCTAACGGATTAATAGAGTATCCGCATTATACAAAACCGAGAGAATATAGAGGTTTGAAAGTGCCTGAGGTTTTGTTAAACGGGAACCATAAAGAAATAAATGAATTCCGCTTTCAACAAAGTTTGGAACGAACAAGAGTGAAGCGTCCGGATTTATACAAAAAATTTGTAGAAAAGTAAAATATTGAAAATGTTTAATGATTATGTTATATTAATGATGGTTTAGAATAAAGAGGTTTTTATTTATGAAAAAATTAAATACAACATTTTTGAAACCGGCTTTTACTTTAGCAGAAGTGCTAGTTACGCTTGCAATTGTTGGTGTGGTTTCGGCTATGACTGTTCCTACTTTGGTGCAAAATTATCAAAGAGATAGTTATGTAACGCAATTGAAAAAGGTTTATACAGAGTTGTCCCAAGCTGCAATAAAAGCTGCACAAGATAACAATGCTGTTTCGTTAGATGAATCAATGTTCAATAAAAATCATGCTAACGGTGCAAAAAATTTCATTACAAATTACTTTAAAGTAGCAAAAGATTGTGGTACATCTTTAACCCCTTGTTTTGCAGATAGCTATAAAACAATGGCAGGTGCAAATTTTACATTGAGAAATAACCCTGTATATGTTGCATCTATTACTAATGGCGCTGCAATTTCTGTTGTAAGTAATGATTTTGCGTATGTTAGAAATGGTCATGGTAATTTAGGTTTGCAGGTTGATATTAATGGTTCTGCCGGCCCAAATATTGCAGGGAGAGACTTGTTTTATATGAGATTATTCAGTGACGGAACCATAGGTGATGCTCATAATAATCCTACAGCAAATGCAGCTTCTTGCGGTGTTGCGTATAATGCTCGTGACGCTTATTCTGATAATTATTATTCAGGATTTGCCGGCGGTTGCTTGTCAAAAATAATTAGAGATGGTTGGAGAATGACATATTAGTTTGTAATAATGTTGTTTTAAGTTTGTAGAGGAGTTTTAAAACTCCTCTTTTTTAATATTTAAGTGCTCTGAGCGAGTTTAAAATTGCAATTAGTGTAACGCCTACGTCTGCAAATACAGCGCCCCACATTGAGACAAATCCTAGTGCTCCTAGAATTAGGAATAATACTTTTATTCCTAGAGCAAAAGCAATATTTTCTTTGACTATTTTCATTGTTTTTTTAGAAATTTGAATTGCTTTTACAACTTTAGATGGTTTATCATCCATAATTACTATATCCGCAGCTTCTATTGCAGCATCGGAACCAAGTCCTCCCATTGCAATTCCTACATCTGCTCTTGTTAACACTGGAGCATCATTTATTCCATCTCCGACAAAAATGACACTGCCTTTTTGTTTGTTGATTAGGTTTTCTAATTGTTCAACTTTTTGTGCAGGCAAAAGTTCTGAATGAACTTGAGTTATCCCGAGTGTTGTTGCGACTTGTTCTGCAGTTTGTTTGTTATCTCCTGTCAGCATTACAATTTTTTTGACAATGCGTTTTAATTTTGAAATTGCATGTTTTGAATCTGGTTTTAATTCATCGGAAATAATTATATATCCTACATAAGTTCTGTTTTCTGCTATATAAAGAATTGTTCCGGTTTCTGAAATATTTGGAATACCTATGTTAAATGTATTCAATAATTTTTTGTTTCCGACTAAGATTTCTGCTCCGTTAACGAGTGCTTTTACGCCATTACCTGAAATTTCGTCCACTTTTTCAATTAAGCTTGGATTAATTGTATTTGTATAAGCTGTTTTTATTGAGTTTGCAATTGGGTGATTTGAATAGTTTTCTGCGTATGCAGTGATTTCTAATAAATGTTCCGGAGTTACATTTTCTGTTGGGTTAACAGATGTAACTTTGAACGAACCTTGAGTTAAGGTTCCGGTTTTGTCGAAAACTACCGCATAAGGCTTTGAAAGGGTTTCAATATAGCAGGCTCCTTTAACTAAAATTCCTGATTTTGATGCTCCGCCTATTCCTGCAAAAAATCCTAAAGGTACTGAAATTACCAATGCACAAGGACAAGAAATTACAAGAAATGTTAAAGCTCTTTGAAAACAAACGCTAAATTGAGCTCCACTAATTAATAAAGGTGGCAATATTGCAAGAATTAATGCGCCAATTACGACAATCGGAGTGTAGAATTTGGCAAATTTCGTTATAAAGTTTTCTGCTTTTGCCTTTTTAGAGCTTGCGTGTTCAACAAGTTCCAATATTTTTGAAACTGTTGATTCCCCAAACTCTTTTTCAACTCTGATAGTTAAAAGTCCGTTTGTGTTTATACAACCACTTACAGCTTTGTCGCCAATTTTAATGTTACGTGGAACACTTTCACCTGTTAGTGCAGAAGCATCAATGCTTGCACTTCCATCTATTACAATTCCGTCAAGTGGAATTTTTTCTCCTGTTTTAACTTTAATTATTTCGCCAATCTTAACGTTTTCCGGAGATTTTTTTATTAATTTTCCACTGGTTTCGATATTAGCATAATCAGGACGAATGTTCATCAAAGATGAAACAGACTCTTTTGATTTTTCAACGGCACTATCTTGTAGCATTTCGCCAAGTTGGTAAAGCAACATAACCATTACGGCTTCCGGGTACTCACCAATGACAATTGCTCCGATAGTTGCAATCCCCATTAAAAAGTTTTCGTCAAAAGGTTCTCTTTTCAAGATATGTTTTGCCGCATTCAACAAAACGTCACCGCCTGCAATTAAATATGCTACTAAAAATACAACTAATCTGAGTATACCGTAAGGTTTGGTAACTAATGCAATAGCAAAGATTATAAAAGCGATGCCAATTTTGATTTTCTTAAAAAATTCATTTTCTTCTTCATGATGATGTTCGTGTTTATGCATATTTTTGTCCTCATAACAGATAATATCTATTAATATTATAATTGAACAACTATTCAATTGTCAACCGTATAAAACTTTATTGTTACAAAAGTTTGACAATTGAACAATTATTAAACTATAATATTTATATGGAAATAAGAAAAACAGACTGTGAAGCTATTAATCCTGAATTGGTTGGGAAAATATCTCCTAATATGCCTGATGTAACAAAGTTATATGATTTGTCAGATTTTTTTAAAGTTATGGGGGATAGTACAAGAATTCGATTGTTGTGGGCGTTGGAGGAAGCAGCTCTTTGTGTAAACGATTTAGCCGTGCTTTTAGATATGACGAAGTCTGCGGTTTCTCATCAGTTGAAAATTTTGCGTACAGCAAAACTTGTCAAAGCGGAAAAACAAGGTAAAAATGTATATTATTCGCTGATAGATGAGCATGTAAAAGTTATTTTAGAAATGGCTTTAGAACACGTTAAAGAATAACTAATATTTTTTATTCAAATCGTTGTAGTGCCCAAATCCTAGAACATCTTTAAAGAATTTTATACCGGCGAATACACCAAGACCGATTGCGCTACCTTTTCTTACTATGCCTTTCCCGAATGCAGCACCCAAGCCCAGACCGAGTGGAACTACGCTATCAATAAGCATTGTTCCAAAGCCTTTGAAATAGCCGACTGCAGAGTTTACAAAATGGCGGAGGTTGTTTTCGACCTCGAAAGTAAACACAGTTTTTTTAAGATTTGATGCTGTGATACTTGGACTGGTAAGGTACTGAGTGTTACTGTAAGCACCCATACAAGCGTTAGCATCTTGACTTTTTGAGTAAACATCGGCTTGTAGTTTACCTAATACGTGAGAATCATAAGCAATAATACCCAATGCTGCCAAGCCGGCACCTTTCATTAGATATTTCGGAACATTGTTTTTAAATGTTGTTAATGCTGTTTTGATACTCATAATTCACCTACTACGCTTGAGTCTGTTCTGTTTTTTCTTCTTTTTTCGTTTCTGTTTTCTTTTTGTCGTCTTTTACTTCAAATTCTTTTTCTACTTTTTGTCCTGACATTTTTAAAAGAACATTTGTTGCTTGCATAGCATCTTGTCCATAGCCGCCTGTAGAATTTTGCATTTGTTTCAATACACCTACTGTAAAGTCATCACCTGTTACTACTCTGGAATCAAGAGCACTTAATGCTAAAATTCTGATTGGCGTATAAGGATCTTGAAGCATTTTGTTTACTAATGCGTTCAAAGCTTTGTCATCTTTTCTAGAATTGTCTTCTTCAAGTCGTGCGATAACTTCCTTTGCACCCATCATTCTAACTTCTTTATCTTGACTGTTCAAGTAATTTTCAAGATTTCTTATATAATCGTCTGTAAGTTGTACGATTTCTCGTTTCTCAGTTTTTTTATTGGTTGTTTTATTTTCTGTTGAATTTATTGTGGAATTGGATAAATTGTTTTCACCGTTGTTTCCGTTTCCCCAGTTGTTTGTATAATAACCTGACGGGTAGCAACCGTTTGATGTAGTTCCACCATAATTAGGAGCATTAACATTATAAACTGGTGCAGTAGCTCCCGGAGGAGTAACTGACGGGTTAAATATTTGAATATTTACACCTGAATAATTGGGAACTTGAACACTTTGTCCTTGTCCTGTTTGTGGCTGTGGTTGTTGCACTTGTGGTTGAACAGTTTGACATGCTTGAGGTACTTGTGTTTGTTGTGCCATCGGTGCAGTTTGATATTGTGGTTGTTGAACCTGTTGTTGAATGTTTTGTTGTCCTAACGAACTTTGCATATAACTACCCTTTACTGCTACTTATATTTATAAAGTAATTTCATGCGAATTTATTGCCTTTTCTTTAAGAAATGTTACATAACTTTTTTATTTTTTACATGATGACTATAATTTAATTATGAATAGTTATGAAGAAAATTATTTAGCAAAACGTCCTCAACATTTATGCCGTATGTGCGGAAAATGTTGTCGTGTTGTTACGACTTCTACTCCATATTCTCGGTTGCAAGAAATGGCTAAGGACGGGGATAAAGGAGCTATTGATTTTCTTTCGTTATTTGTCCCGTATGAATCAATTGCAGTTGCAAGAAAAATTGATGCTGGAGTTGTTGATAATATTATTAATCGTTTAGCAATTGATGGAAAATTTGATGAAAATAAAATAACTTTTTACGGATGCAAATATCTTCAAGACAACAATTTATGTTCAAGATATGAAACTAGGCTTGATTTGTGCAAACATTGTCCGTCTACCCCTTGGGCAATAGTTCCTCCCGGTTGCGGATTTGAGGGATGGTTGTTTTGGCAACGTGAAGAAGTTAAGCAAAGAATAAGAAAATCTAAAGAAGAACTTTTGGAATTAAAATTGTTACGTATGCGCACTCAAGATGAAAATGTTTTGAAGAAAATTGACGCGGTCGAACATAAAATTCAAAGAAGTATTGATTTATACAAAAAATATGGTTCTGAAAATTGGTAGTAAAAATATTTGTTTTATTACTTATTTGAAACTTTTCCTCTCTCCAAAAGAGTGTGTGGTCGTACGAATACGAGAGAGTGAATTTCTCTATTTTACTCGTTTTCTATTGTAATAACGCTTTATCCAATTTTCGTTTGTAGAATTCTGTGTTGATATTCAAGTTTTCGCCGATATCAAGTAGCATTTCTACAAAACGTTTATTTGAAGATTTTTTGTTTTTAAAAGCTTCTGAATCGATTATATCGCCAATTTTGTGGTAAATCTTTGCAAAATAAATATTTTGAGCTTCTGCAATATCAACTTGAAGTTCTAGTTTTCTTATGTTGTCAAAAATTTCCAATACAACATCGGCTTGTTGAATTTCAAAACTGTGAACAAGTCTGTTAATGTTTTGCAAAATCTTCTTGCTGAATACGATATTTGATGGTGATTTATCCAGTTGAATATCAATTTTCTTGGCTTCGTAGTTAATATCTGTTGCCTGTTGAATTAAGTCTTCTTCAACAAATCCGCTTGAGTGAACTACTATGTCATTAAATTTATGGCTTAAGGCATATGCTGCAGAAATTTTGAATTCATCAGGAATTTTCAAGCCTAAACCTTGCAAATGATAAATTGAGCCTTTCCCCTCATCATACATTTCTTGATATGTTTGAGAGAATTTTTCCAATTTGCCTTTTAAAAGAATTTGTAAGATTTTTCTTCTTTCTTCAATGAATATATCTTTTAATGTAAAATATTCTTTGCCAAAGTATTCATCAAGAGCTCTGATAATTTCTGTTAAAGTATTACCTGTATAGATTTTTATCAAATCAGTTTTTATTCTGTTAAATTCTGCATCATCAGAATATTCCTTGATGGAGCAGTGGAAATCTCCTCCTGCATATTGCATTAAAGCAAACATTACGTTTAATTTTTGAAGTGTAATTTTTGATTGTATTTCAATATGACCGACAACGAATGTTGACAAGCCTTTTTGAACTTTTTTGTAAGCCTTTCTTGTTATAGTGTAACAATATACATTTTCTTCGTCTTCAAAATCTTGGTAAAGAGATGATAAAGCCCATAAGGTCGCAATTTGTTTTACTGTAATGATAGACGGTTTTACAAATCTCTCAAAAATGTCTTTGCCTGTTCCAAATTCCGGAATATTACTTTTTGCTTGAGATAAAATTTCTAAGAATTTTTCTTCAAGATTTTTGCTTGTAAACCTTGCTGCAAGTTGCATTGCACGTGCTGCATATTTCATTATTTGAACAGTTTCAATTCCTGAAATTTCTGAGAAGAACCAACCGCAACTTGTGTACATAAGCATTGCTTGGCGTTGAATTTCCAATAATTCCATTGCGTGAACTTTATCTTCATCTGTCAAATCGGCTTTAAAGTTTTCTTGCTGGAATTTTTTTACATTCATTTCGTTTCTGTCCAAGATAACGTCAATATAGTTGTTACGGACATTCCAAACATTGTCGAAATATTTTTTACCCTCATCTTCAAATACTTTAATAAGTTCGTCGCGAAGATAGTCGAGCGCTTCTCTTAGAGGTTTTCTCCATTTTTGATTCCATCCGGGGTGTCCACCGGTAGAGCAGCCACAGTCTTCTTTCCATCTGCCTACACCATGGAAACAACTCCAGCTTGAAGCTTGTTTTATGTCTACTTCACAATCACTTCTGTATTTGTCTAAGTATTCTGCATAATTGGTAATAGTAAAACCCTCGTCTTTTGCTTTAATTTTTAATACGTAAGACAGTGCCATATCACCAAATTTTGTGTGGTGTCCGTAACTTTCTCCATCTGTCGCTATGTTTATGAGTTGTGGATAATTTCTGCAATCTGAAATCCCTTCTTTTAGACGTTTGATAAATTTGTTTCCATCTTTTAAAAGTTCGTCAAACGCGACAGAGCGAGAAATTGCTCCGTCATAGAAAAATAAATCAATAAATTTTCCAGGAGCTGATTTTATATAATATCTGTAAGAGCGTGCAGGGTCAATATTTCCCCAGCTTACGTCTTGCCAATCTTTGTCGCCCTTTTGGCGGAATTTAAGAGCCTGATAAGGCGAAAGAACAGTGAATTTAATTCCATTTTCTTCCAAAATTCGAAGAGAGTCATCATCAACAGCTGTTTCTGCAAGCCACATCCCTTCAGGTTTTCTTCCAAAACGATATTCAAAGTCTCGAATTCCCCATTTAATTTGAGTTTGCTTGTCGTTTTCGTTCGCAAGTGGCATAATTATATGGTTATAAACTTGTGCCATTGCGTTTCCATGCCCAGAGTGTTCAGAAACGCTTTCGATATCAGCTTTTATAACTCTTTCATAAGTAAGAGGAGCGAAGTGTTCCATCCAAGACAAAAGTGTTGGTCCAAAATTGAAACTCATATGTTCGTAGTTGTTTACGACATCAAGAATTCTGTTTCGGCTGTCTACGATTTTAGAGACAGAATTTGGATTGTAGCATTCCTTGTTAATTCTTTCGTTCCAGTCATGGAAAGGTAATGCACTGTCTTGTAGTTCAATCGCTTCAAGCCATGGATTTTCTCTCGGCGGTTGGTAAAAATGTCCATGGATAGTTAAAAATACTTCGTTTTTTTTGTCGCTCATCTCTTAACTCCAAAAATCTTATGTCTTACTTGTTGTCTTCTTTCGGTTTTGTGCTGATAACAGTAAATTTATCAACATCCATCCAAGGATCACCCAGTGCGGTTGAAAAAACTTTTCCCTCAAACTCAACGATGTCACCTGAATTCAAGTCGATGTGTTTTTCAGCCTCGGTTCTGTTTAAGAATATTTTTAATTCTGAAAGAGGAATGTTGTGGTCATATACATCTGGTCTTTGAATTAAGAAAGAAATATATTTTTCAGAACTTCTCATTGCCGGTTTGTAATCAAGTCCAAGTGTTGCAAATTTGTCGAATTTTGCTCTGATTTTTACGTTTTTGTTAAGATAAAAATTCGGCCGCGCAACTAAATCAAGCGGATTAACCGTAATATATGATTTTACAGTTGATTGTGCTTGAATTGTGTTTGTATTAACTAGTAAATTATTGTTAGAATAGTAGTTTGATGGAGCTGCAAAAACGCTAATTCCGGCAGCCACTGCGAGTACTAGAACTAAACTTTTCATTTTATTCATAAAATATACCTCTTTCAGATTTTACAATAATATTCTAGCACAATGTTTCAAATTTGTAACTACCTAAACAAATAATAGATATAAATGTTGAAAAGTAATAAACAATATGTTATAATTTTAATATAATATTGTATTACTTAATTAGGAGCAGGGTTGATGAAAAGATTTAAGATTTCTCGCAAGAAAGCATATACTTTGGCCGAAGTTGTTATTGTAATGCTTGTTGTAGCTGTTATTGTTGGCGTGAGTATAAAGATAACTAAAGCCAAATTAGATAACATTGTTTCTTATACCTATTATTCGGGGTATTCTACTTTGAGAGGAATTACAGCTCAAATGCTGAAAGATTTTAAAGCTACAGATGAGAGTTATACAGATGTCGCTTATATGAGGTTATTCCCGTTTTTGAGTAAATTTGGAAGCCAAAGAGCGTACGCACTTTCAAATAAACCGGGAGAAAAGGAAAAGCCGGATCAGTATCAAAATATTAAATGTGATCGTGTAAAATGTCCGTATGGGTGTGTTCGCGATTATGTGTGTCTCGATAAATTAGGACCTTCAGGACCTTCAATACCGGATAATCTTGGAGAAGTAGGAGAAGAAAAAATCTTATGTAATACTCCGTCTGCAGAAAGAATAGAAGAAATGCGTTGCAAAGGTAAAGTTTTTAATAAAAATACTCTTGGCTGTTGGGATGATATTGCTAATTGGAACGTTTGTCCGACAGGCCAACATTGGAATAATGCAACAACAGGTTGTGGCTGTGTAGATGACGAAAGCTCCGGCGGTGGTGGTTGCAATCCTACAGAAGAACAAAAGCGTACGGCATATTGCAGTGGCAAAGAGTATAATATGGAAACTTGTAACTTGCAGGACAGATCTCCTCTATGTGAAAATGATACTGAATACAGATGGGATGAAGCAACATGTGGTTGTGTTCCGGTTCCTGCAACTATACCGCGTGCAGGACAAAATTTCTGTGAAAAATTTGTAGCTTATGCCAATACAAGATCAGGTTCTTTAGAATGTAGCGGTACTAGGATTGATGCAGCATTGACGGATTTTACAAATCAAACTCCTGATATCACATTAAGAAACGGTATGAGATTGTACAATGTTCGTCAAAATCCTGAGCCAATTCGCGATTTGGATGGCAATACACAAGGGGCATCTTACGATGGAGTAGACAACGTTAATTCGTTTGGTTACACAGTATACCTTGATATTGACGGTGCAAAAGGTCCATCTACTCTATGGCAAGATGTTTATCGGTTCTATATTACAATGGCCGGAAAAGTTATCCCTGCTTATGATATGACAGTAAATGCAGATGAAGTTGGAGGTAACAGTCGTCAACACTTGATGACCAGTGTTGAAAAAGAATCGATTGATGCTACAGGACATCGTAGGTTGTACTGGGTAAGCAAGAGTGTATCGTTTAAAGAGGGAGCATGTTCTTCCGGTTACATAGGAGCTGCAACTCCATATTGTAACGGAGTTGAATTGAAACAGGCTTGTTCCGAGGAGAACGTCACATGTGTTTTAAAACACATTAGTCCAATTAAATTGTTCCAATAAATGTTCAAATAAATTGAATAATGAATTATGATAAATCGCGGACTTTGTTCCGCGATTTTGCTGTATTTGCTTATAAAATGTTATCTCCCCCTTCTTGCATTTGTAAAAGCTTTCTAACAACTGCACTCTCACTTGGAGAGAGAAAAAGCTTCAAAGAAGTGATTTTATTAAATTAAATTCTATTTTTCAGCGCATTATTTAATACATAAATGCTTGCCATGTCTTTAAATTTGTGCTAACATAACCTTGGTTAATGTATTTTTTACACTAAATAGAGTGTTTAGCAAAAGGAGATGAAAATGGCTACAAAGGAATTTTTTACTAATTCTGATGAATTGAAAAAGTTAATGTCTGCTGCGCGTGCAACTATTACTGCACCGTTTTTTGGCAATAATGTAGAGGAAATTAAGTCTGTTTCGGAGGCTTATAAACTTGCAAAAAGCAGCCCCGGTACTATTGAGTTAACAGGAATGCCTGTTTTTAAACCTGAAAAAATCGGTCTTCCTCAAGGAGCAAATCAATTGTTATTTAACGACGGTACAGTTGTTGGTCGTTGTGCTGCAGCTAGAAAAATCGTTGGAGAACCAAATTGTGATTTGAAATATTTATTACCAATTATTCGTGAAGCAGTTTACAATACTCGCGACAGGTTGCTCTACAGAACAGAAGCTGTTGTCGGACTTGATAAAGATTATATGATTAAAGCTCACTTGTTAATTCCTGAAGGTTTTGAAAATATTATGTATTCTTGGATGTTGAACTTCCAATATATTAACGAAGCATATGCAAATATGTATGCAGAATCAAGAGAATTGCCTGAGGGTGATATTTATGTATTCTCGGATCCAGATTGGTCACACCCTGATTTCCCTTATGGTTTAACATTCTTTGATCCTGAACACAACTGTGCGGCTATCTTAGGTATGAGATATTTTGGGGAACATAAGAAAGGAACTTTAACTTTAGCATGGGGTTGTGCTGCTCGTAACGGTTACGCTTCTTGTCATGGTGGCATGAAACGTTATAACCTAGATGGAGGTAAATCTTTCCAAGTAGCAGTATTTGGTTTGTCTGGCTCCGGAAAATCAACAATTACTCATGCAAAACATAACAACAAGTACAATATTACAGTTTTACACGATGATGCATTTATTATTAATGTTCATGACAAATATTCAATTGCTCTGGAACCGGCTTATTTCGATAAAACAGCAGATTATCCAATCGGTTGCGAAGATAACAAATTTATTCTTACACAACAAAATGCAGGTGCTATCGCTTTAGCTGATGGCAAAGTTGTTTCTGTAACAGAAGATATCCGAAATGGGAACGGTCGTGCTGTTAAATCAAAATTGTGGTCCCCAAACAGAGTTGATAGAATTAATGAACCAATTAACGCAATTTTCTGGTTGATGAAAGATCCTACAATTCCACCTGTTTTGAAATTGTCAGGAGCTTCTTTGGGTTCTGCAATGGGCGCTACTCTTGCAACAAAACGTTCTTCAGCTGAAAGATTGGCTGCCGGAGTTGATCCGAATGCTTTAGTTGTGGAGCCTTATGCTAATCCATTCAGAGTTTATCCGTTGGCTGTTGATTACTCAAGATTTAAACAATTAATCGAAGACGGAGTTGATTGCTACATCTTGAACACAGGTGAATTTATGGGTACAAAGGTTAAACCTACTCATACTTTAGGTATTATAGAAGCAATTGTTGAGGGCAAAGCTAACTTCCATAAATGGGAAAACTTCTCTGATATTGAAATAATGGATGTTGATGGCTTTGATGCATCTTTTGCAAAAGAAGAATATGCAGAACAATTCGTTGCTCGTATGAATGACAGAATTGCTTTTGTTAAATCTAGAGAAACAGAAAAAGCAGGAATTGATAAACTTCCGGAAGACGCTTTAGCTGCTTTGGAAGCTGTCGTTAGAGAAGTAAAAGCTTAGCAATTTAACAAAAAATTAAAAGAGGCGAGGTTCAATTTATTCTTGAACCCGTCTTTTTTATATGTTATAATTATTCACAAAAGAGGGTTAATAAAATATGACTAAAAGAAAAGCCCTATCTACAATGGGTTATGCAATTGTATTAGTAATTATCTTAGGAATTGTTATGATTATCAGTGCTCCTATGATGATGAATAACATAAAAAAAGGTAAAAACTTTGATCAAAATGACAATTATAGCTCTAGGCGTGACCGAGATGATAGAGAAAATTTTGATGAACAAAAAGATTATCGTCCTTCTGACGATGTTTCAATGCAATTGAGGATGATTGAAGAAAGAATGAATGCCAGACTTGATTCTATGGAAGCAAGACAGGTACAAAGACCTACTTCAACGCAATCAGTATCAGATAAATATGTTTGTGAAATAGAAGGAAATGTTGATGCAGATGGAAATGTTACTCCAATTGATAATATGAGCATGGATGAAGTTAAGAAAAGAAAAATTGTTTTTGTCTGTGAATACAGAAACTAAAAAAAAGTTTGGTCAGCATCCTATAAATAAAAAAAAGAAGCTCAATAAAAATCGGGCTTCTTTTTTTATGTTGTTAAATATTTAAACTATTCAACTTCAATTGCTGATACAGGGCAAGCTTCTGCTGCTTCTTTAACGCAATCCATGTTATCTGCTACAGCTGATTCATCAACTTGAGCTGTTCCGTCTACTGAAAATACTGCGTCGCAAATTGATTCGCAAGCGCCACAACCGATACAAGCATCGTTTACTGTTACTGTCATTTCTACATTCTCCTTATTAATTTATACAATTGTGAATCTCTTCACAATCCTGATTGTAATATAAAAGATTTTAAATTTCAATTGGATAAAGTAAAAATTATATTTCTAACCAATTTTTAATTCTTCCTGCAATATAGTCAAAACCTTTAATCATACCAAGGTTTTCGCCATTTTGCTTTTTGTTGAAAACAAGAATTGGAACAAATTCTCTTGTGTGGTCAGTCCCGGGAACTGTCGGGTCGCAACCGTGGTCAGCTGTAATGATTAACAAATCATCATTGCTCATAGCGTTAATGATATCGTCAATGTATGTATCAACTTCCTCTATCGCGTTGCCGTAGCCTTTTGCATCGTTTCTATGACCAAAAAGCATGTCTGTATCTACAAGGTTTGTAAATATTAATGAATTTGGATTAGAATATTTTGCATTTTTATCATAAGCAATTTCATCTAAATTCAATTCGTTTTTTACAGCTTTCAACGTAAGTTCTAGGCCCTCTCTGTTGCAACCTGTGTGGATTGCGTGAGTAATTCCTGATTTAGAGAAAATATCTTCAATTTTTCCAATTCCGACAACTTTTGCTCCCTTATCCTTGATTTCATTCAAAACAGAATGAGGTGGAATCATTGAATAATCTCTCCTATCCTTAGAAATTCTAGTTGGTTTGCCATCAATAATTTTATAAGGTCGAGCAATTACTCGAGAAACATTCCATCCTCCATCGTCTAAAATCTTTCTTGCTGTTACACACCATTTGTACAACGTTTCAAGCGGAATTAAATCAGTATCAACTGCAATTTGGAAAACACTGTCAGCACTAGTGTAAACAATAGGAAATTTGGTTTTATGGTGTTCATCGTTCAATTCTGCAATGATTGCAGTTCCGCTTGCAGGTTTGTTAGCTAAAATGCCACCGCAATTTGTTTCTTTTACAAATTCATCAACAAGTTCTTTGGGAAACCCGTTTGGAAATGTTGCAAATGGCTTTGCAGAGACAATTCCTGCCATTTCCCAGTGACCGGTTGTTGTGTCTTTTCCTTTTGACTTTTCTTCCATAATTCCGTATTGTGCTGTAGGGGTTTCAACTTTTTTGATTCCCATGTAATCTTGAATATTGCCCAACCCCATTTTTTCCATGTTTGGGACATTTAATCCGTTATTAAATTCACATACATGTTTTAAAGTATTACATTCCGGAATATCGTTAAACTCTCTACAATCAGGCATTGCACCAGTACCCATAGAGTCGATAACCATTACAATTGCTCGTTTCATAATTTTTACCCCTTTTCTTGACTCAATTTTAGCAATTTTATTCCGCAATGTCAATCACTGAATATGCGTTGAAATCAAGACAACCGTATATAATTTGCACGTGGTAATTTCCATGGGGTAATAGTTTTACAAAGTTAATAGTTTGTTCCCCAAAATCGTCATTTGTCTCTTCTGCAGGAATTTTTGCCATAATATTATGACCTTGATAGAGCATTATAAAAGTTTGTCCGGCTTCTTTTTTACCCTCAACTTGATAATGCCCGATAGGAATTATTCCATCACCGACTTTCAGAGTCAATGGAATTAAAAGAACCGGAAGTTCTTTTGTAGTATTTGTTATAGCTTCTGTTTCATTACTTTGTGAAAAACTTTCCCCTTTGGGAATATTTTTATTTTTTTTCTTTTTTTGTTTTTGTTTCTTGCTGTCAATTGCCTTTTGAAAATCTTGATCAGTTACGGCTTGTTGTCCGTATACATTTTGGTCGCCAAAATTATCCCACAAATCTCCCTCCGCAAGAGTGAAGTTGCTAGCGAAAAGAAGTATAAAAGCTAAAGCTAAAAATTTCCTCATAATTACATAATAATGAAATCTTATAAAAAGTATACATCTTTTTATATGAAATATTGAAATAAATAATTATTTTAGTAAGTCTGCAACATCTATACTTGTTTTTAGTTTTAATGCGTAAATGTCGTTACGGGTGAAATCTTTCATTTTTACGGCATCTTTTTCGGTTGTTACTATGATACCAATTGGAAGTTCTTGCTCTGTATAAATATGATGATCATCAAAGTCTATTGTCTGTTTAATTTTGTAGCTATCTAAAAATTGATAAAATTGTTTTGGTTGACCAATTGCACAAATGGCAGTAATTTCAGCGTCATTTGCGAGTTTTTCGCCTGTTTTTATATTATATACAAAATTCGGTTCTGTTTTGCAAACGGTAGTAGAAACTTTCATCTTTTTAGCCATAATTTTAGCTAATTTTTCGGCGCGAGAATGGTTTACATCTTTACTTACTATAACTAATTTATTAATCCTTGAGAAAGCTTCCAGCCCCTCTCTTAAAGGTCCTGCCGGAAGTAGTTTTTCGTTTCCGAATCCCATTTTACTATCCATCAAAACTATATCTAAGTTGCGATATAGTTTTCTGTGTTGAAATCCGTCGTCTAAAATAATTTTTGTTGCTCTAAACTTTTCAATTGCAAATTTAGCTCCTTTATAACGGTTTTTTGTTGTTATAACGATACAGCCTTTTGTATTTTGAGCAAGCCAAAAAGGTTCATCACCAGCTAGTTTTGCGTTATAAAAAATATTTTCTCCATCAGAAATTATGTTAATTTTTTTGTTAGAAAGTTTGCCACCATAACCTCTTGAAATAATTGCAACTTTTTCTTCATTATCAATTAAATATTTTGCAATCTCTGAAACAACTGGAGTTTTTCCTACTCCGCCAGTTGTGATATTGCCGACGGAAATAACAAATGCATTTACCTTTTTAGGATTAAGAATCCCTTTATCGTAAAGTTTACTTTTTATTGTACTTCCAATTCCATAAAAAATAGAACCTAGCTCTAAAAGTTTTACGAACAATCCCTTTGCGTTTTTATCATAATGTATTTTGGTAATTTCTGTTTTAAAATTCATTAGAACATCAATCTCCAAAGTAAAAATCTCTTGTTTAATTTTTCAGAGAATTTTCTTAAATTACAAGTTGTTTCTCTTGTGTCTTCAATGATTGATTGTAATTCCGTTTTCTTTTCCGGAGTAAGTTTGTTAACAGTATTCAATGTTGTAGAAATATCAACCATTGCTGTATTAACATTTGCAACTGCACGATTTATGTCTTTTTTTAATTGATCGTCTTTAGTTATCGAATTTACGTAACCACTGATTTCATTGACATTGTGAGTAATTGCACGTAAGTCTTCTGCCATTTGCTCAGCCTCTTTTTCGTTTCCGATAATTTTGTTCAAGTTTTGAGAAAGTTTATCCACTGAATTTGCTGTAGACATAACTGTAGTCTTGAATTGAGGGTCTCCAATAATGTTATTGATATTATAAGATAACATATTGAAATCTGTTGTTGCCTTGTCCATCATAACCATTAATTGTTTTAAATCACTGCTTGAATCGTCAATTAAACTGTTAAGTTTTCCCATTGTGATACTTGTTTGACCGGTCAAAGAGTTTATATTTTGTACGGACATTTTCAATTCTGCAATGACTTGATCAGAAAGCAAATCATTGATTTTTTTATTTGTTTCTGTCAAAGATTCCGCTGCTCTGTACTGCCAATCCATAAAGTCAGCAATTCTCATCGGTTCAACGATTGTATAAGGCGATGTTTGTTTTGGATAAGGTAACGTAATATCATCCAAAGTAGAAATTAAAAGTTTATTTGTTCCGTTTCCTCTAACAACTTTGCCTTTCAAAAACTCAGGTAATATAAGTCCCGGAAGATTTATCACATAGTCAATTTTATATGCGTAATTTGTTTTAATCCTATCTTTAACAGAGAATGGAACAACATCTTTTGATACAACTTCAATGTTTTTTATTTTTCCGACATCATAATATTCTTTATCCAATTTCATTCGAACATTATCATCTTTGTATAAAATATCTTTATTTAACATAGGAATATAAACTGTTCTAACCTTAGGAGGGGTAATTTCAAGGAACAATTCTCCAATTAAGCCGGATTGTTGAATAGAAAAAGTCGAAGCTTTTGGAATTTCTACATTCGGGTCAGTTATTACAAATTTAACTTTAACATAACTGTTTTCTCCGTCGACTATAGGTGTAATTTCTTCTACTTGTCCGACACGTAAGCCCATCATCTGGACTCCGGCTCCTGGACGTAGTCCGTTAACATCTTTAAACTGAATTTCAACCCTATCTGCTGAAGAAAAAGTTCTACCTTTAACTTTAAATACAACACCAATTAGCAATACAAGAGCTAAAAGAGTTAAGAGTCCTACTTTAAAAGATGATGAAAATTTCATTTGTCGCCCTTTCCTATTTGCAACCATTGTACCAAAAACAAATAAAGTGGGCAAGAAACTTACATTTTATAGATAGTTAGCTAAGATGTTTTTTACATAGTTTTGAGTTTCTTTATATGGAGGAACTCCAGAATACTTGTCAACCGCATTCGGCCCAGCATTATAAGCGGCAAGCGCTAAAATAACATTGCCATTATATTTATTAAGCATTGATTTTAAATATTTTACTCCGCCCTCTACATTTTGAACCATATTATAAGGGTCTTTTACTCCTAAATTTTTAGCCGTTGATGGCATTAATTGCATTAATCCCATTGCTCCAGCTTTTGATTTGGCTTTCGGGTTAAAACCGGACTCTTGTTTAATTAATGCTTGGACTAATTTTTCATCCACATCATATTTTTTTGAAACTTGATTAATTACGTTCAAAACTTGTGATTTTGTTGCGGTTTTTGATGTAGGAATGTTTGATTGCAATGCAGCTGCTTCTTGCAAAGCTCTATCAAGACTAATTTGTGGATTTTCTTTAATAATGCTTGCATCGACATGTTTTAATTGTGGGTTCAACAACAATGTTCCAAAGTTTGCTTGAGTGCTTGATTGCAGTACTTTTTCAAATGATGGAGAATTAATTTTATTGTTATTTGGGTAAATAGCATCAAGTGGATTTTGTGCTTCTTGAACAGGTGCATTTACTCTATTGTTAAGCTGTGTATATCTTTGTATAGCCTGTGTTTGTCCACCGGAATTCAATAAATTTTGTATAAATTGTGAGAACATTGTTT
This sequence comes from uncultured Candidatus Melainabacteria bacterium, assembly GCA_934693235.1. Lineage (GTDB taxonomy): Bacteria > Cyanobacteriota > Vampirovibrionia > Gastranaerophilales > Gastranaerophilaceae > Stercorousia. Next base: position 3,075 of record CAKUUY010000019.1, on the reverse strand, counting down.
CCCTCTGAAAAAGTTTTCTACCTAATCTTACAATTATATTTTACACTGATGAATTGAGTTGTATATCATTTGAATTAATGATTTTTTGAGGAATGTCAAACTATAAATTAATATAAATCACTACTCAGCGAAATAATGACAAAGTATGGACAGATAAGTAAATCTGGAGGTACATCTCTTAAAGATATAATACAAAGTTAGCAAATGTACATGCAATCGCCGTATGAGAAAAATCGGTATCTGTTTTCAATAGCTTCTTTGTAGGCCTCAAAAATAAAATCTTTTCCTGCTAATGCGCTAACCAACATCAATAGAGTTGATTTTGGCAGGTGGAAGTTTGTGATTAAATTGTCAATAACTTTAAACTCGTAAGGCGGATAGATAAATAATTCGGAATGATCGTGGCATGCTTTAATACATCCGAATTTTTGGTATGCTGTTTCAAGGGTTCGAACAGTTGTTGTTCCCACGGCGATAATTTTTTTGCCCTCTGCTTTTGCTCTATTTATTTGCTCGGCAGCTTTTTCCGGAATTTCAAAAGTTTCGGAATGCATTTTATGTTTTTCAATATTTTCACATTGAACTGGCCTGAATGTGCCCAAACCCACATTCAATGTCACATAAGCAAGTTCAACACCTTTTTCTTCCAATTTTTTTAGGATTTCTTTTGTAAAATGTAAACCTGCTGTTGGCGCCGCAACTGACCCCTCGTCTTTTGCATAAACTGTCTGATATCGTTCAAAGTCGAGTTTTTTTAAATCCTCATTTGGAATTTTCCTTTCAATATATGGAGGAAGTGGAATATTTCCGTTTCTGTGCAAAATATCGAGAATATTATCTCCCTTGAAAATTAATTCAACAAGCCATTCTCCGTTTTCTTCTAAACGTTTGATTGCTCTTACGGACAATTCTTCACTGATTTTAATAATCGTATCCGGTTTAACTCTTTTAGACGGCTTTATAAGAACTTCCCAAGTTTCGCCTTCGTTTTGTATTTCGTGGTTTTGTTTCAATAAAAATACTTCTATTTTTGCACCAGTTTCTTTATGCCCCATTAACCTTGCTGGAAGAACTTTGGTGTTGTTCATTACAAGTAGTGTATTTGGTTCGATTAAGTCCACAATGTCATAAAAATGTTTATGAGAAATGGTTCTATCCTTTCGGTTTAGAACCATCATTCTCGAATTTTCTCTTTTGTCAGCCGGCATTTGAGCGATTAGCTCCTCCGGTAAATTGTAATCATATTCCGATATTAGCATTATTTTACTCTTTTGATTTTATTTGTTTGGCGCCTGCAACATCCGAATCGCTTGCCAGAACTTGTGTTTTTGCTTGTTCTGCATCAATTTGTTTATTAACAATTACTGTTTGAAGAATTTGAATAATATTGCTTGTTACAAGGTACAATAAAACGCCTGCCGGAATAGGAATAATTACGAAAGTACCGATAATCATAATTGGCATGAACGTTCCCATTGATTTTTGAATTGCTTCTTGTGTCGGGTCTACAGTGCCATCTTTTGGTTTGTTTGTAGCCATCATAATTTTTTGAGATGCAAACATTGTTAACGCAAACAAAGCAATCAAAACAAAAACATCCCAGTGGAAAGATCTTGCGGCAGCAGTTGTTGGAACAGATGCTGCTAGAACACTTCCTTCTTTTGTGAATGTAACGTTTTCTATTTCTTTGTTAGACATATCAGTTACAGCTATTTCTGCTTTTTCAATTTGGTCTAACTGTGCAAATTTTAAATCTAAATGGTCAAGGTCGATTTTGAAATCAACGGTTTCACCCGGTTTAAATTCACCTTGAATTTCAATAGCTTTAGCCGGATTTTTAACTTTTACGCTATCAAGAGTTTCGTTTGGTAAATACACTTTAGCAGTTTTGCCGATTGTAAATGTGTCACCTTGAGAAACACCGAAACTTCCGTCATAAGATCGGCCGGCTGTTGCTCGCAAAGTTGTATCAAGTCTTCCTAAAAATCCGAAAGATGCATCTCCTGCTATTTGAATGAATTGCGGACTCATCAATGCTGAATACAATAAAATGAAAATCGGCAATTGAATTAACAATGGTAAGCATCCACCCATTGGGTTAAACTTATGTTCTTTATAAAATTCCATAAGTTTTTGTTGCATAACTTGCGGATTGCTTTTGTATCTGTCTTGAATAGCTTTGATTTTTGGTTGCAAAGATTGCATCATTTTCATGGAACGTTGTTGAGACACATTCAACGGCCACATAGCAAGTCTGATTACAACAGTTAATAATATAATTGCAAGCCCATAGCTACCTACAATAGAAGCTAAAGCTTTTAAAACTTCAATAGTTAAAGTAGTAAAATCCAATTCCCTAATCCTCTTCTTTGTATTTGATTCTTCGGTCTAGTAACAGTTATTCCGAGATAAATGAAGAATCTCTAATAGCCTCAGAATAACATCTTCTAAAACTTTATTATAAAATAATAGGCAAGTCAACAAGTTGTAAACTTTCGATATAAAAACGCAATTTTTTAACAATAAAAGTTTTTATATTAATAAGGGATTAATATTAGAAAAGGTTAGGTTATATATGAAAGTAACAGGTAGTTTGATAAAATATGCAACAAGGAAATTTGAAGGCAGTGTTGACACTATAGCCAAAAACAAGCTAAATATACAATCAGTTTGTACTGCAGGCAATAGAGCTAATATTCCACTTTCTTGTTTTTCAAGAACTAAAAATGGTGATTTAATACTATACCGTGGTTTGAAAACACATTTTGGGGCAGATTATGAAAAATCAGTAGCCGCAGCTTCGGGGCTAACAAGAAAGGAAGTTCTAAAACGTTCTGGTTTATCAAAAAGGCAGTTAATAACAAGTTATACTGGGTTGACTCAGCATGGAGATCCGGTTTTACATACTACAACAAAAAGAAAAATCGCAAGAACTTTCGCCGGTGAAAACGGTGTGATAGTAGTTTATCGAGTACCTAAAAAGTACATTGAGCGAGCCGGTTTTTTAGGGCATATTGACGAAAATGAAATATCTTTTTTTCATTCTATTCCTAAAAAATTTGTTCAAAGAGTGTT
>CAKUUY010000018.1 GCA_934693235.1 uncultured Candidatus Melainabacteria bacterium | reverse complement strand
GCTGGTTCTTGCGAACCCCAATCGATTTTCGCTCAAGTATTCGCTCAACTCTCTTGGAGCACACGACTTCCTCTCTCACTGTTTCAAAATAACAAACAACACCAAAGCTGGAAGAAGCAGGACAGAAGGACATATCACTGAAAACAGATCTATCTCGCCGCTATACGTTGCTATTATTATAAATAACATAACGAGTCCAAGTGCAAAAGAGAAAATTGCAAACATTTTAAGCACATGCCTTTGTTTATCAGCAAATTTTTTCTTACAACCTGTTTTTAAGTAAAAATTGATTAATTCCTCCAGTTGCGGAACATCTCCAACACCAACATATTTATACGAAAATCTCTCGACCTTGTTTCTACAATCAAACACTTGATAAATCTTTTTCATGTGGTTTATCGTGCTGGTTTCTAAAGTAAATTCTCGGTTATTCAAAACGGTAAAATTCAAAATGATTTTTGATATTGCATTGTGCATATAACCGTATCTTGTTGGTACCAATATCGTCCTAAACACCATTTCCAAATTTTTTATATCGCCGTATCCGCAAGCAAAATTGTATTGCGGCTTGTTGAAACCAAACCCAACCTTGTCAGGTAAAAAGTCTACAGATTGCAAATATAAATTTTTACCTTTGTCAATAAATTTTTTGATTACTGCAAAAATTATCATGGCATATCCCACTAATGATAAGATACACAAAAACCAGAAAAATAAATCAACAGAAACCATGTTTTGATTATTCGCAAAGTACACAAAATACAACAGAACAAAGCCCACAATAACACAGCCAATTCCCTCTAGCAATGTAGCATTTGAAATATCATCTTTAATTTGCATATAACCAACCCTTCTGGAATAATTATAGCAAAAATTTGGTGGAAGTACAAAAAAGAAGTAAAGACGGATTATGATAAAAATATGATTGCAGGTGAGCCGTTAAAACCACATTGTTCTGTAGCTTAGGATGCAATTTCTAGGTATATTTATACAGAATTGCAAGGCGGTTCTATAATGAAAGATTGGATGAAAGATAAAGACACAATGACAACCTGTTATTCAGATGGCACACACCCTGTAATGATATACAGAAAATCTATCTTGTTTCAATGTAATTCATTGTTTCATTATGAATACTTTTGTTTGCAAATTTCATGCATTTTTGTTGGTTTTCGCTTAAGTTTGGATTTTTTGAACTTTCACGTGTAAATCTTGCAAGGAACGTCATTAACGGAAGTTTTTTATCACTATCCAAAACAATTTCCTTTCCGTTTAGAGAAAACATAGTTTGTCTTACGTTTGTTGACGGAACACTAAAACTTTTTACATGAAGCTCTAGTTTATCTGATTGTTCAGGGTTTATAAATTTTTTAGGCACACGTGCAAAAAAATCTGTTAAATCATTGCCATTTTTGTCATTTGTTAAACATGTACTAATTTTTAACTCTGTATAAAGCTTTTTGTCATGTAATATTTCACCTGTAATTGAACTATATGCACCAAACTGCTCGTACTGTTTTTTGCCGATTTTTATATTATTAAACCCTGTAAAACTTATGTTCATAAAATACCCTTTTTTTATTCTAAAACCCCCTAAAAAAATTTTTTGCTATTAATAACAAAACCAATCTAAAAATAGTTTATAAAAATTTTGCAGTTTTGGAATTTTTACAATTTTTTAGTTCTTGTGGAGTTCCGCTAAAAATTATTTTTCCGCCGGCTTCGCCACCCTCAGGCCCCATATCAATAATGTAATCAGCATTTTTTATTACATCTAAATCGTGTTCAATTACAACAACTGTTGCTCCGTTATCTATCAAAGTTTGAAAAACACCTAAAAGTGTTTGAACATCCAAAGGATGTAATCCGATTGTCGGTTCATCAAAAACAAAAACTGAATCTGATTGAGTTTTTCGCATTTCACTTGCAAGTTTTAATCTCTGCGCCTCTCCACCTGAAAGACTCGGAGTAGCTTCTCCAAGAGTTAAATACCCCAAACCCAAATCTTGCAAAACTTTCAATCGTTGATGAATAATTTTTAAATCCTTACAAGCATTTATTGCGGTATTTATATCCATTGCCATAAATTCAGGCAGTGAGTATTTTCCATATTTAATCGTGTTTGCAACTTTTGTATACCTTGAACCTCCACAATCGGGACAAGGAATTTCTACATCGGGCAAAAATTGAACATCTAAATTTATTACACCTGTACCGTCGCACGTAGGACAACGCAATTTACCTGTATTATACGAAAAATCTCCAGCTTTAAATCTGAGTTCTTTTGCCTTTTCGGTTTTTGCAAAAACTTTTCTCAACTCATCGTGAATATTTGCATAAGTTGCAACTGTTGAACGGACATTAATTCCAATCGGAGTCGCATCAATCAATTTGACCTGTTTAATTTCATCTGCTTCAATATTTATAATATGCTCAGGAAAACTTTTCTTATTTGTCAAAGATTCCAATGCCGGAACAAGACTTTCTAAAACCATTGTAGTTTTTCCGGAGCCGGAAACTCCTGTTACAACAGTTAATCTGCCTTTCGGAATTTCAACTTTCAACGGCTTTACCGTATGAATTCTATTTGTTTCAAGCTTAATTTTCCCATATTCAAATATTTGTTCAGACTTAATTTTCGGTCTAACAATAATATTTTCTTTTCCTGAAAGAAATTTACCGATTATTGAATTTTCATTAAGTTCAAGATTTTCAACAGTCCCCTCTGCAATCACATATCCGCCATTTACACCTGCTTTCGGGCCCATTTCTACAATCCAATCAGACTCTTTTAAAATCTGTGTATCATGATCAACCAATATAACCGAATTTCCATCACCTACAAGGTCATGAATTACACCTTTCAACCCAACTATATTTGATGGATGGAGACCAATAGACGGTTCATCAAGTACATACAAAACACCGGTAGTACGATTTCTTACCGCACGCGCAAGCTGCATTCTTTGTCTTTCGCCTGTAGAAAGAGTCGAAGCAGCTCTATCAAGAGTCAAGTACCCTAAACCTAAGTCCATCAAACGTTTTGCAACAGATTGAAAGGATTCACAAATACTTTTTGCCATAGGTTGCATTTCATCAGGCAATGAATTAGGAACTTTTTCAACCCATTCAACAAGTTCAGAAAGTGTCATTTGACAAGCTTTGTCAAGTGTTATTCCCATAAGTTTTGGGGTTCTCGCTTTTTCTGACAAACGAGTCCCGCCACAATCAGGACAAATGTCTTGTTTCAAAAACTTTTCAACTCGTTTCATACTCTTTTCGTCTTTGACTTTAGCAAGAGCATTTTCAACCGTATAAACCGCGTTGTAGTACGTAAAATCCAATTCGCCTGCCTGATTTGTGTTTTTGGCTTTATAGAAAATATGTTTTTTCTCAGCAGGTCCGTTATAAACAATATCTTTTTCTTTGTCAGTTAAATCCTTGAATGGAACATTAGTACGCACGCCCATTTCTCGACAAACATCGGTCATCAAAGACCACATCAAAGTTCCCCAAGGAGCAACTGCTCCCTCATCAATAGTTAAATTTTCATCAGGTACAAGAGTTGATCTGTCAACTGTTCTGACAATTCCTGTTCCACTACAAGTTTTGCAAGCTCCTTGACTGTTAAAAGCCAACTCTTCTGCGGATGGAGCGTAAAAATGTTCTCCACAAATAGGACAAATGAGTTCTTGTTCTGCAGCAACAGCCAGTGTTGGTGCTAAATAATGACCATTAGGGCATTCATGATTTGCAAGTCTCGAGAACATTAGTCTGAGACTATTTAAGAGCTCTGTTCCTGTACCAAAAGTACTCCTTACTCCCGGAATAGCCGGTCGTTGATGAAGCGCTAGAGCTGCAGGCACATACAAAACCTCGTCCACAATTGCTTTTTCAGTCTGAGTCATTCGACGTCTTGTGTAGGTTGAAAGTGCTTCCAAATATCTTCTTGAACCCTCAGAATATAAAACTCCAAGTGCCAAAGACGACTTACCTGACCCTGAAACTCCTGCAATTCCAACAATTTTGTTCAGAGGAATATCAACGTCTATATTTTTAAGGTTATGAACCCTTGCTCCACGAATTTTTATTTTATCAACCATAATACTAAATTTACCCTTATATAATAAACGTGTCAAGTAGAACAGGAATAACGCAACTAACTAAAGTTAATTCTCGTATACCTCCCAAACATAAATAAAGCTCAAACAATTGAATGATGTCTATAAAGTGCATTACCTTTATAATTCCTAAAAAAGAGGGTTAAGATATGCTTTTGACAGAACACGTTCAAGCGATTATAAAATCAGCAAAATCAATAGTTGTAGCAAGAAATTATCCGGAACTTGCTCCGGAACATTTGATGTTGGCTTTAATGCTGGATCAAAACGATTTGCCAAAAATTTTATTTGAGCGTGTAGGACTTGAAAACCCTGAAATTATAGATAGGTTAAACAATTATGTTTCAAAACGCGCATATTTTGCAAGAGGAAAATTTTCAGACGTTAGATTTTCCACTGATACAATCGTTCTAATGAAAGTTGCTCAAGAAGAAGCAGAAAAACATGGTGATGAACAAGTTAGTATTGAACATCTAATGCTTGCACTGTTTAGACTAGACAACAGAACTCTCAACCATCTTTGGGAACAATCAGAAATAAATCGACTTGAATTGTACGAAAAAATGACTGAAGAAGTCAATAATATCACTACCGTTGAAGAAACAATTCATGACGAAAATTCAACAACCAAATCTACTGAAACAACAAAAATAGAAAAGAAAAATGAAGCTTTGGAAAAATATACAACAGACTTAACAGCTCTTGCTCAAAAAAATAAACTTGATCCGGTTATAGGGCGTGATGATGAGATTAGACGTACGATTCAAATTTTAAATCGTCGCTCTAAAAACAATCCCGTAATTATAGGAGAACCTGGAGTAGGAAAAACTGCAATTATTGAAGGTTTGGCTCAAAGAATTATTTCCGGAGATGTTCCTGAAAGTCTAAAAAATGACAAAATTTTAGCACTGGATTTAGGAGCATTACTCGCCGGAGCTTCATACAGAGGGGAATTTGAAGAGCGTTTGAAAGCTGTTCTCAAAGCTATTGAAGAAAAAGCAGATGATTTGATGCTATTTATCGATGAAATACATACGATTATCGGAGCCGGTTCATCAGAGGGGGCTGCGGACGCGGGAAATCTTCTAAAACCTATGCTTGCACGAGGAAATGTTAGAGTAATTGGGGCAACAACTACTGATGAATACCGAAAATACATAGAAAAAGATAAAGCTCTGGAACGTCGTTTCCAACCTGTTGTAGCAGAAGAACCATCAGTTGAAACAACAATAAGCATTTTAAGAGGGCTTAAAGATAAATATGAGGGCTATCACAGTATAAAAATCCTTGATAGTGCAATTATAGCAGCCGTAAGACTGTCTCACAGGTATATTTCAGACAGATGCTTACCGGACAAAGCTATAGACTTACTTGACGAAGCAGCATCTGCCCTAAGAATTGAAATTGACACTATGCCGGAAGAAATTGATATTTTCATCCGCCAAAAAATTCAATTAGAAATGAATAAAAAAGCTTTGGAAAAAGATGAAAATTCTGAATCATCCAAAAAACTTGAAAAAATTCTTAAAAAAATCTCTGAAATAGATTTAAAAATCGAAAAATTAAAAGAACAATGGCTTAAAGAAAAAAAAGTTATCGACTCTACAGCAGCTGTAAAACGTAATATTGAAAAACTAAAAGCTCAGATTGAAATTAACAAAAAAAATCCGCAAATGTCACAAGCATTAGAACTAAAATACAGCCAAATGCTTGAAATGGAACAAAAATTACAGGCAATTCAAACTCAATCAGGCAAAAAACGTTTACTCAAAGAGGAGGTTGACGAAGACGACATTGCCAATATCGTTGCCAAATGGACAGGAATTCCGGTTAACCGTTTGATGGAAGATGAATCTAAAAAGCTTATTGAAATGGAAAGCGATATGCACGAACGAGTTATAGGCCAAGACGAAGCTGTTACTAAAATTGCAAATGCCATACGTTTATCTCGTTCCGGACTAAGAGACCCGAAACGTCCGATAGGAACTTTTTTATTCCTCGGTCCTACAGGTGTAGGGAAAACTGAATTAGGCAAGACCCTTGCATACATTCTGTTCAACGATGAAGATGCACTTATAAGAATTGATATGTCAGAATTTATGGAAAAAGCAGCAATTTCAAGACTTGTTGGAACAACAGCGGGTTACGTCGGTTATGAAGAAGGTGGACAATTAACAGAAGCAGTTAGGAGAAAACCATATTCGGTTGTGCTTTTTGACGAAGTTGAAAAGGCCCATCCTGATGTATTTAATTTGATGTTACAGATGTTTGATGATGGTCGTTTAACAGATGGTCAAGGACATCTTGTAGATTTTAAAAACACTGTAATAATAATGACAAGTAACCTTGGAAGCGATATTATTTTAGACAAATCTTTTGACAAAAATACAAAAAAAGAAAAATTAAACCACGCACTAAGAGAAAAGTTTAAACCTGAATTTCTCAATAGAATTGATGAAATAATAACATTTAATGCCTTAACATTAGATGAGTTAGTCAATATTGTTGATATTCAAATAAGTTCATTAAAAAAACGCTTGGCAGAGCAAGATATTGAATTAAATATCACAGAAGATGCGAAAAAATTCCTTGCTAATGAGGGTTATGAACCATTATACGGAGCAAGACCTTTAAAACGTGTTATCCGCCAACTTGTTGAAATACCACTATCAATGAAAATTATTGAAAAAGAATTTTCAAAAAGTGACAAAATTAATGTTGACTTTAATGGAAAAGAATTAGTTTTTGAACATTAAAAATTTTTAAATGTTTTATAATAATCAAGCAATTTTTGAATAGAAAAATACTTTATATATACATAGGGGAAAAATGGTTAATATTGTCAAAATTGCAACTAATGTAGTCCCGAAATGGACTAAAAACGGGTGCAGGCTATTATCTAAACAAAAACTTGATTTTAGCACTTTACCTAAAAATTTAATTCCTGAAAGAACATCAGTGCTTGAAGGAGTTGAAGTTGAAACTGCGTTTGGCAAAGGTTTATCCAAAGTTTATTCATTTTTAGATGAAAATGGTAAGCTCCTTAAAAAAGTTGTTGTAAAAAAAAGAGAAGGCGAAAAAACTGTAAAATTTATTCGTAATTATGAAAGTGATGGGGGAATTCTTTTTACAGATACCAAGCATATTCTTGATGGCAAACTTACAGGAGGCGTGAGGGAATCTTTTTATGTACAACCTATCCGTACCGATGTAAAAGGTATGAAAAGAATGAAACTTGAGTATAAACAGAATCCAGATGGTTCAAGATTAGAAACTCAAATATATGAAAATTTAGCACCAAGAGGTATTCATGTAGAAGATAAAACATTAAAAACAACGGCAACAAGATTGAAAGATGGCAGAGTGATTAATCAAACAATAAATGGAGAATCTGAACTTGTGTCGCAAGTTAAAGATGATCCATACTTATTTATAAGAAATTATAGTAATGAAAATTTTGTAGAGTCTGCGTCATTTTATGCACAAAAATCTCAAGATGTACTTGGGATGAAAGGTAATTTAAAATTTAAAAAATTAAAAAAATATAATGGGTATTATTGTAATGGAACAAAAGATGTAACAATAGATCCAAAACATGAAAAATATGATCTTGTAGACACACTAAATCATGAATACAGACACAAATGGCAGCATAAAATTATATCAAAATATATCAAGAGTTTTTTTAATTTTTTTAGAAAAGACAACAAAATAATTTTACAAGAAGGCGAAAAAGAATTAGCACCACAAATGTTAAAAGCAGATATATTATATTGTCCAAATGAAATAAGCTCCAAGAAATATTATTCTAATTTTTTGGAACGAGATGCAAGAACTGCTGGCGAAAAAGCTGAAAATGAATTTATATCATATTCAGAAAAACTTGCTCAGTTACTTGGTATTCCTAAAGAAATGACATTCTGTTCCTCTTTAAATAATAAATTAAGCTCATTTATAGAAAATCAACTGAAGGCTTCTGATACAAAAGTCATTAAAATAAATGATCTTTTTGCAGTAGCAAAGAATAAATCTTAAAATTTGTTAGCCTTAATATACTTTAACATTTTGGCAATTTTCGAATATATTTAGACCTATAATGTATAAGTCGTAAAAAAGTGAAGGTAGATATTACGAAGTAATATTTGACACAAAAGCTTTTACATCAGACAAATATAAAATTAAAAAAATCAAAGATGGCTTATTTAGGGTTACAGAAAATCCTAACAAATGCTAAACACATTTTGAGAGCTTCTCATCTCTCTATACAAAAAAATAGAGGTAAAGAAAAATCTTACCTCTATTTTTTGGAGGTTAGGAGATTCGAACTCCTGACCCCCTGCGTGCAAAGCAGGTGCTCTACCAGCTGAGCTAAACCCCCACATTCGGGTCGCGACTCTCGCCACATTTACTAGTATACATGCTGATTTTTTTTTGTAAACCCCTTTTTTAAAAATTTTTGTCTTTTTATTTTCTGAGATGAGTCAAAATAATTTTATATCAAGTATCGCACTGCTTTCGTCAAAAGTTTTACAACCTAATAGGATAATCATCTTTGATTTCGTAACCGTCTTTCCAAATCAATGTTCCACAACGCGTAGCCATTTCTCCACTACAAGCTTTTTTTAAATAACCTCGACTATTAGAAGAACCTGGCCAAACAAATCTTCCTTTTCTGGTATCAATATTTGCCAAAAACAAATCACGTCCCCATACATTTGGGCCTTTTCTACCGTTGATATCTATGTATAATAAGATGCCAATATAATGATATATTCCATTTTCGTCTGCTCCAGTGCTGTCAGGTTTTAAAAAAATTGTCATTCCGTTAGATAATTCAATAATACAAACCCACCAATCATTCTCATCCAAATTATGTTTTTGCAAAGAGCCATCAGCCCTATGATATACGGGATAACCTGCTTTTTCTAATGAAGTATATCCATAGTATTTTTTAGCTTTTAAATAAGGTAAAAAATATTTCTCCGTTATTCGAGTCGCAATTTCTTCGCTTGAAGTTGTTTGGCTTGAAGCCCCTTCATAGTCACCTAAATCCCAGTTTTGCGGGTCACCATTTCCGGCAACCGAAAAATATAGCATTTGGTTAAAAATGCTTTCTGCGGATTTTAATCTCGCAACAACTTCTTGCTTTTTATAGTGTTGGATTACGTTAGGTATCGTCAACGCCGCCACAACACCGATAATTCCAAGGGTGATGAGAACCTCAGCCAAAGTAAAAGCGACTTTTTTAGCTGTTTCACCAGTCCCACGTACTATATCGCTGCGATTGCCCCCCCCCCGATAGCTCTTCTTAAACTATGCTTTATCATAAAATATCTCCTCATCTTATACTAATGCATATATACAGTCTATTATACCCATATATATTTGTAATCATGTTTTCGAATGAAATTATTATTCATAACAAATAAGGTGAAGATTTTCTCTCCACCTTACATTTTTATAAAATTCTACTTTGCAACTGCCGTCTACCAATTAGAATAGGCAAATTCCTCGCACGACCAGCGATATTTTACTCATTTTCGGTTAAAATTTCCTCCATTTTTTGTAACAAAAACGCCCTGAAATATTTTCAAAGCGTTTTTGTATTCTTATTTAATTCAAAACCTAAAATGTGCTTACCATTTCCATAGTTGAACCGCTTACAACATTTGAGTAATCAAAGTTGTTTGCTGATGAGTTTTGCATAAAAAAGCTTGTATCATCCAAAACTAATTCATCACATTGTTTCAAAGTTGTCAAAGACAAGTTTTTAGCTGTTTTTGAATCTACAATTAATTTGCCAACTCTCATATTTTTTGGCAAAGCTGTTAATTTTGTATTTCTTATATTGAATACATTTGCTCTTACATCCGTGTTCAGTTTTTCAATGTTGCTCTTTTCCATTGTAAAACTATCTGTCCAAATATGTTCAGGTAATTTACCGATCTTAGCATTTGTCATGTTTACGAAATTTGCATCAATTGGTCTTTCGATTTTTTTAATTTCTGCACCTGACATGTTCAATGTATTAGAAACCCAACCGATTGAAAGTTTGCCAATTGTTGATTTTGACAAGTTTAAACTACCCTCTACGTGATCCAATTCTAATGTTTTAAGATTACAACCTGACAAATCTAAGTCTCCACCTTGATAGTTTTTAATCATTTCTTGATAATCTTTTTTCATTTAATTTCCCTCCAAATTCTTACTTTTTTTATAAAAAAATTTATCATTTCTAGTATTTTTACAATATACATTTAATTTAAAAATTTTTTATCATACAATTATATGTTTTTTGATAAATTTTTTACAAATTTTTTAAAATTTTTATTAAAATTCAATAAACTTTTCAAGAAAAGTTTTTACATATTCTAGACGCTCTTTATCACGCTCATATAAGTATCCGATTAATGCCTCAAAAGCTGTTGCCTGTCTGTATTCTGCCTGAATATGACGTCTGCCGATCGGAATAGGTAAATTTCTCGCGCGACGTGCAATATTTTGTTCACTTTCCGTCAAAATTTTTTCCATTTTTTGAAGCAAAAAAGCTTGAAAAGATGCTTTAACTTTTTCCGTCGTAATTTTATGTAATTTTTTTGAATTTTCTGTAATTTTTATTGTTTTTTCTCTAATAAAAATTTCCCAAACTGCATCACCAATATATGCATAATTTCTTAAATTCATTTCTTCCATAAAAAAAGTTTACTACAAATATTGTTTTTCTAAAAAAATTATGCAATAATTTTTTAAAGAAAGAGAGATTTTCATGAAAAAAATTATTATATTTTTATCAATTTTAATGTTATTTTCAATGACAAAAGTTTTGGCCGAAACAAAACCTGTAAATATTAGTACTCCTCAATCTTGCGATTGTTGCAAGCAGACAAAATGTCTTGATTTAATGACATCAATGTACAACGAAAGAGCCACTTTATACAATGTTTTAAATCTTTCAAACGATCAACAAAAATGTAAAGATATTATTGACAAAAAACGTTACGAAGAATTAGGAAAACAATTCCAAGAATATGAAAAAGAAAAATATGTTCTTGATAATATGTGCAAGCACAATGCAAGTGAAAACGCCTTAAAAAAACAAGAAAAAGTTGTCAAAAATATAGAAAAAGAAATGCAACAAATCGGCAAAAAATATGACAAAGAATTCAAGACAATTTTAAATTCCGAACAGAAATCCAAATACAATTCTGTTCGAAAAATGGAGAAAAAAGAAGTTAAATATTGCATGAAAAATAAAGCTTTTTATAAACGCGATCCAAAACTTCGGCCATTCGGAGAAAAAATGTATTACGGAGAACAAAACGAAGTTTTGTGTCCGGTACACAAAAAATGGCACTTATTTGGATACAAACACAAAGTAAATAATTAATAATAAGCAATCTATTTTTATACATAACTCCCTTTTGAAATATTCAAAAGGGAGTTAAATTTTTAGATTTTTGATACAAAATGAATCACATCGTCAAACAAGTTTTTAATTGGAACAGATACATCATATGCAAGAATTTTCCTGATGTATTCGATTTTTTCATCAAACGTTAATGTTTGTCTGTGTTCTTCAGGAATTTCTGCGATAATTTGTTCAATCTTGCTTTCATCAATTTCTATTTTGTATTTTTCCATCAATTCTTCAGACAGTAAAATATTTTCTGATACGTCCTGAATTGGCGCTAATTTGGAAAAATCAATATCCAAAGTATTAAGTTCACATAAATCTTTCATAATTTCAACTCCTTATTATTTTCTCTATACAAAAGCTTCCGAGACATAAGATGCCATTTCATCAAACATATTTTGTAGGGGCATTGTAATGTCGATCATAGTATTTTTCTGAATTTCGGCTAATTGTTTATCAATTGTTTTTGTTTTTTCTTTCACAGCCATCTCTTTAAATTGACCTTTTTCAAGTTGTTGTAACAAATCTCTTGAAAAATCAGTTGTATTTTTTAGAGAAGAAAGAATTGCACAATCAATTCTAAACAAATCTTCGGAACTCAATTCACTGCTAAGCATTTTTTCCATATGGTCAATGTCATTAATATCCCTCATAATGCCATTAGCAATAGTATTGCTGTCCATGACCATAGCGTTTTCAGTTTTTGAATCCATTTAAAGTTTTACCTCCAATTATCTATTGCTCTATCAGTAATTTCTATCTCGGATTTTTTAATCAAAAACTTTAACAAATAAGGTCATTTGTTACATAATGTTTACAAAGGGCGAAAACATACTAAAATAAACAATCTTCCGAAAAAAAAAAGTCTCGTTATTGACAAGACTTATAAATATACATTTACCCCACTAGTTTTATATCACAAAAGTCAAATTTTGTCAATACGTTAAGTTAATATTTAAAAGTTACTAAGTTGCTACGCACTAGGACGTTAAGACGATAAGGCATCTGCACACCTTTACAACCCCATTTCCCCCATGCTAGTATTAGCGTATGCTTGATTTGTATGTAACAGGGGTAGACGAAAATTCTGATAAAATTTTTGTAACAACCGGATTGGCTGCTACAATGAGTTGTCTCGGGTATTCTGCAGGTATTTACAAACCGATAGAAACCGGAGCTATTGCTCTTAATGGCTTTGTGCAGTCCTCTGATATCGCTTTTATAAGATTTGTTGATCCATATATAAAAACTTATTATTCATATATTTTTAAAGCAAAAAACTCACCACTTTTGGCTGCAGCTACCGAAAATATTATAATTGAAAGAGATATTATATTAAGAGACTATCAAAATATCCAAAATATAAACGAATGTCTTGTTGTTGATGGTGTTTCAGGACTGGCTTCACCCTTAAGCAAAAATTTTTTAGAAGAAGACATGATTAAAAGCCTTGATTTACCATTGTTGATGGTTGCTTCCGCCCAACAAACCTCTATTAACAACATAATTCTCCCAATAAATCATGCCAAAGAAAACGGTATAAATATTCGCGGAGTTATTCTCAATAATTATCCGCAAAATTGCGATAATGTAAATATTAAACTTTTACCACGTTTGATTGAAGAGTACACCGAAGTAAAGATTTTGGGAATTTTACCAACATTTGAAAAAACTGTTAACCCAAGCGATTTAATAGCCGAAATTCTTAATGGAGTGGACATTGAGGGCGTTTTTCAGGTTAGAATTGGGAAGTTACAAATGTAACGAAATGTAATATTATATACTTTTTATATAAAAAAATGTCAATTTTTTGTATGAAAACTTTTTTATTAGAATAGAGGTATAATAATTTTATGGACAAGAGAGAATTTACAGTAATAGAAAATAAAACAGAATCCGTCGAAAAACACACTGAAAAGAAGGTTTCTCGACAAACCAACCCTATTGCAAAAAAATTCCTTGAGTTTCATAATGAAAACATTGGCAAATTCAGTGTTAAAGATTTATTTAAAAAATAGCAGTATGAGAGGCTAGTAGTGTATCAGGTTAAAAATCAAATTTATTTAGATATGACAAAGAACCAAAAATCTGCTTTATGCAATTTTTTGCGTGCTTTGGTGAAAAAATCGCCGGAATTATCTGTAGATGACATTTTGGACAAGTTTTTGGATGATGAAAATTACTATTTTGAGATAAATAATCCTCATTTTGAATTTTTAGAAAATTACCTTGGTGATGAAAAATTTTTGCAAGATACAAAGTTGTACCTGAAAGAATGCCGAAAATACTATGATTACAAGAAAAAACAAGAACCGATAATTCAGGCACAAAAAGAATATGAAAAGAAAAAACGAGCTTTTTTACGCGAAGTTAAAATGTCAAAAGAAACTCCAACCAAAAAGCAACTTTACTATTACGACAAATTATGCAAAAAATATAACTTAGAAAAACAAGAATTAACCTCAAAACTACAAGCACGCAACGAGATAGATAGGATTATAAATGAGTATTCAAGAGATTTTGAAAATATTAACTGATAGCGGAATTGAACCAAACGAAGCAAACGTAGAAGTTAAAATGCTATTAGAACATTTTGCAAATTATGGTACAAAAGATATTATTTTAGGCAATAAATTAACTACTGAAAAACTTCAAATAGTTAAGAAAAAAGCGGAATTGCGTGCAAAAACTCGACAACCAATTCAACATATTATCGGATTTGCAGACTTTATGGGAGAAAAGTTCATTGTCAACCCATCAGTGCTTATCCCAAGAGACGAAACAGAAATTCTTGTACAAAAAGCAATTGAAATTATTTACAAAAATAATTTAAAGATGGCACTGGATGTTGGAACGGGCTCTGGGTGTATTGCTTGTATGGTCGCAAAACACACAGATTGCCAGATTATCGGACTTGATATATCGTCAGACGCGTTAATTACTGCTCTTGACAACGCTTCAAGATTAAATCTTTTTAATAAAGCAATATTTAGAAAATCCGATATTTTTTCAAACGTAAAAGAAGGTGAAACCTTTGACATCATTATTTCTAACCCTCCTTACATTCCGCAAAAAGAAAAAGGAAATATTCAAACAGAGGTAAAATTTGATCCTGAATTAGCTTTGTACACAAAAGACGAAGAAGGTCTTGAATTTTATGAAAAAATCACAAATGGCACACCAAAAATATTAAATAAAGGCGGTTATCTGTTATTTGAACTCGGTATCGGTCAATCACAAGAAGTTAAACAAATAATGGCACAAAATGGTTTTTCAGATATTGAGATAATTAAAGATTTAGCCGGAATTGATAGGGTTATTTGCGGGAAACACAATTAAAACCATTTAAACAAATGATGATTTTTCCTTAGCAATCATTATAATCATGATATGAGGAAGTTTTTAGTTTTATTAATCGCTATAATACTGACAAATTCAAGTTGTTTTGCTTGGGGGTGGAAGAAAAAAGACACACCAAAAGCAGACACTTCAAAAGTTGAAATTCAACCGGACGGAAAAGGTTACGTAGGGACTTTGCCTGACGTTTCCAAAAACTTCAAGACTTCAGAACCGAAAAAAACAAAACCCGTTTTTGAGGATACTAAAAATTTCAATTCATCTCAAGAAATTAAACCTGTTCCGAGAGACAATCCGGCTTTTGTCAATATTATTTTGAAAGAAGATAAACGTTCTCCTTACGTAAACGAGTTAAACGAAGATATTATTCCGCAGTTGGAAAACCTTTTGTTATGCATAGAAAAGAAAATGGATGTACAGAAATTCAATGCAAAAGTATTTTTCTTAACTCAAACCATAGAATATATGCAAAATGAGTATGAGGGAAAACCAGAGGTTAACTTTATTTCATTCAAAAAACTGCAGGAATTGAGCAGTCATTCCAAAGCAGTTGCTACACTAAGACGTGAAGCAGAACAGTATAAACCATACCTTGCCTATACCGGCGCAGGATATTTATACAACGAAAACACAATTGATCAACAATTAGATTACTTGAAAACTGAAATTGAAGAAACTATCGTTATTTTAAAAGAAGCGAAATAAATTTATTTGTTAATTTTTTCCAAAGGCTACTTTTTTCAGTTTTTTGTTCAAAATTATATTGATACTGTGATAACAAATTATCTACCACAATTCCATGTTTTTCCTTTTCTTCTTTTAGTCTGGTTTCTTTAACTAACTCTACTTGCTTTGCAATTTCTTTTTGTTTCATATATTTCATGTCTCGTTCTTCTAGAATTTTACTCAACGCAACCGCTTTTTCGTGATCATTTGGTAAACTTGCATATTGTCTATATTTTTCTGGTGCTTCTTCTTTATATAATGTTTTAAAAATCGGAGGTTCTTTTGGATTATATCCTTGGTAAGTTTCATCACCATATGTAAGCGTATATGGTTTTCCTAAAAGTTGTTCTTGTCTTTTCATTTCTGCAAAATAGTCTTTACCATCTTTGTTAACAACACTTCTTACACTCGGAATATAAATATCTTTTTCATAACAAACATCATATAGCTTTACATTTTCAGCTTCTTTTCCAATTTTTTGAAAACGTTCAATTGTTGCAGAATGTGCCGATAGTAATTGCGGTTTAAGTTTTGGATTAATTTTTAATGCCATACCAAAACTTGTGTTGTTATTTTGAATACTGTTTGTTTTCATATTTTATACTCCTCATAAATATTACTTGTTCATTTAAAACACCTAAAAAAAATTTTTGCTATCCTTATACATTGCACCATATAAAATTTTATAGTAAAGTAAATAATTATGAAAAAACTAGTTTTAGCATTATTATTTTTATGTTTAATCTGTTGTGGCTGTGGCAAAAAAGCTGCTGTCAAAGATGATTTGAACACAGTTATACAACGTGACAAGTTAATTGTCGGAATTAGAAATGATGCACCACCATTCGGTTTTAAAGACAAAAACGGATTTACAATCGGCTATGACGCAGATTTGGCAAAACTAATCGCAAAAGGAATTTTAGGTGACGAAAAAAAGGTGGAATTTGTTCCCGTTACAGCTTCTAACAGAATTATGAAACTTAATTCAGGGGAAGTTGATTGTTTGGTTGCCACAATGTCAATTACACCGCAGAGACAACAATTTTTAAACTTTTCATCGCCTTATTATATGGCAGGTCAAGCAATTTTGGTAAAGAGAGCAAGCAAAGCTACGTCTTTACACGATTTTAGCGGGAAAAAGTTGATAATTGTATTCGGCTCAACAAGTGAAAAGAATTTGCGTTCCAATGTTCCGGAAGTCTCCGTAATTGGCTACAAAACATATCAAGAAGCCTATAACGCATTAAAATCAGGCAAAGCAGACGGAATTGTGGCAGATGATACAATTCTTTTAGGATTTTCAACAAATGACAAATCCGTAAAACTTTTACCAAAAAGGTATTCAAAAGAACCTTATGCAGTAGTTTTCAGAAAAGACGACTCTTCACTTAACCTAAATACGAAAGTGAATTATATTATAGACAATCTCCAAAGTTCAGGGAAATTAAACAGACTTCAGGAAAAATGGAAAATTAAATAAATATTATTTAAACTCTACAACTACAATTTCAGGGAAACAATTAAATCTTATTGGCAATATACTCGTTCCCAATCCTTTTGAGGTGTATATTTTCCTCCCTTTGTCAATCAAAAATCCGTTTGCGTACTTTTTACCATACACTGATGGTGTAATTATTGCTTCTTTTAGCCTTATTTGTCCTCCGTGAAGATGTCCTGCCAGTGTTAAATTTACATCATATGGAACATCTGGCATTATGTCCGGAGTATGACTCAACAAAATTACAGGTTTATTAACTCCGATTAAAGCCCTTGGAATATCAGGGTTTCCTGTTTGCAAGTCATCAACCCCTGCTATACAAAATTTTTCAAGACAAATATTACTGTTAAATAAAACTTTTACATTATTTTCTTCTAATGCCGAAATAACCTCTTCTTTTCCCTGCCATCCGTCATGATTTCCAACAACAGCATAAGTTCCGTACTTTGACTTTATTTTAGAAAAACTTTTTGCAATATCTTGAATTGGAAGAGAATTGCCTTTTTTATGCCCGTTTACATAATCCCCGCCAAGCAAAACTATATCTGCATTTTCCTCATTTATTGCTTTAATAGTTTTATCTAATCTCTTCATTTCAAAAGGTTTTATATGAAAATCAGACGCAAAAACCAACTTTAAACCTTTTAATTGTTCATCTTGAATAGTCAAATGATTTACGGTCAAAATATTTGGCTCAATAAATACCGACCATATTAAAAGACAAATTAAAATTATAACGAAACAAAAAAGTAATTTCATAACATAGATTATACATAATAAAAAATTAAAAACCTCAATTGATAAAATTTTTATTAATGCTAAAATGTTGTTATGGCGAAGTCATTTGAAGAATTAGTTACACAAATAAAAGACCGACTTGATATAGTAGATGTAGTATCACAACAAGTTATTTTGAAAAAAAATGGTAGTCATTACTGGGGATTATGTCCTTTTCACAAAGAAAAAACTCCTTCTTTTTCCGTAAATCCGTCTATGGGAATTTACAAATGTTTCGGCTGTGGTGCAGGTGGTGACGCTATTACGTTTATTATGAAAACTCAAAATAAAGAGTTTATGGACGTAATTAAAGAGTTAGCCGAAAAATTCGGACTTGAAATGCCAAAAAATATGCACAAATCTTCCTCTATTCCCAAAGAAGACAAAGAAGAAATGGTTAGAGCTTGTGCAAAAGCTGCAGAGTTTTATAATCTTCGTCTTTTGATGGATAAAGAACCTGAAACGCTGAAAGTTCTTGATTATCTTAAAAATCGCGGCATTACAAAAGAAATTATTGAAAAATATAACCTAGGAATTGCACCAAAAGCTTATGCAATGTTTTATAAAAAATTCAGACACGATTTTTCAGAAAATGTTATGGAAAAGGCCGGTCTTATTATAAAGACTAAAGAAGGAGAATATATTGACAGATTTAGAAATCGCGCTATCATTCCTATTCAAAACGAATTTGGTGACTTTGTTGCATTTGGTGCTCGTGCAGTAGAAGATGGTCAAATGCCAAAATATTTGAATTCATCAGACTCTCTGATTTATAACAAAAGCAAATTACTGTACGGACTTTATACAGCAAAAGATGCGATTAAAGAAGAAGATAGTGTGGTTCTGATGGAAGGGTATTTTGACGTAATTTCTGCCCAAGCACACGGAATTAGAAATGCTGTCGCATCTTGTGGAACAGCTCTAACTCCTGACCATATTAAACTTTTGTCACGTTATACACCGTCAAGAAAAATTTATCTGTCTTTCGATACAGATTTGGCCGGACAAAAAGCAACAAACAGAAATGCTGAATTAATTAAAGAATCTTTCAAAGGCTTAGGTAATATCAAACAGTTTGATGAAAGCTATATTTCAACATCAAATGACAAATATTCTTGTGAAATCAGAGTAATTGCACCTCCTGAAGGTAAAGACCCCGATGAATTTATTCGCTCTGTCGGAGCAGACAGCTATAAAGAATATATGGAACACGCTCCACTTTTGATTGATTTTCAATTGAACAATATGCTTAAACAAAAACCTAAAACCCCCATTGAAAAAACAAAACTTGTTAAAGAAATAATTCCGCTTTTGATGGAAATTCAAAACAAAATTATTCAAGCAGAGTATGTAAAAATGGTGTCTGATGCAATTCAGGTTGATGAAAAAGCTTTATTAACAGAGTTAAGTATGGCTTCTAGGTCTGAAGTTGTTAAAAAAAATGACGTTGCACGAATTGTTAAGAAAAATATACCAATCTCTCAAAAAGCGCAAAAAAATTTATTGAGCGTTTTTCTTGTAAACGACAGCCATTTTTCACTGGATGAAATAAGTCGAATTATAGGCAATACCCCGTTTACGGACGAAACGTTAATAAATGTAAAATCTACAATTGACAAATTAACATGTACCGTAAATAATGTGAAAGAATTGGTTGATAAGCTATATACAACTTACGTAAATGAACCGGAAGTCCAAAAGCTTATAACAGAGATGATTAGTATCTCAGAATCATTTCAGAACCTTGATGACACCGACTTTTTAACGGCAATCAGAGAAAATATTAACAAAATCAATGAGTGCCAAAATGAAAAAGAAAAAGAAAAAATTAGAAATTTATATAAAAGCGCAAATGATAATGAAACGGAAGCCCTAAAAATTCAAATGCAGCTTAGAGATAAGATAAATAATAGATTAAAATTGGAGAAAATGAATGAGTAAAAAAAGACAAAGCTCCTCTATCGTTAGTATCATGGACGAAGATAACATGGATTTACATGAAATAGATGATGAAAATGCCCTATCAGCAGAAAATGATGGCGTTAACTATATGAATGTAGATATCAGTACCGATAATATTGAAGATATTGTTACTGAAAAAATGGAAAATAAAGCTGGTCTTGAGGATATTTACATGATGCATAGTCATCGAGAACCACAAGAGATTGAGGCTCCAAAAGGTGTTGCTGTTGATGACCCTGTAAGATTATATTTGAGAGAAATCGGCAGAATTAAATTGTTATCCGCAAGCGAAGAAATCGAACTTGCAAGAAAAATTCTTGAGGGAGGTACTCCGGGGGCAATTGCAAAAAGAAAACTTGTTCAAGCTAACTTACGTTTGGTTGTTTCTATTGCGAAAAAATATGTTGGACGTGGAATGCTTTTCTTAGACCTTATTCAAGAGGGGAACTTAGGTTTAATTCGTGCAGCAGAAAAATTTGACCACGAAAGAGGTTTCAAATTCTCCACTTATGCAACTTGGTGGATTAGACAAGCTATTACAAGAGCTATCGCTGATCAAGCAAGAACAATTCGTATCCCTGTTCACATGGTTGAAACTATTAATAAATTAAAAAAAGTTACAAGACGTTTGGCTCAAGAACTTTCAAGAAAACCGACTGAAGATGAATTGGCAATTGAAATGAATGTTTCTATTCCAAAACTTCGTGAAATCATTAAAATAGCTCAAGAACCTTTATCACTTGAAACTCCAATCGGAAAAGAAGAAGATTCTCGTTTGGGTGATTTTATTGAAGATAAAGAAGCTGATGCTCCGATTAAAACAGTTGCTTCTGAACTTTTGAGAGAAGACTTGGCAGAAGTTTTGTGCACATTGTCTCCTAGAGAACGTGATGTTTTGAGATTGCGTTTCGGTATGGACGACGGTCGCCAAAGAACTTTGGAAGAAGTTGGCCAATTGTTCGGAGTTACTCGTGAACGTATCAGACAGATTGAAGCAAAAGCTTTGAGAAAACTTCGTCATCCAAACAGAAGTAAACGTTTGAGAGAATACGTTGAAGCGTAATTAAATATTTATAAAAATAGAAACAAGGCGGAGAAAATATAAGTATCTCCGTCTTTAATTTTCAAACATCTTTATTATTCGTACAGAATTATTGAGAGATTTTTTGTTACCAAATCCTGATTTATCTAAAGCTTAGTAATATTTTACTGTTTTTTCTTATGGAACAAACCTATAAATTTATTCCAACCTTTTTTGAAAAAATTTCCTACAGCTTTTGATTTATCAACAACAAAATCTTTCATATTTTTAAAATTTATTTTTCCAAATTGTTTTTTACACCAATTAATCATCGGTTTGAATTTATAAATACCAAGCCCCAAAAGTCCGATTGCAAGAGCTCCGAATGCCAATTTTTTCCACAAAGGAATTTTGTGAGCTTTATCTTCTTTTTGTGTTTGTGGCTTAAATTCATCAATTTCAGGTTGTTGCAAATTTGGAATCGATGGCGGTTGACCATTAAAAGGATTTGGGTGCGCAGGATTGCCTACATATCGAGGTTTCTGACCCATTATATAGGATGCACCGTCAAAATCCAAAACTCCGTTTTGTGCTAACATATCTAAATTGCCTGCCCAATTACAAGACATAACATAACCCTTTTTATTTCTACCTTATCTTTATAAAGTCTTTTTTTTATAAGAAATTGCTTTTTTCTCGTTTGTTTGTTAAATTTTGTAATATGAAAGATTTTTTTATTGAAAATAAATTCCTCGTATTATTGTGTGGAATAACTATTTTAGGGCTTTTGATATTTGGCGGACACTATTCGGGAATTCTTATTGATTTTGGACGCGAAGTTTACTATCCACAAGAAATTTTGAACGGCAAAATTCTTTATAAAGATTTATTTAATATTTACGGTCCTTTGGCTTATCAGATCAATGCAATTTTGTATAAAATTTTTGGCATAAAACTTTCAACCCTATATGGAGCCGGAATTTTTACATCTTTGTTAACAGTTAGCGGGATTTATTTAGTTGCGCAAAAAGTTTTATCAAAGTTTTTAAGTTTTTGCATCGGTGTTTTTACGATTGCAATTGGAGTTACAGCAACAAGCATTTTTAACTTTCACTTTCCTTACTCTTGGGCAGTAATGTATGGTTTGGTGGCTTTTTTGTATTCACTTTATTTTTTATTGGAATATTGGGATAAAAAAAATATTAAAAACCTTTATTTGAGCTCGTTTTTGGCAGGAATTGCAATTACATGTAAATACGATTTTTTACTTTTTGCGTTAATAGTTTTAGCAATATCCGCAAAAGAAAAAAATTGGAAAGCATTAGTTAGCTTCTTCATTGCACCAATTTTAAGTTTTGGAATTTTATTTGTACAAGGTTTGAGACCAGATAGCCTTGTTAATTCGCTTTTAACAACATCTTTAATGGCAAAAAGCAAAACCTTGAAATATTTTTACCAAAACAGTGGAATTTATTTCAATTCAAAAGCGATTTTTACTGATTTAATTTTATTTATAAAGTTTGCAATTCCTTTTGGCACAATACTTTTCAGCTCTTATTTATTTGATAAAAGAAAAGTTAATTCAATATCTTTATCACTAATCGGCTGGACTTTATTTTTATTGATGTTCAACGCAAAATTTGCGTTTGGATTTTTACCGATATTATTGTTAATATTATTTATTACCGAACTTTTAAAATCAAAATTAGTAAAAAAATACGATATAAGAATAATTATTTTAACACTTTCTGCAATTGCTGTTTGTGCAAAAGTTTTTTGGGTGATGCTTTTGGGAAGTTATGGAAATTATTATATTTCAATTGCTTTAGTTGCTCTATTTGCAATAGTTTTCAAATATTTACCCCAAAAATTTGAAAAAGTTACCGGAGCTTACATTCTTGCAATGAGTTTAATTATAATTTTTTCAAATTCAATTGCATTGAAATATGAAAATTACAAAGTTTCTACACCTATCGGCACTATGCGTACATCAAAGTTTTTTGCAGAAAGTTCAAATCAATTAATCAACTTTATCAACCAAAATACGCAAAAAGATGATAAAATAGTAATTTTCCCTGAGGGAATGACTATTAATTTTTTGACTAAAAGAAATTCTGATGATTATTACAATTCGCTTTTACCTTTATATACAGAAACTTTTGGGGAAGAAAAAATTATTAATCATTACAAAGAAAATATGCCGGAATACGTAATTTTTAACAACCTTGATATGAAAGATTATTATTTTAGGTTCATTTGTCAAGATTATGCATTAGATTTTTGCGGATTTATACAAAATAACTATGAACTTGAAACAGTTGTAGGCAGTGAATTCAGATATTTAATTTTCAAGCGAAAATAAAAATCTTTTTTATGCTAAACTAAAATTATTGAAAAAGTAATGGAGAAAAAATGGAAAAATTTTATTTAACAACCGCAATTGACTACGTAAATGGCGCTCCACATATCGGTCACGCTTACGAAAAAATATTATCAGATATTATTACAAGACACTACACACAACGTTGCAATGATGTGTATATGCTCACAGGAACTGATGAACATGGTATTAAAATCCAAAAAACAGCAGCAACTAAAGGAATTAGCCCAAAAGAACTTTGTGATGAAAATGCACAAAAATTCAAAAATGCTTGGGAAGCTCTTGATATCAATTATTCACAATTCATTAGAACTACAGACGAAAACCACGAAAAAGTTGTTCAACATATTTTTGAAAAACTTTTAGAAAAAGGTGATATTTACAAAAACTCTTATGAGGGACTTTATTGTTCAGGATGTGAATGTTTCTTGAACCCAAAAGATTTGACTGAAGACGGTCTTTGTCCAGATCACTTAAAAAAACCGGAAGTTGTTAAAGAAGAAAACTATTTCTTTAAACTTTCAAAATACAAAGACGCAATTATCAAACACATAAAAGAAAATCCTGATTTTATTTTGCCGGAATTCAGAGCAAATGAAGTTTTGAACCAATTGGAAGATATTCAAGATATTTCAGTTTCTCGTGCAAAATCTAACGTTCAATGGGGGATTGATGTTTTGTCTGACCCTGAACAATCAATCTATGTTTGGATTGATGCACTTTCAAACTATATTACGGCACTTGGTTATGACACAGAAAATCCTTCAGAAAAATTCAAAAAATATTGGCCTGCAGATGTTCACGTTATCGGTAAAGATATTTTGAAATTCCATAGTATCTACTGGCCTGCGTTCTTGATGGCATTAGATTTACCGTTACCAAAACATATTTTTGCACATGGTTGGATTACAATTGATGAATCTAAGATGTCAAAATCTTTGGGTAACGTAATTTCACCGACATCTGTTTTAGCAACTTTCAATCTTGAAAATCCTGATGCATTTAGATATTACATGGCATCATCAGCTCCTTGCGGACGCGACGGAAATTATTCTGATGACGATTTTAAAGAAAAAGTTAATGCCCACCTTGCAAACAGTATGGGAAATCTATTGAACAGAACACTTTCAATGTTAGTAAAATATTTTGATGGCGAAGTAAAAGCTGAATTCAAGTCTGAAAATCCGCTTGCTAAAAAAGCTTTGGGAACTGTTCAAATTGTTAAAAACCATTTCGATAATTTTGAAATCGCAGAGGCTTCTCTTGCGATAAATTCGCTTGTTGATATAACTAACAAATACGTTCAAGACAATGCACCTTGGACATTAGCTAAAGAGGAAAAAATGACAGAATGCGGTCAAGTTTTAACTAACGTTCTTGATATTATGTGTATAATTTCTTCATTAATCTATCCATATTGTCCAAATATTGCAACAAGTATGGCAAAACAATTGTCATTTGATTTAAAAACAAAATTGGATGATTTAACAGCTGACAATATCAAACTCGGAAAACTTATCGAAAAAGAAGACATCAAACCTGTATTTTTGAGAGTTGATTCTGAATTGGCAGATAAATCAAATAAAAAAGCGTAATAAAAAAGTTAAGGTCGGCATTTGTAATGTCGACCTACTTTATAATAATTATAAATTATTTTTCTATCCTATAATAAAACTCATATAAACTAATGGATTGATATAAATAAGATTAAAAATATCAATAATGAGATAACAAATGTTATTCCAACCAATACCCAAAATATAGGAAACTCTTTTTTCTTGTTTGATTTGCAAACCATAACTGATGATTGCTTTTTAGTCTTTTTTTTCTTTGTAGTTTTTGTTGATTTATTTTTTATTACTTTTTGTGATTTTGATTCAACAAAATCATCCATTTGTTGAGCTTTTGCTTCTTTGTATTTATCTGAAAGCTTTTTTGTTTTTTCTCCTGTCACCAAAAGTTCTGTGTCGTAACACAATTTCATAATTTTTGAATCGGCTTTTTTGTTATAAATACAGTAACTTATCGCAACTTCAAAAGCTCTTTTTAAACACTCCAATGCTTCCATTCCGTCTTTTTTTACAGAACCCGCATGCACAGCAGAATTTCCGTGCTTTTTTAAAAAATACAAATCATTTATAAACTCTTTTTCTTCAACATTTCCAAAAGAACAATCATTCAAAGTTGCGAGCATTTCATCAAAAGTTTCTTCTGTTGTTCTATTTTTACCTAAAACTTTTCTGCAAACATGTTCGCCAAAACGCCTTGTCTGAACCATAGACTGCTCAAAATACTCGTCCCGATAAAGCTTTTCAGCTTCCGAAACAATTTCAAATAAATTTTTATCTACTTTTTTTAAAAAATCAAAATTTGTTGGCATTTTTTATTATTAAAAAGGGGGACAAGCCCCCTTTAAACTTAAGAAATTCTACCAGGAACAACTACTCCACCTTTCAAATTCTTTTTATAGAATTCTACATGTGGTTGGAGTACGCTATCCAAAACTTCAGGAAATTCTTTATTTTCCATTACTTTTTCAACAATTTCTTGATAAACTGTTGCAAAAGCTCTCAATTGAGTCAAAGCACCTGCAGCAGCCGGAGTCAAGCCCATTCCAAGAGTTTTTGCTGTTTCTAAGAAGAAAGCACCTGTAACTTCATAAGATTTTGTCAAAGCTTCAATGTAACTTTCAGCATTTTCTCTGCAAACACCATTATCTTGAGGAACAGTTAATGCGAATGCAAATTTATTTGCAGGATTGAAATGAGCTTCTGCAGAGTGATGCATTGCATCCGGAACTTTTGCAACTTGTTTCAATGTATCTTTTACAGATTCATTTTGCATTTGTGCATGCCAGTAAACAGTGTTTTCAAAGATTGAACCCATATATTGGTGAACTGATGTCAAAATACCGTTCATTTTTGCGTGAGCCCAGAAGATACCTTCTTTCAATGCATCGTTTACACTCAAATCTGCTGTTAATGATTCAGAAGAAATTTCTTGTGCTGCATTCAACATTGTAACCATATCTTCTTTTTTCATACCTGCATAAGCAAGGGTAAATAAAGCGTGATCGTCAAATGCTGAGAAACGGCCACCAACATCATCGTGAATAAATAAATCACCCAACCAACCTTGTTCATTAGAAGTTCTTCTAAGTTCGCTCTTTTCAGCGTTTCCATCAGTAACAGCGATAAAGTGTTTGTGAGCAAGTTTTTCAGATTCTTCTTGAGATTTACCTTGAGCTTTGTAAGCATCTGTAAGCATTGCAAGAACTCTCAAGAAGCCGTCTTTTGTTTCGAAAGTTGAACCTGATTTTGAAGCGATAAGGTAATTTGAAGAAAGGACATCATCACCTAATCTGTATAAAAATCTTTCTAAACTTGCAGAATCAACGTCTGAATAGAATTCGATTACGTCGTGTTTTACATTCAAACCATTGATTGACAACATATGTTCAACAGTGTGTTTTGAACCGCCAATACCCATAACACTAAGCTTTTTAGCGCCTGTTTGAGCTTTCAATTTGCCAGCCAATTCATAAATTTCATCAACTCTTTTGGCTTGGTTTTCAGGCAAGTTTACCCAATTCAAGAACTGACCTTTTTTGTTAGCTCTTGAAGAAAATTCATTAACAAATTCACTTACTTTAGATGAATATTCACTAAAATCAACCCCAGTGAATTTTACAGTTACATTAGAATTTTTTGTCAACATAATAACCTCTTTCTTTGTGTTTACAGTGATATTTTAGCATAAATAAGAGGAAAGTGAATAAGGTATTACGCATCTTTTTTGATTTTTTTTATCAATAGCAATAACGGAATTACTGCCAAACAAAGAACTCCAAAAATTCTGAAAGAATCTATAAATGCCCACAATGTTGATTGTTTAATTAATTGTCCATAATATGAATATTGTGCCATATATTGAGCTACAGAATGTTCTGTATAAGTACTTAATGCTCCGGCTGTTGTTTGAATTCTTTCAATAAATACCGGATTTAATTCAGACATTTTCCCAACCAACATATTCTGGTGAACTTGTGCAAATCTTGTTAACATTGTTGCAACAAGTGATGTTCCTACAGCACTTCCTATATTTTTTAATAAATTTTGAATACCTGTAGCATTTGTCATTTGCTCATTTTTTAAAGTATCAACAGACAAATTCATAATTGGAACCATCGAAAGCCCCATTCCCATTCCCATAAAGAAATTCGGAATTGCAATATTCATATTTGAAATCTGCAAATTCAAAGACCCGAAAACCAAACTTGAACCGCCAATAAGTGCTAAACCAAGCATTACGAACAACCTGTTATCAATTTTATTTGACAAAGTCCCTGTAATAAGCATTGATAACATGCTTCCAAAACCTCTCGGCATCATAGTTGCACCGCTTAAAAATGCTGTATATCCCATCATACTTTGCAAAAATTGAGGGAGAATTGCCAACGACGCGTACAAAACTGCTTGAATTACAATTTGAATAATTGTACCTGCCGAAAAGTTTCTGTCTTTGAAAACTGACAAATCAACAAGAGATTCTTTGTTTGTAAGTTGTGAATGAAAAAACAAAATACAAGCAACTACAGAAATTCCAAAAGTCCAACAAATCCAAGTTGCGTTAAACCAATCCGCGTTGTTACCTTTATCAAGAACGGTTTGTAAAGTTATAAGCCAAACTGTCAAATAAAAAAATCCTTTAGCATCAATTTTTACATTGTGTTGACGTTTTGCATACGGAGGATCTTCAATAAGTTTTTTAGACAAAAGCGCAGCTATACAGCCAAAAGGCACATTGATATAAAAAATCCATGGCCAAGTCCAGTTATCCGTAATCCATCCACCCAAAACCGGACCAATGATAGGAGCAAGAATTACCCCCATCCCGAAAACAGACATCGCCGCACCGCGTTGCTCTTTGGAAAAACTTTCAATAATTATAGCCTGAGAAATCGGCAAAATTCCACCGCCCCCAAAACCTTGCAAGATACGGGCAAAAATCATAAACTCAATATTTTTTGCCATACCACAAAGCATTGAAGCAATTGTAAACATCAAAATACTTATTATAAAAAAGTTTTTACGTCCACAGAGCTTGCTAAAAAAATCTACTGCAGGAATTACAATTCCGGCTGCAATTAAATAACTTGTCAAAATCCACATGGATTCATCACGTGTTGCAGAAAAACTTCCTGCCATATGAGGTAAAGCAACGTTCCCAATTGTTCCATCAAGAACATATATAAAAACAGCCAACATAACCGGAATAATCATTATCCACGGATTTATTTTCGGCTTCCATTCTTCAGTTGTCGTTTGTGACATTTAATATCCTTTAAGCTTTCTTTTCTTCACCTTTCAATATAAACATAAATGGTATTAAAATAAAACAACAAACCGCAAAAATTTTAAAAGTTGTCATATAAGCACATAATGTTGATTGCTGAATTAATTGATTATATAACATTTTGCTTGCCATATACGTAGAATTCAACATATCTCCGGCTTGATTAATAAATGAACTTGCATAAGTACTTAATCTATCTGCAAATTGCGGATTTAATTCATTTGTAAATTTAACGAGTCCGTTTTGATGAATTTGAGAAAATCTTGAAATCATCGTTGCAACAAGAGAAGTTCCTATTGCACCACCAATTGTTTTTAACAAGTTTTGCAATCCTGAAGCATTAGTCATTTGGTCATTTCTCAAAGTTAAACAAGACAATGTTGTAATCGGCATAAATGAAAATACCAATCCGATACCAAAAATCATATTTGGAATTGCAATATTCATCGGATTAATTTGCAAATTCAAATCACTTAACATCCAGCCACCTAAACCAAGACAAAACAACCCCATCAAACCATAAGTTCGATATTTTAATTTTCCACCAAGTATACCAAATACTAACAAAGCAATTAATGAACCTAAACCTCTTGGCATAATTGCAAGACCGCTTAAAAATGAATCATACCCGAGCATTCCCTGCAACATTTGAGGTAACATTGCCAAAGATCCAAGCATTACAGCGTTTACAAGAACCAACATACAAGTTCCGAAAAGATAGTTAATATCTTTCAAAACATCTAACTGTACAATAGGATGTTTGTCTCGAACTTGTGAAATAAAGAACAACACACAACC
This sequence comes from uncultured Candidatus Melainabacteria bacterium, assembly GCA_934693235.1. Lineage (GTDB taxonomy): Bacteria > Cyanobacteriota > Vampirovibrionia > Gastranaerophilales > Gastranaerophilaceae > Stercorousia. The sequence goes on along the minus strand of CAKUUY010000018.1, from coordinate 6,747 downwards.
TGTTATAGCAACAAAACTAAACCAACAAATCCAAGGAGCATTGAACCAATCAGCATCATTACCTTTATCAAAAACAATTTGTAAAGGAATTAACCACACACAGAGCCACAAAAAGCCCATTTTATCAAGTTTGATATTATCTTGTTTAGATGCATAAGGCGGATCTTCCAAAAATCTTTTTGCCATAGCAATACACATAAATCCGACAGGTACATTAATAAAGAAAATATACGGCCAAGACCAATTTTCAGTAATATAACCACCCATAACAGGCCCGATAATAGGGGCAATAATTACAACAAGTCCAAATATTGCCATAGCCTTATTTCTGGCTTCTCCCTTAAAACTTTCCATACAAACGGCTTGCGCCATCGGCATTAAACAACCGCCCCCAAAACCTTGTAAAGCCCTTGCAATTACAATCATAACAATAGAATTTGCTATTCCGCATAAAAACGATGCTATAGTAAACACAAACACTCCAAGCATAAAAAAGGTTTTTCGTCCCATAAGCTTGCACAGAAAATCAATCATCGGAATAACAATACTACTTGCCATCAAGTAACTTGTTAAAACCCAGATAGATTCCTGCGAACTAACGGAAAAAGTCCCTGCAATATGTGGTAACGCTACGTTTGCAACCGTTTCATCCAACGCATACATAAATGTTGCAATCATTACCGGCATGATTATAAGCCAAGGGTTATTCTTTGGAACCCATTCTTGTGTTTGTTCTATTGCTGTTTCTGACATTAGTTGTAAATCCTTTTTATATTGGCGGGGAATGTACTCCGCCCTATTTTTCCACATTTCCTTACAGTGAATAGGTGAATAAGAAAATAAGTGAATAAGTGCTTATCGCTCACTTTGTTCGAAAATATTTTTTGTGCGGTAGCACTGAAACGAACTTATTTACTTATTCACCTATTCACTTATTATCTTCTATTTTACCTTAACCTTTGGTACAACTGACATTCCCGGAACGATGTTATAAACATTTGGGTCGATTTTTTCTGTAAATACAATTTTTACAGGAATTCTTTGTACAATTTTTACAAATGAACCAACTGCATTTTCAGGTGGGAACAAACTTGATTTTGCACCTGATGCTCTTTGAATACTATCAATTTTACCTTTAAATACGTGATCTGGGTATGTATCAATTTTAATATCAACTTCTTGACCAACCTTCATATTGCGTAGTTGATTTTCTTTGTAATTTGCAACAACCCAAACATTTTCAGGAACGATTACAAACAAAGGAGTTCCAACATTAACATACATACCTTTTTCAACTCTTCTTGAAGAAACTGTACCTGTTTGAGGAGCATAAATATTTGTATAAGAAAGGTTTAATTTTGCTTTATCTCTTTGAGCCTTAATTTCTTTTAAATCAGCATCAGCAACTTTATTTCCGCCTTGTGATAATAAAGCTTCTTCTGATTGAGTCAAGTTTGCTTGTGCTGTATCATATTTTGCTTGAGCTGCGTCAAGTGTTTGTTTTGAAACTGCACCTTGTGCATACAAGTTTTGATATCTTTCTAAATCTTTTTTAGCCACATCAATATTGGTTTGCATAGCTTTGAAATTTGCTTTTGCATTCTTTTGGTTTAAAAGAGTTTTTTCATATTTAGCTTCTGCTTGAGCCAATGCAATTTCATAATCTGCAGGATCAATCTTTGCAACTAAATCACCTTCTTTAACTTTTTGGTTGTCAGTTACATAAGATTCAATAATTTGACCATTTACACGAGGAGCAACTTGAACTGTTGTTGTTTCTACATAAGCGTCATCTGTTGTTTGGTAAACTAAAGCATCATGGATAATATATCCTGCAGCAGCTGCAATTACTGCACCAATACCAATTACAATAAATCTTTTGAATGGTTTGTGCTCTTTTTTTACTTCTTCTTGTTGAGTTTCTTCAACATTTTTATCCTTTTCTTCCATTTTTACCTCTTTATTTTCCTATATATTAGTTTCTACTATTTTATCTAATTCTAATCTAAAAGCTCTTAAAATATCACGAACTTTGTCTACATCTTCCGGAGGAATTCTTTTTGTAACGCCACTTAAATATGTTTTAATTTTACTGTTAATATTATTAAGTTCTGTTAAACCATTTTCTGTAATCCCCATTTTTTTTACTAATCTGTTGTTTTTGGTATCAACAAATCGTGTAATAAATCCTTTTTGTTCCAGTTCATTTAAAATTCTACCAGTATTTGCTCTATCTTTTAGAATAAGTTTTGCTAAATCTCTCTGGCAAATTCCTGCATTAACAGAAACAGTATCAAGTGCAATATACTCGTCAAATGTAATACTCAATTCAAGTTTTTTAAATAATTGATTTGTTAACATATTCATTAACCTTGAAGTTTGTTCAAGTTCATAATGTATACTATCTGTATAATGCCCTATTCCACTGTTTGCCACGAGTTTTCCAATCTATTTTATCATCTTAATTTATGTTGTAAAAAAAATATGTTGCATTTACAACAATATTATGCTAACATATTGTTATAAAAAATGCAAGTACATTTTCAAAAGAAGTCGATAAGGCAATAAGTGAATAGGTCAATAAGTTCTTATAGCTCGCTTCACTCGAAAATATACTTTGGTGCGAAACACCTGAAACGAACTTATTCACTTATTTACCTATTCACTTATTCACGAATATAAATAAAGGAACAAAGATGAAAAAGATTATAACAACAGCACTATTGATGAGTATGTTAAGCATGACAATCATGCCTGCCATTGCAGTTACAGAAAAAAGTTCTGCAAGCCCAAAACAATTCAAGAGCATGGTTTCTAAAAACAAGAAAAACCAAAAATCAGATGATTATAAATTTGATTATGTAAATATGAATTGGTGGGGAAATTTTAATGATGACTTGCTGAATGAATATATTGAAAAAGCTGTTTTGAATAACTATGACCTTAAAATGGCAACAATTAACGTTGAAGAATATTATCAGAACGTAAAACTTCAATTTGCAAATGAATTGCCTAGTGCAGTCGGCGGTTTTGGACCGGGTATTTTCAAAGCTCCAGGCATGACAAAAACATCTTCTGCTTTTGGATTACCGATAATAGTTCAATATGAAGCTGATATCTTTTTGAAAAATCACAATAAAACAAAAGCGGTAAAAAAACTTTATGAAGGTTCAAAACTTGATGAACGTGCTGCATATATTTCTGTGGCATCAGCTGTCGGTTCAACTTATTTTAATATAGTTAATCTTGATAAAATGATTTCTCTTCAAGAAGAAATCGTTAAAATCAGACAAGAAATTTATGATTTAATGCTTGCAAGAAACAAAGAGGGCTTAACATCAACTGCTGATACCATAAAAGCTAACAAATCTCTTGTTGCAGGACAAACAGATTTGATTGAATTAAAAAAGAACAGAGAAAAAATGCTTCATCAAATGTGCGTTTTACTTGGTGAAAGTCCTGAGAACGCAAATACTATCAAAAGAAATTCCCTTGATAGCATAAATTATCAGCTTGTAATTCCGACACAAATTCCATCAGAAATCATTACTCAAAGACCTGACTATATGAGAGCAGAATTGATGGTTGAAAAAGCAGGAATTGACGTAAAAGTTGCTAAAAAAGAATTTTTGCCGTCAATAAATATTTTGGGCGGTGCATTGTTCAATGCCGGCGATATAGGAAGTTTGTTTACTACTAAAAATATGCTTCTCGGTTTTGGTGGCGGACTTATGACACCATTATTTCAAGGTGGTTCTTTGATTGCTAATTTAAGATTAAAGAAAGCGACTTACGAAAGAATTCTACAAGATTACTACAAAACAAACTTGACTGCTATTCAAGAAGTAAACGATTCATTAGTTGCGTCAAGATTGGATAAAGATAAAATGACTCAAACTATGAAACAATATAATTTGGAAAAATCTGATTATAAATATAACGAAAAGAAATTTAATCAAGGAACAATTTCAAAACTTGATTTGATTCAATATCAAGAAAATCTTTTAACAATTGAAAAACTTGTAGCTCAACAAAAAGTTGAATGTATGACAGACGCAATCAGTTTGTACAAAGCTACAGGTAGCAAACCATATGACTATGTAAACTAAATTTTCATATAATCATCACCTCTTTACTTTAATTTTTAAAGTAATGCGCCGGCAAGTCTCACTAATTGCCGGCTTTTTATTTTGTAAAAAAGAAACCCGATACCTTTTATTTAAGATATCGGGTTTCCCCAGACAACGAACAATTTGTACTGTGCCTTTCGGTTGTTTATGAAGTTACTAAGTTTAGGGAGTTATCGTAGTAAGATACCCACGACCTACCATAACTTTCTGGTCATCTTGAACGTTTAGCGAAAGATCTTCTTTAAGAAGATTCTTCGGACTTAAATTATTAATGTCCTCAGAATGACGACTTCGTAATCTATTCATTACATCCGAAAGCGATAGTAATGTGTTCTCTTGGGTTAACTGCGGAGATTTTGTATCCGCGAGGGTCAACAAGGTAAGCAAATTCGTCGCCTGTAGTTTGGAATAAGCCCATTGTACCTGACAATGCAGTTCTAGTTACATCAACCGGAGCCTTAACTGTTTCCCACAAGCCATCACCTAAACTGCGAGCAGCTGCACCGAATTGACCTTGGAATGCGTGACCTAACATATAACCTGCGTCGTTAGAAACATTTTCTACAGCGTTACCAAGGTTTGTAACTACACCACCTACAGTTCTTCCTGCTACACCAACAAGTGAACCTGCTAATGTAAACGGCATTTCTACTAATCTTGCTACCGGATTAACTTGTTTTGATTTGTTAACTTGAGCTTGTAAAATTTGTTTAGGTAATTTTGTTTTGCAATCACCATTTTTGATGTCTGTGAATGACAATTTCAAAGCACCTTTGTCGCATCCTGATGGTCTGATAACTTCTACAACCTGACCTGTTACTGTTGAACCGCAAGGGTACGTAACTCCGTTGATTGTAACATCTTCAAGAGTGTTTGCTCTGAAGTATTGACCTACGTGAGATGATTTTGCGGTCAATTGGTCAATCATTTTAACTTTCAATGTCGGAATTTTTACGATTTCTTCATTTTCAACAAAGGCGTTTTTGTTTATAGGACAAGCAGGACAGATATTGTTTGCAGTTTTAGGATTTGTATCGTAACCCAAAGCTACACGAACTGTTTGCATCATTGATGCCACTTCTGCACGAGATGCTTCTTTGTTAGGCATAATCATGTTTGGATTAGGCATATCTTTTAGAGCACCGTTTTCAAGTGATTTTGCAACCGGAATTCTTGCCCAACTAGGAATTGAACCGCCGTCTGCATACTTACTTAAGATTTCATCTGCCTTACATTGATCAATATCACAAGTCATACCTTTTGCAATCGTAGTAAGAGCTTCAACCCTTGTTACAGGATGATTTGGTTTGAAGTTGCCATCCGGATAACCTTTTAACAAGTCTTCATCAACGGCTTTTGCGATGGCTGCGTTAGCCCAGTTGCTGCGAGGAACATCTTTGAATAAACCTTCACGAGGCATATCGCATTTGTCCAAGTTGAAACCTTTAACCAAAATTGTTGCAAATTCCGCACGAGAAATGTGTCTGTTTGGTTTGAAATAGCCGTCAGGATAGCCGACAACTACATCATTTATTGCAAGTTTGTCGATATCACATGCTGCCCAAAAACCGTTTGGAACATCAGGGAATTGACACCCGCCAAGGTTTGCTGCAGCACCTGTTGTTTGCATTACTTGGTTTGGAATTTCATAGGGTACGAAAGATTTTTTTACTGCATCAATTGAGTTTGATGATTGAAAATCAATTGGGCAGTTATTTCCATCCATAAGTCTTTCGTTTCTATCAATTGGAATACCGTTGTGACGAGTAGGAGCCTCATTTAAGCAAGGCATTTGAGTAGCTGCCCCCGTAATTTGACCGTCTGTTGCAACGGTTGTACCGTTAATAGCTGATGATAAAGCTCTTGCGGTTGTTGCATGTGGCGTATCTGTTGAAAAAATTGAGTTTGCAGGTTGGCCTACATAGTTATTTGTACCATAGATAGCGTTTGGATAACCGTAAACTTGCTTCATGTCTTTTCTGTCGGGCTTGCCTGTTTGAGGACAAATTGCGCAGGCAGGATCAGCAGGTTTGTCACAGCTTATCTCATCAGGACAACCGCAATCCGGTTTTTTAGGTTTTTCACATGGATCGCAAGGTTTTACCTTTTGTTTTTTGCAATCGCAATCAGGCATTGCTTTTTTACACTTTGTACAAGTGTTTGGTTTAACTGTTTCGCAAGGACATGCAGGTCCTGTTACAACAGGTAACGTTTCAGCGCAAGGTGCGGGAGTTTCCGGAGTTGCGCAAGGACAAGCCGCCATTGCTTGATTCAAGGAACACGTTGCTATTCCAACGGCAATTGCAGCTGCCACAGTAAGTTTTTTAATTGTCATTTTTACCTCCTTGTGTAATGAATTTTTTCTAAAAAATTCACAAAAAATATTTTTTAAAAAACCATATTAGATTATGTACTTTATGTTGGTTTATAAACATTACCGTAAGAGGTTATTCTATTGGGCTATTTGGGATTTTGTTCTCTCCCCATATTGCCAAAATTCAAAAAAAGAGTATAATATACGTATCAAATTATTTTAGAGATTAGAAAGGAAATTATGAGAAAGCATAGATATACAGCATTTACTTTAGCTGAAATGATGGTTGTAATGCTTATTATG
>CAKUUY010000017.1 GCA_934693235.1 uncultured Candidatus Melainabacteria bacterium | reverse complement strand
AGTACTGGTCCTTACTCACTAGTAACTCAACAACCATTGGGTGGTAAAGCTCAATTCGGTGGTCAAAGATTCGGTGAAATGGAAGTTTGGGCATTGGAAGCGTACGGTGCGGCATATACTCTACAAGAAATGTTGACAATCAAATCAGATGATGTTAACGGACGTAACAGAGCTTATGAAGCAATCGTTAAAGGTGACAATATTCCAAGACCGGGTATTCCTGAATCATTCAAAGTTCTTGTAAGAGAATTGCAAAGTATTGGTTTGGATATCACGGTAGCGAAAAAAGATGGTGTAGAAGTAGATTTGATGACAGATATGGATGACTTGAGAAAGTCAGCTCCAAGACGAGTTTTGTCTGATATGGATTCAGAACTCTTGAACATCAATTTCTTTGAAACACCAACTACATTCGGAGATATATAATGTAAGGAAGTAAGTAGGTAAGTAAGTGAGTAGGAAAATTCTTACTAACTTACTACCTTACTAACTTACTCACTTACTCACTTAATAAAAAAGGAGAAAGACAAACAATGTCAACAAGCATAGATTATTTTGACTATATACGAATTAGTATCGCTTCACCTGAGAGAATACTTGAGTGGTCTTATGGTGAGGTTACTAAACCTGAAACTATTAACTACCGTACATTAAAACCTGAACGTGATGGTCTATTCTGCGAAAGAATTTTTGGACCTACAAAGGACTGGGAATGTTATTGCGGTAAATATAAAAGAGTAAGACACAAAGGCATCATCTGTGAACGATGCGGTGTTGAAGTTACAGATTCAAAAGTGAGACGTCAAAGAATGGGTCACATTAAGCTTGCTGCCCCTGTTTCTCACATCTGGTTCTTAAAAGGAATTCCATCATACTTGGGATTACTTCTTGATATGACTTTGAAAGATTTGGAACAAGTTATTTATTTCAACAATTACGTAGTTCTAGATGCTGGCGAAAGTGATTTCAAAAAACTTCAACTTTTATCAGAAGAAGAATATGAAGATTATATGGCTGAACACGAAGATACTGAACTAAAAGTAGGTATCGGGGCTGAAGCAATTAAAGAACTTCTTGCTGAAATCGACGTAAAAGGTTTGGCTGAAGAAATTAGAACAGAACTTGCTGGAACTGTAAATTCTGTACAAAAGAAAAGTAAATTAATTAAACGTTTAAGATTGTTAGATTCTTTGATTTCATCAGAAACAGATCCGACTTGGATGATTATGGATGTACTTCCTGTTACTCCGCCTGATTTAAGGCCGATGGTTCAACTGGATGGTGGGCGTTTCGCTACATCTGACTTGAACGACTTATACAGACGTGTAATTAACAGAAACAACCGTTTACAAAGATTATTGGAAATGGGCGCTCCAGAAATCATCGTTCGTAACGAAAAACGTATGTTACAAGAAGCCGTTGATGCTTTAATTGATAACGGCAGACGAGGTAGAACAGTTGTTGGTCCTAACAACAGGGCCTTAAAATCATTGTCTAACATTATTGAAGGAAAACAAGGTCGTTTCCGTCAAAACTTACTTGGTAAACGTGTTGACTATTCAGGTCGTTCAGTTATCGTAGTAGGGCCGCAATTAAAGTTAAACCAATGCGGTTTGCCGAAAGAAATGGCTATTGAATTATTTAAACCATTTGTTGTTAACAAATTGATTGAAAGAGGATACGTTCAAAACATCAAATCTGCAAAGAAGAAAATTGAACGTTCTGAAGCAGTCGTTTGGGATATATTAGAAGAGGTAATCGATGGCCATCCGGTTCTATTAAACCGTGCCCCAACTCTTCACAGACTAGGTATTCAGGCATTTGAACCAAAATTGGTAGAAGGTCGTGCAATTCAACTTCACCCGTTAGTATGTACAGCATTTAACGCCGACTTCGACGGTGACCAGATGGCAGTTCACGTTCCATTGTCAATTGAAGCTCAAACAGAAGCTAGAATGTTAATGTTAGCTACAAACAATATCTTGGCTCCGGCTACAGGTAAACCAATTATCACTCCTACACAGGATATGGTCTTGGGTATGTACTACTTGACAATCTTGAAAAATCCTGAAATGGAACCTAAAGGATATTTCTACAACTTCCAAGATGCAATTTCAGCTCTTGAAGTCGGCGTAATCGATCTTCACGACAAAATTGTTGTAAGAGACGAACATGGCGAAAGAATTGAAACAACCGCAGGAAGAATTATCTTTAACGAAGCTGTAAGAAATGCTTTGGCGTAAATAAGTCGTTAGGGCAGCAATGCCCTAAGACTATTAAGAAAATGCAATTATTTATTAAAAAAGGATAAAAGTATAATGGAAACAACATACACACATGCTAAAAAAACTGTAGATTTCATTAACAAGCAAATGGACAAAAAAGGTTTAAACAATTTGCTATCACAAATGTATCTAGAGTTTGGCGGAGCTAAAACCGCAGAATTGGCTAACAGCCTTAAAAATCTCGGCTACAGGTATGCTACTAAATCCGGAACAACAATTTCTATCGCAGATTTGCAAGTTCCGGCAATTAAAAAGGAATTGCTACAGGAAGCTGAATCAGAAATCGAAAAATCAACAAACAGATACTTAAAAGGTGAAATTACTGAAGTTGAAAGATATACAAAGGTTATCGATACTTGGTCTGAAACAACAGCAAAATTAACATCTCAAGTAGTTGAAAACTTTGATAGATTAAACCCAGTATATATGATGGCATTCTCTGGTGCCAGAGGTAACTTATCACAGGTATCTCAATTGGTAGGTATGAGAGGCTTGATGGCAGACGCGCAAGGTCAAATCATCGACTTGCCGATTAAATCAAACTTTAAAGAAGGCTTATCCGTTACAGAATACATCATTTCATCTTATGGTGCAAGAAAAGGGCTTGTAGATACAGCGTTGAAAACAGCCGATTCAGGTTATTTGACAAGACGTTTAGTAGACGTAGCACAAGATGTTATCATTCGTGCTGATGATTGCCATACAACTAAGTCAATTAACATGAAGCCTATAACAGATGGTGACAACGTAATCGTTCCCCTAATTGACAGATTGTTAGGAAGAACAATTGCCGAAGATATCAAAGATACAGACGGAACAGTTCTTGTTTCAGCTGGAACTACAATGAACAGAGAAGACATCAAAAAAGTTTCTCACTTAAAATTACAAGAACTTAAAGTTCGTTCAGGTTTGACTTGCGGTCTTGAATATGGTATCTGTCAAAAATGTTACGGTTGGGCAATGACAACACAAAAACTTGTAGATATCGGTGAAGCAATCGGTATTATTGCAGCTCAATCAATCGGTGAACCTGGTACACAGTTAACAATGAGAACATTCCACACCGGTGGTGCTGTTGGTGTTAAAGATGCAATTAAAGAAGTTATCGCAAAGCAAGACGGTGAAGTTATTTCTAATGTCAAAACAAGAGAATTAAGAACTCGTCATGGTGATATCGTAAACATTTCTAACTACGAAACAGATATCGAGCTAAAAGGTGCAAAAAGAACTGAAAAATACCACATTCCGGCTGGTTCTACAGTATTCTTCGTAAACGGAATGAAAGTAAAAAAAGGCTTTAAATTGGCTCAATTTGAACCAGCAGCTCAAGGTTCCGGTTCTCGTTTGACGGAAAAAGCTACAAAAGATATTACATCTGATTTATCGGGTGAAGTATTATACGAAGATTTCGTAGCTGATGAAAAGAAAGACAGACAAGGTAATATTTCAAGAACAACAAACAAACAAGGTATTATTTGGGTTCTTGGCGGTGACGTTTACAACCTACCTGGTGGCTCTAAAGTTCTTGTAAAAGACGGTCAGGCTATTAGTGAGGGTGAAAAACTTGCTGAAACATTGACTATATCTGAACATGGCGGTGAAGTTCGTTTTGGTGAAGATTTAGTTATTGAAGATGTTAAATTTGAAGGCAAAAAGATTAAAAAAATTGTTCAAGGTAAAGAATTGACAATTGTTATTGCTTCATTGATGCCGAAAAACGCAACATTTGAACAAACTAAAAAAGAACAATTATGGACAGTTGATAAGACTGGTGAAAAGTATATCGTTAAAGCACCTGTTGATACAACAGTTGAAAATGGAATGATTATTGCCGAACTTATTGATGACGACTGCGCAGTTACCTCTTCAGGTGAAATAAGATATGTTGATGTTGATGTTGACGAAAACCAAATTATTACAAAACCTGGTTCTGTAGTATTTATTCCTGAAGAAATTCATCAAATCAACAAAGATTCTTCTTTGAAAATGGTTGAGAACGGAACTCACGTTACTGCAGGTACAGAAGTTGTAAAAGACGTATATTGCCACATTGATGGTATTGTTGAATTCAAAGAATATAATGATGTTATTCATGAAATCACAATTCGTCCTGGTGAAGTTCATACTCTATCAAGCGTTTCTGAATTGAAAATTGATGAGGGCGAAGTTGTTAAGAAAGGCACTGTAATTGCTGACGGAATTAAAGCTAAAGAAACTTCAATCGTTACAATTATGGACTCTTCAATGGACGATATAGACATCGACGATTTGGATGAAGAGTTAGATACTAGTCTTTCACTTGATGAAGATAGCATTTCTAATCAACCAATTCAAATCCTTGTAAGACCGGTTCAGGTATTAAATGTTGAACAGAAAAATGTTTCAATCCAATTTAACACATCAGATGATTTGATTGACATTGTTCCTGTCACTCAGTTACAATACAAAGACGGTGCTAGAGTAAGAAATCTTGATGGTTCTACAATTACAAGAACAAGCTTGGTTCTTCAAATGCAAGGTTACTTGTCACACCTTAAAGGTATGGTAGAACTTGACGAACAAGGCAGCTTGAGAATTGTAGTTCTTGAAAACTTGATTGTTCGTCGTGAATATGAGGGCAATGCAAAAACGATGTCTTCACTTCAAACAGAACTTCTTGTGAAAGACGGTCAAGTAATAGATCCTAAAACTCCGGTTGCTAAAACTCAAGTATTGGCAATTAATGATGGCGTTGCTTCTATCAAAACTGATAAAGAAGATGCAAGAAGATTGTTGTTAACAAGCGAAACTTATGAAACAGTAACTGCTGTTAAAGGAAAAGCAAGTGTCAAGAAAGGCGATTTCGTTAGACTTGACGGAATTTTGGCAGATAGTGGTGAAAAATCAACTGTTTCAGGTATGGTTACAGCTGTTAATAAGGGCGAAATTACAATTAGAAACGGTCGTCCATACTTAATCAGCCCAGGTACTATGTTGCAGGTTGAAGCCGGAGCGTTGGTTCTACGTGGTGATAACATCGCAACATTGGTATTTGAAAGACAAAAAACAGGTGATATCGTTCAAGGTTTGCCGAGAGTTGAAGAACTTCTTGAAGGTAGAAAACCTAAAGATTGTGCTATTTTGGCTGAAGAAGACGGTATTGCGGAAATTGAAACAGATGATGATTTGCCAAGATTGTTCCTAGTAACAGAAAACGGTAGAACTGAAATCAAATATGCAATTGATGCAAACATCGTAGTTCAAAACAAACAAAAAATCACAAAAGGTCAGCCTTTAACAAGTGGTCCTTTAAACCCGCACGACGTAATCAGACTTTGCGGTCCGGAAGCAGCTCAACAATATCTTGTAGACGAAGTTCAAAGAGTATATCGTTCTCAAGGTGTAGAAATTGCTGATAAACACGTTGAAATCATCGTAAGACAAATGACTAAAAAAGTTAAAATTGTTGATGCCGGTGATACAACATTGCTACCTGGCGAACTTGTTGAAATGCAAACATTTGAAAAAGAAAACCATGAAGTTGAAGAAAAAGGTGGAACACCAGCAACTTGCGAATACATGTTGTTAGGTATTACTAAAGCATCTTTGAACACTGAAAGCTTCATTTCAGCAGCATCATTCCAAGAAACAACAAGAATCTTGACAGAAGCTGCGGTTGATGGAAAGAAAGACTTATTGAGAGGTTTGAAAGAGAACGTTATCATCGGACGTCTAATCCCTGCAGGTACAGGATTCCATCACCTATCAAATGCTAATGAAGAAAAAGAACGTGAAGAAAGAAAACGTGCAGTTGCTCAAAGAAATCAAGCCCGTAAACCATCTGCGATTTTGGAAGAAATCGAAGGTATGTTCGGCGCTCCAGATTTCCAATTAGGCGACGATAACGAAGAATAATTCAACGTTAAATATATTCCAAAAACGACCTCTTGACTAAGAGGTCGTTTTTGATATTAATATCTTCATTATTTTTTGAAACTCTTTTTCTAAACTTATCAAATGATTTGTCAAAAGTTTTCCAACAAAAAGCCGTAATTAAATTTGAAAGGAATTAAGATATGGCTAGAATTATAGATGGTGAAAGACGAATTATAAAAATGTCTGTAGATGATGTTTTGAGTATAGTTAGGGAATATCAAGAAATTTGTCACAATTCCTGTTGCTACGAACATACAAGAGAATTGTTATCTAAGGTAGACATTTTTATACCTGAAGATGTTTAGTCCCTCATAAAAACTATTTAGCTTAACATTAGTACAGAAAATTGCATTAATACAATAAATGCTTATTTCTATTCATTTGTACATCCTATACTTTAATATCACCAACTTGGGGTTAGAATAAATTCCTTTTTATTTTATGCTAAAATCAAATAGAAAGGAGTTTTTTCATGAAAAAAAATTTAATTATTATATCTTTAATCTTTGCAATTCCAATTATGTTATATATGGCTTTAACGATGTCTAATTCGTCAACAGCCAAAACAACAGAGTCTGGCAAACCTCAAGTTGTAAAATTCACATCTGCAATGTGCTTGGATTGTCAAACTATGAACAAAATTTTTAAAGAAATTTTTCCTAAATACAATGGTCAAATTATTTTGACTGAAATTCAAGTTCAGGACAGAAATTCTTTTAGCGACGAACAAATTAAAAAGTATAATGTAACTTTAGTTCCTACAATCATTTTGCTAAATTCTGACGGGCACCAAGTCAGACGAATTGAGGGAGCTATTCCTAAAGAACAAATGGATAGATATTTACAGGAGCTTAAATAATGGAAAACTATATTAATCTTTTCACCCAAAACGGAAGTTTACCATTACTGTTTGCACTTTCTTTTTTAGGAGGCTTGGTTGCTTCGATTTCACCTTGTTCACTTGCAATGCTTCCGATTATAATCGGCTATATCGGCGGATATTCAAAAGAAAAACCTATTAAAACGTTTGTACAATTATTATTCTTTGTATTTGGGACTGCAATCGTATTTTCAATAATTGGTATAATTTGCGCGATTACAGGAAAAGTTTTCATATCATTTGCCGGAGGATATTTTGGAATATTTTTGGCAGGTATAATTATGGTTATGGGCTTGAAACTAATGGGAATATTAGATTTTGAACTTCCAGTAATGATTAAAGAAATGCCAAGAAACGACGGAACAAATATTTATCTGTACCCAATTTTATTGGGTGGAGTATTTGCTCTTGCCGGAACTCCTTGTTCTACTCCCATTTTAGCAGGAATTATGGCTTTTGCTTCTCTTTCTGCAAGCATTTGGCATGCAATAATTATGTTATTCCTATTTTCACTAGGACAAGGATTAATCTTGATTTTTGCCGGCTTTTTAACTTCCCATCTAAAAAATTGGAAAGGATTTTACAAATTTTCTGACTGGCTTTTAAAAATCAGCGGTAGTTTGTTGGTAATTGCAGCAATTTATATATTTTATAAAATCTTTGCACCATTAATTATCAGATAAATTCCTGTGATATATCTTTACGTACAGTTGTAAAAAACACCTGTATATCGTATAATGTGCTCAAAGGAGAGTAATAATGAAAACTTTTGAAGGGCAATTAGTTGCAGGGAATGAAAAATTTTGTATAATTTTATCTCGTTTTAATGATTTTATTGGCTCAAAACTTTTGTCAGGAGCTATAGATGAACTCAAGCGCCATGGTGTTGCTGAAGAAAATATCGATATCGTCAGAGTTCCTGGAGCTTTCGAAATTCCAATTGCTGCCTTAAAATTCGCCAAAACCGGTAAATATAATGCAGTTATTACACTTGGCGCAGTAATTAAAGGTTCGACTTCACATTACGATTATGTTTGCGCAGAAGTTTCAAAAGGCATTGCTCAAGTAAGCTTACAAACAGAAATTCCTGTAATCTTTGGGGTTCTTACTACAGACAATATTGAACAAGCTATTGAAAGAGCAGGAACAAAAGCCGGAAACAAAGGATCTGATGCTGCTAAAGCTGCTATTGAAATGGCAAATTTGTTAAAATTAGTGTAGTATTTTATGAGTAAAGGATTAATTCCTTGTGGAGTATGATATGAGTGAAGTAATTACCGAATACAGAAACGAAAACACAAAAGACATTGACATTCTTTCTACTGTTGAAATGGTTAGGAAAATGAATGAAGAGGACAAACTAGTTGCCCTTGCTGTTGAAGAAGAAACCGAACATATCGCGGAGGCCATAGATACAATTGCAAAACAATTTTTAAAAGGTGGAAAATTGTTCTACTTTGGGGCCGGTACATCAGGTAGGCTTGGAATTTTAGATGCCTCCGAATGCCCTCCAACATTTAGTGTTTCCCCTGACATGGTTCAAGGTATAATTGCTGGCGGCGACAGTGCTTTCCGTACAGCTGTAGAAGGTGCAGAAGATAATTTTGAGCTTGGGTATAACGATGCAAAAGTTTTGACAGAAAACGACGTTGCTGTTGTTATTTCAGCTAGCGGAAATCCAAAATATCTTTTAGGTGTTTTGCAAAAAGCAGAAGATGTAAATTGCAAAACAATTGGGATTACTTGCAACTCAAAAGGAAAAATTGCAGAAGATGCAGGACTTGTAATTTGTGCAGAGGTCGGTCCGGAAGTTATCGCAGGATCTTCAAGACTAAAAGCCGGAACTGCCACAAAAATGATTTTAAATATGTTAACAACAGGTTCTATGATAAAAATCGGTAAAACTTACGAAAATTTTATGATAGACTTAAAAGCAACAAACGAAAAACTCAAAGATAGAGCAATCCGAATTGTTGCTGAAATTGCAAACACTCCACACAGCAACGCACTTGCTACACTTTTGAGAAGTAACTGGGAAATCAAAACAGCAATCGTTTCAATTTTAATGAAAATTGAGCCTGAAAAAGCAAGATTAGAATTAAAAAAACATGGCGGAGTTCTTCGCAAATTATTAAAAACATATCAGACAGTATAAAGGAGAGAATATGAAATTAACAGTACTTGGAGCGGGATGTTGGGGATTAACTTTAGCTTGGCTATTAACTAACAATTTTGAAGAAATAACTGTCTGGGGTAGAGAACAAGACATTTCAGACGATTTAAGAATAAACAAACACACATCGAAACCTTTAGAGGTTCAATTAGATAAAAAAGTAGAAATTTCTTCTAATTTAAAAGAAGCAATTTCGGGCGCGGACATTATTTTGTCAGTTATTGCAACTTCAGGAACACGAGATGTTTGCGAAAAATTAAAAGAAGCAGGAATTAAACCTGAACAAGTCTTAGTAAATGCTTCAAAAGGGATTGAAGTTCCATCATTAATGAGAATGTCTGAAGTTATAAAAGAGGTTTTACCTGAACAAAAACTTGCTATTCTTTCAGGCCCGACTTTGGCTAAAGAAGTTTTAGCAGGATTACCAACAGCAGCGTCCGTAGCTTGTGAAGATATAAAAATTGCAGAATTTGTACAAAAAGCGATGAACGTGCCATCAAAATTCAGACTTTATACAAACAACGATGTAATCGGCGTTGAACTTGGCGGCTCGTTAAAAAACGTAATTGCAATTGCATCAGGATTTGCTCACACTATGGGATTAGGAGATAATTGTGCTGGTACTCTTTTAACTCGAGGGATGGCAGAAATAGTTCGTGTAAGCATTAATTTGGGTGCAAACCCGTCAACATTATACGGTTTATCGGGAATGGGAGACTTAATCGCAACTTGTTCAAGCCCGATGTCAAGAAACTATACAGTAGGTTCAATGCTTGCCAAAGGGAAAAAAATCAACGATATTTTAGCAGAACTCGGCTCTGTGGCTGAAGGGGTAAAAACTTCAAAAGCAATTTGCGAACTGGCTAAGAAATTAAATATTGAAGTACCTGTTTCAAACGCTATTTACGAAGCTGTTTATACAGACATTACACCACAAGCATTACTAGAAAAACTAATGAATAGAAAGTTAAAAGAAGAAGAAAGATATGTTTAAGTACGCTGTAAAATACCTCAAAAACACATTTTACCCACTCAATGTTCCTGACACTATACACATTGAAGACGGTCAAATGGTACTTGTGAGAACTGAAAAGGGAGAAGAAGCTTTAAAAGCTTTTATTATAAATTCTCAAATTGAAAAAATCTGGGAACATTCCAAAAACAAACCCGAAGTTTTTCATGTCATCAGAACTCTTTCTCAGCGAGATTTACAGACTTTGGAAGACATAAAAAAAGAAGAAGTACAATCTTTTTTCAAATGTCAAAACCTCGTAAAACAGCATAAGTTAAACATGAACTTAGTTCAATGCAGAATTACGTTTGATAGAAGAAAGATAACATTCTACTACACAGCTCCGGAAAGAGTTGATTTCAGGGCATTATTAAAAGACTTAACTCAAGTTTTTACACGTGTAAGAATTGATTTAAGACATATTGGAGTAAGAGACGAAACCTCTATTTTGGAAGGTGCAGGAGTTTGCGGAAGACCTTTCTGTTGTTCAAGTTTCTTGAGAAAATTTGCAACAATCAACGTAAAACTTGCTAAAGACCAAGGAATGCCAATTGCTCCAGGGAAAATTTCCGGTACATGTGGAAGACTTCTTTGCTGCCTTACTTACGAGTACTCAAACTACATAGATGCTGCAAAAGGTATGCCTCCTGTAGGCTCTTCTGTAATGACTCCGGACGGACTCGGTAAAGTTTGCTATCTGCAATTTATGAGTGGCAAAGTTGCTGTTAAAATGGAAGACGGAAAAACAAAAGAATTCTCTAAAAACGATATTGAAATGGTTGATGCAGACGTTAACGTTGAAATTGACGTCCCTGTAATAAACACATATACAGACGACAACAATATCGACATCAAGCAATTAGAAGATGACAGAAATAGTTCAACAGGTAACGTATAAACTTTTAACTAAAAACCAAATAACGATTTTTTTACATAAACAAAATAGCTTTCACCATTAGTAAGTCTGACATCATAGCGTGGATAATTTTTGTGCCTGTCGTCTCTTTTGACCTCTTTTACCTCTGCAACAAGATCATCCGCCATAATTGCTTGAAGTTCTTTCAAAGAAATAACTTCTTTATCAACTGTTTTTATCAGTTTTTTATAATCACTCATATATTCATTATAACAGATATTTCCATGCTTTTCAAGTACTTATTCTTGTTATAAACATAATACAATATGAAATAAAAAATATCCGAGATGGGACTTGAACCCACAAAGATCTCTCTACACGAACCTGAATCGTGCGCGTCTACCAATTTCGCCACTCGGACGTAAATTTATATTCTTTTTTCAATTATTTGACTTTTTTAAAAAATTCATCTGAAATAAGTTGTGAATATTTATTTTTTTCGTTTGCAGAAATCAATAGTCTTGATTTTCCATCTTTTGTTTCCGCAACAGAAACAATTCCTCCAACATCTCCAATTGGAAGTTTTTTCACTCTTGCTTCAAATTTTACATAAGGAACTTCTTTACCATATGAGTGCATTGTTCCCTTTTTAGTAACTTTCAGATCATCTACAGAAATAGCCTGATATTTTATTTTACTAACAGCTTTATAAAGTTTTTCTTCAACATTATC
Organism: uncultured Candidatus Melainabacteria bacterium; assembly: GCA_934693235.1. Taxonomy (GTDB): domain Bacteria; phylum Cyanobacteriota; class Vampirovibrionia; order Gastranaerophilales; family Gastranaerophilaceae; genus Stercorousia. Next base: position 24,695 of record CAKUUY010000017.1, on the reverse strand, counting down.
AGACTTCAAATCTTCTTCTGTTAAAATTTGCTTATCGCCTGAATCTACAACAAACATTTTTTGACCACTTGCCTTGTGTTCAGCGACAACTGCGTTATATCCTAAAATCCCGGCTGCTTTTTCTAGCTCAAATTCGTCATTGATATGTGAAAAATCTCCGACTTTTTTAGCTCTTTCCAACATTTCATCTTTCGTCGGATTGAAATAATTGTTTATATATCCACAAATTAAATCTTTACCGCCAATTGCCATAAAGCCTACAACTGCAAGGGTTATAACTATAGCTCTCAAAAAATTCTTTAAACATCCCATGTTGAAATCCTTATAATATTATATTATTATTATAACTATGAAAAAAGCAGAAATCAATCTTATAAACACAGCGGACATTAAAGTCGAAGATCTTACACCTGCAATGCAGGAATATTTAAAAATCAAACATCAAAACCCTGATAAAATCTTACTTTACAGATTGGGAGATTTTTATGAAACTTTCTTTGAAGATGCTGTTATTATGTCTAAGGAATTAGAATTGACGCTCACAGGACGTGAACAAGGAAAATTTGGTCGCATTCCTCTTGCTGGAATTCCGGCGAAAGCAGTAAATCCATACATAGAAAAACTTGTTCAAAAAAATTATAAGGTTATTATCTGTGATCAATTGGAAGATCCTAAATTTGCAAAAGGACTTGTAAAACGTGGAGTTACACGAATTATTACTTCGGGAACTCTTACGGAAAGTGATTTTTTACAACAAAACTCTAACAACTACATATGTGCACTTTTTAAGGAAGAAAAAAGTGGCACTTGGGGATTTTCTTACGCTGATATTTCAACGGGCGAATTCAAGGTTACTCAGGCTCCATTTGAATTAATTTTAGCAGAACTTACAAGAATTGCACCGGCTGAAGTCGTTGGGCCATCCGTCAAACAAAAAATTATGCCATTTCAAATTGTTCCGGACGAAAAAATTGATTTACCGGAAGAAATTACTAAAATTTACAATTGTTCCAAAATTCCGGCATCCGTTTTTGATGCCAATTTTGCAGAAAACAACTTGAAAGCCGTTTTTCAAGCAAATAGCCTAGAATCATTCGGGTACAATAGATATCAAATAGGTTTCAGAGCCGCAGGAGCACTACTTGCTTACATTTGGGAAAATATGAAAGAAAACGTCCCAAAATTTGACAGAATTGAGCCGTATGAACTTTCTGAATACATGATTTTAGATGGAGGCACAAGAAAAAATTTAGAATTAACCGAAACTCTAAGAGACAAAAACAAATTCGGCTCTCTTCTTTGGGCTATTGATAAAACCAAAACCAATATGGGCGCAAGGTTACTTAAAAACTGGGTTTGTCAACCATTAAAAAGAGTTGAAGATATAATAACTCGTCAAAATTTTGTTTCAGAACTCGTTGAAAAAACTGATGATAGACTTAATATCGGAAATTTACTTGAAAAAATCTATGATATTCAACGCTTAGCAACAAGAATGTCTAACAGTTCCGCCAACCCTAAAGACTTTTTGAGTTTGAAAACATCACTTATGATGTTGCCGGATTTGCTGGATGCTACAAATATTCTTGAACACAACCCTTTGGCTGAAATTAACCAATATAGAGATGAAATCGCAGAATACACCGCATTAATAGACAGAACAATTGCTGAAAATGCACCTGTTTTAATAAAAGAGGGTGGAATTCTAAAAGATGGAGTATCCGGAGAACTTGATTATTTCAGAGAACTTTTGACCGGTGGCGAGAATTGGCTAAAAGACTTTGAAGAACGTGAAAAAGAAAGAACTGGAATTAAGACTCTAAAAATCGGATATAATAAAGTTTTTGGATACTTTATTGAAATTTCAAATTCATACCTAAACCAAATTCCAGACGGTTATATTAGAAAACAAACTCTAACAAGTGGCGAAAGATTTATTACAGAAGAATTAAAAAAACACGAAGATGACGTGCTTTCTGCAAAATTCAAATCAACGGAATTAGAATATAAACTTTTCTGTGATTTCAGAGAATATTCAAAAGAATTTGTTTCAAAAATCAGAGAAATCGCAGAGTGTATTGCAAAATGTGATGTTTTTACAGCTCTTGCCGATGTTGCTTCTGAAAACAATTTCTGCAAACCGATTATTGATGAGTCCGACAATTTCATAGTAAAAAACGGACGTCACCCTGTGTTAGAAAAGATTTTACCACTCGGAGAATATGTACCAAATGACTTGGAATTGAAGTGTAATTCAATTGATGCAACTCAATTTATGATTTTAACTGGTCCAAACATGGCCGGTAAATCTACGTATATGCGCCAAAATGCTTTGATTGCAATTTTAGCACAAATCGGATTTTGGGTTCCGGCTGATTTCGCAAAAATCGGAGTTATTGATAAAATTTTTACACGTGTCGGAGCATCAGACGATCTAACACTCGGGCAATCAACATTTATGGTTGAAATGATTGAAACAGCGTGCATTTTGAATTCTGCGACGGATAGAAGCTTTATTTTGTTGGACGAAATCGGACGTGGTACAAGCACATATGATGGTGTTGCAATCGCTTGGTCTGTTGCTGAATATATCGCAACAAAAATCAAAGCAAGATGTATTTTTGCAACGCATTACCACGAATTAAACGTAATGACAAAAACTTACCCACAAATCAAAAATTATAGAATTACAATAACAGAAGAAAACGGAGAAATCGAATTCTTGAGAAAAATAGTTCAAGGTGGCGCAAGCAAAAGCTATGGGATCCAAGTTGCAAAAATGGCTGGACTTCCATCCGTTGTAATTCGTCGTTCGCAAGAATTGATGACAAGAATGCAAAAAGACTACTCAAACAACCTTGCAACACGTAAAAAATCCGTTGACACCCCAACAGTGGATGTTCCACAGTTGAATTTGTTTAATTAAATTGTAAAAAATTCAATAAAATCTTGATTCATCAATTCTTGATTTTCAAAACTATTAAGAATAGAAACAATAAACGGATCATCCAAATTGTATGTTTCATATTTTTCAAGGCCTTCGGTTGCTGGGTAAATCACATTTAATCCTTCAAAAACTACATTACTCATAATATAAACTCCTTATATTATATATGTAATGATGTTTTTTGAATTGTCAAGATTTTATGATTTATCCAACTCAGATGGTTGAAACTTTCTATGTATAAAGTTCTATAAAGCCAAACCTTTAATCCATTTCAATATACTACTTAAGCAAGATCGCGGAACGAAGTCCGCGATGACATATTATTATTCTCTATTTTCAAATAGTTTTGCTTTTATTTTACTATTAGAATCATCTCTTGTAACTTTGGCAAAACTCAACTTTTCAGCTTCAGAAGCTTGCTGTTGTTTAATAATAGCCTGTTCTCGTGCGATGTTAGGCTTTAATCCAAATAAACGTTTTACTTGATTTAGTCGAGTATGACGAAGTTCCTTATCTGTAGCTTTTACAAAATTTTCGTATAAATTAAATATTTCATTCACTTGTTCTGGATTTTTTGCCCCCCTAAATGTTTCAAAAGCTTCATATCCAACTTTATAAGAACGACATTCGTCTTTGTAAACATCTCTTAAATTTTTAAGTATAAATGCATTTTCTTTATCTTTTCCAACCTGTAAATCTACATTTCAGCCTTTTTATATTTGTTTTAACAAAACTTTACACTATCAAATCAATCTATCATAATGTTCGTTATAAAAATCACCAAATCTGTCTTCCAAAATTGCTTGGCGGCATTTTTGAGAAAAATCAACTAGGAATTTAATATTATGAATTGATAACAATGTTGAAGCAGTGCTTTCTCCACATCTCCACAAATGTCTGATATATGCTCTTGAATGATTTTTACAAGCGTAACAATTACAAGCATCAACCAAAGGTCTATCATCATCATAGTATTTTTGAGTTTTTATATTGGATTTACCATCCCAGGTAAAGAATGAACCGTGACGAGCATTTCTTGTCGGAAGAACACAATCAAACATATCTACACCGCGTCTTATTCCGTCCAACAAATCCTCTGGGGTTCCAACACCCATCAAATATCTTGGTTTATTATTTGGTAATAGAGGAGCAGTAAATTCAACAAAATGATTCATAATATCTTTTGTTTCACCAACGCTTAGGCCACCAATTGCGTATCCTACAGCATCGTAAGAAGAAATTATTCTAGCACTTTCTCTTCGCAAATCATCATAAAAAGCCCCCTGAACAATCGGAAATAAAGCCTGGCGAGGATTTGTTTTGGCTTTAAAACATCTTTCAAGCCATCTATGAGTACGCTCCATTGCTTTTTTGGCAGTATCATAATCGCAAGGGAACGGAGCACATTGGTCAAACGCCATAATAATATCAGCCCCTATATCTTGCTGAATTTCCATAGAAACTTCAGGGTTAATAAAATGTTTTTTTCCATCTTTTGGATCACGAAATTCTACACCATCCTCACCTATTTTATTCAAATGAGAAAGCGAAAACACCTGAAAACCTCCGGAATCAGTCAACACAGGTTTATGCCAATTCATCCAGCTATGTATTCCACCAAATTGTTTAATCAACTTTGTTCCCGCTCTCAAGTACAAATGATAGGAATTTGATAACATAATTTGCGCACCGGTATCAACAATTTGATCTGCCGTAAGTGTTTTAACAGCTGAATTAGTTCCAACAGGCATAAAAATCGGAGTAAGAATAGATCCGTGCGGAGTATTCAAAATTCCGGCTCTTGCGCCCGTCTGCTTACATTCATGAACTAATTCATATGAAAAATTTTCGTGAGCATTATCTCGCATTAATCTTCATCTACGCTTTCTGTGATTAATTCCATCATATTTTTGTAATTCGGACAAAGTTCTTCCGGCTTAAAGTAAATATTAATTTCTCTTTCAGCACTTTCTAAGCTGTCTGAACCATGAACAGTATTATATGCTTTTAATTGCGCATAATCAGCTCTTATAGAACCAACATCAGCTTCACAAGGATCAGTAGCACCCAATACGTGACGAATACCTTGAACTGCTTGATAACCTTGGAATACCATTGCTACAATCGGTCCACTTGTAATATATTTCACAAGATTTGGATAAAAAGGTTTGCCAACGTGCTCTGCATAATGTTTTGCAGCAATTTCCTCAGTTACTTGAAGCATTTTCATACCGATTAATTTATAACCTTTCTTTTCAAAACGGCTAATAATTTCACCGATAAAACCTCTTTTTACTCCGTCAGGCTTAATAGCCACAAATGTTCTTTCTTCTTTATGCATAATTCCTCCAATTCATACAATCATAATAGCATAAACATTACTAAATTAACAGTTTTCCAGTTTTTTAATACCTTTAAGCAACATGGTCAGCATAATTACACAAAGCAACATGGCTGCAGTTGCCAATCCAAACCAAAAACCTCTGATATTCAAATGATATTTAAACGCAAGTGTATATCCCAAAGGAATTGCCACTAACCAATAAGCAACAAAATTTGACCAAAGTACAACCCCTGTTCTTTTCATCCCCTTAAATATACCTGCAAGTGCAACCTGCAAGCCATCAAACACTTGGAAGACAGCCAATACATAAAGAATTGGAACTGAAATTTTAACCAACGTATTATCTTGCGTAAATAACCCTACAAGGAAATGAGGGAACGATGCAAATACACACGCACTACACATCATAAATCCGACACATATCACAATTCCAACAAACGAGTAACGTTTCAAATCTGTTATATTTTCAGCTCCGTTTGCAAAACCAACCTTAACTGCAATCGCATTAGAAACAGCAAACGGCACCATAAACGAAATTGTGGTCAATGTACAAACCAAGTTTTGTGCAGCCGCATATACACCTGAAACTCTTCCCATAATAATTGCAATACTGTTGAATGCAATAAATTCAACCAAAACCGCGCACGATATCGGAATTCCGATTTTTATTAAATTCTTATAATATTCAAAATCTTTGTAATCATTGAAATTCATCATTTTAAAACAATAAATTAACAACGCAAAGCCCATAAAGTACCTTACCACAAAACTTGCAATAGCAAGTCCTAAAGCTCCCAATGACGGAATTATTCCCCAACCGAATACCAAAAGCACATTGACTGCAATATTCAAAAATACAGCAATAGCGGTGACAAGATTTGGGAATACAACAACCTCAAATGCCTGTAAAAATTCTTTTAATGCAGCATGCAAATAAGCTCCAAATGTAGCAAATGCAGTCACAAACATATATTGCTTAATCATCGGAACCAATTTTGCATCAAAATGCAGATAATCAATCACAGGAATAAATGCCAAAACCGCAAACATTACAATTACAGCCAAAAGCATTGCAAATCTAATTGTCGGATAGAAATACTTTTTAGCAGACTTTTTCTCGCCCCTAAAATTAGAAAGCAAAGGCGAAACACTCGAAATCAAACCAATTCCAAAAGTCTGAATACAGTTTGTAATTGCAGTTGCAATACTGATTGCAGCCAACGTATCTGTTGAATGGTGTCCTGCAATCAAAACATCACCCGCCCCGATTAAAATAAAACCAAGGTTTCCCATAATAATCGGCAAGGCAATATTTAATAATTCTTTGGCATAGTGCCTAAATTGTGTACTCATACGAATAGATTATACCACAAACATTATTAGTAATTAAAAAATCTTCTTGAAACCTTTTAAAAAGATTCTTTGGACACAAAATATTATTGTCCTCAGAATTGTATGTAATTTTTACTACCACGATTTAATTTCTTTGTGTAAATAATCCATATTTCCATGACGAATTAGCCAAATTGCACACGCACCACCATTAGTCCAGCCACCGACCTTTTTAAACGGGTTACAAAAATCAGGGCCAACCCACCACATATCATAACCAGAAACTGTGTACTTGCCATCAGAAGATTTTTTTAAATATAATAAAAACTCATCCGAACCCAATTTGTTTGGTGCCTCAATTCCGTTCAAATCAATAAACATAAATGGGAAATACCTATTGTTTCTATTATTGACATCATCAGTTATTGCACTACCTTCAACTCCAACTGACACTTCATTATTTAACATAAACCAAGAATAATGTAGTCTATACATTTGATTATCTGTTTTTGTATTTACAATATCGTAATAATAACGAGGGATTGCAGTTTGCCAATTTACCTTATGAATATTTGAATTATCTTTTATCAAAAAATCAACTATTTTATCAGAACACTGTTTTTTGACTGTTATACCTGTACAAATATCTTCAGGAAATGTTCCACCGTTTTCCTCAATCGCGTTCATATACAATTCAGAAAGAACAGAATAAGTTTGCTTGAATTTATTTATCCAAACATGCTCCTTATATTTAGGAATTATCATAGACAAAGTCAATGCAGCAACAACTCCTATAATACCGAGAGTGATTAAAATCTCAGCTAGGGTAAAAGCCGATTTTTTATGAATAAAGTTACTAGGATACTGAGGTACTAGGGCACTAAAGTCATTTCGGGTTAAGTCGTTTTGGTTCATGTTTTATATTTTCCCTTTCGTCTTTTTAATTTATATGCGATGTATTATAGCATAATTATAATATTTATCTTTTTTCTAATACATCAACCATTCAATAGTATTTTATTTTAATCTATGCAAATATGATTATAGCACAATTTCAACCTATTTTCAACTATGGGATAGTTTAATTTCTCTTCAAATTTTTTCTAAAATCATCTTATGGGCAGAAAGATTTATAAATACGATAAAGTTCTTTGTCGAAAATTCGGAGTAAAAATACACGAATTGCGGATTACGCACGAACTCACACAAGAAGAACTAGCCTTTCGCGCAAACATTTCTCCCAGCTACATGAGTTCAATTGAACGTGGAATAACAGACACTACAATTTCGACAGCAAAACGACTCGCCAAAGCTCTAGACGCAGATATCAAAACTTTGTTTGAATTTTAATATTAGTTTTCTAACATAATTTGTTTCCAAGGGTAATCTTTTTTAATCTCCCAACCATCAACCTGAATAAGCCTTGTACAAGCATGACGACGGTCCTTAGAACTTATTTCCGAATTATCGCTATTTCCGTATTTGCAATTATTCAATAATTCGCTACGATTTTCGGAACCATAATCCTCTGTAGATGCATAAAAATGCCCGTTTTTAAATTGAAATAGGAATGTATTTCTACCGTCAAACCCACCGCCCTCTAGCTTCTTTGCTTCAGTATCGCAATACTTAGTCTCTACGCAATAAAAAAGAAACATACTCCCATAAGCATTGACATACGCATTAAACCCCGAGCCATCAGCCAATGCAACAAAAAAGCCACCCGAGGAGCTATTTTCTCCTGTTGATTTAATATATTTATCCAAATTTTTGTTATACCAATTTTGTAACCCTTTTCCACTAATGGCATCTTCCGGGAAATTATACTTTGCTCCTTGCCCCATACCCTCCTCTGCGGTCCAAGCATATACGGCCTGACTCATTATAGAATAAAACTTTGACAACTTTGTCGCTACAACTTTTTTCTGATAACTTTCAACTAAAGACGGCAAAGTTAAAGCAGCAACAACACCAATAATACCAAGAGTGATTAGAACCTCAGCCAAGGTAAACGCTACTCTGCGAAAGTTTTTCCTGTGGACTATTTGCGTAACACTTTCTGACAAAATAAAAGCTCTTTTTTGCATCAATTTGTTCTCTTTTAGACTACATACATTTTATAGTATACCACATAAAATTAGTTTGTGAACAATAAGACTACAAAAATTTTACAATTAGGACGTAAAATCTACTCTTACAGAAAGCAAAAAAAGCTTTCGCAAAACCAGCTTGCCGAAATTGTCGGTATTTCAAGAGAGCATTTAGCAAAAATCGAAACAGCCAAAAGGAGCATCAGCCTCGGCTTGTTAATAGATATTTCAGAAGCTTTAGACACACCTGTCAAAGATTTTTTTGATTTTTAATACTATACAGGCTAAGCATCATAGTCTAACTTATTTCCGACATTTTTATTTTTAATTGCACGAGCTTGCATCTTTAAACTTTGCGCCTTTGAAGCTACTTTATAATCCTGAGTTGACGGATCTAAGGGAGCCATTGCTGATTTTATTACTGTATTGGCATCATCAATAGTTTTTTGAGGATCTTCAGGGTTAAGTGATGGCATTTTAATATTTACATGCCCACCAACAGGAATTCCATCTGCATTTTTCTCTATAACAATTGCACCGGCAAGACTTCCACCGGCAGCTTTGTGTGCAGCTTCATGTGCGTAAATCTCTTTATAATTTTTACTAATCAAAGCATCTTTTTGTGCCTTTTTTTGCTCTTTTTGTTTTTCAATCGGATTTGTAAATTGATAGAATAAATTAATTCCTGCCATACTCTAACCCTCACACATATTACCTACTATAATTGTAGCATATTTTTGAGAGTTTGGCAAGAGGTTATAAAAAAATTACCATGGATAATCTTCCTTAATTTGCCAACCATCCAAATAAATTAAAGAAGAGCAATAATACTTATCATTTTTACATAATTCTATTAATTCGTTCCTTGAATACGGGTAAGTTTTAAATTCTTGTGGCACAATACCTCTATTCCATAGGGCAAATGTATGTTTTCCATCAACAGCATTATGATGAGCATTTGAGACATCAACATTTTTACAATATTTATACTCTGGGCAAAAAACAATAAATGACGATGCTGACACTCCTACAGTATTCACAGAATTTCTTTGATGGTAGGCTCCGGAACCATTTGCATATTCTACTAAAATACCTTTTGACAATTTTGTTATACTGACAGTTTTAACATACGGCAACCAATAGTGATTATAGAATTTTTCCATATCGTCAGGATTATATGCCCTAACCTCATCCCAATTCATATCAACAAAACTTCCCTCAATTGTATCTTTACTTCGCATTTGCGCAGCCTGCTGCATAGTACTGGAATAATATTTCAATCTTGTTGCAGCCAAATTCTTTTGAAAATTATTTATCAGAGTAGGCAAAGTTAAAGCAGCAACAACACCTATAATACCAAGGGTTATTAAAACTTCTGCCAATGTAAATGCAACTTTGCGTGAGTCTTTCCAGTGGGCTACGTGCGGAAAAGCTTTACACCAAAATTTGAAGTATGTACTAATGTTGGTGCAGGGGGCTACGTGCGTAGCACCTTCGGACAATGTAAATGCGACTAACCAGTTATATCGTTTTTGCTTTGAGATATTTAATTGCATTTTTATATTTCCTTTCTTAATTTCTATGCTCTTACAATTCGTTAAAAAATTTCTTCTCTCCATGTTGGGGTGAGAAAACAAATTTTTTGACAAAATTTTCCCTCTTTCGTGTTTGTAATTAAATTGATTGCAACAAACACACACTCTCTCTTGGAGAGAGGAAATTTTTCTTAAATGGGTTACACAAGCAGCACCATCTAATTCGCGTTCGTGATAGCCCCCCCCCCCGACGGCTATTCTCTTCGCAAATTCAACTTCTTTCTGCTCTTCTTGAATATTCATATTCTCATTTTAACATATTTTCAAATTGTTTTCAACAAAAAAGCTCGAATTTCTTCGAGCTTTTAACCTGTTTATTTCTTATTCTTTCCTGTTCTTTCATAAAAATCTTCTATAAATCCGGTATTGAATTTTCCACTCATAAACACAGGGTCTTCAATAATCGCTTGGTGGAATGGAATTGTTGTTTCAACCCCAGTAATAACATACTCTTTTAAAGCTCTGTACATTCTTCTACGAGCCTCGTTTCGGGTCCTGCCCCAACAAATCAATTTACCAATCATAGAATCGTAATATGGAGGAATAGAATAATCCTGATATGCATGAGAATCTACTCTTACACCAAAACCGCCCGGAGTAACGTAACCAGTAATTGTTCCAGGATTCGGCATAAAGTCTTTTGCCGGGTTTTCAGCATTAATACGACATTCTATTGCATGCCCTCTCAACATGATATCATCTTGAGTGAAATCAAGCATTTCTCCAGCTGCAACCATAATTTGTTCTCTTACTAAATCTACATTAGAAATCATCTCTGTTACACAGTGTTCAACCTGAATTCTTGTATTCATTTCCATAAAGTACCATTTTCCATCGTGGTCAAGCAAGAATTCACAAGTCCCAGCACTTTCATAATTAATAGCTTTAGCAGCACGAACAGCTGCTGCCCCCATTTCTTTACGAGTTGCTTCATCAATTGCGGGAGATGGAGCTTCTTCTAACAATTTTTGGTGACGTCTTTGAATAGAACAATCTCTTTCACCTAAGTGAACAACATTACCATATTGGTCCGCAAGAATTTGAACCTCAATATGACGCGGATTTTCCAAGAATTTTTCAGCGTAAACATCCGGATTACCAAAAAAGTTCTGAGCTTCTGATTGACAAAGACTCATATTTACATCAACTTCTTCATCAGATCTACAAATTCTCATACCTTTACCACCACCACCGGCAGTAGCTTTTAAAATAATTGGATAACCAACTTTATGAGCGAATTCCTTAACTTCTTCAGGAGTTTTTAAAATTCCGGTGCCAGGAGTTACAGGTACATTATTCTCAATCATAGTCTTACGAGCAGTAGCTTTATCACCCATTTTTCTCATAGCTTCCGCTGTAGGGCCAATAAATTTAATACCATGCTTGGCACAAATTTCTGCAAAATCAGCTCTTTCAGACATAAAACCATACCCGGGGTGAATTGCATCCGCACCTGAAACAATTGCTGCAGAAATGATTGCCGGAATACTCAAATAACTTTTATTACTCTGAGCAGGTCCAATACAATAAGCCTCTGTAGCCAATCTTACATGAAGAGAGTTTGCATCAGCCTGAGAATAAATTGCAACAGTTGGAATACCAATTTCTCTGCAAGCTCTTATAATTCTTACCGCAATCTCCCCGCGGTTTGCAATCAATACTTTTCTAAACATCTTTTTCTTATCCCTATAAAAGGCGAAAAGTAAAAGGTTATAAGTTGAAATCTCTTCGTTGCTACACCATTAACCATATTTACAATTCTCGGCGAGCGAAACAGATTTTCCACCTTTCACTTTTCACTTCTCACTTTATTCTACATACATCAGAACTTGACCAAATTCAACAGGTTGACCGTCTTGTACACAAACTTCGGTAATTTTACCTGAGAAATCTGATTCAATTTCATTCATAAGCTTCATAGCTTCTACTATACAAACTACATCGCCTTCTTTTATCGTTTGACCAACTTTAACAAACGCTTCAGCGTCAGGAGATGGTGCTGAATAAAAAGTTCCAACCATTGGAGAAGTTAGAGCTTTTCCTTTATGAGCCGGTTCTTTAGTTACAGTTGAAGCAGCGGGAACCGGAGCACTTGAAGAAACTTGCGGAGCAGCAACAGCAACCGGAGCAGCAGCAACACCTACAACTTCTTTTCTCAAAGTAATAGCTTGTTCTCCATCTTCAAGAGAAATTTCTGTTAAAGAATTGTCAGCCAAAACTTTTGCTAATTTTTCTACATAATCTATATCAAATTTCATTATTTTTGCCTTTCGTTTTTCGAGTGAATATGTTAATAAGTGTGAACAGGTGAATAAGTTTTATCGGGTACTTCGTACCAAAACTTTTTTGAGCGGAAGCGAATGAAATGAACTTATTCACCTATTCACTTAAATGCAAATCTTCACCCAGTGCAAAAACTTTCTGCACCTACGCTCTATCAAGATATTCATTAGTTCTTGTATCAACTCTTATTTTATCTCCGTTAGAAATAAAGAACGGAACATTAACAACTGCTCCAGTCTCAAGAGTAGCCGGTTTAGTACCACCTTGAGCCGTATTACCTTTTTCTGACGGAGGAGTATCAGTAACTTCAAGAATTACGTGTGCCGGAAGATCTACACCAATAATTCTAGCATCATGCATCAATACTTGAACAACCATATTTTCTTTCAAATATTTAATACCGTCACCGATTTGGTCTTCAGTCAATTGAAGTTGTTCGTAAGTTTCGTTATCCATCATAACATATTCTTTACCTTCTTTGTAAAGATATTGCATTTCTCGTCTATCAAGCATTGCCTTAGCAACTTTTTCACCTGCACGAAATGTTTTTTCAACAACCTGACCTGTTTCAACGTTTTTAAGTTTTGAACGAACAAACGCGGCACCTTTTCCAGGTTTTACGTGTAAAAATTCAACAACAGACCATAAACCGTTGTCCAATTGAAGCGTCAAGCCTGTTTTTAAATCGTTTACTGAAATCATATTTTTCCCCTTATTAAAATAATAATAATCTGTCCTTATGAGTCGATGATAACATAAAAATGCAAAACTTCAAATAATTGTAACAATTAGACTTAAAATGTTAACAAAGTAGCAATTTCAATTCTATTTGATTATTATATGGGTACTAGGCAGTTATATAAAATATGAAGGAGTAATAATTATGCAAATTTCAGCAATCAACGCTTGTTGTCCGAAACCTCAATTTATGGGAAAGAAAAATGGTTATGAAAATCCAATTAACAGAAAAACCGAAAAGAATTTAGCAATTTGGGGTTCTATCGGAGGGAGCACACTTATTGGAGGGACTGCTGCAGCACTAGGTTCTTGTTTCATTGGGAAAGGCTCAAAAAGCAGAGCATTAAAACTCGGCGGAATTGGCGCAGCTGCGGGTTTAATCACATTGGCTTTGACTCTTCCTTCAAAATTATACAACACCAAAGTTAACGCATTTACTCGTGAAAAAGAAATGGATGTATTCACTCGAGACAAAGAATTAAAATCCAATATTATGGAAGAAGTTAATAAAGAAGTTAAGGATGAAGATGTTGACTTAGACCAAAAAATTAATCACTACACATCTGTTCAAATGGCTAACAACGGAAACGGAATGCTTATAAAAGGAGCATAATGCAAATCAATCCTATCAATACATATTCTTTTGGGGCAAACAACCCATCAAGACCTTCTCAACAAGAGAAAAACCCGATTTCTAAAACAGGCGAAAAGGCAAAGTTAGCAAAAGCTACTTTTATTGCGGGCTTAGGAGTTGGAACAAAATTGTTGTTTGAACTTGTTGATGACTTTGATCTTGTTGGCGAAAAAATAGGGAAAAAAGCTTCAGATATAGTCAACAAACAACACAAAAATGTTAATGCAAATAAAAAAGCTTGGCTTACCGTTGGAGCTTGGATTGGCTTGCTTACAACATTTGTTGCCGGTTTTGCGTTTTTGTACACTCTTTTCAAAGCTCCTAAAATAAATTATGAGGGAAATATAAATGCTCATAAAAAAAGTAAAGAAATGGATGTTTACATAAAAGGTAATGACACAGAAAAAGAGTTGTATACACAAATGAATGAAAAAGCTAAAAATGCAACTGATGAAGAGAAATCAAAACTAAAAACTCAATACATGCAAATGCAAATGGCTAAAAATAAAGTACCGGATTTTGTAAAACTAAAATAACAAAAAAAGTTCACATTCTATTATTCTTTCAATTTTGTGCTAAAATCCTTTTATGGCTGAAGGACAGATTTACAAAATACACTCAGATTTTTATTATGTCGACGACGGAACTTCTTTCCACGAATGTAAAATTAGGGAAGTTCTAAAAAAGCAACGTGAAAAAATCTTTGTCGGGGATTTTGTGGAGTTTGAAAATGGCGTCATCAAGAATATAATCAAACGTAAAAATTTTATCAAACGCCCAAGCGTTGCAAATATCGACCAAATTATTATTGTTTCAGCTTTAAAAGAGCCTGATTTAGACTTACACCAACTAAACAGATATATATCACTCGCAAGATATTTTGAAATTCCGACAGTACTTTGTTTTAACAAAGATGATTTAAAATGGGACAAACACTTAAGCGATAAAATCAAAAAAGTTTACGAACCACTTAACTATAAAATTGTTTATACGTCAGCAACGGAACATAAAGGTTTAAAAAACTTTGAAAAATTGTTAGAGAATAAAACAAGTGTGCTATGTGGAAATTCCGGTGTCGGGAAATCAAGCTTGGTTAACGCAATTAACCCAGATTTAAACCTCAAAACCAAACAAATCAGTGAAAAAACTCAACGCGGCACACACACAACTCGTCATTGCGAAATCATAAAACTAAATGACACATCCAGAATTGTCGACACTCCGGGATTTAGTAACGCAAGGTTTGATTTTTTACTTCCTGCCGATGTAGATTTATTGTTTCCGGAAATTGCTCAATTCAGAGATGAATGTAAATATTCAGATTGCTTACACATAAACGAAGATGGTTGCAATGTCTTGAATAACATTGAAAAAATTGACCCGACAAGATACGAAAGTTACCTTGCTTTTATTGACGAAGCAAAAGAGTACAAAGAACGCATCAAATACGAGGGTAAAAAGCAAGAACACAGTAAAAAAACAGTTCACAACCGCCAAATTGCTAAAATAAGCGAAAAGAAGCGTCAAAGTGCTCGAAATACACTTAAACAACAGATTTACAAAGAGATTAACTCCGAAGAATAGAAATAATTTTGGTGCTTGCACCCGATAAGAACTTATTCACCTATTCACTTATTATCTTATTCACAACAAAAAAAGGACAAAACTAATGAAAATGACCGAATATATAGATCTAGTTAACAAAAAAATAGACGAATTCATGCCGATTTGTTATCCTCAAAAGATTTTCAAATCAATGAAATATACAGTAACACTTCCTGGGAAAAGACTTCGTCCTGTGATGTGCCTTGAAACTTGTAGAATGTTTGGCGGAAATTTTGAAGAAGCTATTCCTACGGCCTGCGCAATAGAGATGTTGCATTCTCAAACCCTTATCCACGACGATTTACCTTGTATGGATAACGATATGTATAGACGCGGGCAGCTTACAAATCACATGGTCTTCGGGGAAGCTCACGCAGTACTTGCAGGAGATGCTCTTTTAACTTTTGCACCGCAAATTATTCTTAAAAATTCAAAAAATCTAGGTACAGAAAAGTTAATAAAAATTATGGAAGAATATTTTCAAGCAGCAGGTGCTTATGGTGTAATTGCAGGTCAAGTTGTTGACATCGAAAGTGAAAAATTAATGCAAGCTTTTGAATACGGTAAAAATGATGAGCAGTTACCGGAAATTCTTGACTATATTCACACACACAAAACAGCAGATTTGTTCAAATTAGCATTAAGAACAGGAGCAATTATAGCGGATGCTACAGAAAAACAAATTGAAGACATAACGGAATTTGGACAAGTTTTGGGAGTAGCTTTTCAAATAGCCGATGATATTTTGGATGAAACTTCAACTTTTGAAGAAATGGGTAAAACCATGGGTAAAGACAAAGAAGAGGGTAAATTAACCTACACTTCTCTTTACGGCTTAGACAAAGCCAAAAAAGATTTGAACGACCTAATCGACAAGTGCTATGATATTTTGAACAGAAACAACTTGAAATCAGAAGTTTTTGAACAAATTTTGGAAAAAATCAGGATTAAATAGAGAAACAACTCTATAAAATTGTTTTATTATCGTAGAATCGTCGTTCTTGTGTATGTCAAGTAATTTGTTGACAAAAAATATTTGTGAAAAGTTCCATAATTATAATATTTCCTCTCTCCTAGGGAGAGAGCAGCCGTTTGAACGCAGTGAATCACGGATACCAGAGAGGGGTTAAATATCATGTCCTGCGCGGACGGCGGGAACTTTTTGTGTAAAAAATCACAATTTATGTTGGCGGAGACCCCGCCCTACGAACTGAAACTGTCATTACGAGGAGCGGAAAAGTTTGATGAAAATTGTAAAGATGGAAAATAGAAACAGCGACGTAGTAATCTCATCAAATTAAATTTAATGGGATTGCTACAGCGTATTTTCAAAAACCTTAATAATTCCCTTAAAACTTTTCGCTTCGCAATGACAGTTACAGTAAAGATTTCCTCTCTCTAGGAGAAAGGGAATTTTTCAAATAAATTTTGCGCCAAATGATTGAATTATTAAATAACTAAGTTAATCACCTACACAAACCGCCAAACCATCGCCGAAGCTGCAGAAGTTGTAGCCCCATTCCGTGTACGACGAGTCGAAGCTACGGACGTCCGCGAAGTTGTTATAATTATCCTCTCCCGCCCAAAGGTAGAAGTAAGAACCTGGGAAGCCCATTGATGAAGCTTTTGAATAGTCTATGGTTAGGCCATTTGTTGTACCTGATGAGTTTATACTTGATGTATTATATAAAACCTTTGCTAATTCTGTTAAATCAGCTTGAGTTGGCATTTTACTTACTCCGCCACATTGCTTTACGGCACCTGCCCAGTAATCACGATCCTCAAAACATTCTTTTATCCCCAGCTTATCCTTTTCTGACTCACATTCTGCCTTTGTTAACGGTGTTGGTGTGAATGCTGCTGTAAAACATTTGCCACCAGCTTCTATAGTACATTCTGTTCCTAAACCTGTAGCTTTACCAATTGTAAGAATATCTTCACCTAACTTATTCGGATTTTTACCACCATTCCAATCCAAAACTCCGGACAAACATCCCATAGAGTTTGACAAAGCAGAACCTTTACTATAAACAAGACCTGTTTTATCGACATCAAAATCACAAGTTTTGTCATAACTCAAGATCATTGCTGTCCCGTCTGCAGTTACAATTCCAACCGTATCTGCCCAGTTGTCGCGAATGTCTTTATTTATTTTTAGAGTTTTAGCGTTCTTTGTTTTAGATATTTCCCAAGTTTTACCTTCATCGTTAAGGGTTACTTCTTCTTTCGGCCAACAATCGGAAATATGGTTGTTATCACAAATCTTAGCTAGTTTCATGTGCTTTGACATTTCTTGTACAAAAGACATTGTGTCACCATAACCAATCAAACCACTTTGGACAGCCATTTTATCTGTTACTTTACTTAGTTTTTGTTTGATATTTTCAACTCGTTTTTGTTTAACTCTGTCTTGTACATTGCTAATAAGTACAGGCATTGTTAGTGCTGCAACAACTCCGATGATGCCTAGGGTGATGAGAACTTCCGCCAAAGTAAAGGCGGATTTGGTTTTTACCCCTCTCTCGTGGTTGTAATCAAATTGATTAAAACAACCACTCTCTCTCCCCGTTGGGGCGAGAAAATAATGTTTCTGAATTATCAAATTTACCCCTCTCTCTAACTCTATCCCTTGGTGAGAGGATAATTCACTCAAATGAGCAACATGAGTGTCAATTTCGGCTAAAGGAGATCCTAATTCGCGTTCGTGATTGCCCCCCCCCCGACGGCTCTTTTCATCTCTTCTTGCATATAAATTCCTCCATTTTTTATGTACAAACCCAGTTTAACATATTTGTCAAACAATTTCAAGGCTATTATAAATTTTTATTATCTATTTTATATCCACAATACTAACGCCGTCGCCACCTTCGGAGTCTTCTCCAACTCG
The DNA here is from genome assembly GCA_934693235.1 of uncultured Candidatus Melainabacteria bacterium. Classification (GTDB taxonomy): domain Bacteria; phylum Cyanobacteriota; class Vampirovibrionia; order Gastranaerophilales; family Gastranaerophilaceae; genus Stercorousia. The sequence continues at coordinate 6,240 of CAKUUY010000017.1, read as the reverse complement.
CCATTTTGCAACGTAAGGTGATGTCGTTAAGAAATCTCTTACTGCAGATTTTAGAGCTCCTGTACCGTGACCGTGGATAATTGTTACACAAGCAAGGTTTGCAAGACTAGCTTTGTCGAGATAAAATTCCAAGCTGTCAAGAGCGTCTTCAACTTTGTAACCGCGTAAGTCGAGTGTATTTGAGATACTTGTTTTTCGAAGTTCAAAATTTTCAAATGAACTTGGTCTATAAACATTTTCTTTTTTTTCATAAGCTGAATCGTATGGCGCAAGTTTATTTGTTTTGATTTTCGTTTTGAAATTACCCATTTGAACAATGACATTTTCGTTTTTATCAGGAAGACAAAGCAATGTGACAGGTTGATTTATTTCTTTTAAAATCATTTTGTCGCCTGTTTTTACGTTATTCCAATCAATATCTTCGTATTGTTGTTTTTCGTCGTATTCAGCCAATTTGCCTCTGAATTTTTGTTCCGTTTGCGCTAGTCGAGCATATGAACGACGTGCAATTTTTTCGGATTTTTCACGTCTTAATTCATCTAAAATATGTTTGATTTCTGCTTTAACTTCTAATAATTCTCTATCAAATTTGTCTTTGATTATTTTTACGGTTTTCTTCTTATCTTTTTTTATCTGGGCAATGGTGTCTTCATATTCAGATTTTAGATTTTCGGATGTTTCTTTTAATTCTTCCGCCTTTTCAAGGTTTTGGGCTAATTTTGCTTGTGTTTCTTGTAATTTTTCAACAACAAGGATTGATGGGTCTTTAGTTGAAACAACGATATTTTTAGCTTTATTCGTAATCTCTTTGTCCAAACCTAAGTTTGTCGCAATTGCAATAGCGTTGCTCAAGCCTGGGATACCTATAAGCAATTTATATGTAGGTTTTAAAGTTGTTGTATTAAATTCGACAGATGCGTTTTTGAAATATGGGTTTGTATATTCAAGAGCTTTGAGTTCTCCGTAGTGAGTTGTAACGGTTGAAATTACGTCTTTTTCTGCCAATTTTTCAAGTATTACTTGGGCTAAAACTGCTCCTTCGACAGGGTCTGTTCCTGCGCAAATTTCGTCCAACAAAACAAAAGATTTGTCATTGCTTTGTTTAAGAATTTCTATAATGTTTGTCATATGTGCAGAAAAAGTAGACAAGTTTTGCAAAATACTTTGGTCATCTCCGATATCTGCAAAAACATTTTCAAACGGATAAACTTTTGCTGATGTGCAGGGTAGAAATATTCCTGTTTTTGCCATAAGAATAAACAAACCGATTGTCTTTATGGTTACTGTTTTCCCACCGGTATTTGATCCTGTAATAATTACAGATTTATAATCTTTTCCGATTTCAAAGTTATTTGTAACTACATTTTCAACATTGCCAATCAAAAGCGGGTGTTTCATGTTTTCAAATTCAACAAATTTATGTGTAACAATTTCCGGCTCAATTGCGTGAATTTTTACTGCATATCGAGCTTTAGCAAAGTGGTAATCAATTGTTGCAAGAATTTGTTCTGATAGCGCAAGCTCTTTGATTTCGCTTTTTACAAGAGAGGTTAGACCTGCTAAAATTTTAACCATTTCAGAGTGAATATTTGCTTTTATTTCTCGGATTTTGTTGTTTAATGGTACTATTTGTTCCGGTTCAATGTAAAAAGTTTTGTTTGTTGCGGATACATCGTGAACAATTCCAGGTACTTTGCTTTTAGATGATGCCATTACCTGAAAAACAATTCTGTCGTCTCTTGTTGTATAAATATTTTCTTGTAAATGTTTTGAAAAACTTACAGAATTAAGTAATGCGTTTACAGTTGTTTTTAAATTTTTTTCGGTATCTCGCAAGGATGCATACAAATTTTTTAACTCTGGAGTTGCATCCGGACGAATATTTAAATTTTCGTCAAAAGTTGTAAAAATTTTGTCCTCAAGCTGTTTGTCTGTTAAAAGGTTTTGTGATGCGTTTCGCAAAATAGACATCATCGTCAAATTATCTGATAAAAATTTTTTTACTAATCTTGATGTTCTTAGTGTTTTGGCGATATCTATTAACTCATCTTCTGCCAAATAACTAACTCCTATATTTTTTTGAATTTGTTTGATATCTGCAACAAATTCTATTGGAATATCGTTCGGAATATCAAGAACTTGTTTCGCTTCGCGTGTGCATTGAAGTTCATTTTTTATTTTTACAATATCATCAAATGGGGTTATACTTAGGCAAATTCCCTTACTCTGTTTAGTTTTGGCAAAATTCGCAAGTTGTTCTTTTATTTTATCAAATTCAAGAGATTTTAAGCTTTTTTCAATAGTATCCATAAAATTATTAAAAGACAAGAAAGCCCTAATTACAATGAATTATTAACTTTTTTTGATTTATTTGCACTAAATATTTTTTAAAGTAAAATACTGATATAAGAGTTTAGTAAGAAGGTGAAAATTATGGCAATAGAAAGACAACGCGTAAAAGAGCAGGACAAAATTCAAAGAAGACACAATTTTGAGCCTGTTGAAAGTAATCTGACAGAAGAACAAGTAAAGTTGGAAGCTTCAAGATGTTTACACTGTAAAAATCCAAGATGTGTTCAAGGGTGTCCGGTAAATATTCAAATTCCAGATTTTATTCAGGCGATAAAAGATGGAGATCTTGATAAAGCTGGTGAAATTATTCGTCAAACAAGTATGTTGCCGTCAGTTTGCGGAAGAGTTTGTCCTCAAGAAAGACAATGCGAGGGACAATGTATTTTAGGTATTAAAGGAGAAGCTGTTGCCATCGGAGCGTTAGAAAGATACGTTGGTGATAATACAAAAGCTGAATTGCCGGAAATAAAACCGTCAGGTAAAAAAGTTGCCGTAATTGGTTCTGGATGTGCAGGCATGACTGCTGCTTGTGATTTGAGAAAAGCTGGCCATGATGTGGAAGTTTTTGAGGCATTGCACGAACTTGGCGGTGTTTTGAGATATGGTATTCCGCCTTTCAGACTTCCGAGAACAATTCTTGATAGAGAAATAAACAACCTTGAAAAAATGGGTGTAATTTTCCACAAAAATGTGGTTGTAGGAAAATCTATTACTCTTGAACAATTGAAAGAAGATGGTTTTGATGCGATATTTATTTGTTCCGGAGCAGGTTTGCCTAAAATGTTGAATATAGAGGGCGAAAACTTGAATGGAGTTTTCTCTGCAAATGAATTTTTGACACGTGTAAATCTTATGCATGCCGGACAAGAAAATAGTGCAACTCCGTTAAGAGTTGGTAAAAAAGTTGCTATATTTGGTGGAGGAAACGTCGCTATGGATGCAGCTAGAACCGCCGTAAGAGTTGGCTTTGAAGAAGTTTATATTATTTATCGTAGGACAGAAAAAGAACTTCCTGCTCGTTTGGAAGAAATTAGACACGCTAAAGAAGAGGGCATTGTGTTCAAATTCTTATACGCTCCGAAAGAAATTTTGGGAGAAAACGGTTATGTAAAAGGTGTTGAACTTGAAGTTATGGAACTTGGTGAACCTGATGAATCAGGTAGATGTCGTCCTGTAGCTACCGGAGAAACTGAAATAATGGATTTGGATACTGTAATTGTTGCCTTAGGAACAGGCCCAAACCCGATTATCCAAAGATCTGCGCATGCAGAAGGAATGGATATTGTTACAGATAAAAAAGGTTATATTGTCGTTGATGGAGAAACAAGATGTACAAATATTCCGACTGTATACGCAGGTGGTGACGTCGCTCCTGTCGGTGCTTCAAATGCTATTAACGCAATGGGTGCCGGTAAAAAAGCTGCTAAGGCAATTAATGAGTTGTTGAAATAGCTAAAGAGTGAAAGGTGAGAAGTGAAAAGTTTTTATATAAAGAAAATAATTAGTTTATTTATTGTAACATTGCTTTTTTATTCTCATTGTTTTGCATTTGAACTTGACACATCTGTTGATGAGGAAATTCGAAAAAACTATAACCCATCAGCGTTAGAACAGAATTTGCCGGCTTTGCCAAAAACTGCACCATCTCAATCAACAACGACTAAAACAACAGCGACGACTACAAATAAAACAACCCCTGTTGTGCCCAAAACTCAACCGGTTTCACAACCTTCTAAACCTCAACTTGTCATCAAAAAAATGGATAATGATTACAAATTTGATAAATCAACAGCAATTAGGATTAAAAAAGGAACAAAGTTTAGAGTTAAATCAAATTGTGTGATTTCTGATTATCAAAGAGAAGGAACTCGAGTTTCGTTTACTTCAATAAAACCTGTTACACAAAGATATATAACGATTAATGAGGGAACAAAATTCACAGCTGTTGTAGAAAATTCGCATCTTCCTCAATATACTGGTAATGGTGGTTTGATTGTGTTGATGGTTGACGGTATTACGGTTAACGGTTCTACAAAAAGTGTTCATGCAAAAATTACTAAGGCGAATTTAAAAAAAGTTTTTCTTAATAATATAAAAGGAAAAAGAGGCTATATTAAGGGCGTTTCTAAACAGGTAGACAGAGGTGAAAATTTCTACAGAAAAACTCGCAGAGCTTCAACAAAACTTGCAGATAATCCAATTGGTGCTATAATTTCGCCAATTCCAACAATTACCGGTGCGGTTGTGTATACTGTAAATTTAGTTGGTTCTCCCATTTTTGCCATTTGGTCAAAAGGTTCCAGGATATCAATTCCGGCAGGTTCTGAATTTGAAATTAAGTTGTTGGAAGATGTTTATTTATGGTAAATTGTAATATATCTTAATTTTTGACACATATAACGCAAAATTTTTATTTTAGGTGGTTTAATGCGAAAAATGAAAGGATTCTGTATGACAAATATTGTAATGAAATTATTAGATACTCGTGCCGCAATTATGACAAGAGCTTGTAAAGAAGGTTCTGTTAATGCTGGAAATGCAACAATGAATTTTTTTAAATATGCAAATGAAAATAACTTGCCCAATCAAGCACTTATAGCTTATTATAATCAAGTAAACAGATTAAAAGGTTATAGCCCCAATCAGTTCGCAAAAGACATTTTAACTTTGTCTGCTAATGATAAGAGCCTTGGATTGGAATTAACACGATTTGAAAAAATGGTAAATGATAATTATCCAAGAACTGCCGGAGACAGAATTTCATTATTGAGTAACGGTGCAGTTGTTCCAGATAGAGTAAAACCGCAAAATTTCTTTGTGAAATTGTTTGCAACTATAAACAAATGTATTAGAGAGGTAGAAGAATAGAGGAAAATTGTGTTAAATGTAAAAATGAAAACGTTGAATGGCTATGCAGCCAAAATGGTGAAAGAATGCCGTGATAGTGTGGGAAACGCAGGAGAAACGGCAAAATCTCTCTTTAAATATGCAAATAAAAATGATATGCAAAGTCAAGCTTTGATAGCATATTATTCACAAATAAATAGATTTAATTATGTAGACGTTCATCAAGTTTATGATGCAGTTGAATTAAAAACCCAAAAAGACACGCTTTTTAAAAAACATTTAGCTTTATTTGCAAGAAAATTAGAACAAAAATATCCTGAAACATTAGAAAAAAGATTAGCCATTGTTGCTAATGGTGGTGTAGTTTCAGATAAGGTAAATCCAAAAAATAGAGTTCGAAAAATACGTGTAGCGTTGGATTTAGCTTTTGGAAGATTGAAACGAGTTTTGTTTTTTCAGAAATAAAAAATTGCAGGTGAAAGTACCTGCAATCTTTTTTTATTAATATGTTTATGGTATTGTCTATTATTATAATTTGTTTTATAATACGTTTGTTATTAAGTAGATTAATAGTAGGACAACTTGTATAAAAAAAGGAGAGATTATGATTAAAAAGTTGACTTCTCCAAAGGCATTGATGGCTTTTTTCGCTACTTTGCTAATGGGCGTTTCGCCTGCTCTTGCAAGCGAAGCTGATTTGGTTGTTCCGAGTATCAAGGATGCAAGTCCTGTAAGTTTTAATTTGTTGCTTATCGGTATTGCAATCTCTGTAGTTGGTTTGATATTCGGATTTATCGAATTCTTCAGGATTAAAAAATTGGATGTTCACGCATCTATGGCTGAAGTAGGAAACACAATTTTTGAAACTTGTAAAACTTATCTTATTCAACAAGGTAAATTCTTGTTTGTATTGGAAGTTTTGATTGGTCTTTGTATTGCTTTCTACTTCGGATATTTGCAACACATGCCTCTATCTCACGTATTGATTATTCTTGCGTGGTCAGTAATCGGTATTTTAGGTTCTTATGCGGTTGCTTGGTT
>CAKUUY010000016.1 GCA_934693235.1 uncultured Candidatus Melainabacteria bacterium | reverse complement strand
TGCTATATAGAATTAGACTTTTTTAGGACTCAATAGTGATGCAAATCGGACATATCGGACTTTTCTGCAACCCTAAAATACTCTTGAATTCTTTTATGTTCTGGGACTTTGAGGCTAGTTCCCCTTTTCTGTATTGTCCTGTTTCTTCACACTGGATTGCTTCGGACTATTCGCCCTCGCAATGACATAGAAACTTCCGACCAAATTACTCAAAAAAATACAGGGGAAATAGTGGGGAAGAATTAAAAAATTGTATTAAAAAAGGCTTTTGAAAAATCTAAAAGCCTTGTTATACTTGGTTGCGGGAGCTGGATTTGAACCAACGACCTTCGGGTTATGAGCCCGACGAGCTACCAGACTGCTCCATCCCGCGATATTTAATTTGTACGTGAGTGAAATACACTCAACATCTATATTATGCTCCGTAAAAATAAAAAATCAAGTACTTTGAAATTTTATTTTAAAAACTTTTATCATTATAATTGTAATATAAAAGTTGTAGGTCTTTAGGAGGTAAAAATTTTTAGATTGAAATATTAAAGCAAATTGCATCTAGAGAGTGAGAGACTTAAAATATTTTGGAGTTAATAGAAAGGGGTATGTTTTGGGTATTGTGGAACCAATTAGAAATTTGGATGATTTGAAGAAAGTAGAAAAAATTTTGGCTAAGAATTCTAGAGATTTATTGCTATTTACAGTTGGTACAAATTGTGGGCTAAGGATTTCTGATATTTTATCTTTGAATGTCGAAGACGTTCGGAACAAAAATTATATTCAACTTACTGAAAAGAAAACAGGAAAATTTAAAAAATTCCCAATTAATTCTAAATTAAAACCGATGTTTGAAAGTTTTACGAAAAATAGAGAAAGTGATGAGCCTCTATTTGTTAGTAAATTTAAAAATAGACTAGGAAGAGTTACAGCTTATTATGCAATTAGAGAGGCTTGTAAAGAAGCAAATTTGGAAGAAAAATTTGGAACGCACACAATGCGAAAAACTTTTGGTTACCATCATTACAAAAAGTTCAAAGATGTTGCAATGTTACAAAAAATATTCAACCACTCAAGTCCGATGGTTACTCTAAGATACATTGGGATTGAACAAGATCAAATCAATGATAGTTATATGAATTTTATATTGTAACTTACTTTTTAGCTGCTTCTTATTTTACATTTTTACAAATTTGTATAAAAGAGTATCAAATACCCCACATACACTTTACCACAAACATTTGAAAATTTTATAAATATTAAAAATTGTAATATCGTCTTTTTATTATTGCGCAAATTTGTATGGAAAATTAGTGTTATGGCGTGGTTTTATACAAATTTGTAAAAATGTATAAAATGTCAAGAAGCAATTAAAGAGGATAGAGATGGAAGTAGATGTTAGTTTACTTACGTGCTCAGAAGCAGCACCTAAAAGTATGGTAAAATTTTCGATTATTGTGCCAGTGTACAATGTAAGAGATTTTTTGCAAGAATGTTTAGATAGTATTAAGAAGCAATCATTAAAGGATTTTGAAGTTATTTGTGTGAACGATGGCTCGACAGATGATTCTTTAGAAATTTTACGGGAATATGCGGAAAAGGATTCTCGTTTTAAAATTTTTTCTCAAGAAAATCAAGGTCAGGGTGTTGCTAGAAATAAAGGTATAGAGTTTTCACATGGAGAGTACTTTCTTTTTGTTGATCCAGATGATTTTATTGAACCGAACACTTTGGAAATTCTTTATAAAGAATTTCAACGAACAAATGTTGATATGATTCAATTTGATAATGCTACATGTAAGGAAAATGAAAAGAAATATTGCGGTAGTGGAACGAACTCTTTCAAAAAAAGAATGTATGAAAAATTTAAATACCATATCAAGAATAATGCTATATACAATTGGCACGATACAAAGATAACTGATTTGAGTGCAATATCTTTATGTGCCTGGGATAAAGCATATAGAGCCGATTTTATAAAAAATAATCAAATAAAATTTGCTCTATATAAAGTAAGTGAGGATAATATTTTTTCAATTAGTGCTAATTTATTAGCAGATAAAATTTTATATCTTAATAAGACCTTATATCATTATAGAACAAGATCCGGTTCTTCTGTAAATAAGGCTTCAGATAATAATTTTTGTGTGTTTGATAATATTGATTTAATAAAGGAGTTTTTAGTTTCTAATAACTTATTTAATGAGTATAAATCAGCATTCAAAAAATATGTTTTGTATATATTGTGTTGGCATTATGCTCTTATTCCTGTAGAAAGTATGGATAAATATTTAGACAAATGTAAATGCTTTTTAAATCCTCAAGAATTTGCACTATTTAAGAAAAAAGTTAAAGGAAATTTATCTATAATGCAGAAAATTTTTTCGATAAAAAATCATAGAGAATATGGGGAAAAAGTAAAATATTTAACTATTTTAGGAATAAGAATAAAAATTAAGGGAAATACTAAAAAATGAAAAAGATTTTAATTCAACAAATCCTCCCTGTAAATGAGGATAAAAATGCAATTGTATTTTGTATAGATGAAAACTATGTAAAATATTTTGGGGTTGTGCTTCAATCTTTTATCGAACATACAAATAGTGAAAAATTTTATGACTTAGTTGTATTACATAGTGATGTTTGTGGAAATAGCCAAGAAAAGTTGAAATCAATGCTTCCATCAAATGTTAGTTTGAGATTTTACAATATTGCAGGTGCCAAGGAAGCGTATTTCAAGAATATAATATTAGAAGTTAAAAATTATTGGTCTGAAAGTACATATTATCGGTTATTAATTCCAATGATTTTTTCTGATTATGAAAAAGTTTTGTATTGTGACTCTGATATCATTTATGAAAATTCAATAGATTCTATTTTTACAATTCCATCTGAAAAAAAGGCGATTTTCGCAGTCTTTGACTCGTTTTCTCAAGAATTATTGTATGATAAGAAGAGGTATAGCTATGTGGTAGACTATCTGAAAATTAATCCGGAGAAATATTTTAATGCCGGAGTTATACTATATAATATAAAAAATATTGACCAAAATGATTATAACGCGAGATTATATAGTGTATTTAATAGTTTGAACAATTTATGGTTTCTTGATCAAGATATTCTCAATATTATTTTTGAAAATAACGTTAAGTTTTTATCTTTAAAATACAATTTTCAGTTAAATATTCCAATTTACCTATTTTCTCATTTTAATTCTTATGAAAAATTTTTTATTGATGATTTTATATTATCAGAACAGGAACCAATAATTCTTCATTTTTCTATGTCAGAAAAACCTTGGAATTATCCTGAAAAGTTATATTCTGAAAGATTTTGGTCTTATGCCCGAAAAAGTCCTTTCTATGAAGAAATAATTTATAACACATTTAATAATAGAATATTGATTTTTACGAATAGAAATAAAATAATATTCAAATATTGTTTAATGAAATTCCTAACGCTAGTAACTTTTGGAAAACTAAAAACACAATTTCAAACAAAAAGGAATTTATTAAAAAATAAAGTAAGAGAGTTAAGAAAATTTCTATAATAATTTTGGCTATATGAGAAAGTTCAATCTTTAACAGGTTTGGAGTATAATTCTTGTATGCAAATTTTATTAAATATTGTAGCTGTTATATTCAGGATTTTTACGAATTCATTTAGCAATGTGTTTCAGAAAAAATTGGCAAATGCCGGAGAATATCCTGCGAATGTGAATTGTATAAATTATATTTTGATGAGTTTGTTTTCAATTCCGTTATTATACTTTGTTGATTTTTCAAGGTTTACAACAGAATTTTTTTTGTTTGCTATTGCAGGTGGAGTAACAGGTGCGATTGCAAATTGTTTTATGGTTTATGCTCTAAAAAATGGAGAATTATCTGTTTTAGGTCCGATTAATTCGTACAAAGCAATCGTCGGAATGCTTTTTGGAATGGTTATTTTGCATGAATTTCCAAATATATATGGCATTTTAGGTATTGCTTTAATTGTTTTGGGTTCTTATTTTATTTTAGAAAGTCCAAAAGCTTTGCTTCGAAAAGATATTCAATATCGAATTTATGCATTGATTTTTTCTGCAATTGAGGCTGTGTTTATTAAAAAAGTTATTTTATTATCTTCAATTACGACCTCTTTTATTATGTCAAGTTTTTTGGGCGCAATTTTTTCTTGCATAATTGTTAAATATTTAGTTAAAGAAAATTTGAAAATTCCAAATAAACAAAACAGTATAAAATACATTTTGACTGCGATTTGTTTTGGTTTAATGACTTTTTCAACCGCGTATGTATTTAAGTATATGAATGTCGGGTATGCATTATCGTTGTTCCAGTTGTCAATTATTGTAAATGTTGTTTTGGGGTATAAATTGTTTAATGAAACAAAAGTTTTAAAAAAGCTACTCGGCTCTTTGATAATTTTGGCGGGCTCTGTAGCTATTTTAATTTTTGGTCATTAATATAATATTAATTTTGATTTTCAATTTTTATTTTCCCGTCTTCTTCAACAAACTTTTTGGGGGTGGAGGGATAAACTTTATTTATTGTAGGTGTTTCTGTTTTAGGGTAATTACGTTTTTGATAACGCGCTTTTTCGGTTTGAACATCATTGTAATCATTGATTTCCTCCATTCTAAAGCGTTGCTGTTTAATCATATCCATGTCGTGAACCATTATTACATCTGCGGTTGATGGATATGCAAATGCTGGTGAAGCTAAAAAAGTTAATACTAATAAGAATAAAAATGGCATTTTGAATTCTCCTATTTTATGCGGAATACAACGTTTGCAACGGCTGTAACTTTTTTGTCTATTGAAGAAGTATCATTTATACCCATGTCAGAAACATTCGTTGAATCTACCGGCGTAATTTGGAATACGCCCATATTTACAGATTGAATTTTGCCCGGACGATTGTGTGTAGCTTTTAACATTCCTGTAGCTCTGTCTTTTGCGTCTTTTGTTGCATCTTTTAATAAATCTACTTTTAAGTCGGTTAAGCCTGAATAAAAATATTCGGCATTTGTTACATTTATGTTAATTCCTTTGTCGAGAAGACTTTGGATTTCTGATGATATTTCTTTAATTTTTTGAACATCATTCGATTTAATTACAATTGGTTGAGAAAGATTGTAGTATGCAATTTCATTGGTTACATTTCCGTTTGGAAGGTATTTATAAGAATAGTAACCGTTTGAAGCGCTTATATCAATGTCTGTAATCCCTTTGTCCATTAAATATTTTTTTACGACCGGAAGTTGATCTTTAACTGTATTGTATGCAATTCGTTTTGTTGCACTTCTTTCAGTGATTTCAAATTCCATTCTTGCAGAGTCTGATTTTACAATTTTGTAAGCTGAGCCCGTAACGGTAATTTTATCATTTGATAGTGCTCCGGTTCCGCATTTAACGGCAAAGATTAAACCCAAAGCCAAAATTAAAGACAAAAAAACTAACTGAAACTTTTCTAACTTTTCAAACCACATATAAATGTCTCCTTAAATTACGTTATTATTATAGCTTATATTTTGAAAAAATCAATTATGTTTTTATTAATTGTTTAAAGTTTCAAAAGCTGTTTCAACAATGTTTTTTATGTCAAAGTTGTTTTCTTCCCCATTGTGATTTGACAGCCAAATAAGGTATTCAATATTTCCGGACGGTCCTTTAATTGATGAGAATGTAAGGTCGTTTATTGCGTAGTTAAGTTCTTTGGCACAATTTATGACATTTTCAATAACTTCTTTATGAACCTTTTTATCTCTGACAACTCCGCCTTTTTCGACTTTTTCTTTTCCTGCCTCAAATTGAGGTTTTATTAAAAGGATCATTTCGTGAAAATTCGGAGCAAGGAGATTTTTAAGGTTTGGTAAAACTTTGGTTAGTGAGATGAAAGAAAGGTCACTGACCAACAAATCAGCTATAGGCTCGTTTTCTGAATATATTTCTTCAAATGCACAGTTTCTTAAGTTTGTTCTTTCAATTGGTTTGACACGATTATCTGAGCGGATTTTCCAATCTAATTGCCCATATCCGACATCCGCAGAGTAAACAAATTTTGCGCCGTTTTGCAGTAAACAATCCGTAAATCCTCCGGTTGATGCTCCTGCGTCAAGGCAAATTCTTCCTTCAACTTTTACAGGGAAGGTATCTAGCGCTTTTTTTAGTTTAAATCCTCCACGAGATACGAACGGCATTGATTTTACGACAATTTCGTATTCTTTAACCGGATTGATTTGAAAGCCGGCTTTTGTGATGTATTCGTCGTTAATTTTGACGTGTCCTGCTAAAATTGCAGCAGCAGCTTTGCTTTTGGTGTCAAAATAGCCTAAATCTGTAAGGTATTTATCGAGTCTTTCTTTCATATTTTTAAATTAGCATAAAATATATTTGTAGTAAAATTAAATTGTGATTAAGTCTGATATTGTAAAAATTCCGAAAATAGAAAATTTTGTCAACGATTATATAGAGAATGAATTGTCAAAAAAGTTCACTGCAGTAATTCGTTGGGCTGTTGTTGATGTTGAAGAAAATGAATTGGTTGTCAGTGTTTCTTACGAAATGTAACAAAGTTTGATTTTTGCTTAAAGAAATTTGTGTTGTAAGCCGACATATTTAGAGTAGGAGAATAATTATGGCAGATTTAAGCGTACAACAACAGCAACAATTGAGCCTTTATTTAAAGAAGAACCCTAAAGTTTCTCGCGAAAAAGCGATTAATTTGCTCTTCGGGGGGGGGGCAATCGCGCCGTTGGCAAAGGGATTGCGCTGGAACACAATTCAAGTCAGGCAAAGCCACAAGTAATTTATTTGCAATCAGGTAGAAAAGTTGTTTATACAATGCTAAAAGGTGGTCGTATGGCTTGCAAATATTATGGAGCTGACGGCATACAAATTAAACCTGATTATTTCAAAAAAGTTGAGGGACAAATTTCGATTTCTCCTGACGGAACAAGTTATACTGTTACAAAAGACGGGAAGAAAAGTAAACCTATTAAGGCTAAAAATCCTGCGTTAGGTCAAATTGACCAAAATATTGTAAAGTTAAACAATCAAGAAAAGAAGTTAAATAAAGTCAAAAAAGAGCAAGGTTTTATTGGCAAAGGCTGGGATTGGTTTAAAAATAAAACCGGTATCGGAGATGGTTCTGATAAGGCGCAAAATCAAATTAATGCAGAGCGTGATATGTTAAAAAAGTTGCGTCAACCAAATGCAAAAGTTGCCCCGAAACAATTTGAAAAAATTACCGGACAAAAATATACAAAAGCTAATCTTGAAAAATTTAAAAAAGGAGAAATCTCTCAAGCCGGTCAAAAGGTTGCCGGCTACCAAGAGGGTCAAGAAATGGCTACAGATGTTGTTGCAGATGTTGCATCAGGTGTAGCAGCTTTTGGTGTGTATACTTTGGCAGTTGCGGCTGCTCCGTTTACCGGAGGGGCGAGTATTGCTCTTGGAGTCGCAGTTGCGGCAGGCACAGGTGCATTGGTAAAAAGCGGTATAAAAGCTGTTGATGCATATTCCGGTGGACGAAAATATACCTTTGACAATTTAAAAAAAGATGCCGGAACAGGTGCAGTATCCGGTATGTTAGCGCCAGTGACAAGTGGTATTGGCGGAGCTGTCGGAAAAGTAGTTGCAACGAAATTTGGCTTGCAGACTGTAAAAACCGTGGGTAAAGAAATAGCAGAAGATGTTGTAGAAAATAACTTCAAACAAACGTTAAAAACATCTCTAATGAGCCCCGGAGCGTTCAAATATGTTGGAGAGGGTGTAGGTAAAAAGACTCTTGCTTACGGTTCAGAAATATTGACAGACGGAGCTGTTAATGGAGGAATAGATAATGGTTTTAGGACTGCAGTAAATGGAGGTAGTTTGTCAGATGTAGCAAAAGCCTCCGGAGAGGGTGCATTGTATGCGCCATTAGTCGGCTTAGGCATGAAAGGTGGCGGTTTTGTTTTATCCAGAGGTGTTGGTAAAAAATTTGTAAGATCGGGAACAGAATTTATCAATGAAAAATTAAATCGTCAACAATTGAAAGAAAAACTTTTACAAGGAAATATTATATCAAATGGAAATATTAATATCCCTAAAGGTTTACTAAAAGCTCCATCATCAAAGTTTGCAGAGACAGACGAAGCGTTTGTAAATATTGTTCGCAACAATAAACAAGCAATTTTAGAATTGAATAAAAAATCTGGTGACGATTTTATAAAAGGCGCATTTGTATTATGTAAAAAGGCTATGGGGCTGGAAGAAGCTCCAATTAAACTAAAAATAATTGGTAGCGGTTCAAATTATTCTTCTGTTGGCGACAATATGGGGAAAAGTGCTGAAATTGCAATAAACAGAAATTGGCAAAATGGAAATAAGGCAGAATTATTTGGTGCTATTTGCCATGAATTAAATCATCAATTTCAATACAAAGAATTGTACATAAATTCGATAGCAACCGATTTTGATAAAAAATTGAATATGTCTAAAAATCTGAGAAATTGGATAAATAAACAGGATGAGTTCTTTGACAATCATAATCAGTATTATGATGATAAAGCAAAGATTTATTCTGATAATTTCTTAAAGCATTATATAGAACCAGAGGTTAATTATGCTGCTTATAGGCAACAACCGGTTGAGAATGAAAGTTTCAGAAGAGGGGAATTAGTTCGAGATGCCTATAATCAAGTAATAAAAAATGGCTCTATGAACATTAAATTAGCCCCGTTAGAAAGACAAGCTACTCAACAAATAATTAATAATATTAAAAGGAAATATCCAAATGCTACAATTGAAAATCTTCAAGAAGTCGCAAATGATGCAATTTCAACAATGAGACAACCAGAATTTTCTAATTACACAGTTGACAAGTTTGTTTCGTATTTTCTAAGTATGTATTAATGTTAATACATATTAATTCATAATTTGCTTTTAAAAATTGTCTGGTGTACACTCTTCATTAGTACATTGCCGGGTCGGAATTAAAAACCTTACCGGCTGAGTGTTTGTCATTCTGAGGGGGTGACAAACCCCGAAGAATCTCATGTGTGGTGAGATCTTTCGCTAATGCTCAAGATGACAACCAAAAACAAATTAAGGAGAATTTGAAATGGCACCAAAAAACTTTTTATTTACTTCCGAATCAGTTACGGAAGGTCACCCCGACAAAGTTTGCGATCAGATTTCTGATGCAATTTTAGACGAGTTTTTGACAAAGTATCCGCAATCTCGTGTTGCTGCTGAAACGACAGTTACAACAGGTATGGCACTTGTATGTGGAGAAATTACATCTGACTGTTATGTTGATATTCCGTCAGTTGTTAGAAACACTATTAAAAATATTGGTTATACTGAAAGCGAAGGCGGCGGCTTTGATTTCAACACTTGTGCAGTTTTGACAAGTATTGATGAACAATCTTGTGACATCGCAGGTGGCGTAAACAAAGCACTTGAATC
Organism: uncultured Candidatus Melainabacteria bacterium; assembly: GCA_934693235.1. Lineage (GTDB taxonomy): Bacteria > Cyanobacteriota > Vampirovibrionia > Gastranaerophilales > Gastranaerophilaceae > Stercorousia. The sequence continues at coordinate 30,043 of CAKUUY010000016.1, read as the reverse complement.
TCGTTCAGATAACGCAGATACATCTGTTTCAGAAACAGAAGATATCGGTGCTGGAGACCAAGGTATTATGTTTGGTTACGCTTGTAACGAAACTCCTGAACTTATGCCTTTGCCTATCAGCTTGGCTCACAAACTTTCATACAGATTGGCCCAAGTTAGAAAACAAGGTATTTTATCTTACCTTAGACCGGATGGGAAATCTCAGGTTACTGTTGAATACGTTGACGGTAAACCATCAAGAATTCACACGGTTTTGATTTCTACTCAACACGATGATGTTATTGATGGAATTTCTGATAATGCTCAAATTCAAGCAAAAATTAGAGAAGATATCAAAAAATACGTTATTGACTACGTTTTTGAAAACGAATCTATCAAACTTGATGATGAAACAAAAATTCTTGTTAACCCATCAGGCCGTTTTGTAGTAGGAGGGCCTCAAGGTGACGCTGGTTTGACAGGCCGTAAGATTATTGTAGATACATACGGCGGTTATTCTCGTCACGGCGGTGGAGCTTTCTCTGGAAAAGATCCAACAAAAGTTGACAGATCAGCTGCTTATGCTTCTCGTTACGTAGCTAAAAACGTTGTAGCTTCAGGTTTGGCTGAAAAATGTGAAATAGAATTAGCTTATGCAATCGGTGTCGCTGAACCTATTTCAATTATGGTTGATACTTTTGGAACAGGTAAAATTTCTGATGATGCAATTTCAGAACTTGTTGCTAAAAACTTTGACCTTAGACCTGCTGCTATTATCAAAAACTTTGATTTAAGAAACTTGCCGGCTAAAAACGGTGGTAAATTCTATCAATTGTTGGCAGCTTATGGTCATATGGGTAGAACAGATATTGATGTTCCTTGGGAACACACTGATAAGGCAGAGGCTTTGAAATCTCAAGCTTGCTCTTGCGGTTGTTGTTCTTGCTCTTGCAAATAGAATGTAAAACATAATTTGAAAGTCGGGCGGAATTCGGTTCTGTCCGACTTTTTTGTGAAAATTTTTCACCTCCCTAGGGTGGAGGTCGCAGTTCTATGCGAACATTAGTGAGCATTAGAAATGCGGGAGAGGGGTAAATCCTCAAAATAAGTAAGCTCACCCCTCTCTAGAGGTTGTAACATTCGTTTTAGCTCATTAACAACCTCTTTCTCTTCCTTGGAGAGAAGAAATCTTTCAATTGGTGTTTTTGAATTATTTTTTTTGTAACTACTTATTTTAAATTCGAAAAATCTACCTTATTATCGCTACTCTTTTTAATCAAATATGCAGCAACAATTGCCGTAATTGGAACACAGAAAAGAATTGCAATACTTCCTATTAGTGCAGAGAGAATTTCTGTTGCAACTTGGTTTAAATTAAAGAATTTGTTCATGTCAATATTGCTAGACAACAAAACAAGCGGCAATGAACTTCCTAAATATACCAAAATCAAAGTGTTTGACATTGTGCCGATAATATCACGTCCAACGTTCATTCCTGATTTGAAAAGTTGTTTTACTGTTAATGTTTTATCGGTTTCAAAAATTTCATTGACCGTGCTTGCGATAGATACAGCTGTATCCATTAATGCACCAAGTGCCGCAATAATCATTGAAGCTGCAAGAATTCCTGTGAAACTTAAATCCGGTCTTGCTGTGTACAAAAACATATTTTCTTCTCCTGCAAAACCTGTAAGGTGTGCAAAATATATTGCAAATATTGAAAATCCGCCCGCAAAAATTAAGCTTATAGCTGTTCCTATAATTGCTGCAGAACTTTTTGAATTAAAGCCTCCGACAAGATAAATTGTTACAATTGTTGAAAAAATTCCGATTAAAACCGCTGATGCGATTGGACAAAATCCATGCAAAATCATTGGTATTAGTAAAAAGAAAATTAAACCCAATGTTGAGACAATGGAAACTATACTTGTTGCCCCTTTTTTCTTTCCGATAAAAAGAAGTAAGGTGAAGAATAATCCAGTAAATACATAAATTGAATTGTCTCTTTGAATATCCGCAATAAAAATGTCAACATCATCAGGTGTTGAAACTGTGTCATTTAACGGTTCTAAGTGAAGAATTACCTTATCTCCTTTCGAAAGGTTAATATCGTAAGACGGATTTCCGGTAAGCATATTGTCAATTATCCTTTCAGCTCCTTTGAATTTTCCTGTTAGAATTTTTACTGTTACAATTTGTTTGGTTGTTTCTTCGCCTTGGTTAAGTCCTTGAGCATCTTCATATTTGATGCTTTCTACTAATCCTGTTTCTGATGGTAAAATAACTTTATTCTCATCGTTTGCAGTCGCAGGAATTGCCATACTTACTAACAAAAAAAGAGTAACTAATATTTTTTTCATGATATCTCCTCGCCAATCACACTTTAGCACAAAAAGATTTTAATAAATATCGGAAATTTTTTGTATCAAAAAATAAATATCTACTATACAAAATCTTATAATTATGTTAAGATGTTGACAGATGTAGTAGGTAAATATTTTTTGGAAATATATGCAATAAAATTCACATAATAAATTAAATAAGAAGAAGCTCGATAGGATACATGTATCGGGCATTGCGTGTATTATTAAAAAATAGAAAAGGATAAGGTATAAAACTTTATGGACTTTTTATCAATTATTGCGATTATTGCGGTAATAGCATTAGTCGCTGTGCTGTTTGTCCAGCAAAGCAAAACTAAATCTGTACTTTTATCGGTTGAAAAAGACAGACAGGCTCTGGAAGAAAAAGAAAAACTGCTCCTAAAAGAAGCTCGTATTAAAGCTATTGAAGAACTTCAAGATGACAGAGAAAAACTTAACGAAGAGGAAAGAGAGAGACGTCAAGAATTAGCAAGACAAGAACAAAAGTTGGCAAAACGTGAAGACATGCTTGAAGATAAAATTCAAGAATACACTGACAAAGACCTTCAGGCACAAAGAAAAATAGATGAACTTCTTGAAAAAGAAGACTATTTGGCTGAAATTGTTCAAAAACAAACTACAGAATTGGAACGAATTTCTGGGATGTCTGCAGAAGAAGCTAAAACTATGCTTTTAGATCAATTGAAACATGACTTGGCTCAAGAGCAAATGCAGCTTGTTAAAGAAAATGAAGCTAAAATTAAAGAGACATCTTTAGAGAAAGCGAAAGAAATTCTTTCTACAACAATGCAAAGATGTATGATTGAACAAGTTGTTGAAACTACTGTTTCAGTTGTTGCTTTGCCAAATGATGAAATGAAAGGTCGTATAATTGGTCGTGAGGGGCGCAACATTCGTGCGTTAGAAACTTTGACCGGTGTTGATTTAATTATTGATGATACACCAGAAGCTGTTGTATTATCAAGTTTTGATCCGGTAAGGCGCGAGATTGCAAAACTTGCACTTGAAAAGTTAATCGTTGATGGGCGTATTCACCCGGTTCGTATTGAAGAAATGGTTGAAAAAGCTCAAGATGAAATCGATAAAAAAATCTGGAATGAAGGTGAAAATGCAGCACTTGAGATGGGGGTTATGGGTCTAAATAAAGAACTAATCAAGACTCTTGGCCGCCTTTATTACAGAACAAGTTATGGTCAAAATGTTTTAAAACATTCATTGGAAGTTGGGCATATTGCGGGCATGCTTGCTGCTGAAATCGGAGCAAATGAAAAAATTGCAAAACGAGCAGGGCTTTTACATGATATTGGTAAAGCGATTGACCAAACTCAAGAAGGTACACATATTCAGCTTGGTGTTGAACTTGCATCAAGATATGGAGAAAGATCTGAAGTTATTCACGCAATTGAAGCTCACCACGATGACGTTGTTGCAAATACTATCGAGGCAGTTCTTGTAAAAGTTGCTGATGCAATTTCGGCAGGCAGACCGGGAGCAAGACGTGATACTTTAGAAATTTATATTAAACGTTTACAAAAAATAGAAGAAATTGTAAACAGTTTTGATGGTATTAAACAATCGTTTGCGGTTCAAGCAGGGCGTGAGGTTAGAATTATTGTTGAATCAGAAAAATTTGATGATTTGGCTTCACAAAAACTTGCGAGAGACGTTGCAAAACGAATTGAATCAGAATTGGATTACCCTGGACAAATCAGAGTTACGGTAGTTCGTGAATTCCGTACAACGGAGATCGCAAAATAAGTAAAAGTGAGAGGTGAATAGTGAAAAGTCTTTTAAGACTTCACTATTCACAATTCCCCACTCACAGAGGATAAAATAATGTTTGGTGATGATAAAACTATAAAAATTACATTTTTTGGTGATTTGGTCGGTAGACCTGGAAGATTTGCCGTAAGGGATTATTTGGAAAACACTTGTCATTCTGACAATTTATCCTCTTTTATCATTGCAAATGTTGAAAATGCATCACATGGTTTTGGTTTGACAGAAAAGAATTATAACGAATTGTCTGAATATGGTATTGATTGTATGACTTCCGGAAACCATATTTGGGATAAAAAAGAAATTTTTAACTACATCGATAGGGCAGACAAACTTGTTCGCCCTATTAATTATCCTGCTGGCACAGTTGGTAGCGGAAGCCGAATTTTTGAACTTTCTAATGGTATAAAAGTTGGAGTTATAAATGTTTTAGGTAGAGTGTTTATGTCTCCTGTTGATTCTCAATGGGTTGTTATAAAAGCTGAAATTGAACGAATTAAAGAGATTACTCCTATTATAATTGTTGATTTCCACGCAGAAGCTACTGCTGAAAAGATTTGTTTTGCAAAATTTTGTGCAGAACTTGGTGTAAGTGCTTTTTTCGGAACTCATACACATGTTCAAACTGCAGATGAACAAATTATGGATGGTATGGGATATATTACTGATGCCGGTTTTTGTGGGACTAAAGATAGCGTAATCGGAATGGAATATAAAACATCTTTAAATCGTTTTACAACAGTAGTGCCTGAGCGTTATGACGTAGCTAACGGTGGTGTCGTCCAAATTAATGCTGTTGAAGTTGAAATAAACACAACAAGCGGACATGCTGTAGCTATAAGAAGAATTTTTTGTTACGTAGATAAAGAGAAAAAGGAAGAGGAAAATGAAAAGTGATTTGCATATTCACACCCTTTATTCAGATGGTGTGTTCTCGCCAGAGAAAATTGTCGACACTGCAATTGATGTCGGCTTGCAAGTTATTGCTTTGACAGACCACGATAATGTATTGTCGTATCCGGTTGCAAAAGATTACTTAAAAAAAACAAATAGAGAAGGTAAGTTAGAAATTATACAGGGTATTGAGGTTAATACTTTGTATAAAAATTACGAAGTTCATATTTTAGGATATTTTATGGATGTAAATGACAGCGATTTTCAAAGTATGTTGAAAGCTCAACAACAGGCGCGTGTTGAACAAACAAATGAAATTATTGATTTGCTTGCCAAAAAAGAGGGAATTCGTCTAAAGTTTGATGATATAAAAAAACAAGTTGCACAAGGTGGAAGTATTGGACGTCCGCATATCGCTAAAGCAATTACAAATGCCGGTGGAACTTCAAGTGTTATTGAAGCTTATGCAAAATATATCCATGACGATTCACCGGTTTATGTTCAGAGAAAAACAGTTACTCCGCAAGATGCTGTAGAAATAATTTATGATGCGGGTGGAATTCCTGTAATTGCGCATCCACATGATTTAGATATTGCTGAAGAATTAATAAAAGAGCTCATGCAGTATGGGTTGCGCGGAATTGAGGCTTATCACAGAAAACATTCCCCTGCTTGTGTTGAATACTTTTCATCAATGGCAGAAGAACTTGGTTTGATTGTAACTGGTGGTTCTGATTTCCATGCACCAAATATTATGAATGGACAAATTGTTTTGGGTAAAAACTTTGTTCCGGAATGGGTTTATGACAAACTAATTGCTGAAAAGAAACGTATTGATATGGCTTAATAATCATAAAATTGCGAGGTAATATGGTTAAAAAACATTATTGGAAACTTGAATATTCAATCGCGTTATTTGTGTTCTTAGGAATTTTGTTACTTATAATGCCGGTGTCTTTTGAAAGTACTAGACAAGCCAATTTTATTTCTAAATGGAATGAGAAATTAAATCGTGTTGAATACATGTTTACGGTAATGAATGCTCATATTACGGACGATATGTTGAAAAGTATGAAGCGAGCTCAGACTTCCCAAGAACGCGAAAAACTTATGCTTGCTCTAATTAAGCCTTATTTAAGGATTGATATTGATGGACTCCCTGTTAAGCATTATCATCCGCGTTATATAAATGGAGCAAAGGTCTATAGAGGACAGACGTATTTCTTTGATGAGTTTTACTTTGCTGAAAACAATTCAATTGTGGGAGTAAAAGATATTAAGTCTGAAAAATTTGATGGTGTTTTGTTTTTGATGATGTTTGATATGAATGGAATTTTACCACCGAATAGGTGGGGAAAAGATATTTTTGGTATAAACATATACGATGGCGGAAAGATTGAACCGTTTGGTTTTGACAAAGATATGACAGAACTTAAAAAAGATTGTTCGGAAACAGGTACCGGGCTTGGTTGTTCGTATTACTACAAGATAGGTGGTGGATTTGATGAATAATGTAAAGCGTGTTTGCGTGTTTGCATCTTCTTGTAATTATCTAGAAAAATCTTATTATGACGCCGCAGCGGAGTTTGGAAACTTACTTGCGGTATCCGGTTTTGATATGGTTTATGGTGGAAGTTCACTTGGTTTGATGTGGGCTTGTGCAGAACAAGTTAAGAAAAACGGTTGCCAAATAATTGGTGTAATGCCTGAAAAACTTCATAATATGGGAGTTTACACAGATGATTGTGTGGAACTTTTTGTTACTCCTTGTATGCGAACGAGAAAAGCGAAAATGGACGAGCTTTCTGATGCTGTAGTTGCGCTTGCAGGTGGATTTGGAACTCTTGAAGAGCTTTCAGAGATGATTGTGCAAAAACAACTCGGCTATAATAACAAACCTATTATTTTATTGAACACAAACGGGTTTTACGATAAATTAGTAGAGTTTTTTGATGAGATAATAGAACAAAAATTTGCTTCAGCTAAGGCTCGAAATATATATTTTGTAGCAAAAACTCCAAAAGAAGCTGTTGAATATTTAAAGAATTATTCTCCGAAAGAGCTTACAGTAACTAAAAACGATATTTACAAACGTTAACCAATTTAGCAATTTCTTTTTACAAAATGTTTTTATATAAACATAGAAAAAAGGAGTTATGTTATGGTCGAAAAAGCTCAAGGAGTAGCGATAAATCCATTATTTATCAATTCTGTTAACGCACTAAAAGCTGCTAGGGACAAACGTGAAGCTTTAAAATTGGCAAGTTTAGGTTCTAATGATAAAAATTTAGTTGCAAAATACCATATGGCTGAAAGAGATTTTCACAATGCAGAAGCAATCTTTTGTTCACAAAAAGGGCTTATTGGCGGAGGAAATTTAACAGAAGCTCAAGGAGAGGCTAAAGTTAATGAAATTATGAATTCGGTTCATTCTTGGTATGCATAGAAATAAAAAAATAGAGCCTTAAACGGCTCTATTTTTCTAATATTTCTTTTGCTTTTTTAGCATTAGCTTTTTCTAACATTTTTTGTTCTTTAGCAAATCTTTTGGCTTCTTCTTTTTTTTGAATTGCTCCATTTCTTATTTCAAGCAATTTGTTTAACCAACCCGTAGGTTGATTAAATTCGGGAGCCAATTTGTCTGCCTTTTTACCGTTTCTTTTGGTCTTCAATCCTGCAAAGAAAGATGTGCTGTCTGCTTGTTTTGATAAATTTTTGGTATATTGTTCAAACAAAAATTTATCAATTTCGCTATGTTTTTTTGATTTATATAGAGTATCAGCTAAATCACTAGCTATTTTTAAGGTTAAGTCCTTTAAGTATGCTGAAGAGGCATCGATACAATTACAAAATTCATTTATTCCGCCTTTGCATATATGCCCTGATGCTTCAGCATCGAAATTATAAAAATCTACTTCGGTGTCTAAATCCTTATTTTTTATGACTAATTTTCCTTTGTCGTTGTCAAGAGTTAGTACTGATTTTTTATGCAAACGCTCCATATAAAGATTAAGTTTTTTTAATGAATTTTTCCACAATGACTTTACTTTTTGCAAGTCTTTGACGTTTACTTTTTCGTTAGCCTGATTGGAGGTTTTAACGATGGCATTCATTTCTTTTTTTGCTAATTTATTAATGATTTTAATAACAGATTTATCAACATAGCCGTTAAACGTCGGTTGAGAATTGTTGTGTTGTTGAGCAAAACTAATTGGTTGCACATTCATTTTTTATGATCCTTTCTTTATTAGTTGAACACTTGCTCTCTTTTCATATTTTCGAATTAATATTGAAGCATTGAAACGATTTTTGGCGCATCAACAAGTTTTTCTCTTCCGTTTAGTGCTGTTAATTCGATTAAAAATGCGGCACCTATAAGATTTGCTCCGGCTTTTTTTACAAGTTTACAAGCTGCTTCTGCTGTTCCTCCTGTTGCCAATAAATCATCTACAACTAAAACATTTGCTCCTTGAGGAAAAGCGTCTTGGTGAATTTCGATTTTGTCTGTTCCGTATTCAAGCGCGTATTCTTGAGAATAAGTAGCTGCAGGAAGTTTGTTAGGTTTTCTAACCGGAACAAATCCAACCCCCATTTTATAAGCCATTGGCATACCCAAGATAAATCCACGACTTTCAATACCTGCAATGTAGTCGATTTTTACATCTTTAAACTGTTCGCAAAGGTAATCTACGATTACTCTTAAAGTTTCAGCTTCTTTTAGAGCTGTTGTAATATCGCGGAAGATAATTCCCTCTTTCGGAAAATCTTTTATATCTCTGATTTTGCTTTTTACATCAACGATTGTTTGTGTTGCCATTTATTTTTCTCCTTTTTATTATTTTTTTAATTTTTCATCTTTAACTAATTTTTCTAAGAGTTTAAAATCTTTTATATTGAAATCTTTAAAATTTATATCTCCATAGAAATTCTTTTCTAATAACAATTGTTTCAATTTTTCAGTATATTCTTTTGTGTAAGCTTTTGTTTTTTCAAGTTCTTTCAAGATTACATCTTTAATACTTGCTTCTTCTTCTCTAATCAAACCGTGAGCTGTTTTACCCCAGTTCATATCTTTTTTCATAAACAAAATTTTGAAGCAGATATAAAGAACTAGTGGAAACCAAATTATAAGCAAATATAGTGAGGTTTCTAAAGCTTCAAAAGTTGCATCAAGTCTTGGCATGTAATCATATCTTCTTAATGCGTATCTTGCTGCAAAGAAAAATCCAAAACCGATTACGCAACCAATAATTATTGAAGAATAAAGCATGTGTGGAGGTGCTTGTTTTGCTAAAACTTTGAAACCTCTAATAAGAATTTCCATCAAGAACCATCCAGGCATGATGAATTCTGAAATATACGCCATCATATCTAAGCCTGCGCGAAGTGACATATCGCGAGAACAAAGAGCAGCTCCGGAATACTCAAGATAACGACGAATTGTGCCCTCAAGCCATCTTCTTCTTTGTCTGTACAAAGGCCTCAGGTACATAATTCCTTCTTCGTACACAACAGCATCAGGGCAAAATCGGATATCCCAACCTTTTATGTGCATCCTTGTAGACATGTCTAAATCATCTACAATTGTGTAATTATTCCACCCGCCAATATCTTCAATTGCTTGTCGTTTAATTAATTCTCCGTTTCCTCTTAATTCGACTGCCCCCTTAACAGAGTCTCTTCCGACTTGAAAATATGTATCAAGAGTATATTCGTTATTTTGACAACGAGTTAAAAGGTTCGTATTTTTGTTTCGAATAATTTTTCTTGCCTGAACAGCCCCGACATCTTTCGGCTCAAGATGTGGAATTAGAGTTGTTAAAAAGTCTGAATCAACTGTTGCATCTGCATCAAATACTAATATTGCTTCTCCCTTAGCTAGTTTAAATGCATCGTTTAAAACAGCAGATTTGCCGGGAAAAGCATCTTTTGGTCGAATTAATGCAGTAACTTTATCATATCTTTTTTCTAAATCTTTTATTACAGAAGCAGTATTGTCTGTGCTTCTATCATCAATTACAATAATTTCAAAATTTTCGTAATCCATGTTCAAAATATTTTGAACAGTGTTTGATATAACACATTCTTCATCGTGTGCAGGAATTAAAACAGAAACGAAAGGTTTGTAGTTTTCATTGATAATTTGTGGATATTTCTGCAATTTGCGTTTTTGTATTTTGTATGAAAGGTTCATAAAGCCTACGTACAATGACATTAAGCCACATAGAATCGCAAGTCCCCAAACTGTATTAAAGTAGCTTTGGAATATATATATAAAAACTCCAAGACCAAAAACTATACAAAATAATAAAATTCTTTCTTTCATACTACATACTCCAATCCTTTAATATTATAGCAAAAACTATTTGAATTTCCTACAAATGAATGTTTTAAATGTAAAAAAGTGTTAAAATACGTTAAAACACTTGATTTTCAAAACGGTTCGGCTATAATAAATCTTGTACAAAAAGAAGAAGGAGTTTAATAATGAACAAAGAAGAATTAGTACAAGAAATTGCTAAAAAAGCTAGCGTAACTCAAAAAGAAGCTGCTGAAGTATTGGCAGCATTGCTTGAAACAGTTCAAAAAACAGTTTCTAAAGGTAAAAAAGTTACTTTAGTAGGTTTTGGTACATTCGAAGCTAGAAAAAGAGCTGCTAGAATTGGCCGCAATCCTCAAACTGGTAAAGAATTGAAAATTCCTGCAACAACAGTTCCAGCTTTTTCTGCAGGTAAAAAATTCAAAGATGCTGTTAACAAATAGTTTCTAGAATACAAAAAAGTTGAAAAATGCACTTCCTTTGAGGGGGTGCATTTTTAGTGAGATATGTTATAATAAATATATGATTTTGTTTGAAAAAGAGATGAAAATAGCCGTCGGGGTGGGGGGCTATCGCGGTGCTTTAGTACGCGAGCAAAATTGGTGCGTTGAGAGGCAAAGTCGGTTACAAGCAGCTGGGCAGCTAGGAAGCGAAGCAGCTAAGCGAAACTTAATTAGAGAGTTTGTAAAATTATTCAGTTTATTAACTAAACGTAACTTTTTATTTTCTCGCCCCTACGGGGAGAGATTAGAATTTGTTAGTGAGCTAGAGTGAACTTACAAATTCAAGAGAGGGGTTCAAAGACATAAAAATTCAGATCGCACAACTGAATACGCGATGACAAATGTTGGTGAGAATTTCTTGAAAATTCCAAGTCATTCTGAGGACAGTGATATTTTAAGTCCGAAGAATCTTCTTAAAGAACTTCAAGAAGATCTTTCGCTGAACGCTCAAGATGACGAAAATGTTGAAATGTTTGACCCCTCTCCCGCAGTTCTAAAGCTCACTGACGTTCGCCAAGAACTGCGACCTCTCCCTCGGAGAGGTGAAAGACTTCGTAATTCAAAAAAATAAATAATGCAAATAATAAAAAGAAAGGAAATACAAAATATGAACGCAAAACATCTAATCCGAAATGACTTAAGTGCCCTAGTGCCTCAGTATCCTAGTAACTTTATTTCCAAAAAATCTGCATTTACACTAGCTGAGGTTCTTATCACCCTCGGTATCATCGGTGTCGTTGCTGCATTGACTATTTTTACCTTAGTTACTAATTATCAAAAAAGAACTACTGTAACACAGTTAAAAAAAGTTTATACTACTTTATCTCAAGCTTTTGAACTTGCGCAAGCTGAAAACGGCTCTTCTATTTATTGGATTCAAAATCGAAATAGTTATTTCCGAGATTATTTTTTGCCTTATCTAAATGTTGCAAATTATTGTGTTTTGCCTGAATGTGAGTCAAAAGGAATTCATTTTGGTATAGATGGTAATAAGTTCGAAGTTCCTTTATTGAAACAAATAAAGTCTTTTCCGGTTGATTCGCAAGCTTATATCGTAATTCTTTCTGATGGAACTATGTTGTATATTTATCAATCTTTGTATCAAAATTATTGGACTCTTAATATTTGGGTTGATTTAAACGGAAATAAAGGCCCTAATCGAACCGGTCGGGATATTTTTTCGTTATTTTTGTTTTCCGGTGCCAAGGGTTATTGGGTGGAAAATGTTGCTACTGTGAATGAAAAACCTGGAATATATTTTACTGGAGGTTTTTTGAAAAATAGAGACAAAATTATGTACGAAAGTGGCATTTCTAACTGTTCAAGTTTAGGAATAACTTGTGGAGCACTAATTCAGTATGACGGCTGGAAAATTGAAAGTGATTATCCTTGGTAATTCTAAATATTTTCTTTTTCAAATTTAATTTTATAACCTAAGATACGTGCAAGAAATTTCACTTCATCATATTTCATTGAATTTCTTGCAAGTTTTTGTGAGATGCCGAAAACAGTGTAATTTTTACCGGATTTTTCAGTGGCAAGCTTTGCTAATTCGGTAATCGTTGTTTTTTCTTTTAATAAAAGTATTTTCAAGTCCTCTGAAACACTCATAATAAAATTATATATTTTTATTTGTCAGTTGACATCTTTTTGAAAATATGGGAATATTGTTATTGAATAAAATCAAAATTGATTATAAATAATAAAGAATTATTAATATTATTTAATATTGTAAAGTAATATATTTAATATTCTTGTGAAAATTAGTGGGATGGTATTTAATGTTATGTATGACATCACGAATAAAGGTAGGCTTTCATGAAAAAAGGATTTACATTGGCAGAAGTATTGATAACTTTGGGCATAATTGGTATTATTGCTGCTTTGACAATTCCAAATATTATTCAAGAATATAAAAAACAGGTTGTTGAAAACCGGTTAAAAGAGTTTTATACAATCACTCAGCAGGCATTCAAGATGGCGGAAGCAGAAAATGGTGATATTGAAAATTGGGGTAGATATGGTAATCCGGGGAATGTATACGTAGAAAATGATGTTTACCATTCAAATAGTGATGAGTGGTTTGATAAATACATTTCACCTTACTTGAAAGAAGAGAAACGTGATTTGGGAGCTGAAAACTTTACAGAGTCTCGGATATTGAGAGTTTTGCCGAATGGAAGTGCTTTTGCGTTCAATGTTAATGCTATAACCTTCTTTCCTTTTGCTGATGATTATTATAAATGCGCACAATATGGAAATGATTTAATTAAAAAATGTAGTGGAAGAAAGTATTTTTTATTCAAATATTACCAAGATTCTCGTATAACTCCTTTTGATTATCCTTATCATATATACAAGAAGAGTTGGTCATATGCTTACTATAGAAATATATTGAGAAGAGAACAACTTGTTGGAAATATTGGTACTTGTTCAAAAAAATCAATTGAGGCAAATAGAGATGCTCATTACTGTGCTGAATTGATAATGCTTGAAGGTTGGAAAATTCCCAAAGACTACCCATTTAGATTTTAAAGTAATAGAACATTTTTATTATTATTATTCATAAGTCGGGTACAATTTTTTGCCCCAGTCTCAAACTAATCAACAGAGAAAATTTCTCTAATATCATCCATTGTAAGTGATTTTACGATATTTCTGTCAACAGAAATTACGCTATCAACAAGGTTTCGTTTAACTGTTTTAAGTTTTTGAATTTTTTCTTCAACAGTATTTTTTGTGATAAGTCTATAGACAAATACCTTTTTAGTCTGTCCGATACGATAAGCTCTGTCAGTTGCCTGATCTTCTACAGCAGGGTTCCACCAAGGGTCGTAGTGAATTACATAGTCAGCTCCAGTAAGGTTCAATCCTGTACCACCAGCTTTCAAACTAATTAAGAAAATAGGAATATGAGGGTTTGAATTAAATCTTTCAACTGCGCCTTGACGGTCTTTTGTCTTACCTGTCAAGTATTCGTAAGGAATTCCCTCTCTTTCAAGCCAAGCTTTTATGATATCAAGCATGTTTACAAATTGGCTGAAAAGTAAGATTCTGTGCCCTTCGTCAATAATTTCTTCAAGCATTGATTTTAGTTTTTCAAATTTGCCTGACTTCATAATGTGTTTAACATTTTCTTTGTCGTAAAGCCTTGGGTGACAGCATATTTGTCGTAAACGCAAAAGTGCAGAGAATATAGACAATCTACTCTTTTCAAGCCCATTTTGTTCAATAGATTTGAATAACTCTTCTTTTGTACTGTCGAGAACTTGCAAGTAAAAATCTCTCTGCTCATCTGTAAGTTCGCAGTAAGCAATGTTTTCAACCTTATCTGGTAAATCTTTTGCAACGTCTCGTTTCATACGACGCAAAATGAACGGATAAATCTGCAATTTCAAACGTTTTTCAACGGTCTTGTCTTGTCGTTCCATAATCGGATTAACGTAACGAGAGTTGAATTCTGCCATACTAAACAAAAAACCTGGCATAAGAAAGTCAAACACAGACCAAAGTTCTTCAAGTTTGTTTTCAATTGGAGTACCTGACAGCGCCAATTTGTGGGTTGCTTGTAGTTTTTTTACAGCTTGAGCCGTTTGTGACATCGCGTTTTTGATATTTTGCGATTCGTCAAGAATTACGTATCTGAAATTGTACTCTTTCAACTTGTTTATATCTCGTCTGACAAGGGCATAGCTTGTAATCACAACATCAAAATTTGGAATTTCTTTGAAAAATTGTTTTCTTTCAACTCCGGCAAGTTCCAAAGTTGTTAGTGTTGGTGCAAACTTTTGAATTTCTGATTTCCAGTTGAATACAACGGTTGTTGGACAAATTACAAGGACAGGCATTGGACCGTCTTCTTCTTTTGCTTTTTGAACAACTGCAAGCGCTTGAAGAGTTTTCCCTAATCCCATATCATCAGCCAAAATTCCGTTCAAACCGTATTTATACATAAACCAAAGCCAACCAAAACCCTTTGATTGGTATTCTCTGAATTCTGCATTAATGCCCTTCGGTAATTTCAACTCTTCAGATGTAGAAAAGTTTGACATCTGTTTCCAGAAAGTTTCAAATTTGTCACTTAAAACCAGCTCAACATTGAGGTTTTTAAGTTCGTTAATAAGCCCTGCACGATATGTTTTTACGACATATTTATTGTCATTGTTACGGTAAACGTCAAAAGAATTGAACGCACGCATAATTGAATAAATATCTTGCGCAGGATATTCAACAAAGCCTAAACTTCTTATGCGACTGTACTTTTCGCCACTTTGAATCGTTTCATAAATTTCGTCAAAGTTTATAATTTCTTCTCCTACTTGGCCATATAAAAAGATTTCAAAACTATCCTCGGCTTCTTCTGAAAAGTCAATTTTGGCGCAAAGTTTAAAAGGAGCATCAATCAATTTGAAGAAGTTCATATCGTCTTTTTCAACAAACTTCCAACCATCTCCGGCTTGTTTAATATAATAGTTATAAAAATCAATAGCGTTTTCTTTTTCTAAAGCCAAGTTGTTTGTTTGCATTGGAACAAAACGGCAAGCCAAAAGCATTTGATATGCTTCTTGTTCGTGTTTAAGGTTCCTTTTAACCCAATAAACAAGGTCTTCTCCAGATTTTTTGATTGTTATATACGGAGCTTTTTCTGCTGTAGTTTTAGAATATGGTACAACAACTCCGTCGTATTCAAATTCTAAAGAAGCTTTCAAAGATTGATCGTAATCAATGCCCATAGTAACAATGTTTAGTGGAGGACGTTCTGTAAGCATTAATTGACTAATATTGTCAGCAATTTCAACGTCCATAATTTCTTGAAGTTTTGGCAATTCTTCGTAAATAAATTTCCCGCCATCAGCATCTTTTAGGTCTGTAAAAGATGATTTTAGAATATTTTGTGGCAAAGAATTCATCGCAATATTTGTTGGAAAAATTAAATTTTTATATCTTCCCCATTTCAAGTGTCTTGAAAAATAGCGAACTTCTTCAAACGGATAAACATCATCTTTATCTGGTCTGCGCCATTCAAGAGATAAAAGAATTGTTCCCTGAGCCCCTGTGTTTACGGTAAGAACAAGCTTCCATTCTTCATCCGTAAACTTCAATCTATCTTTTGTCTTTTCGTCCAAAACCTCATCAGCCTTTGATAAAAGCGTAAATAAAGGACCAAATTTTGTAATAGGAATATCGTACCAACCGGCTTTTTTATCCTGTCTGGAAACAGTTAAAAGTTGTTGAAATATTGCAACTTCGACTTTTTGAGAATTATTCAATTCAAAATCGGGATTTTGTTTTTGAGCTTCAATCAAGGCTCTCAAAATTGGTTCAATTTGGCGAACAACTTTCCCTGTTTCTCTTGAGCGAACAAGGATTGAAAAAAAGTTTGCTTTTCTTTTAGAGTTAAAATGGAATAAGTAACTTCCTTGTGGCTCTTCGGTTAGTGCTGTATTTTCGTCCGGAAAATCAAATTCCATACCATATTTGGTTTCTAACCAGTCTTCATAAGCGTGTTCATCAATAGCTTTCAAGGCAACTGCAACAGCGTGTTTACACCACTCTTCTTTGAGCGGGCAATTGCATCTTGCTTCAACTTTGTTTTTCTTAAAAATAAGGTCAGTGTTATAATGATCCTGAAAATTTCCTTTTACTTTAGCCATGTAAAAGTTTTTTTCCGGATAAGAATCAAACACCATATCTTTAAGGTGATATTCATAACCTCTGCGCCAACTACCGGCACTTGCATTGTCTTTTATAAATTTGTAGTTAAATTCCTGTTGTTTGGCACTCATTAATGAGTATCTCTTTCTTTTCCCTAAGGGTACAAACTTCCGGATATAGAATTAATCTATAAGCCCTTATAGTAAAATTATTACATGAATAATGTAAAAAGGCAATATATTTACAAAAATTTATACTAAAATATAAAAATGCATGAAGTAAGCGAATGCAATTCCGAAAAGAGCTCCCATAATAACTTCAAATGGAGTATGTCCGAGAAGTTCTTTTAATTTTCCGCCGATTGCTTGAACGTCATGTTTGTAAAAATCATCCATCATTCTGTTTAAACAAGCTGCTGTTTTGCCTGCAGCACGTCTTACACCTGCGGCATCATACATTGTGATTAGCGCAAATCCTATAGACATTGCAAAAAAGACAGAATCAAAGCCCTCAATTAATCCGACTGATGTAGCAAGCCCCATAACTCCTGCAGAGTGGGAGCTTGGCATTCCGCCGGTTGTTGTAAAAATTTTAAAATTAACTTTTCTTGATTTTATTGTGAAAATAAAAAACTTTATTACTTGTGCAAAAAACGCAGCCAAAATCCCGGTTGAAAGTGCTTCATATCCAGTATTCAAAATACTAATTGTCATTAAAATCCTACTCTCTTTTTATGTGTATGAAATTAGTATAACACAACTATATGTTTTGTAAAATTAAATCTTGAAAAAGTCTTCAATATATGTTAAACTGGGTTTGTACATAAAAAATGGAGGAATTTATATGCAAGAAGAGATGAAAAGAGCCGTCGGGGGGGGGGCAATCACGAACGCGAATTAGGATCTCCTTTAGTCGGAATTGACTCTCATGTTGCTCATTTGAGTGATTTATCTTCTCTCCAAGGGAGAGAGTTAGAGAGAGGGGTAAAACGCAAAGCCGCCTTTACATTGGCCGAAGTTTTAATCACCCTAGGCATCATCGGTGTTGTTGCTGCATTAACAATGCCTGTTTTACTAAGTAATGTTCAAGACAGAGTTAAACAAAAACGTGTTGAAAATATCAAACAAAAACTAAGTAAAGTAACAGATAAAATGGCTGTACAAAGCGGTTTGATAGGCTACGGCGATACTATGTCTTTTGTACAAGAAATGTCAAAGCACATGAAACTAGCTAAGATCTGTGATAACAACCATATTTCCGATTGTTGGCCAACAGAAGAAGTAACCCTTAACGATGAAGGAAAAACTTGGGAAATATCTAAAACCAAGAATGCTAAAACATTAAAAATTCCGAAAGATTTTCAACCAAATTACGCAGATACTGTGGGGATTGTAACTGCGGACGGAACCGCAATGATTTTGAGTTATGACAAAACTTGTGATTTTGATGTTGATAAAACGGGGCTTGTTTATAGTAAAGGTTCTGCTTTGTCTAATTCAATGGGATGTTTGTCCGGAGTCTTTGACTGGAATGGTGGTAAAAATCCGAATAAGTTAGGTGAAGATATTCTTACAATTGGTAAAGCTACAGGTTTAGGAACAGAATGTACTATAGAAGCTGGTGGCAAATGTTTTACAGCAGCATTCACACCAACACCGTTAACAAAGGCAGAATGTGAGTCAGAAAAGGATAAGCTAGGGATAAAAGAATGTTGTCAAGAGTGTGACGGCGAAGATTACTGGGCAGGTGCTGTAAAACAATGTGGCGGAGTAAGTAAAATGCCAACACAAGCTGATTTAACAGAATTAGCAAAGGTTTTATATAATACATCAAGTATAAACTCATCAGATTGGACAGAAGATCTAACCTTAGACACCTCAAAATCCTCTTCAATGGGCTTTACCGGTTCTGATTTCGACGTTTGGTCGGGAGAGGAGGGCGATAGCGTCGACGCGCTCTACCGCTACTTCGACTCGTCGAGCACGTTATGGTACTACAACGGCCGCGGCAACTTCGACTCTCAGGCTGTGTGCTTAGGTGATTGATTTAATCATTTAATAATTCAATCATTTACGCAAAATTTATTTGAAAGATTTCCTTTCTCCTAGAGAGAGGAAAAGTTTACTGTAACTGTCATTGCGAAGCGAAAAGTTTTAAGGGAATTATCAAGGTTTTTGAAAATACGCTGTCGCAATCCCATTAAATTTAATTTGATGAGATTACTACGTCGCTGTTTCTCCTTTCCATCTTTACAATTTTCATCAAACTTTTCCGCTCCTCGTAATGACAGTTTCAGTTCGTAGGGCGGGGTCCCCGCCAACATAAATTGTGATTTTTTACACAAAAAGTTCCCGCCGTCCGCGCAGGACATGATATAATAATTTTTAACCCCTCACCCACATTTCTTATACTCACTTATGTTCATAAAGAACTGCTACCCTCTCCCCGTTGGGGCGAGGGATGAAAGCCTTCTTTGTTAAGCTTTTTACAAATCTACAAGTTTTTTCGTCTTGCAAAAGTTAAAAAAAATGCTACAATAAAGTTGTTAGAATTCATGTTTGCGCTTGATAAACGCAACAGCACACAGTAGAGAGGGTTTTATATGACTATTGAAAAAATAAGAAAAGAACACGAATTAATTGATCTATTTTGCAATTTGGCAGAAGTACCATCTCCGTCTATGCACGAAGAAAAAGTTGCACAATGGATTAAAAATTATTGCGATAAAAATAAAATAAACTGCAAACTCGATAATTTTGGAAACGTTGTTATAAATATACCCGCAACAAACACCAACAAAGTACCACTTATGCTATCTGCCCATATGGATGTAATCGGGGATGACAGCCCCATCAAAACTTATCTTGACGAAGATGGGAATATTCATGCAGAAGGTAGAACTCTTGGCGGAGACGACAAAGCCGGAGTTGCAAACGCTCTACTTTTCGCAAAAGAACTTGCAACCAGTGATTTACAACATGGCGGTTTAGAAGTTATGTTCACACGAGACGAAGAAAACGGACTTTCCGGAATTCGAAATGCAAACCTTAAAAGTTTTAAATCAAAATATGTTCTAGTTTTAGATAGCGACACCCTTGGGCAGTGCGAAGTTGCAGGTGCTAGCTATACTCTTGCAAAAATCAAAGTTCACAGCTTTAAAGGCGGACATTCTGGAATCGATATCGGAGATAAAAAACGAGCAAATGCTGCAAAATTAATTGCTGATTTGATTTCTGCTTTACCTCAAGGTGTTTTCTATGAAGAAGACGGACAAGTCATAACTTCTTGTAACATCGGAGGTATTTATGCAGGAAACATTGATGTTACAAATATTATTAACACTGATGCTCAAACAAACTATTCAATCAGAAGTTCTAGCCGCAAGAAAGAAGAAGAACTAAAAAGTAAAATGACATTGACGGTTGATGAATTCAATATCAAAAACAAAGAACTTGCAAAAGCAACAATTGAATTTGAAGAACATCTTCCTCCTTTTGAAAAAGTTGATGATGATTATATTCCGACTATTTTTGAAAAAGTGGCAAACAAAGTCGGTGTAAAACCTGATATTACCTCATTCCATGCCGGTGCAGAAACTCACATCTATGCAAACAAGACAAATGCTAATAATGAAAAATTTGTGCCATATCTTTTAGGATTGGCAACCGTTTGCAACATGCATTCAAAAAATGAATACTTGGAATATAAGACAATTTTAAAAGGCCACGAACTTTTGACAGAATTATTTAAAGAATTTAACCAATAAACTAGACAAAATAAAAAGCAAGAGTCAAAAACTCTTGCTTTTGTTTTGTACAAACTATACTTTAATTAGATTTTTTAATAACTGCGTCTATCAAACCTTTAAATAGCGGATGCGGTCTTTCAGGACGAGACTTGAATTCCGGATGAAACTGACACGCCACAAACCAGTCCAATTGAGGTAACTCAACAACTTCTGCCAACATCCCATCTGGGGACATTCCGGAGAACACCAACCCTTTTTCTGCAATTCTTTTAATATATTCGTTATTAACTTCATATCTATGTCTGTGACGTTCTGAAATGAGAGTTTCACCATAAGCTAACTCTGCTTTTGAACCTTGTTTCAAAACACAATCGTAAGCCCCTAACCTCATTGTTCCACCGTAACCATGAACATTTTTTTGTTCTAACATCAAGTCAATTACAGGATTTTGAGTATTTTCGTCAAATTCTTTTGAATTAGCATCTTTAATTCCAACAACATTGCGAGCATACTCTATAACCGCACACTGCATACCTAAACAAAGTCCCAAGAACGGTAGATTGTTTTCTCTTGCATAGCGAATTACGTTCAACTTCCCTTCAATCCCTCGAACCCCAAAACCTCCAGGAACAACAACGGCTTGAACATCAGAAAGAAGTTCTTTGCATTTTTTCATATCAACACATTCTTCTGAGTTAATCCATTTAATTTCAACTTTAACATCATCTGCGTAACCTGCATGTTTCAAAGATTCTACAACTGAAATATAAGCATCTGAAAGCTTTGTATATTTACCGGCAATAGCAACTTTTACAACACCTTTTGGATTTTTGATATTTTCAACCAACTTTTTCCAGTTAATTAAATCAGCCTCTCTATCTTCAACACGAAGCATATTAAGAACAACATGTGCCATATCTTGGTCTTCCAAAGCAAGCGGTACTTCATAAATACTTTTCATATCGCGACATTCAATAACAGCTTCTTTCGGCACAGAACAGAACAAAGCAAGTTTTTCTTTTTCTGTTTTCGGAATAGGTTTTGCAGTACGGCACACCAAAATTTCAGGTTGAATACCATAACTTCTCAAAACCTGAACACTATGTTGAGACGGTTTAGTTTTTAATTCTCCTGAAGTTGATAAATATGGCAGTAAAGTTGTATGAATTGAAATTGCATTTCCAATACCGATTTCAGTTTTAAACTGTCTTATAGCTTCAATAAACGGCAAGCTCTCAATATCACCAATTGTTCCACCTATTTCTATCAGTTGAAAATCTGGGTTAAATTGTTTTGTTGCGCCTAAAATCCTTGATTTAATCTCATTAGTAATATGCGGAATAACTTGAACAGTAGCTCCAAGGTAATCCCCACGACGTTCTTTTTCTATAACAGTTTGATAAACACTTCCTGATGTTACATTGTTAAACTTTCCTAAAGAAGTATCGGTAAATCTTTCGTAGTGCCCTAAATCAAGATCTGTTTCTGCTCCGTCATCCGTTACGAAAACCTCTCCATGCTGAAACGGACTCATTGTTCCAGGGTCAACATTTATGTATGGATCAAATTTCTGATTTATTACAGAAAACCCTCTTGCTCTTAGCAATCTACCCAAAGATGCCGCAACAATCCCTTTTCCCAAAGAACTTACTACACCACCAGTTATAAAAATATATTTTGTCATGTTAACCTCAATAAAATATACATCGCCATAGTGAGGCTCTGCAACATACTACCCCACCTCAAAACAAAGGTTTCTGTCCACCCTCAGAGATGAACATTAAGTTACACATTAATTAATCTTAGGAACTTTAAAGAAATCACCTTCGACTTCAGGAGCATTTGACATCAAAGCTTCTTTACTGATTTCTTGAACAACTTTGTCTTCTCTCATTACGTTACAGAAATCTATAACTTGAGTCATAGGTTTAACGTTTGATGTATCAACTTCATTCATTTGATCAACGTATTTTAATACATCACCCAATTGTTTAGTATAAAGTTCTTTTTCTTCTTCTGTTAATTCTAGTCTTGCAAGTTTTGCAACGTGTTCTACATCTTTTATTGTAATCATTTTTCCACTCCATTTATTTTATTAGCTTAACACAAAAATTTCTCATGCAAAAGTATTATTTACATATATTTAATGATTTAAAATAAAAAAGTTATGATATAATATAAACTATAATGGAGAAGAATTTGGTAGAGAGTAAAAATAAAACAAACGAAGATTTGGATGAATTACTTCTTACGTACATTAGTTGTAAAGACGAGAAGAAAAAGCGTATGCTTCACTTGAGCATCGTGGAAACTGGCATGCAACTTGTAAAAAAGATTGCCGGTAATATTGCGGTGCAATCCGGAATTCCAAATGAAGACCTCATTCAAGTAGGCTCAATTGGTTTAATCAAAGCTATTGAATTTTTTAACCCAGAAAAAAATACAAGATTTAAAACTTACGCATCATATTTCATTCGTGGAGAAATCAAACATTATTTAAGAGACAAAGCTTCTATCATAAAAGCTCCAAGAGAACTACAAGAGCTAGTTTTTAAAATAAGTTCTGCCGTAAAACATTTGAAAGAAAAAGGAATTGAAGAACCTACAGAAAATCAAATTGCAGATATTGTAGGTATTTCTGCCAAAAAAGTTCATGATGTAATGGCTATAGATTTGTGTAAAAGCACATTATCTCTTGACCAAGCAACTTCTTCAGTAGATGATGATGACTTGACTCTAATTGATAAAATTCCAGCAGGCGATTATCAAGAATTCATGAATTCGTACGAAAACAAGATTATGCTTGCAGAAGCTATAAAAAAATTACCTCAAGACTTGCAACAAATTATAGAAATGAGTTATTATCAGGATTTAAATCAACGAGAAATTTCGGAAAAAATTCATATTTCACAAATGCAAGTTTCTCGAAGACTAAAAAAAGCATTAAATAAAATGTACGAAATAATAAAATCTAAAGACGAAAATTAAGGAGATATCAATAATGGGCGCACTTATTACAATACTTGCACTGGTATTTGTTACCGGATTATGTATAGGTAGTTTTTTGAACGTAGTAATTTTAAGAACTTTATCCGAAGAATCAATTGTTTTTCCAGCATCTAAGTGTCCCAAATGCCAAACACCTCTAAAATGGTGGCACAATATCCCTGTTTTTTCATACATTTTCTTGCGAGGCAAATGTGCTTTTTGTAAAGAACATATAAGCATCCAATACCCAATAATAGAACTTATAACAGGTATAATCTATACAATTTTGTTTATGAAGTTCGGTTTGAGTCTTGACACTTTATTCGCTTGGATTTTTGCGGCTATATTAATTGTTATTGCCGGAACTGACATCAAAGAAAAAGTTGTTTACGATATTCATACGTACACTCTTTTAGGTTTTGGGCTTTTGTATGCACTTGTTGTAACAGCAACAGCTATTTATCAAATCCATGTTGCAGGCACACCTTTAGAATTTTCAAAATACATTCTTTTAAACAATCCCCTATCAATGTCGATTTTAGGAGCAATTGAAGGAGCATTAATTCTTGAAGTTTGCGCGAGAGCCGGATACTTAGTAGCCGGAACAAGAGCCTTCGGCGAAGGAGATACTTTTATCGCCGCCGGTTTGGGCGCAATGTTTGGCTGGAGAACTTTGCTAGTGGTTTTAGCTTTATCTGTTTTAATTCAAGTAATTTTATTTTTACCGATATTTGTAAAAGGACTAGTTCAAAACAAAGATTTCAAAACGCTAATTTCATTTGTTTTGTTTTGTGTTTATGCAATCATATTCTACTCATTGCAACACTTTAGAGTAATTACAGTAGAAAATATTATTCTATACTCAATTGGTGCATTAATTTTAGCGGCATTAGGGATTATCTCTTGCATACAAATTTTTAAGGGCTTAAGAGAAAAACCTGAAAACAGAACATATTTACCATACGGTCCCGCAATGGTTGCGGCAGCATTTATTGCGTTGATATTGTAATTAAAAATATTTAATTAAACAACAAAAAATAGCAGCGATATGCTGCTATTTTTTTAATTTTTCTAAAATTATCTTATCTCCTTCGAGAGTAATTTTCATTTCATCATTATCAGGATTTATGCTCAGCAATTGTAAAAGCACTGATGGCATCAGAGCATAATAACTTCTTCCTATTTTTATAAGCTTTTTTATATACATAAGATTATTATATCAGTGCTAATTATGTTGACAAAATTATCAACATAATTTATAATTGATTTAAATTTGGTTTAATCATAATTAAACCATAGAGGATTTTATGAGATATAAAAAATATATTAAAACAGCATTTACATTGGCTGAGGTATTAATCACTCTCGGCATAATCGGTGTTGTTACAGCCTTAACTATTCCAACATTAATGGCAAACCACAGAAAAAAAATTATTGCGATAAGATTGAAACATTTTTCATCTGTTTGGCAACAAGCTTACATTAGCGTAAACAATCAAAACGGCGACGAAAACTATTGGGGAACATTAGTTGCAGGAGATACTGATTCTACCCTACAATTTTATAAAGAAAATTTTGGTAATTATATACAGACAACAGAAATTCAAAAATCAAAATACGGAATAGTCGCAAGTTTGAAAAACGGCTCAGGTTTTTATTTTTATCGTCGGGCTGGACAAGCTGAAACTTCAAGTAGAACATATTTAACATTCTGTCCATATTATAAAGATTGTATTAAATTAGCTGATAGAGCTAATTTAGTGACAGGTGAACAAATTTCTGACGGCAAAACATCATTTTCTTTTTATATGACAGGAAAAGCTCCTTCATATGGTATGAGTAACAATAGAGATAGAATAAAAAACGAATGCAAAACAGGAAAAAAAGGTTATTGTACAAGATTAATAGAGTTTGACGGTTGGGAAATTCGTAACGATTATCCAATTAGATTATAATAACTAAATTGACAAAACTTTCAAAGCTTCCTTAAGGATTTCTTCTGCGGAGGCTTTATCGTTAAGCATTGCAAGAGCTTTTGTAATTGCATTTTGAATTTCTTTTCTTTCATAGCCCAATGAAACAAGAACCATTTGAGCATCTTCAACTGCCTGATTATCAACTTTTTGAGGAGTAATTGACGAAATTTTAATTGGTTCCTTTGTTTGATAATTCATCAACTTATCTTTCAACTCAAGAATAATTTTTTGTGCAAGTTTTGGACCAACACCTTTAGCTCTTGTAATTTCTTTATAATTACCCTCTATAACAAAACCAATTAATTCAGACGATTCAAACTCATCTAACAAAGTCAAAGCCATTTTGGACCCGACACCAGAAACAGACGTCAAAATATTAAATATATCCCTATCTTCCTTATGTAAAAAGCCACAAAGACTCATTTTGTCTTCTCTATGCAAAAGAACAGTATAAATCTTAACATCTCCATCCAAAATTTCTTTAAAATCTCGGGTTGTAACCTCCAAAAGGTAGCCTATACCAGCTGTTTCTATCGTAATATAAGTTCCTTTCGTAGAATTTGTTTTGTTCGCTAAAACACCTTTTATATAATCATACATAAATATTTAACCCTCAATACTACGTCTTATATCATACACAGAGTTTTCCAGTTCTTTGTTAGTTCGCAATTCTTCTTTAATTTTTTCATAAGAGTAGAGCATTGTCGTATGTTTTTTCTTGAAAAATTCTGCTATACTTTCGAAACTTTTTTCTGTTAATTCCCTTGCCATATAAACTGCAACATGACGAGCTGAAGAAACTCTTTGATTTCTTGCAGAACTCAAAAAATCTTTCATTGAAACACCATAATAATCACCTACTGCTCTTGCAACTTTTTCAATTGTCAATTCATCCCTGATTTGCTCACAATTCAATACTTTTTTCGCAAACTCAAGCGTAATATCAGTCTTTTCTATATCTGCATAAGCACTAACCTTGTTAAACGCCCCCTCTAACTCTCGAACATTATTTACAAAGTTTTTCGCAATATATTCGAAAACATCAAAACCAGCTTTCATCCCTGCTTGCTCCGCTAAATTAGCAAGAATAGCAACTCGTGTTTCAAAATCTGGTGGTGTAATATCAACCATCAATCCCATTTCAAAACGAGTCCTCAATCTATCCGGAAGAGTCGGAATATCTTTCGGTAACCTATCTGAAGTTATTACAATTTGCTTATTTTTGTTATGCAAACTATCAAACGTATGAAAAATTTCTTCCATCGTATACGTTTTACTTTCCAAAAACTGAATATCGTCAATTAACAAAACATCAACATTTCTGTACTTTTGACGAAACTTATCCATTCTGGAATTTCTATCATTACCACCACATTGAATATTTTTGATTAATTCATTTACATACTCTTCCGTTTTAATATATTTTACTTTTAATTTTGGTTTATTAAAAATTACGTAGTGACCAATTGCTTGCATAAGGTGTGTTTTCCCTAAACCGGAAGCTCCATAAATAAATAACGGATTGTATTTTTTTGCAGGATTTTGAGCGACAGCAAAAGCTGCAGCGTGTGCAAAACGGCTATTCTCCCCCACAACAAAATTAGCAAATTTATATTTCAAATTAAGATTCGCAGAAGATTGCATCTGGGCAAGATTATCAATAATCTTATTTTCTTCTGTTTCCGGAAGTGCACGTTTTGCCTTTTGAAGTTCTCTTTTCTTTTCTTTTTGATACTTGTCCGCAAGCTCTGAATCAAACGTAATTTGATAACTTACATCTTTTCCAAAAATTTTTTTTAATGCATCAAGCATTTGTGTGTCATAATTTGCTTTTATAACTTGAGGGGCAAGAGCATGAACAGAGCATAAAAAAAACACATTCCCGTCACAATCGGCAGGCTCTAAAGCCTCTAACCACATCTGAAAAGCCGGTGCCGGTAAACTTTTTTTTAATTCGGCTTTTATATCACTCCAAAGATTTTTTACTTCCAAAATATCCATATAAATATTTTACTATAAAAATAATTCATATAAAACAACTGCGCAAGAAACTGACAAATTTAAAGACTCCACAACAGGAGACATTTCTATTTTTACACTCTTGGTCGAAAAATTTACTAATTCATCCGAAAGTCCGTCTGCTTCTGACCCAAACATAACAACAACTTTTTCATCTATCTTACAATTTTTCAAAAAGAGTGTTGCTCTCGGCAGTGTCGCAACTATATCATAATTTTCAAAAGTTCTTTCTAATTCTTTAAAATCAGAAACATAAACAACCGGAATTTTCCATAAATTTCCAACAGTTGAGCGTACACATTTTGGATTATACAAGTCTGCACATTCTTTTCCGTAAAGCACAACCGCGTCAGCTCCGAACGCAACAGACGTCCTCAAAATTGTTCCTAAGTTACCTAAATCTTTTACATTTTCTAATAATACAACCTTTTTAGCATTTTTCAAATCCAAAATTGAATAATCTTTTTTCTTTGCAACTGCAACAATTTCCGGAGCTGAGTCTGTTGTCGAAATTTTTTTCAATACAGCAACTGATGCCAAAATCAGTTTATCACTGGAGAAATCATAATTGTCAGCTTTTTCTTTCAAGACAAAAATAGTTTCAATTTCCAAACCGGCATTAAAAGCTTCTTCAACGCATTTTCGTCCCTCAAGCAAAAATTTATTTTCTTTGTCTCGGTATTTTTTCTGTTGTAATTTAACAGTTTCTTTCACTAAATCATTATTTACACTAGTAATTTCTTGCACCTAAAGCACCTCAAAATCTTTCAGCCAAGCTTTTTCTTGTTCTGTTAACATAGAAAAATTTATCAATTTTTTCTCATAATTCATATGGACAAAAGATGTAATTTTTCCATTTTTCATATAACAGGAATTTTCCAATCTTACCCCAAAATACTTTTCATTATACAAGCCGGGTTCAATAGTAAAGCACATATTGTCTTTAATTCCTACTTTTGCTATTTCATTCTTACTTAAATTTGGAGGATACTCGTGTACACTTACTCCGATTCCATGCCCGAGACCATGATTAAACACAAAACCATCAATTTTGTTCTCTGAATACACTCTTCGAGCCAATTCATCAATGTTGTAACCGAAATATTTTCCATCGTGAGAAACATAATTATATGCATTCAAAAACATCTTCAAAACAGTTGTGTAAACTTTTCTTTGAAGCTCTGACGGTTTACCCTTTACAAAAACTCTTGTAATATCAGTAGCCAAACCTTGCTCATAATACGCGCCACAATCAATTAGAACAAGACTTCCGTCTCTCAAAATTTCATCCTTTGAACACTTTGAGTAATGAGCTAACGCCGAATTTTTATCCTTCGCAACAATTGATTTAAAACTCAAGCTCTTTGCTCCAAATCTTTTAAATTCTTTTTCCAATTGTTCAGCAATATCGTATTCTGAAAGATTATCATTATCTTCAATATAATCACGAATTGACTTTACAGCCTTATCTGTGCGCTCGAACGCATTAATATAATGAGAAATTTCATCATTTGTTTTTACGGATTTCATTAACTTTATCGGACTATCTTCCAAAACCTTCAATTTGTCACCAATTAATCGAAAATCATATGCATTTATACTGGATTTGTCAACATATATATTTCCAGCATAACTTTCAACAAAATCATCTATTTCATCTAACAGGCGCGCTCTTCCATTGAGAATAACCGCTTTCCCTCTAATTTTCGATGAATAATTTTTCGAGAAATCTCTCAAATTAAATAAATAAGAAACCTCTTCAAGATTTGTTATTAAAACAGCTCCATCAACATCAATAAATTTAATTTTTTCCTCTACAGAAACACCATCAACTTTTACTATATTTGAACTGTCATAGCTTATATCTTTTTCTAAAGGATCAAAATTCAGATATTGAAGTCTTACACCTTTTTCTTCTAAATATTCAACTCGTTTTTGAGAATTCTTCTTTGAAAACACTCCTAGTATCTCATTTTGGGGTATTTTTTTTATCAATTCATCCAGAAAAGTTTGTCCTGTTTGAAGCTTAACTACCGTAACAATATCATGATTAACTTCCAAATCTGCCTGTATGTGATATCTACCATCTACAAACAAAAATATTTTGTCAGGAGCAACTAAAACATCTCCGGTAGACCCAGAAAACCCAGTTAGAGCATATCTTGAATTTTCTTCCAGTGGAGTATATTCTTCCAAATATCTATTTGTAGAATTTACGAGCAGGAAGTTAACCCCCTGCTCATTCATAAATCCTCTAATTTTTTGAACTGCACTATTCATCAATCATGCCTGTAAGTTGAATTAAATGCCATCCAAATTGTGTTTCAACAGGTTCTGAAACCTCACCAACTTTATTCAAAGCAAAAGCGGCATCTTCAAAAGGCTTAACCATAACCCCACGTTTAAAGAAACCTAAATCGCCACCCTCATGGCCTGACGGACAAAGAGAAAGTTGTCTTGCTGCTTCTTCAAATGCGATTTTACCTGCATTAATATCTTCACGAAGTTTTTTGGCTTCTTCTTCCGTTTTAACCAAAACATGACTTGCTCTAACTTCTTTTAACATAATATTCTCCTTTAATTTTTACCTGAACAAATAATATCATAAAAAAACAAAAATTTTACATAATAAAAACCTGCTCGGGGGGCCAAGCAGGTGTAAACATAGAGTCTGTTTATGAAAAAAATTTGTACATAGTATTTATTAGAGGATAAGCTTGTTACATTTTAAACCAAACCGCTAAAGAAAAAATCTTGTCGCAACCCCGAATAAGTGTCTGGACATAACAAGCTTACAA
>CAKUUY010000015.1 GCA_934693235.1 uncultured Candidatus Melainabacteria bacterium | reverse complement strand
ATACTTATGAAACAATGACTGTTTTTTGCTATTTGTTTCACTAACAAGTTATTGTTCATTTCGCTATCGTGGCGTTTTTTAATTTTGTACATGTCATTACGAGGAGGTGCTACGCACGTAGCCCTTTGTGACAATATTTGTTCATACTTCAGATTTTGGTGTAGAGTTATTATGAAAATTGTAAAGCTGGAAAGGAGAAACAGCGACGTAGTAATCTCATCAAATTAAATTTAATGGGATTGCCACAGCGTATTTTCAAAAACCTTAATAATTCCCTTAAAACTTTTCGCTTCGCAATGACAGTTACAGTAAAGATTTCCTCTCTCTAGGAGAAAGGAAATCTTTCAAATAAATTTTGCGTAAATGATTAAATTATTAAATAATTAAGTTAATCACCTGAGCAAACCACCTGACTGCGGCTGCCGCAGCGGTTGTCGTAGTCCATGCGCGTGTACGACGAGTAGAAGTAGCGGTGGTACGCGTTGTAGCTACTGTACTCCTCTCCCGACCAAACGGAGAAAGACGTGCCTGAAAAGCCCATGGCTGTGGCTACGGAGGTGTCTAAAGTTATATTTGATTTATTTTGATAAGCACCTACGCTTGGATGTTCTTTGTATAACAAGCCTGCTAATTGTCCGAGTTCTGCCATTGTTATCATTTTGTCTGTACCACCACACATTGCAGCGGCACCTGCCCAGTAGTCTCTTTCATAGTTACAACCATTTATCTTTAATTCACCTTTTCTTGATTCGCATTCGGCATATGTTAACGGTTTTTCTACCGGTTTTGGGGCTGTAAAACACTTGTTGCCTAGTTGTATAGTACATTCTGTTCCTAATCCTTGTGCATCACCGAAAGGCAAAATGTCTCCTTTAGTATTTTCTGTTATTTTAGCAAGTTTATTCGGATTTTTACCACCGTTCCAGTCAAAGACACCGGATAAACAACTCATGGTGTTTGACATAGCAGAACCTTCATCAAATTTCAATCCTGATTCATCTACGTTAAAATCGCAATCTTTTTTGTAGCTCAAAATCATTGGTACACCGTCTGCTGTGACAATACCTACGGTATCTGCCCAGCTGTTTTGTTTGTCCTTATCGATTTTTAGTGTTTTAGCGTTTTTGGTTTTAGATATTTCCCAAGTTTTTCCTTCATCGTTAAGGGTTACTTCTTCTGTCGGCCAACAATCAGAAATGTGGTTGTTATCACAGATTTTAGCTAATTTCATGTGTTTCGACATTTCTTGTACAAAAGACATTGTATCTCCGTAGCCAATCAAACCACTTTGTACAGCCATTTTATCTGTTACTTTACTTAATTTTTGCTTAATATTTTCGATACGTTTTGCTTTCACACGTGCTTGAACATTACTAATAAGTACAGGCATTGTAATTGCTGCAACAACTCCGATGATGCCTAGGGTGATAAGAACTTCTGCCAAAGTAAATGCTACTTTGCGTGAGTCTTTACAGTGGGCTACGTGCGTAGCACCTTCTGCCAAAGTAAATGCAGCTTTTTTTGAAGTGAATATGTGAATAGGTAAATGAGTGAATAAGTTCGTTTTGCTTGAGTTGTTTTGGTTCTTTTTACCAATACTTGTATTTGAATTAAACCCTCTCTCTAACTCTCTCCCTTGGAGAGAAGATAAATCACTCAAATGAGCAACATGAGAGTCAATTCCGACTAAAGGAGATCCTAATTCGCGTTCGTGATTGCCCCCCCCCCGACGGCTCTTTTCATCTCTTCTTGCATATAAATTCCTCCATTTTTTATGTACAAACCCAGTTTAACATATTTTTTTTAACTTTTCAACTTTATGTCAAATTTTTATTTATCAACTTTACAAAAAATTGATTAAAAATTTTTATTCTATTATATTGATTATAGGAATTGAGAATTCATGATTTTAAAAAAAGGATTTACATACATTATTACATTTTTATTATTGTTACCCGGAACAATTACAAGTAGCTCAGAATTTGTTTCGTTACACTGGGAAGATTTTTGTCCTGCCGGATTAGAAAACGCTCAATACAAAGAGATCAAGTGGTTTTGGCCGGAAGGAACTAAAGCTACTCAAGAAATATACAATTATTGGGCAAACAGACGTGCCGAATTTTTAAAATCACTATATATGTGTGATATTCAATATTCAATCGACCAAGGAGCTTGTTACGCAACATTAAAACATCGTCAAACATTTTACAATGAACAATACAAAAAAGGAGTTCAACAACAACAGATTACAAGACAAGATTGGCGAGATACTCACGAAAAAGGTTCAAGTCCTTTTATGATAAATATCTTTCAAAGATAAATTTTAGTTCTGACTTGGATTAATTTCATGTTTTTTGTATGATAGTTTTGCAAATATAATGTAGATGGATTAGCAAATCCATAAAGGAGAGAAAATATGAAAAAATCAATCAATGATTTAGGTGACGTTAAAGGAAAACGTGCTCTAGTTAGAGTTGACGTAAACGTTCCTCTTGATGAAAATCACAATGTAACAGATGACACAAGAATTCAAGCTATTGTTCCTACAATCAAAGCTTTGAAAGAAAAAGGCGCTAAAATCATACTTATGGCACACTTAGGAAGACCAAAAGGAGAATGGAAAACTGAATTTTCATTAGAACCTGTTGCGAAATATATGTCTAAAGTGTTGGGCGAAGATGTATTATTCGTTAAATCACCTGTTGGTGAAGGTGCTGACAAAGAATTAGAAGCTCTAAAAGACGGTCAGGTTGCACTATTGGAAAACATTCGTTTCTATAAAGCTGAAGAAGCTAAAGATGATGACATGACATTTGCAGAAGAACTTGCTAAACTTGGCGATTTTTATGTAAATGATGCTTTCGGTGCTGCTCACAGAAAACATACTTCAACTGCTAAAGTTGCTCATATCTTGAAGCCGGCAGTTGCAGGCTTATTGATGGAAAAAGAAATCAGATGCTTGTCTCAAGCTCTTGATAACCCTACTCGTCCATTTACTGCTGTAGTTGGTGGTGCTAAAGTTTCTTCTAAAATCGGAGTTTTAGAAAATTTAATTGACAAAGTTGATAACTTAATTATTGGTGGCGGCATGGCTTATACATTCGTAAAAGCTAATGGCGGTAAAATCGGTAACTCAATTTGCGAAGACGACCAAATGGACGTTGCAAAAGCTATCGAAAAGAAAGCTGCTGACAAGGGTGTTAAAATCGTTATGGCAACAGATGTTTTGGCTGCTGATGATTTTTCCGGAAACGGTACAAACAAAGTTGTTTCTATCAACGAAATCCCTGACGGATTTGAGGGGGTAGATGCTGGTCCTGATAGCCAAAAAGCTTTTGCGGATGTTATCAAAAATTCAAAAACAATTTTGATGAACGGACCTGTAGGCGCATTTGAAAACCCTAAATTCGCAGAAGGAACAAAAGCTGTATTGCAAGCAATCGTTGATGCTACTAAAGCCGGTGCTGTATCAGTTATCGGCGGTGGTGACTCTGTATCTGCAGCTAAAAAATACTTTAAAGCAGAAGATTTCACTCACGTATCAACAGGTGGTGGCGCTTCCCTTGAATTTATTGAAGGTAAAGTATTACCGGGTGTAGCAGCTTTGGACGAAAAATAAACTAATTTTTTAAATTAAGTTAAAACTTAAATAACCTGTTCTTTTTTGAAGAGCAGGTTATTTATTAAGATAGAACAATATAAAAGACCTCAAACTTAATATTTGAGGTCTTTTGTTTATATGAAGAAAGAAATTATTGATTACGCTGCTTGAGCCGGTTGTTGTTTTTGTGGTTCAAGCTTTACTTCTTTTGCAGGTCCTGCATTTGCTGCAACTTCCTGTTGTTTTGGTTCTATTTTAGCTTCTTTAGCTGTTGTTTGTTCTGCCGGCAATTGTTCTAGTTTTGCTAGAGCTGCTGTTGCGGCTTCTTGAACATTTTTGTCTTGGTCGTTTTTAGCGATTGTAAACAATGTTGTCAAGTCTTGTTTGTATGCCGGTTGTTGAATGTAGCTTAGAGCTTCAATTGCAGATGTTCTTACCATTGGATTAGGGTTGTTTTTCAACTGTTCTACAATTGTTACTGCTCCAGGCAATTCAGTCAATGGAACTGTTGAACCTGTTAATTTTGCAACTTCGTCACCATATAATTTTTGCATAATTGAGGATGTGAACATTGCATAGCTTTTATTTCTTTCAGCTTGTTCCATCGGAGTGATTGTTGTTGCTAATTTTTTATCAGCTTCTGAAAGTTGTTCTCCTTTCATAAGTTTTTCTCTAGCTGCAATTTGTTCTGCAGTAGGACCAGCTAATTTGCTAGAATCTGTATTTACGATTGTATTAAGAGCATTTACAACTTTTTCATCTAACAATTCTGTAGCTTTTTGAGGTTCATCTTTTACCATATTTGCAATTTCTTCCATTGCATTTGCCTGAACTTCATAATCAGGGTTTGACAATTTTGCAATAAAAGAATTCAA
Source organism: uncultured Candidatus Melainabacteria bacterium (assembly GCA_934693235.1). Classification (GTDB taxonomy): domain Bacteria; phylum Cyanobacteriota; class Vampirovibrionia; order Gastranaerophilales; family Gastranaerophilaceae; genus Stercorousia. The sequence goes on along the minus strand of CAKUUY010000015.1, from coordinate 35,268 downwards.
GTCAACTTGTGGAGCCATCGGAGCCGGTTGTTCAATCTCAACCTTTGGTGCTTCTGCGGATTTAGCTGCTTCTGTAGCTGGATGCGTAACTACCGGAGCCGGAGTATTAATATTTTGTTGTTGGATTACCTGCGGTGCTGCTTGAGCTACTGCCGGTTCCGCAACTTGTGGAGCAGGTGGAACAACTTGTCCAGGCATTGTTGCTACAGGTTGCTGAGGCATGTAATACGGTTGAACCGGAGCTTGCGGATAATCATACAACTGCGCTTGTGGGTAATTGTACAAAGGCATTGTTGGTTGAGCATACTGAGGAGCGTTCATTCCAACTTGACCTACCCCAGGGGCACTAACTGATGGGTTGTGTACATCAATTTTTACAGCATTATAGTTAGGAGCAGGCATAGCTTGCGCATACTGAGGTGCATAAGGTTGCACTTGGGGTTGCTGTAAATAAGGATTTACTAAATTTGGAGCTTGAATCATTTAATTTCTTCCTTTCAATAAAATATCTTCTATATTTTTATTCTACTGTTTAAATATCCCTCAAGGAATAAAATTGCTAAAATTTTCTGTTTTTTTAATAATTCTTAACAAAGAAGTTTAGAAAATAGCTAAAATTTACTTAATTTTTGTTTGTGCTATAATGTTGAAGTGCACAGATGAACGGGATTGTATAAAATGAATATTAACAGAGAAGAAAAAAAATCAATTAGGTCTGCTTTTGGTAAAGCTTTAGCTGAAGAGGGAAAAGTTAATCCAAACATTGTCGTTTTGGACGCTGATTTGGCATGTTCAACGCAAACTCAACTTTTTGCAAAAGAGTTTCCTGAAAGATTTTTTGATTGTGGAATTGCAGAACAAGACATGGTCACAACTGCGGTAGGTTTATCAACTACCGGGAAAATTCCGTTTGCAGCCAGTTTTGCGGTGTTTATTACGGGGCGTGCTTATGATCAAGTTCGCAACTCAATTTGTTATCCTAATTTTAACGTTAAATTGGTAGGCACCCATGGAGGTGTTACTGTTGGAGAAGATGGAGCCAGCCATGAAGCATTGGAAGATATTTCTTTAATGCGGGGGTTACCAAACATGTCAGTATTTGTTCCGGCAGATTGCAATGAATGTAAGCAAATTATAAAATATGCCGCAGAGCATAAGGGACCAATGTACATAAGAGTTCCACGCTCAAATGTTTGTGATGTATATAATAAAGACTATAAATTTGATGCTAGCAAAGCCAATGTTTTGCAAGCAGGTACTGATGTAACAATTTTTACTAACGGAGAAACTGTCGCAGAGGTTATTGATGCCGCAAACGAATTGGCAAAAGACGGTTACTCTATTGGAATTGTAAGTGTTCCAGTTGTAAAACCAATTGATAGCAATACAATTATCGAATGCGCTAAAAAATCAAAATTAGTTATAACAGTAGAAAATCACTCTATAATTGGAGGTTTAGGTAGTGCTGTTTGTGAAGTTTTGGCAGAAAGATATCCTACAACTGTTCATAGGATTGGCGTAGAAGATAAATTCGGACAAACAGGAAAATCAGAAGAATTGCTTGATTGCTACGGATTAAGTGCAAAGAAATTAAAAGACACTATTAGACATTACATTGATAAATGTTGTGAAAAATAAAGGGAAATCATGATTCAATTTAGATCAGTTACAAAAAAATATAAAAATGATCATTATGCATTAAAAAACATTAATCTTGACATTATGTCCGGAGAATTCGTTTTTATTGTTGGTGCCTCTGGAGCAGGAAAATCAACACTGATGAAACTTTTGTATAACGAAGAACGTCCTACCAGCGGAACTGTTACTATTGGAGGAATTAACATTGCAAATCTGTCCAACGATAAAGTCCCGAACTTGAGAAGATGTATGGGAATTGTCTTTCAGGATTACAAACTACTTCAAAATCAAAGTGTTTATGATAACGTTGCCTATGTTATCAGGACATTAGGAATCAGTTCAAAAGAAATTAATGCAAGAGTTTCTGGGGCATTGAAAATCGTTGGTTTATACGACAAAAAAAATGCAACACCATCTGAGTTATCAGGTGGCGAACAACAAAGAGTAGGAATTGCACGTGCAATCGTTAATGGACCACCGTTATTGATTGCAGACGAACCTACCGGGAACTTAGACCCGAAAAACTCTATGGAAATTATGCAAATTTTGGATCAAATCAACCAAAGAGGAATTACAGTAATTGTATCTACTCACGATAATGCGATGGTAGATTATTTTAGAAAAAGAGTTATCACTCTTGATAACGGAGAGGTTGTAAGAGATATACAAGCAGGTACTTATGAATAATTCAAAAGCAGAAATAAAGAAAAAAGTAAAAAAACACATTCCTAAAGACTGGTTATGTGAGTTAAGAATATTGTATCGTTTAACCAAACAGACAGTTCACGATATTGCAAGAACAGGTATCGTAAATCTTGTTATTATTACAACAATGGCAGCAATATTAACTATTTTTGCTTCTTTCTTCCGTTCTGCAATTTCAATTTCTTCATTTGCACATGAATTAGGAAATGTACTTGAAATCTCAGTTTACCTAAAGGATAATGCAGATGCTAATGTTGCAAAAACCAGAATTAAAGAATTTGAACATGTTGAAAGTGTAGCACTTGTTCCGAAAGCTAGTTCTTGGGCTAATTTGAAACGAGAAATGGATTTGCCTGATATTGAAAATCCGTTACCTGACACTCTCCATGTTAAGGTTGACAAGCCCGAAAACATTGACGCTGTATTTAAAAACATAAAACAACTAACTTCCGTTGAAGACATGAGTTATGCACAGGATTTAGCTAAAAAAATTGAGGCTTTAAATCATATTGTTAACGTTATAACAGTTCTTGTGGTGATAATTATGGGCATGCTGACAATAACTATTATAAATAATACTATTCAACTTGTAATTCAGTCTAGAAAAGAAGAAATCGAAATTATGAGATTGATGGGTGTTTCAAATTGGTATATCAGATTCCCACTGATTATGCAGGGAGCATTTTACGGATTTTCTGGCGCTGTAATTGCGTTGTTACCACTAAATTGTGTTCAAAACGGATTAAATCACATGCACCAATTCTTTATGGTTCCGACACCTTTATATGCTCAAAACTTTGTAATTGCGGTAATGTTTGCAATGGCAATTTTATTTGGCGCCGGTGGTAGTTTCTTGTGTATAAAAAAACATTTGCAGGTATAGTTGATGTTAAATAAGAATTCTATTTTGCTAATTTCTGACGATGAAAAATTTGCAACAAACTTAAAATCAAAATTGATATTTTTGAGAAAAGATGATGTTATCACCACTTCAAATTTCGATGAAGCAGAACAAAATTTAGAATTAACTTTAGCTAATATTGTCCTAGTTCACGAAAATAGTTCAAAAAAAGAAACAATTGAACTTATTAAAAATTTAAGATCAAATGAAGCTATTTGTATTATTTTACTTGCAAAAGAATATGATGAAGAGTTAATTTTAACAAGCTATGATTCAGGAATTGACGATTTTGTAATGTCTGATGCTGATGCTTTTGAGTTAGTCATAAGAGTTATAAATAATATAAAACACAATTCAATAAAATTGAAAACTCTGCGTAACTCTAAAATATTAGAACAACTGCACGTAATAGATGAATTGACCGGAATATACTCTTACAACCACTCTCAACAAGTTATTGAAAATGCAATAGATAATAACTTGTATAAAGAAGGAATTTTTATGATTGTATCCCCTTCAGAAGAGACAAAAACAACCTTTTCCATAGAAAAAATGTCAAGTGCAGTATCAAAATCTGTTAGAGTTAATGATATTGTAACTTTAGGACGTGGAACAAGATTTTACATATTCTTGCCAAAGACAGATGTAAATGGGGCACTGGTTGTTTTCAACAAGATTAAAGAAAATTATGGTGAAAATTATGAATTGCGTGTAGGAATTTCAGAAATCACCAATAAAACGTTCAACGATTTTGAAAAAGATGCTTTACAGGCTCTTTCCGATGCTTTAGCAACAAATACGGATTATGTTTTAGCCGAAGCCAAAGAAGCAACTCTTGATGAATGGCTTGAAGACACTGAAAACAAACCGCAGAATTACAAAATTTTCAAACAAATATTTAATAAAAAGTTGGAAAAGGTAATTAGTCCGGTATTTTTCAGGTTACAGAAAACTTGGGAAAATAAATTATTTGAAACAGAAATTGAACAGTCAACAAATGATAATATGTGCATTTTTCATTTAAAAAACAAAAAGCAGGATAGCACATTGAGAATTATCTATCCTGGATTTGCCAAAATCATTGTAACAATTAACCATGATGGATTGGATAGTCCTGAAAACAAAGAAATTCAGTTATCTTTACCCAAGGTTACACAAAAAGAATTGATAAATATCGTTGAAGAATTTATAAAAGATTTTAAATATACAACAGAATAAAGGAGAAAAAATGAATACATTATCAGCCGAAAACAGTTTAGTATTAATTATTGATATTCAGGAAAAACTCGTTGCAGCTTTAGAAAAAGATACAATTGTGTCAAATGCAGTAAAAGTCACAAGAGCTGCAAAAGCATTAGATATCCCTGTTTTATTAACAGAACAGTACCCAAAAGGTTTGGGGCACACAGTTCCTCAATTGCAGGAAGCTCTACCGGAAGGTAGCGAAGTTGTTGAAAAAACATACTTTAACGCTTTGTTAGAAGAGGGCATGCTTGATAAAATTAAGGCATTTGGCAAGAAGCAAATTGTAATCTTTGGTATTGAAACCCACATTTGTGTACATCAAACAGCTGCAGCACTAATAGAAGAAGGATTTGATGTTTACGTCATCAAGGATGCTTGCGCAAGCCGTAATAAATATGAATTCAAACAAGGTATTGAAGCTATGGTTGCAAATAGTGTAAAAGCGACCTGTGTTGAAATTGCATTGTTTGAATGGTTAAAAGGTGCTAAAAACCCTAAATTTAAAGAGGTTCAAGCCTTAATTAAATAATATAATTAAAAAAGCTCTCAAATTTTGAGAGCTTTTTTAAGCATCAAATTCAAATAATTCAGAAAGTTTTATTTTTAACACCCGCGATATTTTAAACAACATAATAAGACTTGGATTTCTTTGACCTCTTTCCAGAAAACTCATATATGTTCTGTGAATTCCAAGTTTTTCTGCGAACTCTTCTTGAGAATAATTAGCTTCTCTTCGTTTTCGTCTCAGTGTTTTTCCAAATTTTTCCAATATCTTTGTGTTCATTCAAATATACTATATTAATGTTACTATCAGTTACACATACAATAAGTAACAGTATTGTCATAAATAATTGATTTTAAAAGACAAAACAAAGAATTTAGTGTAATATAATTATAGGAAGGATTATTAACATTTTGAAAAATCATGGATTTACTCTTGCAGAAGTTCTAATAACTTTGGGAATAGTCGGAATTGTTGCGGCTATTACAATGCCTACAATTATTAACGAATATCAAAAACAACAAACTGTTGCAAAATTAAAAAAAGCTTATACTGTTCTTGCACAAGTTATGCAAAGAGCTGTAGCGGATAATTCTGCTGCTGAGCTAGGTATTGGCGAGACTCTCGACAAAAATAAGGTAAAAGATTTTTTTGAAACTTATTGGTATCCTTATTTTAATGCTCCTAAAATATATAATAACAGTTTAGGAGATACTTTTTATTCATACCGAAATGGGAATTCATACGGTGTTCAAATTCTTACGAGTTATGATTATGGTAGAGTGTATTTTATAACTAAAGATGAAGTATTATATTTCGTTAACATAATGACTTGGAGTAGAAACGATAAAGACGACTTGGCACACCCTTTAATCGCTTCACAACAGAAAGTTTTAATTGATATAAATGGAATAAAAGCCCCAAACATGTTCGGGAAAGATGTATTTTTGTTTCTAATTGACTATGAACATGGGGTTGTCCGCCCATTTGGCTATGATAAAAACAAAGCACAAATTAATAGTGATTGCAACAAAACAGGACAGGGAATGAGTTGTGCCGCAAAAATAATACATGACGGATGGGAAATTTCAGACGATTACCCTTGGTAATTTTAATTAAATAGATTTTAAATCTAATTGAATTTGTTTTTTAAGCTCATTGAGAGATGAAAATTTTCTTTCGGGGCGTATCATTTCGCAAAATTTTACTGTTAAATTTTGCCCATATATATTTTGATTAAAATCTCTTATATTAACCTCTAAAAGCGTTTCTTTACCATTTACAGTAGGGCGGGTACCATAGTTTGCAATCCCCTTACCAAAGTTTGTTTCCACTGAATAAACTCCATGTGGAACTTTTACAATATCTATCGGATAAATCACATTTGCAGTCGGAAAACCAATAGTTCGCCCAATTTTATTACCACAAACTATTTTTCCTGTAATTGTAAATTCAAATCCTAGCATGGCGTTTGCTTTTTTTATATCACCATTAGATAAATATTTTCGAATAATTGTACTACTTATAATTTCATTATTTATTTTTTGTGGTGGAAGTTCAAAATACTTATAACCAAATTTATCACTATTTTCATGTAAGAACTTTACATTTCCTGATTTCTTACAACCAAAATTATGATTCCAACCTGTTGAAATTGCAATCGGACTAAAATTCTTAACTAAAATATTTTTCAAATATTCATCTGCAGAGAAGTTTGAAACATTTTCAAAATTGAGCTCATACAAATAGTCAACACCAAGATCTTCAAAAATTTTTTCTCTATCACTACGAGTTGTTATGTATTCAGGAGAAATATGCCGTAAATAACAACATGGATGCTCAGCAAAAGTTATCACAGCAGATTTATTACCTGTTTCTTTTGCAAATTCTACAGCTTTATCAATAACTGCTTTATGGCCCAGATGAACCCCATCAAAAAAGCCTAGAGCAAGCGACAAATTGGGATTATAGTTTAATTCTGTAAATATCTCCATAATTTTATTATATAATAAATAAGAAACATTCCTTAATAAAAATTTAAAAAGTAGCAAAATTTAATTATCACATATGTTAATATCTCAAAAAGGAATTTTAACTATGAACATCAGAACAAACTACCAATATAATTCGACACCAAGTTTCGGTACACATATTCCGAGTACTTTTAGCGGAGTAATGAACTACATGTATAAAAATGCACAAAAAATTCATCCGGATTCTTTTGAATATATTGATACCGTTAAGGTTTCAACTCAATTAAAAAATGGAATTGAAGCAACTGGCAGTGCAAATTTTGTAAATGGCCGCTATGTTGGCCTAATGATGGATGAGGGTAGTGAATCATATAGAAAAGAGTTCGTTACAACCATTATGGAAAAATTCAAAAAATCTCTCGCTAAAGGCAATGTAAAAAACAAATTAGGATATAATGATTAATAAAAAAAATCCCTTTAGATATCTTCTAAAGGGATTTTTAATATATTTCTTCTCTTAATTAACTTTTATGGTGAGGTTGAACAGTACTTTTCAAATGAAGTTCTCTCAACTGCTGTAAAGAAGCTTCTCCCGGAGCATCACTCATTAAATCTTTTGCACCTGAATTTTTAGGGAATGCAATAACATCTCTAATACTGTCAGTTCTGCAAAGCAATGCAACCAGTCTATCCAAACCGATTGCAAGGCCTGCGTGAGGAGGAGTACCATACTGCAAAGCGTTAACCATAAAGCCAAATTTTTCTTTAGCTTCATCTTCTGTTAACCCTAGTGCTTTAAAAATTGCACTTTGTACTTCAGAAGAGTGAATTCTTACAGAACCACCGCCTAATTCAGTTCCGTTGTAAACAATATCATAAGCAATTGATTTAACATTACCCAAATCCCCTGATTTTAATTTATCTAAATCATCAATACATGGTGATGTAAATGGGTGGTGCATTGCCATAAATCTGTCCTCTTCGTCTGACCATTCAAACATAGGGAAGTCTACAACCCAAAGTAAATTGTGTTTACTTTCATCAATTAAGTCTAATTTTTTACCAAAATATAATCTTAATCGACCCATAATGTCATAAACCAATTTTGGTTTATCTGCTACAAAGAAAATAATATCACCATCTTGAGCTCCCGCACGTTCTTTAATAGCTTGAGCTTGTTCTTCTGTAACAAATTTCAATACAGGTGATTTGGCAGTTCCATCTTCATTGTAAATAATATTAGCAAGAGCTTTTGCTCCAAATGATACAGCAAGCTTTGTAATATCATCAATATCTTTTCTAGAAAATTTAGCACCGCCTGGGATTCTGATACCACGAACAATACCACCGTTTTCCAAAGTATCTCTAACAATTTTGAATTCAGATTGCAATATGATATCACCAATATCAAACAACTCTAAGTCGAAACGAGTATCCGGTTTATCAGAACCAAACCTGTCCATAGCTTCTTGCCAAGGCATTTGAATAAATGGAGGTTTTACATCAACTCCTGCAGCCTTAAATGTATCAACGATCAAACCTTCAACACACTTGATAACGTCTTGCTGTTCAACAAACGACATTTCAATATCAATTTGCGTAAATTCAGGTTGTCTATCTGCACGCAAGTCTTCATCTCTGAAACATTTTGCAATTTGATAATATCTCTCAATACCACCAACCATTAACAATTGTTTAAAAATTTGAGGAGATTGAGGTAATGCATAGAATTTCCCTTCTTGAACACGAGATGGGACAAGATAATCTCTAGCTCCCTCAGGTGTAGTTTTAATCAAGATAGGAGTCTCAACTTCTAAGAAGTCTTGATTATTTAAGTAATTTCTTGCTGCTTGACAAATCTTGTGACGTAAAGTCAAGTTATGCAACATACTCTCACGTCTTATATCTAAATATCTGTACTTCAAACGAACATCTTCCGAAACATTTTCATCATCTAAAACAAATGGTAAAGTTTTTGCCTCTGAAAGAATTTCAACAGAAGTCGGATACATCTCAACTTGTCCTGTAGCATATTTTTCATTGTATGTTTCTTCCGGTCTGCGAGTAATTTTTCCTCTTACGGTAATTACATATTCTGATCTTAGTTTTTCAAAAACTTTGTGAACCTCAGGGTTAATTTGAGGGTTAGCAACCAATTGAAAAAATCCTGTTCTATCTCTCAATTCCACAAATAGTATACCACCTAAGTCGCGAATAGTAGAAGCCCAACCAGAAAGAGTAACCTCTTCATTCAAATTGTTTAGATTAAGCTCTCCGCAATTGTGGTCTTTAAGTTTGGTTTTAATCATCTTATCTTCCTTTTTTTATTTTTCAGTATAGACTTACATAAATTCTACCAAAAACATAAAAAAAAGTGAACAAGTATGAAGTATTGTTAGTGTTGAATTCTAGATTTAGAGCGATTTAAATTTTGTTTTTGAGTGTACTCCTCAGAATTTTCGTCACTGTCGTTATCATACATAAAATCATCCGGCAAAACTTCAATAATTTGTATTGTAATGATACTGTCCAGATTAATGTGCAATTGTGCAGTTCTATCAGGGCGAAAAGCCAAGTTTTTCCTATCTTTCACCTCGCAGTTTTTAAGCGTTAAAAACTGAAAACCACCATTCAGAATGTAAAACAGCATATTATCCGGATTCGCATTACTAAATTTCATGTTCTCCGGCAAAATAAGTTCTCCCTCGATATATTGGTCGTTAGTTGTAATTAAAACATGAATTCTTGGCAAATTGTCCACAAATATTCTCTCCATTTCTTGACTCAATTATACCATATTTTTCAAAAAATTTCTACCTTAAATAATTGTGCAATGCAAAAACTGAATACACTAGCATTATAAATATTGCAAATATTAAAACTAATATATATTTATTTTGATTTTGCAATGAAATTTTTATTTTGTTTTGAGCAAATACTAAAAATAACAAAGGTAACATCGGAATAAAATAACGTCCTTGAACCCCCTCTATTCTTGAAGAGCTCGGCAATGTCCAATTTATGTAAAACATAATATGCATAAAAACAGTAAAAACAACAAATATAAGCAACGCCACAATCCTATTATTTTTTGAAACATTTGTCGGAAAAACAAAAAACGAACTAATAAAAAGTATTGGTTCTATAAAATAAACAGGATACAAAAGGACTTTCAACAAACCTAATATTCCAATACAACTAGGGATATACCAGTAACCTCGATAAATAAGTGTATTACTAAATTTGTAAAGGAAATTTAATGGATTATGTAATAATGTATATTTATTCAATGATACACTCATCAACGGATCCGGATACGTAAACACCGGGTTTATTATACTCCAACAACACATAATTCCAACAGCAATTATTAAACACAACATTATAAAAATATTTTTATTCCGCTTAATCGGTAAAAAAACAAATAAAAAAATCGGATATACCAACCCTTTTAACATAGCTCCAAGACTAGACAAAGCAACAAGACTAACCAACTCTTTTGGGGAAAGATTATTTTTATTACTATAAATCAACTTAAACAAATATGCAAAAAACAAAAAAGCAACAGCATTATTAATAGAATCCGCAGAAATAGACATTCCTTCGTATAAAGTCATCGGCAATAAAGCCACAATAAGAAACTGATACTTAAAAACAGGTGTAATCCTAATTGCCAAAGCCGTTAATAAAATAAATGCAAATAAATTAAACAACCTTGCAAGATAAAACATTGTTTTACCACCCCATACCTCACCCAATTTAAGACCAAGTGCAGGAAATGTATACAAAATTGGAGAATATCCAGATGCTCCATAAAAGGCATCCTTAGGTCTTGTTAAAAGAATATCTCTTTTTATTAGTTCATCACATTTAGTCGTTAATATAGGAGTGTTTTTACCATACAAAATTCCATCTGCGACCTCGCAAGCCCTCATCAAATGAGCTTGTTCATCCGGAACCTCATTAAATGGAGTAATAAAAAGAAACACACAGCCGAATACAAATGCTAATATTACAAAAATCATTTCAGGTGATTTTAGCTTCATTTTACTCCTAAAACGATTGTTTTACATATTTTGTACGAATCTACTATTGGTTTAAAATTACTACTTTTATTATCAGATATATATACGGTTTGAATAGGAATTTCTTTTATTTTTAATTTATTTTTTAGTGCCATAATTAACATTTCCGTTTCAAATGAAAAATCTGACAACTTAATTGATAATAAACTTTTTACAAATTCAATAGGCAACGCTCGCAAACCAGTTTGAGTATCAGAAATAGAAGTTTTATAAAAAATTTCTATTAATTTTATAGCGAGCATGTTACCAACTTTACTTCTTAAAGGCACCCTTGAATCATCGGAAAATCGACTCCCCAAATATAAAGCTTGCTCATCATTACAAAATTCTTTTACTAATCGAATAATGTCATCCGGAACATGCTGCAAATCACAATCCGCAGTAATAACTCCTTTACAATCCTGAAAATTTTGCAATATATAATTAAACCCTATCTTCAAACTTTCACCTTTCCCCAAATTTTTTGAATTGTTTATCACAATATTTGGAGGTAATAAATTTGCTTTAAGTTTTTGAAAAATTTGATTAGATCTGCTTCCGTCATTAACTATAACAATTGGAACCATCGGAAGTTGTTTTTTTAATAAAATAAAAAGTTCAACCAAACTATCTGTCGGATTATATGCCGGTATGAGTATACAAATATTTTTCACGTAATCCCTTAATTCTACAAAAGCAGGGTTTTCACAACCCTGCTTTTGAAAAGTATCTGCCTATTTTCTATCTAACATCTGTTTAATACCATCAACTGAAGATAGAATTCCTGTTGCTTCGTACGGCATGTAAACAACTTTATTATTTTCACCACTTGTAATTGCTGTCATTGTATCCAGGTATTTCATAGCAATCAAATATTTATCAGGCTGCCCTTTATCTGCCAATGCTGCAATAATTCTATTGATTGCTTCTTTTTCTGCATCAGCTTCAATCACACGAGCCTGAGCAATACCTTCAGCCCTTAATATTTCTGCTTGTTTTGCACCTTCTGCAGAACGGATAGCGGCCTCTTTTTCACCCTCAGCTTTTCTAATTGCCGCTTCTTTCAAACCTTCTGCTTCCGTAATTGTCGCTTTCTTTTCTCTATCTGCTTTCATCAATTTATCCATTGAAGCCTGAATATCTGCAGGCGGGAAAATATCTTGAATTTCGACACGGTTGACTTTTACACCCCATTTATTAGTGGCTTCATCAAGAGTTGTTCTTAATTCATCATTAATTTTACCACGAGATGTCAAAGTTTCTTGCAAATCCATTTGCCCAACAAGGTTTCTTAATGTCGTTTGAGTTAATTTTTCAATCGCATCCGGCAGGTTTTCAATTTCATAGACTGCGCTCTTTGCATCAACAATTTGAAAATAAATCAATGCATTAATTGTAATAGAAACGTTATCACGTGTGATTACGTTTTGACGAGGGAAATCATACATTTGTTCTCTCAAATCGATTCTGTCAACAGGTTTAAGATAGTAAAAATTCCTTCCGTCAATGCCTTTTTGAGAAACTTTTTTCAAAATTCCACGTGGAGCTTCCAAAATTGGGAAAATAAAATTAGGTCCAGCTCTAAGCGTTTTTTCATAGCGTCCCATTCTTTCAATAATAACTTCTTGTTGTTGTTGCACAATAATGATTCCTTTAAAAACATAAATCAATAATGCAACTAATAATATTAATAAAAATAGTGTCATTTCATTCTCTCCTATAATTTTTCTACTGTAAGTACCAAGCTTTCATTTTTTACAATTCTAACTTCACTTCCTGCCGGAATTGTTTCATCTGACTCTACTCGAGCCTCCCAACGTTCGTCATAGATTGTAATAGCGCCTGAAAATTTTGTAACAGGTTCAATAACCTTTACAACTTGACCGATATACTTGCCCTCCATTCCAGTTTCTCTTTCTTTTGACTCTTTTTGTTTAATCAAAATAGGTCTGAGTAAAAGAATTGAAAGGATTGAAAGAACAACAAATATAAAAGTCAAAACAATCCAACTCTTAATAAACAAAGCAATAAGCGCAGTTACAAAACCCGCAAGCGCCAAGTTTAAAAAGAACATCGACGGGACAACCATTTCAAGAATTAGAAATGCCAATCCTGCAATCGCAAAAATTTCCCATAAAACCATATTTTTACTCCTTTTGTTTGTATTTGATAATAGCATATTTTTTGAAAACCGTCAATAAAAATCTTATTTTGTTGTAGAATTGTTTTATGATAAGTTTTGATTCTTTAACTTTAAAAAAATGGTTTGACGAAAATTCCGAATACATGTCAGGCGCCAGAATTCAAAAAATCCAACAGCCAACAAGACGTGACTTTGTTTTAACTTTTAGAAACAAAGGTGAAACCCGAAAATTTTATATCAATATAAATCCACAGTATTATCACATTTGTTTTATGAACAAAGAGAACGAAAACAAACGCTTGATAGAAATTCCGAGCAAGCCACCGATGTTTTGCATGTTACTTAGAAAATATCTTGAAAATGCGATTGTCTCAAAAATCGAACAGCCGCCCTACGAGAGAATCTTAGAGCTTTATATTGAAACATATAACGAACTATCCGAAAAAATATATTTATGCCTTGCAATTGAATTAATGGGAAAATATTCCAATGTGATTTTGTATAACTATGATACAAATATGATTTTAGGCTGCGCACATAATGTCGGTGCTGAAAAAAGTAGAGAAAGAGAAATGGCCGGTGGGCTTCCGTACGTTTATCCTGCCGGACGTCCTAAAGAATGGTATTTTAATAAGAATTCTCTTGCAAACTATGACACTAATGACATAAATTCACTTGTCGATAGCTATTACGCAAATATTATTTATGACGACAAAATCAAACGATTAAAAGGTCAGTATTCTCAAATAATCCAAACGAAATTAAAAAAAGACAAAAATTCTCTAAAAAAAATGGACTACAAATTATCAAAAGAAGTAAACTCTGACAAATACAGGCTTTACGGAGATTTGATAATGGCTAATCTATATAACAATAAGGATTATTCTAAATTTATAAGGGTTTATGACTATGAAAATAACAAAGAAATAAATATTGAATTAGATGAAACTTGCACACTCAAAGAAAACGCAAACAAATTCTACAAACTCTATAACAAGGCTAAAACATCTGTCATAAAGCTTTCTGAATTAACTGACGAACTTAAAAAGAATATTGATTATTATAATCAAACATTGTACTCAATTGAAGTTGCCGACTCAATCGAGGATTTGCAAGCTATCGGGCATGAAATTGAACCGCAAAAGAAAGAAAAAAAACTTGAAAAATTTTCTTTCATACCAACAGAAATCGAAATTGACAACTGTAAAGTTTATATCGGAAAAAACAATCGACAAAACGATTATATAGTTTCAAAACTTTCAAAAGATGATGATTACTGGTTCCACACAAGAGATTGCGCAGGCTCACACGTACTTTTAAGATGCGAAAACCCGTCAAATGAATTGATTTTAAAATGTGCACAATTGGCAAAAAAATATTCCAAAGGCGCTCAATCATCAAAAGTCGGTGTAATTTATACGAAACGAAAATACCTAAAGAAACCGCCAAAAGCGAATTTGGGCTATGTTACATATAAAAACGAACAAGAAATAATAGTTGACTAGCATGGATAAAAATTTTGACGAAAAATCGAATATATCCGAAAATATTGCTATGGCAAAGAAAAATATTATAGCATTGGTTGATTGTGACTCTTTTTTTGTTTCTTGTGAACAAGCGATAAATCCGGAACTTAAAGGGAAGCCGGTTTGCGTAATGTCTGGGCGCGGGCAATGCGTTATTTCTCGATCTAAAGAAGCTAAAAAGCTTGGGATAAGAATGGGAATGCCCTACTTTCAAATTGAGGGACAAATGAAAAAGGCAACATACATCAACGCAAACCACGATTTGTATTGCCAAATTTCAGAGAAGGTCATGACTGTTTTAAAATCTTTTAGTCCCAAAGTTGAGATTTACTCTATTGATGAGGCTTTTGTCGATTTAACAGGTCTAGAAAGACTATATAAAAAAAATTATCTTGAAATTGCACAAATGATTAGGAAAGAAGTCTTGAAACAGACGGATATACCGGTTTCTATAGGAGTAAGTTCTTCAAAATCTCTGGCAAAACTCGCGTCAGATAAAGCAAAAACATTAGGTGAGGGTGTTTTTTTAGTAGGCGCGCGCAAAATTATTCCACTTTTACAAAAAACAAGCATCGACGAGATTTGGGGAATCGGGAAAAATCTTTCTATTTTACTAAGAAAAAATGGGATTTTAACAGCATATGAACTTGTTAGTCAAGACGATTTGTGGTTAAACAAACAAATAGGTATTCGCGGACTGGAGATGAAACATGAATTACTGGGAGAAATGGTTTCACCGGTGTCAGATGAGGAAAAATTACCAAAATCTATCCAAAAAACAAGTGCACTCGCGAAATTTTCTTCCGATAAAAATTATCTCAAAAACTCTCTGAACTACCATATTCACAGAGCCTGCGTAAAGTTACGAAAAATAAATGCAAAATGCAAAGGTGTCAGTATTTTCTTGCGAACAAAGGATTTTAGAGTCTTCAGTGAAAAGAAAATTTTGAATGTTGCAACGGATTTTGAACTAGAAATTTCTGATATTGTTTTTAATCTGCTTGATAAAATGTTTAACCCAAATATTTTGTATCGCAGCACAGGCGTAATTTTAGACACATTTGTTTCAAATAACGAAGCGCAAATGTCTTTATTTTCAGACGAAAACATAGATAAGAAAAAAGAAAAACTATCAAAATGCTTTGACAAATTGGAAGCCCGTTTTGGCAAAGATATCATCCAAACAGGTTTTGTGAAAAAAGACGTATAAAAGGCGGAATTTATAAATTCCGCCTCAAGTCTAATAATCAAATTTAAAATTGTTTTCTAAAAAATGGCCAAAACATCCACTGTAGGCTCCAACCTTACAGCTTTCAAAGTTATATTCTCGTGGAGTCCAATTTTCGATTTTCTCTTCTCCAGACCTAAATTCTGGGGTAACACCATATTCATCAATAACTCCATCCCAAAATATATCCATATACCATAAATCGTAACCAACCCTGTTAGGTCCTTTTTTACCATTTACATCAACATATAACGCAATAGGACCATTATATCCAATTCTTATAACACTACCATCCGCTAGAACATAATCTCTACGCCGATCCCAATTTGCTCTTGTTGTAAAATTGGTAAAATTTTCACCATCTGGTTTACTACCGTTCCACACTTGATATTCCGATGCGAAACAATCATTTGCATCATGGTCACATTCTTTTACGACTTTTAAATATTTTGTTACAAAATCACGAATTGATGCAATTGCCTCTGGAGATCCTTCATACTCATAATTATCATACGCTAACGGCGTGTTGCGTAAATCATCAACTCCGTAGTCTGCCATGTATTGTTTTACGGCTTGTGACATCATGGAATAAAATCTCTGGGTTTGAGTTTCTAGAGATTTCTTTTGAAAATGTTGTATCAAAGTCGGCATGGTCATTGCTGCTACAACACCAATAATCGCCAAGGTTATCAAAACTTCCGCCAAAGTAAAGGCAAGTTTTTTGAGAATAAAGTTACTAGGATACTGAGGCACTAGGTCACTAAGGTCGTTTCGGATTAGATATTTTGCATTCATGTTTCATATTTCCTTTCTATACTATATTTATTTGTATTATCTTGTATTACGCAGTCACCACCTCTCTCACTGTGAGAGGTCGCAGTTGTTAGTGAGCTAGAGCGAACGCTACAAATGCGGGAGAGGGTTCTAACATTTCAACTCCTTCGTCATCTTGAGCGCTCAGCGAAAGATCTTCTTGAAGTGCTTTAAGAAGATTCTTCGGACTCAAAATATTGTTGTCCACAGAATGACGTGCGATTTTCAAGAAATTCGCACCAATATTTGTCATCGCGCACTCTGTTGCGCGATCTGTGTTTTTATGTCTTTGAACCCCTCTCTTGAATTTGTAAGTTCGCTCTAGCTCACTAACAAATTCAACCAAACCTCTCGCAAAACAATTATCAATTGTTTTGACTCGGCAGAGTCCAAGGGGCGAGAAAATAAAAAGTTTACGCTTAGTTAAACTGAATAATTTTACAAACTCTCTAATAAAATTTCGCTTAGCCGCTTCGCTTCCTAGCTGCTTAGCCGCAAAAAACCGCCATCTATCTACTCGTCCAAGTGCCGACGCACTGCCCCCCCCCCCGACGGCAATTTTCATCGCAAATTCACTTTTAGCAAGCTTCTTCTTATCCATTATATATATAATAACATATTTCTCTAAAATTTCAAGATTAAAAACACATATTTATTACAAAAAAGTCCTCTTTCTATTTAAAGAAAGAGAACTTTTTTAAATTTTAACTTTTTATTCAAAAATCCATCCGTTTGTCAAATCAACTTTTACAGGTTTTAAAAGTTTGATATATACAACTCCATCAGCTTCTACATTGAGCTTTTCTCCTTTTAGAGTTGCTCTAACTATTTTCATAAACCAGTTGCGGTCTTTAGTTATTTCACCAACACCGTTGAAAGAAACTGTTTGGTCATTATTTGTTGTAAGTAATGAATTATCCAAAACTAAAACACCATTTCTTACAAACCATTTACCTTTTCTAACATCCAAAAGCTGACCTTTTAGAGTAGATCCTTTATAAACCAAAATATATTTATCTTTTGTAATATAGTTTTCGGGAGCAGAAGCTGAATAAATCTCTCCGGCATCTGATGTTTGAGAACTGATATACTTTGTTAATTTTACAGGAACAATTGAACCTGCAGGAATTGTGCCTACACTACCTTGAACAACCGCATTTTCAACGACATAACCTTCACCTGTCTTTTTTCTCATTGCTTCTGCCAGTTTTGCGTTCGGGTTAAGTTTTGCTTGTTCCATCATTTCATACAAAATAGCAGCAACTTCTGCACGAGTAGCCGGTCTATTAGCCTCTACTTTTGCTTTGTTTGCAGACGGAATTGTTACAAGCATATTCAAAATTTCAGCTTTTCCTGCCGGAACCAAGAACCATTCCGGAACTTCATTTGTATCTGCAAATTTCTTAGACAAAACTTCTTTTGCTTTAATTTCACTAATTTGTTCTGTTGTCAATGCATTAACCGCAACTGAAATTGACTCTGCACGAGTAACTGTATCATCCGGTCTAAAAGGTTGTCCCTCTGGAGGACAAGAAATTAAATCAAAATACAAAGATTTTTGAATTGCATCGTACGCCCAAAAAGTAGGGTCAATATCTGTAAATTTCACAGGTTGAGCAACTGTTGTATGCTCCTGACCAAGTGCTTTAATTGCCATTGAGGCGAATTCTGCACGACTAACATTATCATCAGGCTTGAATGTTCCATCAGGATACCCAACAATTACACCTTTTTCTGTCAAAATTTCAATCTGTTTTGCAGCCCAGTGATTAGGTGATACATCCGGATAAGCAAACGCCGGAGCAACCATAAACAAAGCTACAAGAGCAGATAACATAACTTTTAATAACTTTTTCATATTAACCTCTCCTATAATAACTAATACCTCTAACATGCTACACATAAAAAATATTATCAGCAAGATTACATAAAGATATGTTAATTAATGACAATAATTTTACAAGATAAGCCAAACTTTAAACCTTTTGATTTATATTTTGAGAAGCTACATTTTGTTTTGATTTAGTACCTTTTTTACCAAAAATCATATCCATTACAGGGTGTAAGATGATTTGTGACAAAATTGGCGCACACAATGCTAAAATAAATACTGTAGATGCAATTGAACTAAATTCTTTCAAACCTTTTCCAAAATGATAATCAGGATTTGTATGAAGCAAATGAGTGAGTTTACGTTCTAATAAACTTTTTTGAGCTTTACTTGTTGCATTATCGATTTCTGATTGAAAAGCGTTATACAAATCAATCTTTCTTTTGTTTTCAGGATTTTTGCCTGACTGATACTTACTTAGTTTGCTATAAACAAAATTTTTAACAGGTTTTATAAAACCCAAAAACAACCCTAAACAAAAAGTTTGATACAAAAGTTCTTTTGTTGCTGCATACTTTTTAGATTGCTCATTCGCATGCTTGTCATAATAAATAAATGCAGGTCTTCCGGTAGCTTTTAGAGTTGTTTCAACTGCAATAGCACAAACTGTATTTTGTGCAAACGCTGCTGCTTTTGGATTTGCAAGAGCCTTTCTAATTTTTATTAAACCTTGTTGAACTGGAGTAACTTTCATACTACACCTTCATTCCTGAACGAAAATATGCAAATGTTTGAGGATGCATACTAAGCGTTGCTATTTTGTTATTTG
The DNA here is from genome assembly GCA_934693235.1 of uncultured Candidatus Melainabacteria bacterium. Taxonomy (GTDB): domain Bacteria; phylum Cyanobacteriota; class Vampirovibrionia; order Gastranaerophilales; family Gastranaerophilaceae; genus Stercorousia. The sequence goes on along the minus strand of CAKUUY010000015.1, from coordinate 15,870 downwards.
CTTGAGTGCTTGGGTTTACAAGTTTTGTTTTTTTCGGAACAGAAACCATTTTAGAAGAAGAACCTCCATTTGGATCATAACTTGGCATCAACTTTTTCATAACCGGAGGCATGAATATATTACAAAACTGAGGTACAAGGTAACCAGCAGCTACGCAAATCCCTAAAAGTGACAAAACAGCTTTTGTATTTTTATAAGAAGTTGAGCCTTTTTTGGCAAGCAAACCGGTTAAACTTTCTGCTACTATACCTGCACATAGAGTTGTTGGGACTCCGATAAATTCGGTCATCAATTCTCTAAGTGCAGCATACTTTCTTGCATCTGGCTTTTCTTTTTTATCTGTAATACTAAGAATTGGGCGCACAGTACCTTTACCGCATGCAATTGCCATTACGGTAAAAATAGGCTTATTGTTTTCTCCCAATTTATTACAAATTCTCTGAAATAAAGATTGTTTACTTGCAGCTTCAGATACTGCTTTTGTTGTCGTCTGGGTAAGTGTCATATCTAATACGCATTCTGTATTAATTGTATTTTTTACACTAATACTTTAGCGCTTAATTTTTATTTTTCAAGCCCATTGTTAAGAATTATTGCACTTTTTTTAGTTATTTAAGGTGCTTTTTCTTATAGTATAAAGTAAACCACCCTGAGCATACTAAAAAAGACTCCATTAACGGAGTCTTATATATTCATTACAAAACCAGGAATGTTAGTTCCTAATCGTTTAATATCTTTAAAAATACTTGGTTCAGCTTTTTCTGACCACCCTGTTCTAGTCTTCACTTTAACACCAGTACATCTACCTTTATTAAAATAAGTTTGAATTGCCTTAATTTTTGTTGGCTTAGCATTTACCTGTGCTATATGATTGGCACTGCGAGATCCAAATTGAACTATTCTTGAAGTAACATCACCATCTCTACCCAAAAGGTTGAAAGCCCTAGTTCCAGTAAATCGACAAACAAACTTGATAGACCTATCTACAACATTAACCATTTCATCATCCCCTAAATTCTTGTACATATTAATAAAAAAAGATTTTTTCTTAGAATTGCTTTTATAAATATTTATTTTAACAAAACTTAATATTTATAATTTTTTATTATCACAACAAGACAAATAACAAATAGAGGAAAGGACATACGGTGGAGAGTTGCAGCCTAAACGGACTAAAAAAGCCACCATTAACAGAGTCTTTAAAAATGGTGGCAGGGGTAAGGACTCCGTTTGCGTGCAGAAAAAGGTGACTAAATGTCACGTTTTTCGTCATATTATTTTGGGACAACACTCAGTTTAAAACGAAAAACAGTGAGTTTGGTTATTGTTTTGCTGCAATAAATTACAGCCTACCAACTATTAGCAGGATATATTTTAACGATTAAACTCTTCTAAATCTGAAACCAAAGATATTACCAGCTTCAGTTAGTAATTCTTCTCTCCAACTTAAATCAAGATAACGTTGATTATACTTAGCTTCTGCAAAATCTACCCTGTATTGCAACCATCTATCGTCATTATATTGTGGTGTCCCCTTTAACTTTGAATACTTCATAGCTTCTTCATAAATATTATCTACTAGTTCAGCTTTTTCTTGAGCTCTCATGTTATGCAACATTTGAGTTGCCATATCAGCTTTATTCATATCTCCAGTTAATTTACCTATATGTTGCATTCTTTCAAAAGCACCTTTTTCTAAAATTTTTGTTGATGGTTCAGTAACAAATTTGTTACCTAAAGAATCTACTACATATCCCGCTTTTTCACCAAGTTTGTAACTTTCCATAAGGTCTTCTCCACCTTGTGGTACAGAATGAAGAGAGGTAGGTCTATATTTCTGTAATAACTCTATTTCATCCCTATCTAACATACGCTCAGTGCCTGGATGATTGTGTATTGATATACCATTTTCTGGAACTCTTATAGAACAATGTGTAGTGTTTCCTCCACTATAATGTACAATGTCTCCCTTTGGATTTAATGCAAAACCATGTTCAATAGGTTCGTGTTTAATCTCATTCATAATCTTATAAGAAACAAGTTTTGAGTACCTATCTCTAACAATATAATCTACTTTCTGAACTTCTGATAACTTAGACCAGTTTAAGGGTAAAAAATCTTGTCCAATTTCGTCCTCAAACTTTGTTATAAAATGCTTAGGGTCGGATAAAGTACATGTTTTTTTAGAAAGTCTTCTAAATGGAGTGAATGTATCTAACATTTTATCACTGACATTTACTCTTTCTACATTATTCTTCCCATATCTAGCAATATCATCTGCTTGTTTAGACAAGAACTTAAGACTTTTCTGTACAGTTGCAGCTAAAATTTTCATATTTATTCCCCTTAATAAAATCTCTAATAAACTTATAAATTTGTATGAAGCATTATATATTAATTACAAAATCAGGTATGTTAGTTCCTAATCGTTTATTCTGCCCCCTGCTCTAATCTTCTCTTTAACAGCAATAAATATCTACTTTTATTAAAATAAGTTTGAATTGCCTTAATTTTTGTTGGCTTTGCATTTACTTGTGTTATATGATTAGCACTGCGAGAACCAAATTGAACTATTCTTGAAACAACATCGCCATTTTTACCTAAAAGGTTGTAACCCTAGTTCCAATAAATCAACAAACAAACTTGATAGAAGTATCCTCAAAATTAACCATTTCATCATCCCCTAAATTCTTGTATATATTAATAAAAAAAATATTTTTCTTAGAATTGCTTTTATAAATATTAATTTTAAAAAAACTTAATATTTATAATCTTCTATGAAAACTTATTAGTTAATAACTTGACAGTAAATGGTGTAAAGAGACTACGGTGAAGAAAACTACCCCTGAACAAACTAAAAAAGACTCCAAAAGGAGTCTCTTAAAATGGTGGGCAGGGGTGGATTCGAACCACCGTAGTCTCGCGACGGCAGATTTACAGTCTGCTCCCTTTAGCCACTCGGGCACCTACCCATATTTAATTTTCAATAAATTTGCCTTTGACGGGATTTGAACCCGTGGCCTCTCCCTTACCAAGGGAGTGCGCTACCCCTGCGCCACAAAGGCTTTTTAAATCTTTTCCTTGCGCGCTCATAGGAGGCTTACCTCTCAAGAAAAGAGACAATCTTTTCCTATTTGAATCCCCGAGCACAAAGGCTAGTGCACAAGGGCTTATAGTATAAAAGGGTTAGACTTATAAAAAGCTTTAGCCCTCACTTTTTAAGAAAAAATGCCGACTATAGGAATCGAACCTACAACCTACGGTTTACAAAACCGTTGCTCTACCATTGAGCCAAGTCGGCTAGCTACAGTTATCATTGTATAAGGAAAATAATTAAATGTCAATACTTTCTTTTGTTTTTTAATATATAATATTTTTATCACTAAAATCAATAGAGGGACTCATATGTACAGATATTTTGCACCAATAATTTTATTAACTGTTTCAAATATATTCATGACATTTGCATGGTATGGACACTTAAAACATAAGTCAACCGTTCTATGGGCAGTTGTACTTATTAGTTGGGGGATTGCATTTTTTGAATATTGTTTTCAAGTTCCGGCAAACAGAATAGGGAGTTCTGTTTATTCTGCGGCTCAACTTAAAACAATCCAAGAAATTATAACTCTTATTGTTTTCAGCTTCTTTTCTGTTTTATATTTAAAGGAAGAATTCAAATGGAATTATCTCGTTGGATTTGTATTTATTATTTTTGCAGCATTTTTTATTTTTAAAAAGTGGTAGTTATTTTTCAAATACAAAAACTCTGTAATACTGCAATCTATATGCTTTTTTTATTTGTAAATGCTGCGTACAAATTGTAAAAGCTTCTGCATTCATCTTAGAAATACTACCGGTCATGACAGGAATTTTTCTGTATTCTTCTTCTGATTTCAATGGAAAAGAATTGTAATTTTCATCCCAAATATAGAATAACCTGTCATGCTTTTTCATTGGACTAATCACACGAGTAATAAAATCTTTTTCAAATTCCGGATTAATCCTACTTGTATCAAGCACATAATCCATGTATTTTTCGTATTTGTCTGAACTATCTTTCATTGCGTAAGGTTCATGCACAAAATCTTGCAGAATGCTAAATTTTTTACCATTGAATTTTACATATTTGTCAAAATCATTTTTTCTAAGTGCTAGAACAATAGTATCGCTATCAGTTATTTTGTTTTGGTTGAGCACTATTGCAGTCGGTTTTTCACCTAATTCTCTGTATCCCCTAACTGCACTATTTGGAGATGCTATAAGGTAAAAAATGTTTATCAGAATTAAATATGTAATAAAAATTTTAAAAGTTTTTGATTTTAGATTATTTAAACCTATGCTTGCCAACAATAAAAATGGAGGAATTGCCATAATAGTGTATCTTGTAAGCATTCGCAAACCACTATTCATACATAATATAGTTTCAAATAGAAGAAATAAAATTGGAATAATCAGCAAGTACCAATTTTGTTTATCAGTTCTAATTGCTTTATACATTGAGAAAAATGCAATACCTATCGGAATGTACAAAAATAGAAGTTGTATAATTCCAAAAGTTGGGATATAAACTTGCGGATTGTTATAAACAGCAATCAAGCAAGGAGTAAAATAATTTTGTATAAGTACAAATGTTGTGAATATATTACTTGTAAAAATCCAAGCCGCACCTTCATATTTACCCATGTGAGTTAAAACAAAAATTGCAAATGGTAAAATAGATAATACCAATACTACATTTGCAATAACAAAATTTTTAAGCTTTTCTTTGTTTTTTAGAATAATGTATGCCAAAGCTACAAGCCCTTGCGCAATTACATACAACACCCCGATTGTGAAAGTATAAATAATTGCAGCATTTATAATCACATAACCGAGATAATCTTGAATTTTATTGTACTTAAAAATTTTGATCAAGAAGTAGAGTGAAGCAGTTACAAAAAGTGCAAGAAAAATATAAAATTTAACCTCTTGTGAATAAAAAATAAGTGTAGCATTAATTGCTGTCAAAGTAGCAAATATATTTCCTGTTTTGTCATCTTTAATTTCCTTACCAACCAAAAATGCAACAATTACGTTTAAAACGCCACCCAACACAGAGAATAGGCGAATCACAATATCTCCGTTTCCAAAAACTTTTATCCATACTGCAAGCATTAATTGGTACAACGGGAAATGAACATCCGCTTGGACAGAAGCCCTAATAATATCTAAAGGACCACCCGCAACAGTTTGATTATACATAACCATTTCGTTATGCCAAAAACCAGCAGGTTTATCAATAAACAGCAATCTTAAAATAATTGCCATTAGAACTACTAATCCAAAAATAATTTTATCCTTATTTTTCATATATCCCAACCTTAAACTTACAGCTACAATGAGTTTGATACTCTATTGAATAGTTCTCGTCCCTAAACCTTTCAGTAACGGAGCGGAAGGCGTTACTCTTCTGCATCATAGGCAAATAACATGAGCCGTACGAGGCAGTATACCCTTTAGGGTAAAACCCGGTTTGTTGCGACAACAAAGCAACAAACATGCGAGTAGATGTCCTTTCTTATTTCCATTCCAATCTACAAGTGGAGCGGAAGACGGGACTCGAACCCGCGACGTCAACCTTGGGAAGGTTGCATTCTACCACTGAATTACTTCCGCAACAAACAAAGAATACAACAAATATAATTCATGTTCAAGCAAATTATTCAACTTCCTGTTTTTTGATGCTTTCGCCCAAAAGTTCAAAAGAACCTCTTGTAACAACTTCCTCTCCAGCTTTTATACCCGACAAAACTTCCGTATATTGATCGTTTTTCTTACCTGTTTCAACTTTTCGTTCTTCATAAGTATGAGGAGCAACTTTTACATATGCAAAATTATAATCGCCAAATTTTTCAACGGCATCTGTTGGAATAGCTAAAACACGGGCAGTTCCAGTATTAACAAACATTTCTGCATACATATTAGGTTTAATTTTAAAATTTGTATTCGGAATATCAGCACGAACTTCAAGAGTTTTAGTTGTATTATCCAAAATTGGGGAAACATATGATAAAACTCCATTGATAGTAGCCGAACTTTCTTCAATCGTCCCTGTTACAGCCTCTCCTAAGTGCAAATATGGAGAATCTTTTTCGAACGCATACCCAACCAGCCAAATTGTTTTTAAATCAGCCAAATTAAACAATTCTCTATTTTTCTCTACAATTTCTCCAGGATTAACTTTTCTTTCAAGCAAAACTCCATTTTTAGTAGCTTTTATTGTTATATACGGATAAATTTGTTTTGTTTTAATAACATTGTCAATCGTTCCACCGTATACAGCAAGCCTTTGCCTGTAAACATTTATCAACGAGGAACGTTTTATATTTAAAGCATCGAGATTTGCTTTATCTTTCTTCAGCTGAGCATTTGCTGATTCATATTCCGCTCGAGAAGAAATCTTTTCATTATATAGTGTTTTTTCTCGATTGTAATTTTGCAATGACAAGTTGTATTGCGCTCTCAATTCATTTACACTTGCATCAATATCAAGAATTTTTTCTAAAAACTCTAATTGAATTTGACTGATTTCATCTGATTTTATTTGGACTATAGGCTGCCCGACTTTTAAGATAGCCCCCGGTTCAATGTAAACATTTGTAATTTTACCATCAATTGGAGAATAAATTCGTTCAATTGATTGATTTCTTGCTTTGAATTGTGCTGGAATAGTAATTTGTAATTCAATATCCATTACACTCAACGGTGCTGTTTGAATTTTTGCATTCTTTTCTTGAGCTTCGGGCAATACTAATATTTTATTGTGTAAAACATCATTGCTTTTGTTTCCACAACCAGTTAACACTAATACTAAAGAAAATATTATAAATAATTTAAGATATTTCATGCCTGTTATCCTTTGTAATTTTATATAATAGCGGAATAAGGAAGATTGTAAAGACCGTTCCTACAGACAATCCTCCAATAATTGAGATAGCAAAAGGTTTTTGACTTTGCGCTCCTATTCCATTTGATAAAGCTGCTGGCAATAGTCCGAGAATAGCAACCAAAGATGCTGTTAAAACAGGTCTTAACTTTTGTATTGCCCCTTTTTCTATTGCATAAGTCAAATTTTTATATAATTTGTTTTGTCTTGTAATCGATGATAGCAAAATTACCCCATTTTGTATTGAAACACCGATAGCAGCAATAACTCCTACTCCCGCAGAAATTGAAAAATAGGTTCTTGTTATAAATAAAGCAAATATGCACCCTGAAAGAGTTACCAAAATCGGAGACATTGCAATCAAAACAAGTCTTTTATTTTTATAATTAAAGTGGAGTATTATACCAATTAGCAGCAATGTAATTGGCAGAATTATTGCAAGTCTGGTATTTGCACTTTTTTGACTTTCTGATTGTCCTGCCCATTTTATACTATATTCATCCGGAAGTTGCAATTTTTTATCAAGCTCTTTTTGTGCTTCTTTTACAGTTGAACCTAAGTCCCGCCCTCTAATATTAAACCGAACAATTGCAACACGAGAGTTTTCACTGCGTGTAATAATCATGGCACCATTATCTGTAGATATATTTGCAACATTACTCAACGGCACCGATATTCCCTCAGGGGTTTTTACAATAATATTTTGAATTTTTCTATATGAATTTCTATCTTCTGCCTCAAGTCTCAAAAAGACATCAAACCTTTTTTCATTTTCTAAAACTTGAGTCGCATTTTTCCCACCAATCGCAATTTCTACAACTTTTTGAATGTCATCACTTCTTAACCCGTAACGAGATGCTTTCACTCTATCAATTTTGATTTGATATTGAGGTTGCCCAATGATTTGATCATACGATAAATCCACAACACCTCTAACATTTGAAAGAAGCGCTATAATTTTATCTTGTAGCCTTTGGAGTTCATATAAATCCGAACCATAAATTTTTACAACAACTTGCCCTTTTGATCCAGACACCGCTTCTTCTACATTATCCTGTATATATTGAGTAAAATATGTTGTAATCCCTGGAATATCAGACAATTTTTCTGACATATCCTGAACTAATTTTTGCTTATTTTTATGCCATTTCCAACGCCAATCTTTAGCAAGTTTCAAATCAACCATATTTTCAATATTGCTTAAAAGATTTGGATCAGTTCCATCATCCGCAGAGCCAATATGAGAAATCACATTTTTCACCTCAGGATATTGAAGTAAAACTTTCCTAATCTCACTTGCAACTTCTACAGAATGCTCAATTGTTGTACTTCTTGGAAGAACCGTAACTCTTAACCAAATGTTACCTTCATCTAAATTTGGCAAAAATTCTGACCCAATAAAACCAAATAACAAAAGAGCTGTAATAAACATTCCCACAACAATTGAAACAAGTCTTCTAGGTTGAGCCAAAATTTTGTTTAGTAAATTTTTGTAGATATTTGTAATTTTGTCAAGGATTTTATTATCTTTTTCTTGAATATTTTTAACCGGCATATAAATTGCAGAAATTGCCGGTAAAAAGAACAAAGATGCAATTACGGCACCAATTAGGGAAAATCCCATTGTAAATGCAAGTGGATGGAAAAGTTTTCCTGCAACACCGTCAAAGGCCAATATTGGTAAAAAACAACATAAAATAATTATTGTAGAAAAAGTAATTACACTCCCAACTTCTTTTACTGCCTTATAAATTATTGCTTCTTTTTTGTTTTGATTTAATTGTCCTTTATATTCGGCAAGGCAACGAAAAACATTTTCCATTAAAATAACTGCCCCATCAACAATAATACCAAAATCAACAGCCCCCATGCTTAAAAGGTTTGCAGGAATATCAAATATTCTAAACAACGAAAACGCGAAGCCCAAAGATAAAGGAATTACCAGAGATGCAATCAATGTAATCCTTAAATCTAAAATAAACGCGAATAAAACAATTATAACGAACACAATTCCACAAATAACGTTGTGACCAATTGTGCGCATTGTATTATTAATTAACTCACTTCTTTCATAAAACGGTCTTAAATGAACTCCTTTTGGAAGCTGAGCCTTAATGTCAGGTAATTTGTTTTGAAGATTTTTAATTGTTTTGGTAGGATTTTCTCCTTTCCTCATTAAAACAATTCCCTCGACAACATCATTATCAAGATTTTTCCCGACTTGCCCAAGCCTGACCGCGGGTTCAATTGCAACAATTCCAACATCTTTTACTCTTATTGGAATCCCGTTTCGAGAAGTTATTACAGTATCTTCAATACTTTTTACATCAGAATAAAGCCCCAAACCTCTTACAATATATGCTTGGTCATTTTTAGAAATATAATGACCGCCACCGGTAGAATTTGATGCTTTTATTGCATCAAAAATCTCTCCTACATCAAGGTTATAAAATCGAACTTTTTCATGGTTTAAAATTACTTTATAAGTTTTTACAGGCCCCCCAAAGCTGTTAACCTCAATAATTCCGGGAACTTGCTTAAAAGCTTTTTCCATTTGCCAATCTTCAATTGCTTTTAAACTCATCGGATTGTAGTAATCCGATTCTAAAGTATACCTATAAATTTCACCGATGGCAGACGCATCTGGGCCTAATACCGGTTTCACACCATCCGGCAATTCTGTTTGATAAACTCTTTCCAAAACTTGTTGTCTGATAAGTGATGAAGGTAAACCGTCTGCAAAAACAACTTTTATAACAGACAACCCAAAAAGGGAACTTGAATACAATTTTTGTTCGTTTGGAATTCCATTTAAATTTTTCTCCAGAGGAATAGTTGCAAGCCTTTCAACCTCTTCGGCGGACTTACCTGGCATTTGAGTTATAACTTGAACAATCGGATTAGTGAAATCAGGATAGGCTTCAATATCAAGAGTTTTTAGACTATATAATCCTATAAGCATTAATAACAACGCAATTGTTGCAGAAAAAAATTTGTTTTTTATAGAGATTTTAATCAGTTTATCAAATAGCTTCATTATCAGTCTCCAACTCCTCTTGATTAACTTCTCTCAAAAAATCAATCCAACTGTTGTAATAATCTGCCATAGCATAAGTATAACCTACAATAATAGATTTATAAGACTGCTCCATAACAATTAACGAAGTAAGATTTGATTTTCCAACCTCATAACTTCTCTTAGAAACTCTTATCATTTCATCAGAGTTCCTTAGTAATTTATCGTTGTAAAAATTTAAATTCATTTGCGCGGTAACAAACTTTTCATACGCATTATTCAAATCTTTCAGAGCTTTGTTTTGAGTTGAAATATAATTTAATTCAGCTTTTTCAACTTCTAACTTTGCATTTTTTATTTCAGGTCTATAAGCGTATAAAAGCGGAATATTTACAAGACTGGCACTGGCATAAGCTCCAGATTTAAACCGTCCATCATCACTAATTCTTTTTGATTGATAGCCATAACCACCTTGAATTTCTATATCAGGGATTCTTTGTCTTGCAACTACCGTTAAATTCTTTTCAGCAACATCTATTTGTTGTTTTGCAATTTTTATATCAAACCTGTTTTTCAAACTATCTTCTGCAATTGAGTCAAATTCTGGCATTTTAATTTTAGGGCTAGGAGTTGCGAGGTCAATAAAATTGTCTTTAAACAAATCATCTGCAGTATCAAACTTGAGATATATCTTATCTTTAGGATTAATCGTTTTATTAAAATCAAATGTCGCACTTTTTACATTTACCTTGGCTGTATTGACTTGTGTTATCATTTGATTAAGAGCAATTTCTGCTTGAATTACATCAATTTCCGGAGTTGCTCCGGCTTCATATCGTCTTTTTGCAATCGACAAAAGATCTTGAAGAAGTTTTTGTTGTTCTTGCAAACTTTTTAATATAGATTTTGCGGCAACAAGATTTATGTAAGACTCTCGAACATCCATTTTCAGATCAAACTCATAAAATTTCAAATTTTCTTTTGCTAGTTCATAATTTGCTTTAGCAAGCTTTTTCCTAGCACCTCGTTTTGCGATTTCAATAGTTTCGGTTAGACCTAAAAGTTGAGGATTACCTTTTCCTGCGTTACCAAAATTATAAAAGACATCAAAATCAGGGTTTTGGAGTTTATTTGCAATTTTAATATTATTTTTAGCAATTTCGGTAACAAGTTTATTTGCTTGAAAATCAATATTATTTTTCACAGCAAGTTCTATAGCTTCGCTCAAATTAAGCTTTTCAACGGGGTTGTCCGCAAAACACGTTTGTCCAATAAGTAATATTAAAACTATTGCTAAAATTTTCTTCATACGCCCTAATCTTCTTATGATATTATAGCATGTATAATCTTATACCGAACTAAATTTTAAGAAATTGCAACGAAACAAAATAATGCTTTTATCATACATAAAATAAAAGACCGCTGAACTTTAGTTCATCGGTCTTTTATGGAGCGGGAGACGAGGCTCGAACTCGCGACATCTTCCTTGGCAAGGAAGCATTCTACCACTGAATTACCCCCGCATTGGGTACTTTCTTAGTATTACATAAACAAAAATAAATTGCAAGCATTTTTTTGAAAAAGTTTTTTGATTTAATCATCTTCAGTTAAAAAGCGAAGCAATTTATATGCTTTTTCTAGCTTTGGAGTATTATTTCTTATACTGTCAATATACGTATAAATATCTGCTAGGAGTTCTTTATCATCTTTTATATGATTATTTGCAAAAAGCTCTTCTGTTGTTATATTTAGTGCAATTAGAAGTTTTTCTAGCGTTTCGGCTTTCAAAAAACTTGCTCCAATTTCTATATTGCTTAGATTTCTTGATGATATATCTATCATTTCTGCAAGTTGCTCTTGAGTAAGCCCTCGCTTTTTACGTATTCTTTTTATTTTTTCGCCTAATTCTTTTTTTACGTTCATTGCAAATTCTCCAGCAAACATCTAATTTTTATAAAAATACAACCTACAAATTCATAATATATTAATTTTTGTAAAGCCTGAATGTCGCTGTATTTCTACATTTTATCAAAATTCTATGTTTTACATTGTATTTTTAGGCAATTTAGAAAAACAAAAAGTTTTTATATAGAAGTAATACAGAGATGAGTATAATTTAAAGGAGGATTTATGACAGAACCAGTTAAACCGATTAGTGACAATTCAACTCTAAGTACCAAAAGAGCGCAAACTAAGACTAATAGTCGTAAAGTAAAAATTGGAGGCGTGACTTTTAACAAAGACCAAATTGAAGCCGACAAAACTAAAAAATACACATTAAACGGCAAAAAGATGAATACTGTTTTTGTAAAACCCGGTATTCAAATTGATTATCCAGATCAAACAAAAAAACATGCTGAAATTGAAAGTACCGGACTTAGTTCCAAATGGTATAATCCTGATAGCTCAAATATTCATATAAATAACTTGGATAATGCCACTATTTATGGAATTCCGAATAAAAGAGATTCCATATACTTGGATGGAACATCCAGCAATAATAAAATAATTGTTGATCAAAAGGAAAGTTGGTATATTGATAACTCCCAACGAAAAGACTACGTTGAACTTGGACCTGACACAAAAAACAATAAAGTTCAGATGGATGAAACAGATAAAACTAGAATTTTTTACAACCAACCTGCAGTGTATATTAACGGCGAAGAGGCTCAAAGTGATTTAGGTAATATTGATGTAAAAGGGAAAGGCACTATTTCTCAAGAACCGCAACTGAAAGATGCACTTGGCAAAGGTGGATATTTTCAACATCATTGGTCGCAAGTATATCATGATAAACAAAAGAAATAAGTAATAAACCAAGTCGGAATGATTAATCATTCCGACTTTTAAACCTATGCCACTTGTTCTTCTTTCTCGTTACTATCCAAAGAACGAATATTTATATCCAATCTGTCGCCAAATTGTTTTTTCAATATATTTACAAGTTCATTTGAACTTGCAACCCAAAACATTGAAGCCGCAAGTACCTTTACATCATCCTCCAAGTCTTTTAGTTTAAATGTTACAGGATCTGAACCGGCATGCTGGCATAGAATATTTTTCAAATACACAACTTCTTCAAACTTAAAATCGTCATTCAATGTGATTGTGAATATATTTGAATTATCCACTGTTTTTACACTTTCAACCAAAAGAGTCGGTGGTTCGTCATCACTTCTTCGGCTAACTTTTCCTGAAATAATTACTCTTTGCTCGTTTTGCAAGAAGTCACCGTATTCTTGAATTGTCCTATTAAATGCAATAACCTCAATTTTTCCCGACAAGTCTTCTACCGTAACAAACCTGATAAATTTTGTTGGGTCTTTTTTTGTAGGTATTTGTTTGACTGCCGTAATTAGCCCACAAATAGTAACTATTTTATCATTCGGAAGTTCTGCAATTTCTGTAATCTTATGTGTCATTAAAAATGGCAATTTACTTCTAATTGTAGATAACGGGTGACTTGTTACATAAAAACCAAGAAACTCTTTTTCAAAATTCTGCAATGTCCTCGCATCATATTCTTCATCAGAACCGGACAATTGGAATTTGGCTTCTTCTATAGCAGAAGTATCGCCCAACATATCAAACAAACTACCTTGACCAGATTCTTTCGCTTTAGATTCTTTTGCCGCAGTTGAAGTAATATATTCAATATTATCCCAAAGCTGCTTACGGCTTTTCTCAATAGAAGCAAATGCACCGGCTTTAATCAAGCCCTCTAGAGTTTTTTTATTAGAACACTTTGTATCAAGTCGTTTTATATAATCGTAAATTGATTTATAATCACCGTTTTCTTCACGTTCTTTGATAATTTCTTCAATAATCGCTTCCCCTACCTGTTTGATAGACGCTAAACCAAAACGAATGTTTTTCCCATCTGGAGCATATTCTAAAAACGACTTATTAATATCAGGAGGAAGAACCTTAATTCCGTATTTTAAAGCTTCTTCAATATACGCCTGAGTCTTATCTTGATCTCCAGCAACACTAGAAAGCAATGCTGACAAATACTCTACAGGATAATGACATTTCAAATAAGCTGTTTGATAAGATACGAAAGCATAAGCAGATGAGTGAGCTCGGTTAAAACAGTATGCGGCAAAGTTTTGAATTTGATTAAACAATTTTTTCGCATCTTCAGCTTTCATACCATATTTAGCAGACCCCTCAATAAGTTTTCCCTCTTGGGCTGCCATGGCTTCCGGATCTTTGTGCCCCATCATACGACGAACCTGATCGGCTTGACCAAGTGAATAGTCCGCCATGACTTGGAAGATTTGCATGATTTGCTCTTGGTAAACCATGGTACCATAAGTATCTTTCAAGATAGGTTCAAGTCTGGGGTGTGCATACGTAATTGCTTGACGGCCATGTTTTCTTTCCACAAAGTCATCAACCATGCCAGAACCTAACGGCCCCGGACGGAATAAGGCTACCAAAGCCCCCAAATCTTCAAAAACATCGGGTTTAAGCTTTTTTACTAAACTTGTCATACCTGAAGATTCAAGCTGAAAAACTCCAACTGTTTCGCCTCGAACAAGCATGTCATAAGTAGGTTTGTCATCTAGTGGAATGTGATTGATATCAACATCTATACCTTGGCATTTTTGTATAAGTTTGACTGTTTTGTGAATCATCGTCAAGTTACGCAAGCCCAAAAAGTCCATCTTCAAAAGTTTCATTTTTTCCAAGATTTCTCTGTGGTATTGCGTAATAATAATTCCATCTTTTGACGGCTGAACCGGAACGATTTGGTCTAAAGGTTTATATGAGATGATAACACCTGCAGCGTGCATACCAATACCGCATTTAATACCCTCAACACATTTTGCGGTATCAATTACTCGTTTAATTTCGGGGTCCTCATCGTAAAGTTTTTTTAGTTCAGACCCTTCAATCATTGACCCGGAAATTGTATCTTCAATTAATGAAGCTGTCTTGTTGCTTTTTGCATACTCCATACCAAAAACTCGAGCGACACTTTTGAAAGCATTACGTGCCGCAAGTGTACTGAAGGTAATAATCTGACAAACCTTGTCAGCACCGTACTTGTCTACTACGTAGTCGATTACCTCTCCACGTTTTTCAATACAAAAGTCAGTATCAATATCGGGCATACTGAAACGTTCAGGATTCAAAAATCTTTCAAACAAGAGATGATGACGAATAGGGTCAAGATCTGTAATATCAAGAGCATAAGCGACAACAGAACCTGCCGCTGAACCTCTACCTGGGCCTACCGGAATATCATGAGTTTTGGCATAATGAATAAAATCCCAAGTAATCAAGAAATATGCTGAAAAGCCCATCTTTTCAATAATTCCAAGTTCATATTTTACACGTTCTTTGAGCTCATCATTAATATTTTCTTCGCCATACTTTCTTTTCAATCCTTGCATAACAAGTTCTTCAAGATAAGAATCTGTTGTATGATTCGGAGGCACTTTAAAATCTGGTAATGGAGCTTCCCATTTAATTGTCACGTGACATTGTTCTGCTATATCGACAGTATTTTTCACACATTGATCAAAAGTTTCAGAATCCATCCACTTAAACGCATCACGCATCTCTGAAACTGTTTTTACATAAAACTCATTATTTGGAAAATGAAAACGATTTTCTTCATCTTTCATTGACTGAGTCTGCATACAAAGCAATGTATCATGCCAATCTGCATCTTCTTTCTTCAAGTAGTGAGAGTCATTTGTAATGACCATTTTAATATTGAGCTCTTTAGCAAGTCTGATTAAATCAGGGTTTGTACGTTTTTGCTCTTCCAAACCATGATCTTGAAGCTCAATATAATAATCTTCGCCAAACAAATCTTTGTATTTTTTCGCAACAGCCTTTGCACCGTCATAATCTCCTTTTATAAGATGCTGTAAAACCTCTCCACCAAGACAAGCAGAGCAACAAATAAGCC
>CAKUUY010000014.1 GCA_934693235.1 uncultured Candidatus Melainabacteria bacterium | reverse complement strand
GTTGCAGTCGGAGTTTGAAATCCTGACTCATTTGTATCATCCCAAAAATTGCCGGCTGCAATACTTTGCAACGGACAAGCCATAACAAACAATAGGGATATTAAAAATATATATTTTTTATTATTCAAAAAAATCTCTACCTTAAAAACTTCAAACTAACTATCCTAAAAATATTATAACATAAATTAAAAAAAGTGAAATATGTAAATTACAATAAACATCTTTTATAGATATCATTTTTATTTAATTTATATAATTCGGCTAGAATCATCGATATATCTTTATTTTTAAACCCTTTCTTCTTTAAAATCGATATTTTTTCATCAATATCAATATCGTTACAATTAAGTTTTTTTCTAAAAACCAATCCAACAATCTCACCTTTCAAAACGTTATTTTCAAAATATTCAATAACTTTTTCAACATCATCAATCACAATCTCTTCAAATACCTTTGTTAATTCTCTACCGATTGCAACTCTAGAACTTGGACGAACTTCTTTTATAATTTCCAAAGTATTCATAATCCTGTTTGGAGAGTCATAGAACACCAAGTCAGTAATTTGGTAAGTTTTCAAAATACATTCGATTTGAGATTTTGTTTTTGGTAAGAAGCCAACAAACGCGAAATCCTCACCATCCCTCGGAACTTGTGATAAAAATGTTGCAACCGCATTAGCACCGGCAAGAGATGTTACAGAATACCCATTTTGTCGCAACTCTTTCACAATAACAGACCCAGGATCACAAAATAATGGAGTTCCGGCATCTGAAACAAGTGCTATTTTCTTACCATCATTTAATAACTCAAGAAAATAATCCACTCGTTCTTTTTCATTAAACTTATGATAAGAAACACATTTTGTTCTTATATCATAATGATTAAGGAGTTTTTGCGTCACGCGCATATCTTCGCAAGCAATAATATCAACACTTTTAAGAGTTTCTATTGCTCGTAGAGTTATATCTCCAAGATTTCCGATTGGAGTCGGAACTATATAAAAATCGTATTCTTTCATACGATAATTATACATTAAACAACTTTCTAAATAAATGATTTTTTTACTAAGTACTGAACATTGTAAATACTTTTTCAACATTTTTACTAATCAAGTTTTTAACCGTATCGTATTCAGTAGTTAACGCGGATAACTCCGTATCAATATTTTTCATTTTAAGTTCAAGGTTTTGTTCTTTATAACTCAACTTAGATTTTTTAACATTATATTCTGCTTCTGCTTGCGCAATGGCATCATCATCAGTAACCTCTGCAATATGTGCTGTTGAAGTATAATGACCTTGATAAAAATAACCATCAGTATTTAACATTGAAATAAATAATTGTCCGTTTTTCAATGCGTGTGACAAGTAACTTTGATCTGTAACTTTTTCTCTGATAGTTTCATCTGTGCAAGCACCATACATGCATAATTGGTTGTACAACATATTGTAAAAATCAGCATTTAAAGCATCTTGTTGAGTAATTGCAGAATCATTTTTCAAAACAAAATAATACGTCGGATCATCAGTAATATAATTACTTTTTTTAGTTGAACTTTTGTCTATATTGTATCCGGCATCATACCCGTCAATTGCAATTGCAAAGTTTGTCAAGAATGATTTTAACATGTTTGTCAAACTGATAGAAGAAATATCATCCCCTACAGTTGTAATACAGTTAGTTTCCTGAGATTTTTTTATAGCATTAGATATAGATTTACCAGTAGTACCGGATTTTGCACTTTGCGCAAAATCTGCGTTTAACTGTAATCTTGTAAATTCATAAGCATGTTCTAATGCCATACTTGCAGTATCATCAGTATTTAACCCCCGAACATCTTGAGAGCCCATACCTAATAATTCAGCAATCGTCTTCAAAATTTTTCCGGCATTATCTGACATGCCAGCTTTGTCCATTAACCCAGTCATTTCATACTTACCACTCAGTAAATCACCAAGTGTTAATTTTTTAATTTCACTAACAGAAAGAGCTGTTCCATTTTTAGTTATAATCAACTTATTTTTATTTCCATCAGTTCCACCTTTATCAATATTTTTTGGAGAAGTAGTTGTACAGAACACTTTTTCAATGTCTTGATCCGTAAACGTTTTTTGACCATCAACTTCTGCACCTGTAGCTGTTGCAAATGTTGCCGCTAAATTCAAATTATAAATATATTCACCAGTTTTGAATGTATGAGTTCCTCCAAATAATGTCGGGAATTTTTCAGTAGTATCAGTTTCATATTTTGCAGTTTGCATATAATCAACAAACTTGTTAGTCGTCATTGCACCTGACAATGTTTTATCGAGAATTCCTCCGCCAAGTCCTGCTTTTGATGAATATCCATCAGCACCAAGATTTATAATTGACTCAATTAGAGAAGAATCCGCTTTATTTTGAACTCCCAATTGGTATAAAAATGCATTACGCGAACCTTTGGTTGTGCCGTCAGTTTTACCAATACTAAAACTTCCAGACGGAGCACCGGTTTTATCTATAACCCCAGCAGCAAGGGCAGCACTAAACGTATCATTATCCAAAACTATTCTGCCTTTGGCATCCGTAATCAAATATGGATCATACTCATTTAATGCAGAAGGAGTCATTAACACCCCATAAGACAAATTGTAAACCTCACCGGTACCATCGCAACTGTTATCAGCATCCCAAACAAGCTTAGTTGCGTTCAAAGAATCTTGGTAATCCTGAGCAGCCACTTGTTGCTCGCGGGTAACAGAAAGTTTTTCCTGTGCAATTTGCATTGATTCAAATTCACAGTTCATCTTTCTTGATGTTATGGCTAAAAATCTTGCTTGTGAAGCTGCCAATCCCATTTTAGTACCGATTTCCTTTCAATTTGTCTTAGTAACTTACATGTCTTTACTCTTAATTACGACATTTCTAGCCCAAAACTTTAAAACATGGACTTCATTTGTTACATTTTTGTAACAATTTATTTTTTCAGATTAACTTTGAAGAGCTAAATTTTAATGTATAATTTTTCTATGAATGCAAATGAACTTATTAAATATTTTAAATCCATAGGATTAACAGTCCACACTAGCACAAAAGCTCGTGGACATCAGGGATTTTTTCTAAATAACAGAATAGATATTTCAAAAAATATTTCTGAGAACAGATTTGTTCCGACTCTTTTGCATGAATTTGCACACTATATTCATTCAAAACTTGAACCTGACATGAATAAAACCGGCGGTACATTAGAAATTATTTTTAAATCTAACAATCCAATTTACCAAGAAGAGCTTATAAAAGTTACAAATTTTGTAGACAACAATTCTCTTTGTGTACGACTTTACGAACACAAAGACAGAGTTAAACAAAAAATTAAAGAACAAGAAACTATTGTAAAAAATTATTATCCAAAATTTCAACGCTCAAAAAAGTTTAAAGAATTTGAAAGATACATAAAACGGTCGAATGCACGATATTTGTTAAAATATGACAGAGTTCGCCTAATTGAGGGCGGATTTTTCAGAAAAACAACAAAACTTTTCTCAATTGATAATATAGAAAAAGATTTTTCAGATATCCCACCTGCCTTTGCAGCCTACATAAGACTTCACTCTTACCAAAAGAAACAATCCAGAATATCTGCAAGAATTAATAAATATAAAAAATATTATGAAAAGCCATGCGAATTATTTGCAAGATTAGTTGAGGGTCTTTACCTTGATAGAGAATGGGTTGAAGCAATCGCACCAAACGTAACAAGACAGTTTTATGATTTGTTGAATGATGGATATTATATGGAGTTGAGAGTGGTACTAAGCTAAGATGCAAAAATAGGCAAAAGTTACTAGGTTACTAAGGCACTAGGTTCTTATCAGTTAAAAAATTATTTATATAAATAGCAGCAATTTTTGTCATTTTTTGTATGTTAAATAATTTATTGACAAAATAATATTTGTAGAAAATACCATAATTGTAAAATTTCCTCTCTCCGAGGGAGAGAGAGTAGCCGTTTGAACGCAGTGAATTACGGATACGAGAGAGGGGTTGGTGTAATGTGTGTGCCCCTGTCCACCTTGTGCCGAGGGGTTGATGTGAGTAGTCTTGTTCACCTTATGCCGAGAGACAAAAACTTATTTGTTTAACCCCTCTCTCCGCATTTGTAAAGTTCGCAAAAGCTCACAAACAACTGCGCTCTCTCCCTCGGCGAGAAGAAAAGTTTCAAAATAAATTTTTTGAATAGCTTTTATTTTGTCAACAAATTACTTAACACATACAATTCTGAGAGCAATTATTTATGTCCGAAGAATTTTGTTAAAACTTCTTGCTATTCTTCGCTAACCGCTCAGAATGACTACCCATACAACTTTAAAAATTTTGGATACTTATAAGTTCTCATATATAAAAAGGTGGAGAGACTTTCGTTTCTTCCACCTTTATTTTTAGTTGAAGTCGGCAAGTATGCCCAACCTACTTTAAAGGCACATTTCAATTATTATTCACAACGACTATACTTTTCTGACAATTTTGTAGAATCAATATATTTGTCAAAATGTTGGACTGCTCTTGCTCTTGGATCTTCAGCAGGTCCTTGAAGAGCTCTACGTATCACTTGCAAGCACTCATCCATTTTTTGTTGCAATGTCCAATGACCTTTGTTAGCTTCTGAGATCAATTCTTCACCTTCAGGCAAACTACTTGCTAATTCTCTCATACCTGCTTCATTAGCTTTAACATGGCTTGCGGCAGTTTTTCCAATAGCGACATCTGCAGCCATATTATCACCTTTTCTAGACATTGAAAATGCGATATCTCTACTATCAGCCGGAACACCTGCATCTACAAATCCGTTTGATGTCAATACTTTGCCATTTTCGCCCACAGAAGCTCTGTATTTTACGACAGAATTTTGAGTTCCAGGATTTTGAATAGAAACAGCTCCGCTACCTACAACATTTTTACCTTTTCTCAATTTCAAAGCTGCAATTGCATAATTTGACTCTGCTTTATAAGCAACATCTACATGAGTAACACCAAATTCTGACATAAGCTTAGATACAGCTTCTCCTCCTTGTGTCCCAGCCATTAATTCTGCTTGTTTGGGAGTCAATGTAATCTTTCCTGCAGAACCCTCCATTTTAGATATTGTTCTAACTACTTTTCCCATAACTGATGTTACTGACATAAATTTTCTCCTTTTCTTTTTTACTTTTACTTATATTTATTTGTAACTTTTTTAGTCTATGCTACTTCGTTCATTTCTTTTTGGGGGGAATCTTTCCTATTCATAGAAACAATTCCGGCTATAGCAACTAATCCCGCACCAATACCGGCAATCCAACCCAGTTTACTTCCTTTCACCTCTTTGGCAATATCTCTGGCAGCTTGCGCAGTAGTATTACCTGTTGTTGAGGTCGGTTTCGGTGCTGATACTGATGTTTTTGGTGTTGGTGTTTCCACTGCTGATTCCAAATTTTGATAATATTCTTTCATTTTTTTCAATGTCGAATTTGCCTCTTCATTAACTGAAATATTTAGATTTCCATCAAGAGCATTTTTTACTGAATCATATTGCCTTTTTGCCGGTTTAGTCATAATACCTTGCGAAGTACAATATTCTACATTTCTTGATGATTTTGTATTTCGCCTATTTTTATGCTCTGTTTTAGATTTAGCTTCTGTATTTTTCTTAGCTACTTTTCTTTTTTGGGAACTTTGATAATCTTCATTAACTTCTTTTTTGTTTTTCTTGTTAGAAATCGGCTTTGGAGTTTCCGATTCAAGTAATTCAGGATGATTTTCCTTTAACCATTCTTGATAAGCGTCACCCCCAAAAACAGCTTTTCCATCAGCTAAATTCTTTTTGTGCAAATTATTTCTGGCTTTTTTATCCAAACCTCTCAAGTTTTCATAATGGTGATCCGCAGCTAAATGAGCGTTGTATTTTGGATAAGAAACACGCGCTTGTTGAGTATTTAACCCATTTACGGCAGTTTCTACTGTTGCTGAAACATTTGGCAACATCGTTGCTTTAATTTCAGCTGATGTGACTTTATAAAGATTAGCTACAGTCGCATTTGCTTGCGCAATTTGTTTATTAGAAATCTTTGCACCACTTTTTTTCAATTCTTGCAAATGATTTCTCAAACCAACCTGTAAATCCTGTTCAGTCGCTTTTGGATTGTTTGTTAAATAGCTTCTTGCAAAATCTGTAGAGACAGATGTTAAATTCACTGTACCCATATCACAATGACCTTTCAATTTTTTACCTACATATTCATGAAAACATGTAGAGCTAAAAAGTTGACACAGTGCGCCGCATAGCATAGCATAGCATAGCATAGAGGCATTATAACTGGGTTTGAGCCTATTTTAAACTTATCTTTACATTTCGTTACATGGGGAGATTTTTTTGGGTGGGATTTGGATTTTGATGGATGAAAAAGTTACTAGGTTACTAAGGCACTAGGGCACTAAGTTCTTATCGGTTAAGATATTTTCATCAGCTATATTTGTTAGTCCTTTAAACGAAAAGAACTTAACGTCTTAGCGTCTTAACGTCCTAGTAACTTATTAACTAAAACTACGCTCTACCGTACATATCCTCGTAACGGATAATATCCTCTTCTATAAGCGGATCGCCTTTTTGAACCTCAATAATTTCAATATCTTTATCAAACGGATTTTGTAATGAATGGATTGCTTTCAGTGGAATATCCACACTGTGCCCGGGAGAAAGAATTAATTCTTTGCCCTCCAAAACAACCTTTGCAGTTCCTGACAAAACAACCCAATGTTCACTTCTAAAATTGTGAGATTGAACCGACAATTTTTGTCCCGGATTTACGTGAATAATTTTTGTCAAAAATCCATCTCCCTGCGCAATTACAGTGTAAAATCCCCATGGTCGATAAACTGTTTTATGCACAAGATGAGTATTATCATTTTGTTCTTTCAGAGTTTCATAAACCTGTTTTACTTCTTGAGTCTTGTCCTTTTTGCAAGCCAAAATCGCATCTTCCGTCTCTACGATAACAGTATCTTCCAAGCCTATAGTGGCAACAAGTTTTGACGATGCATACACAAACGAATTTTTAGAATTTTCATCCAACACATGCCCGACAAAAACATTTCCGTTTTCATCTTTTTTGCTCACATTGTAAATCGCTTGCCATGAACCGATATCATACCAATCACTTTCTAGCTTAACCAATGCAATATTATCTGATTCTTCCATAACAGCGTAATCAATTGAAATATTCGGCATCTTATCAAAATCAACAAATGAAATTTGATTATTTTCGGCAAAATCAAAGTTTTCAGCGATTTTAGCAATTTCAGGAGCATATTTTGCGGTTTCACTTAAAATAGTTGAAGCTTTAAACATAAAGATTCCGCTGTTCCAATAGAAAGACTCTTCTTTTAAATATTCTTTGGCTTTTTCTAAACCAGGCTTTTCAACAAATTTTTTAACCTTTAACCCATCACCTATTTTTTCAGCTGTATCAATATAGCCGTAACCGATTTCCGGATAATCCGGTTTAATTCCAAAAGTTACAATATAACCTTGTTCTGCAAGTTTTTCACCCTTTTTAATTGTAGACACAAACTTTTCATTATCTTTAATCAAAAGATCTGATGGCACAGCAAGAATTATCGGGTCTGAATTCGATTTTTGTACAATATATTTAGTAGCCGTAACTATTGCCGGAGCCGTATTTTTTGCGACAGGTTCACCTAAAACCACGGGACTTTCTGTCAATTCAGAAAGTTGCATCCTAACATTTGCAACATGTTTTGTATTTGTCGCACTAACAATATTTTCTTTCGGCATGCAACAGTTCAACAATTCAAAAGTAGTTTGTAACAAACTTTCATCTGAAATCAAATTCAATAATTGTTTAGGATAAAGTTCTCTCGACAACGGCCACAACCTGCTTCCTGAACCACCCGCCAATATAATTCCGTACATTCAACCTCCTGAATTAACCATAAATATTATACTATAAAATATACCACCAACTAAACACTAACATCTTAATGTAACTTTTCTTTATAAAACAAACTTGTACGCAACGAAAACTTTACTTTCTTGAATAAAAATTTGTTTTTTGTTAATATATAAATATAATGTTTGATTGGGATAAGAAAAAGAGGGTAATAGCCGGAATTTCAGCTGGTTTTATACTGGTTGTCGGACTCGGTTTTGGAGCGTTTTATCAACCGCAAGCCAAAACGGATGAAATCTATTCTTCAGCGTTAGACGATTTTTCAAAAGGAAATTATCAAAATGCATACTATTTATTCTCTAAAGTAACAGTATTTTCAAAACTTAAACCTATTGCAATATACCACAGAGCAGAATGCGCAAAAATGCTTGGAGATAACAAATCTGAAATCAAGCAATATCAAATTTTATTCAACAATTACCCTAAACACAAATTAAGTATTCGTTCTCGTTATCTTGCAGGACAAAAACTGGTTGAATCTCACCCGCAACTTGCAAAAAAATATTTTGAAAATGTAATTCATAACGCACCAAACACAGATTATGCAATCGCTTCAGAATACTATCTGGGTGTAATTTTAAAAAACAAGTATAAAGATTCAAAAATCATCCCAACATCTGCAAAAGATGATGTTCAAAATCATTTTAGACACTATTTAACCAAGGCGCCATCAGGAAGACTTGCACTCAACGCAGTGGATAATTGGTTAGAATTTGCAGATAATATCAACAAAGACGACTACTTGTTGATGGCAAATTCTTGTTATTTATTTGAGGATTACACAAAAGCTCAAGAACTTTTGCAAAAAGCCGATATAAATGAAAACTGGGCTCTTGATGTAAAAAATTCTTACGCAATGAAAAATCTACCAAGAGCAAAGTTTTTGACAGAGAACGGATTACAAAAACGCTCTCAATATGTTCCTGATAAAGACATTTATGATGCAATTGATATCTATTTAAAGTTAGCAAATTCAAAAAATGAAGCAATAAACAGATTACTCGGACTTTCCGGTGGTAAAGGGCGAGACTACCTTTTAAATCTTAAATGCCAAAACTCTCCACAAAACGAAAAAGCAGGTTGTTACAGCAATTTGTATTTGAAATACCCAAACGGTCAATTTTCTGCAGACGCTTTATCTAACATATTTTTTGCAAAAATCAAATCAGGCGATTTGCAAAACGCTCGAAAAATCGGGATGGATCATTTAAAAAAATTCCCAAATTCAAATTCTGCGCCAATGGTTATGTACTGGCTCGGTAAAATTGCTGAAAAAACAAACAACTATGACGAATATACAAGTTACTACAAATCCGTAATCAACAAATATCCTGATTCATACTACGCATACAGAGCGTATTTAAAGCTCAGCCACATACAAGGACCTTTGATTACCGGATACATAAATCCAAAACCTGTTGCTTATCCGTATAAATACACTCGCAGCAACATTATTGTAAAACTGGTTGATCTAAAAGATTATGATGTCGTAAACGAGTTGACTGATGACGATTTCGTTCGCAGTTGGGTTTTGTATAAAAAAGGAGATTACTCACACTCTATGCTTGTTGCAAGAGATGCAATGGAAAAAATCGAACAAAAACCAGATAAATTCGATTTGAGATGGCGATTAATTTATCCTGTAATATTTTACGACGACGTTTTAAAATACGTAAAACTGACAGGAAATAATGCTCCACTAATTCTTTCACTAATTAGAGAAGAAAGTTATTTTGATCCTTTAGCTCAAAGTTCAGTCGGCGCAAGCGGTTTAATGCAAATCATGCCTGCAACCGCGAGTGAAATTAATTCTAAGATGGGATTAGGCTTGAATGTCTCTGAAGCACTATTTAATCCATACCAAAATATTGAGTTAGGAAATTATTATTACCTGTTTTTAAAAAGGAATTTAGAAGGTTATGATATTTCTTCAATTGCGGCATACAATGGCGGAATTGGTTCTATTCAACATTGGAAAACCTCTCTCCACTACAATGATACCGACGAATTTGTAGAACAAATTCCATATCCAGAAACACAAAACTACGTAAAAAAAGTTTTCAGAACTTATTGGAATTACATAAGAATATATAACGGAAATGATTAATTACTTCTCAAATTTTTCATTTAGAGAATATCTTTCATAATTCAATTTTCCTGTTCTGATTGTATCATAAATCTGTCCATAGCCACCTGGATGTTGTTCCAATTTTTGAGGCGAATAACTGAAACCGTAAACATCATAACCAAATTGATTACGCCCTCTTAAACCATTCACATCAATAAACATTTCAACACATTGCTGAGCGTCATAATACACAGGGACAGGTTTTCCATTTACTACATTTGAATAATTTCCATTTTCGTCAGTTTCATATTTTACATGTGTTACAATACATTTTCCTGACCAACTTCTTTTGTTAATCCGAAGCTCTGTTCCATCTTTCAATATAGCCCTTTCTCCAGCAAGCATTAATGATGCAATTCCAGCTGAGCCATTATTAGTCTTATTTTTGTATAATATTTTTCTATTTCTTCCTCCACAGCCATTTGACAAGCGAGAACACCTTTCCGCAACATGCAAATATTTCAAAATTCCATCCAACTGCTCAGCCTCTGATAGATTTGGATTAAATTGCTCTGCATAATCAGATGTTCCAAGTTCTGCTTTACGCATCTCTACAGCATTTGCAATTTCTGAATAAGAACGTTTAACTTTATTTACCATAATCATTTCATCACATTTTACAATCAATGCCGGTAAAGTCAATGCTGCAATAACCCCAACAATTCCTAGTGTTATTAAAACTTCTGCCAAAGTGAAAGCTTTTTCATTTTTAATCATTCTCATCCTCATTTCAATCATTAAGATGATTGTATTAGACATTATAATGATAAATTAAATGTTTGTCAAATGCTATCATTATAGAATGAAATATCCTAAGTTAGTTGAATTTGGTAAAAATTTAAGAATTGCACGCATCGTAAAAGGTTATTCAATGGAAAAACTTGCAATGATTGCAAACCTCAACCCGACACACATTGGGAAAATTGAACGCGCAGAAATGGCACCGACATTACCTACGATATTAGCACTTTTAGAGGCATTAGACATTGATTTCAATTCTCTTGTCACATATAAAAAAGGATAGTCAGTATTTAATTAAAAAATCTTGTAAGGATTTAAAATATTTTTCGGATCGAATGTTTTTTTTATTTGGCGCATATAATCTAGTGCCAAAGAATTCACTACTTTTCCAATGTAATCACGTTTTACGGAACCCACACCATGCTCACCGGACAAAATTCCACCCAGCTTTGCAGTTAAATCGTAAATTTCGCTTTTTGCAATTTTATAACGCTTGTATTCATCTTCATTCTCATAATCTATTGGGATTTGCGGATGAACACTACCATCTCCGACATGCCCGACCATACAAACTGTTAAATCATACTTTTCGCAAATATCTCTTATGCCAAGAACCAATTTTTCCAAATTTTCACGAGGAACAATTACATCATCCGTTGTTACATTGGGTTTTAATTTTGCACAAGCACCCATTGAAGAACGGCGAGCAGTCCAAATTCTATTATATTCTTCTTCATTATGAGATGCTTGTATTGCTGATGCACCAGAACTTTTTAAAATATTTACAATTATTTTTTCCTGATAATCCATTGAACACTCAAATCCATCAATTTCAATAATTAGTGCCGACTCTTTTTCTGTCAAAAGATTGGCTGGGTAAAACTTTTCAACCGTTTGAATTGCATTTTTATCCATAAAATCAATAGTTGCAGGATAAATTCTTTGTTCAATAATTTTATTTACGGTAAATACAGCATCTTTTACCGTATCAAAATATGCCATCAAAACCTTTTTGCTTTCGGGTTTTGGGATGAGTTTTAAAGTCGCTTCGACAACAATTCCTAAAGTTCCCTCAGAACCTACAAAAAGCGTATTTAAATTATAACCTGTTGCGTTTTTAATTGTATTTGATCCTGTTTGCAAAATCTCTCCATCAGCCATCACAACTTTTAAATCAATTACGTAATCCTTTGTTGTGCCATATTTGAATGATTTTGCTCCACCCGAAGACTGTGCGATACTTCCTCCAATAGTAGAAACTGCTAAGTTTGACGGATCTGGCGGATAAAACAATCCTAATTTTTCAACTTCTCGCTGCAAATCTCCAAGTACAACTCCAACTTCTACGCGAGCAGTCATACTTTCGCGGTTTATGTACAAAATCTTATTCATTTTAGAAAAATTCAAGATTATTCCACCATGCTCAACCGTACAAGCACCTACAACATTTGTTCCTGCTCCTCGACAAATTATAGGAACAGAATATTTATTTGCAAGTCTTACGACACTCTGTACCTGTTCAATATTTTCCACAAAAACAACTGCATCGGGAACATTTTTTATATTTCTAATATTAGTTGCATCCTGCGAATAGGCATAACGCTCTTCCAATGTATCTAGGACATTGTCTTTGGAGAGAGAGTTTTTTAAATCTTTTATAAGTTTACTAGTCTTCATCAACATAAGATGTAAGTTTTTCTATATTAGTTCCAAGTCTGGATAACATTTTTTCTATTTTATCCACTTTTCTATTTAACACCATACCATCTTTTTCTTCAAGTGTCGATAATATTTTTTCTATTTTCATTTCAAGTCTGTCAATGCGAGTTTCTTGCTGTTCAAACTTTTTCTCCAATTGAGAAAGTAACTCTTCTTTTTCCGGAAGAACGTTGCGTAGCTCGTCGATATTTGCTTTAACCTGTTCTATTTCTGAAATTTTTCCATCGACTTCTTCAATTTTTTCGGTAATATTTGAAATACTATCAGAAGATGAATCAATCCATTCGCCTAAATACATCATCACTTGGTGAAAAACTTTATCAGCATTCGCCGATTCTTCTGCCATTGATTGAATATTTTCAATTTTCTTTTCAAGTCTTTCATTTGCTTTTGAATTATCCAAGTAATTTATTCTATCTTCAAGATTAGAAACAAGGTTAGTAAAGTTATTCAAACCATCATTGAGACTCTTATACGACTCATCAGATGTCAAAAGAAGTTTGTTTGTTCTAGAACTTATGCTGAGAATATCTTCGTTTAACTTTTCAATATCACCTTTCAAATCTACAATCTGATCTTGAGTTAATGTAGATTCCAAGTCCTCAACAGAGTTAACTATTTTCTTTATATCATCAGACAGACTTTCAAAATCGTTACCTGAAAGATGGGATATAGCTAATCTTAATTTTGCAATATCAGATTCCACATCTTGAAGAGTGTACGAATAAGAAAAATCGTCATCTGTACTTGCAATTTGTCTCAATTGGTTTTGAACTTCTATCAAACTTTGGTTAATTGCATCTGTTTTTTCTTCCACAAAACCTTTAATCTCTTCTGTCTCTTCTACAAAAGAAATTTGATCAACTAAAGACACAAGAGCATTCATAATTGATTCTTTAATATCTTCTGCATTCTTTTCCAAATCAACGTTATCAAGTTTCAAAAGTACATCTTTTAAATACTTATCTATCGCGGTTGCCTTGTCATCAGATGATGCCTCAAAATATTTGCGTTGTTCAAAAATTAATTCTTTAATATCGTCGATTTCTTCTTCAATGTCAAAATCACTTTCATCTATCGCAATTGCATCAACCTTCTGATGCAAAATAGAAAGCATCTCTGCCAATTTATCTTCCGTTTCAGAAAAATCGTCAAACCTTTCATACAAAATATCAAACGAATTATCCGTAGCCATAACATCTACTTTGTTAGACAATATATTAAGTGCATTCTTCAAATCTTCATCGTTAGATTTTATGCTATTTTCAAGATTAGAACTTAATTCATCAGTCTTTGTTACAATATTTTCTAAAGAGCTCAAAACCTCCTTATTTTCAGCATTAATCACGTTTTCGCAAGCTGATTGAACATAATTTTTCAATTCATCTCCAAGTGTAGAAATTTTTGCAGAAACTACATTAGCTTGCTCTGTAACACTATTTTGTCCTTTTAAAACTGTATCCAATTTTTCTGACAATTCATCTTTCACATTTTCAATTAAGTCACTGGTTTTATCCACATCAACAAGTTGTTTTTTCAAGTCACTAATGTAGTACTCCAACTTTTCTTCAAATTCGACTTGTAAATTCTTTGAATTTGTTTCTAGCGTAACATTTAACAACTCGATATCATTTTGAAGATTTTCTGCAACGCACTCTTCTATCGCTGAAATTTTATTAAATATTTCCTTATAAGCTTGTTCTAATTTTAGAACAGTTTCTGAACTTGCGGCCAATTCTCCGTTTACATCTACGCTAAAATTCATAAATGACGTTTCAATAGCGGTTTTAAGTTCCGTAATAATTTTGTTAAATCCATCATCTGAAAATCCGTCAAAATTTGATTTAATAGTCTCAAAAGCAACCATAATCTTATCATTACAAGAATTTATAGTATCAGCAATATCAGTATTTACAAGACCTATTTCTTGTTTTAGAGTTGTAAATTTCTCTTCCAACCCATCTGCCAAAGCGGAGTCTGATTTCAAATCCTCAATCGCATTTAATACAACAGTAAATCGATTTTCTATTAAATCTAAATTTTCATTTATTTTTAAGTCAACTTCTTTTACTGTAGAACTTTTTAATTCTTCAAAAGATGTTCCAATAACTTTTAATTCTTCGTCTATCAAAGATAAAACTTTTTGAGATTTTTCATCATCAGCTGTCTTAACCTCACCTAAAGCCTCGTGAACAGAAAATACTTCTTGTTTAATCTCATCAATTTCATCCATTGAAATCGAAATTTTTTCATTTGTAGAAGCTGATACCTCGTTTACATTTCTCACAAATTCAGCCATCTTCGTTTGCAATTCGTTTATCTTCTCTTCATAAGCCAATGAACCTTTAACAATTGCAGTTTCCATCCCCACAAGTTTTTCTGAAACTTTATCACAGAACGCGATATTTTCGTCATTAACAGCGGTATTCAATTCTTCAATATAATTTTTTAAACTTTCGACAGCATCATTTATATTTGCTCGAAATTCTGAATTTCCGGTAACAACTTCTTCCAAAATCTTTTCCATCGAACTTGAATTTTTTTCAGTTGTTTCATCCAAACTCGACTTTATATCATCAATTTTTCCACAAAGCTCATCAATATTTGCAAGAATTGTCTCTGCACTCTTATCTGATTGATTTTTAACATTATCACTTAATGAATTTGCGGCAGTAACAATATTTTCCAATGACAATTTTACACTTGCAAATGCTGTAGAAATATCCTCTGACACATTGTCATGCTTTTGTAGCATCTCGGATTTTATATCATTGACTTCACTTATCACATTTGCAACCGCAAGATTTAACCCATCAAAATTAAGTTTCAAATCAGCTTTTATTAACTCTTCTTTTAATTCGTTTAAATCATTAATTATGTTTTCGCAATTTTCAGCAGATTTTTCGCTATACAAATCTTTCAATTTGTCTAATTTTTCTGAAACATATGTATATTTACTGTCAGATGAATTGAGAGTTGTCAAAACATGCTCTAATTTTTCAGTATTAAAAGAAAGTTCAGAATTTAACGCAGCATCATTATCAATGATTTTTTGAACAAAATCTGCCAAATCTTTTCTAAAATCAGTAAAATTAGCCTCTGTTACGACATTTTCTAAAACATCTAATTTTTCATTAGCAGAAACAAATCTATCATCAACAATCTTTTTTAACTCTGTCAAATAGACTTTAATCAAATCCGTAGCCTCGTTATCATCAGCCATTAGTTCTAACTTTGTACTTATATCGGTTAAAGCTTTTTCAAAATTTTCGACATTATTTTCGTTTTCAACACGCATTGCGTTTAGCATTTCAGCGATTTCATCTACAGTCAGTGCCATTTGTTTCTACTTTCTTAAAAATATCCCACTATTTCATATATATATTAACAGAAGAATACCAAATCAGGCAAACTCTTAATGTTTATTATTACAATTGTAAAGATTAAGTAACTCTTTTAAAATTTCAGTGCTATAATATAGATTAGACGAGAGTATAAGAGGTGGAAATGAGCCATATAGTAATAAATAAAGATAAATGTAAAGCATGTTACTTATGCATTAATGAGTGTCCTAAAAAATTGCTTAAAATCAGCGAGGCTACAAACAAACTCGGAGTTCACGTTGTAAAGTTTGACGACCCGAATCATGAGTGTTTAGGTTGCGCAATGTGTGCCGTAAGGTGCCCTGATCTGGCAATTACAGAAGTTTACAAAGGTTAAATTAAAGTCAGAGCAAAAAGCTCAGAAAGATAACAATATATGACAACAGAATGTTTAACAAATAAAAAAGTATTAACAAAAGGAAACTATGCAATAGCAAATGCAGCGGTATTAGCCGGTTGTCAATGCTATTTTGGTTATCCTATCACTCCGCAAAGTGAAATCGGAGAATTTATGAGCGGGAAAATGCAGGAACTAAAAAGAGCTTACGTTTCTGCGGAAAGTGAACTTGCCGCAATAAATATGGTTATCGGAGCTGTTTCAACAGGTGTTAAAGCAATGACATCATCTTCATCTTGTGCAGTAGCACTAATGCAAGAGGGCTTGTCTTACGCTACAGCGGATGAACTACCGGTTGTATTAGTTAGCGTAATGCGTGGTGGTCCAGGGTTAGGAAATATATACCCATCACAAGGTGACTACTTCCAAGCTACAAAAGGTGGCGGAAACGGAGATTACAAACTAATCGTTCTTGCACCGTCAACTGTTCAAGAATGCGTGGATTTGACTTATAAAGCTTTTTATTTAGCTCAAAAATATAGAAACCCGACAGTTTTGTTAGCTGACGGATTGTTAGGACAAATGATGGAACCGGTTGAATATTATGACTATCCGTACCCTGAAATTGATACTTCAAAATGGGCTTTGTCAGGCGCAAAAGGCAGAGACGGAAGAATTATTCGTTCTTACGCCCCACTCGCAGACAAACAATGTGAATTCTTGGATAGACTTTACAAAAAATATAAAGTTATTGAAGAAAACGAAACTCAATGGGAAGAAATTAATACAGAAGATGCTGACATCGTTCTTGTTTCTTTTGGAAGCACTTCAAGAAACGTAAAAACAGCAATGAAAAAATTAAGAGAAAAGGGGATTAAAGCTGGAATCTTGAGACCAATTACTTTATTCCCGTTCCCATCAAAAAGGTTAGCAGAACTTTCTAAAAAGGTTAAAAGATTTGTCACTGTAGAAGTTAACATGGGACAAATGGTTAACGATGTTAGACTCGCCGTAAACGGAATATGTCCTGTAGACCTTGTAAACAAAGGTGTTGGAGCTCCTCCATCAGCAGACGAAATTGTAAAAAGAATTGAGGAATTAATATAATGGCAACACAAGTTTTTAAATTACCTGACTCGCTAAAAGGCGATGTAAAATATTCATTCTGCCCTGGGTGTGACCACGGTGTTGCAGTAAGACTGGTTGCAGAAGTTCTTGATGAATTAGGAATTAGAGATAACACAATTTTAGCAGCTTCTATCGGTTGCTCTGTTACAGTATATGACTTTATCAATGTTGATTCACTTGAAGCGCCTCATGGTAGAGCTATAGCAGAGGCTACAGGTATTAAAAGAGCAAGACCTGACAAAGTTGTGTTTACTTACCAAGGAGACGGCGATTTTGCGTCAATCGGTTTAGCAGAAAGTATGCACGCAGCGTTGAGAGGTGAAAAAATCACAGCTTTTTGCTTAAACAACACAACATATGGCATGACTGGTGGTCAGCTAGGCCCTACAACTCTTCTAGGGCAAAAAACAACAACTTCTCCAACTGGTAGAAACGTTGAATATTATGGTTACCCGATAAAAATCGCTGAACACATTGCGTTATGTGACGGAACAGCTTTTGCCGCAAGAGTTTCACTTGATACTGTTGCAAATATCAGAAAGGCCAAACAAGCTATCAAAAAAGCGTTTGAGGTTCAACTAAAAGGTTTGGGCTTTGGTTTTGTAGAAATTCTTTCAAGTTGCCCTACAAACTGGAAAATGTCTCCGGAAAAAGCACACGAAAGAATTCGTACAGAAATGATACCGGTGTTTAAACCCGGGGTGTATAAGGATGTAACTGTTAACTAAATTATTAAGGCACTAGGACACTAAGATACTAAGGCATTAAAAATTTTTCTTAGTTTATTAGGTCTAATAAAGTGTAGTGGCATATTTACCCAATAACCAAAACAGCTTAATGATATGAACTTAGTGCCTTAGGGACTTAAAGACTTAGTAACTTTTAGAATATAAAAAGGAAACAACTATGGAACATAATTTTATAATAGCAGGATTTGGCGGTCAGGGCGTACTTTTAGCAGGAGAAGTTCTTGCAAATGCGTTCATGCTTGATAATAAAAACGTAACTTGGTACCCGTCTTACGGAGCAGAAATGCGTGGAGGTACTGTTAACTGTGAAATCGTAACAAGTGATGAAGATGTAAGTGAAGTTAACAAGCCTGATGCAGATTTTATTGTTGCATTAAACCAAGCATCTTTTGACAGATTTTTACCAAAAATAAAAAAAGGCGGCTGGATGATTGCAAATTCAACCCTTGTAAAGGAAAGCAAACCAAGAACTGATATAAATTACGTATTTGTACCAATTACAAAACTTGCAGATGAAAAAATCGGGAATGTAAGAATGGCTAACATTTTGGCTCTGGGAATTGTTGCAAAAGTTAGCAAACTAACTTCTTTAGATACATTAAATAAAGCCTTAGATAACGTAATTCCACCACACAGAAAGAATTTGTTACCTTTGAATATTGAAGCTTTAAAAATCGGCTATGAGTATGATTTATTAACAATAAAAGCTTAAATCAACTAAAAAGTCGATTTAAAAATTTTGAATTAGTTTTATTCTATTAGAGTACAGTTCGAGAGGTCTTTACAACGTGAAAAGAGAACTAATTCAATCTATTAGAGAAAAAGAAATTCAATTGGCGAAATTAAGAGAACATGTTGACAAAAGTTCAGTATGTTCAGATTTGTATAACAAAGTCGTTTTAGAAAAAGCTATCCTAAAAAAAGAACTAGAATATTCGCAAAAAAATACATTTATGCAAAGAATAATCAACCTTGTTCCTCGCAAGAAAACTTTGATTTGCGATTACTTTAAGCAGTAGAATTAATAAATCCATACAACTATAGTATTCCATTGGGGAGCAACCCTCCTAGGACTGCTAGCACCATAATAATACTACAGATTAAAATAACTCACACTTAAAACTTATAATCAAAACCATCTAAAAGTTCACTAGGAGTAATTTCTAAAGCATTTGCAATTTTTACTAATGTAGAAAACTTCAAGTCAACTAATCCATTTTCAATTCTACTCTGAGTTGCAGATGTTAAAAGTAAACTTTTGTATGCAAACTCATTGAGAGATTGCTTCTTTTGCAATCTCAAATTCTTGATATGCCTACCAAATAATTGTAACAATCTCTCGTTTTCCTGTTGCATACATGTAATTATAAGTGTATAATACGAATATATATTACGTGTATGTAACAGGGAGAATTTAGGATTTTGTTTAAGTTTAAAGCCTTTTCATTAGCTGAAACACTTATTGCATTAGGAATAATTGGAATTGTTTCAACACTAATCATTCCAAATTTAATTGCAAAGCACCAACATAAAGCCCTTGAAACAGCTTTCAAAAAAACTTACACAAACCTAAATAATGCAGTTAACGAAGTCATTGCTGAAGACGGTGGAATTTACAAGACGTCCAATTTTGAGGACAGAACATTTTATAATAAAGTATTTGCTAAATATACAGTAATAAAGACAATCCCAGGATGGGAGTATTTGTATAATATCAAAGTAAATAATTATAATAAAAAAAGTATAAAAGGAGCAATTCCAACACAATCACAAATTGTGATTAATATAGCTTTGAGCGACGGCAGTGCTATAGGCGGACGAATTAATAGTATGGGTTATTTCTTTACTGTTGACACAAATGGTCCACAAAAGGGACCAAATGCTTTTGGGCACGATATATTTATTTTTATCATAAAAGATTATAGCAATCCAAAATTAGAAGGAGTTTCTGAAGAAGTGGTTCACAAAACAGACGAAAACGGGAATCAAGTAACTGATCAATCTGGCTACTATTACGTCGAAAAAGACGAATGTAGTAAACATAGTACAAAATTTTCTAATGGTTACGGTTGCACTCCTTTTGCAATAAAAAATATTTGTCCTGACGATAGTTCTAAGACGTATTGGGAATGTTTACCTTAAATATTTTAATAAACATTCAACACAATTTTTTAATTTTGTGTTATAGTAATTGCATTAAGAGTGTTTATTATATGAATATGAAAGGAGACATAACATGAGCGCAAAACGTGTATGGTTATTCAAAGAGGGTAATGCAGATATGCGAAACCTTTTGGGTGGCAAAGGCGCAAACCTTGCAGAAATGACAAACTTGGGACTTCCTGTTCCTCCGGGGCTTACAATTACGACAGAAACTTGTATGGATTACATCAGTCATGGAAACAAAATGCCGGCTGGACTTATGGATGAAGTTAGAACAGCTCTTGCAACAGTTGAAAAACAAGCGGGTAAAAAGTTTGGAGATGCTGAAAATCCGCTATTAGTTTCTGTTCGTTCAGGAGCAAGACTTTCTATGCCGGGAATGATGGAAACTATTCTTAACCTAGGTTTAAATGACCAAACGGTTGAAGGGATGATTAAATTAACTAAAAATCCTAGATTTTGTTATGACTCTTACAGAAGATTTTTAACAATGTTTGGTTCTGTTGCTTGGGAAATTGACAGACAAAAATTTGAGGACTATCTTGATAAAATCAAAGAAGAAAAGGGCTATAAATCAGATACAGACTTAACTGCAGACGATTGGAAATCTTTAATTGAACCTTACAAAGAATTAATCAAAAAAGAAACAGGTAAAGACTTCCCACAAGACCCGTTCGTTCAACTTGAAGAATCTATTGAAGCCGTATTCCGCTCTTGGAATATTCCTCGTGCTGTTGCATACAGAGAACACTACAAAATCGACCACAACTACGGAACAGCCGTAAACGTTCAAACAATGGTATTCGGAAACATGGGAGACGATTGTGCTACAGGTGTATCTTTCACAAGAAACCCATCTACAGGTGAAAACAAATTCTATGGTGAATATTTGACAAATGCACAAGGTGAAGATGTTGTTGCAGGTATCAGAACACCAAAACCTATCGCAGAACTTGAACACGAAATGCCTGAACTTTATAAGCAATACGTTGACATCGCAAAAAAACTTGAAAAAGGTTACAAAGATGTTCAAGACATGGAATTCACAATCGAAAGAGGTAAATTGTGGATTTTACAAACTCGTAACGGGAAAAGAACCGCTAAAGCATCCGTTAGAATTGCGGTTGAAATGTGCGAAGAAGGCATCATTGACAAGGAAAGAGCTGTAGAACTTGTTGATGCAAATCAACTTTATCAAGTACTTCTTCCTGACTTTGACCCGAAAGCTAAAAAAGAAGCTCATAAAATTGCTCAAGGTCTTGCAGCTTCCCCGGGGGCAGCTGTAGGTAAAATTGTTTTCGATACCGAAGAAGCAGCAGAACGAGGAAAAGCCGGTGAAAAAGTTATCTTAGTAAGAATTGAAACTTGTCCGGATGACATTCATGGGATGATTGAATCTCAAGGAGTTTTAACTCTTCGTGGAGGCATGACTTCTCACGCAGCCGTTGTTGCAAAAGGTATGGGAAAACCTTGCGTTGCAGGTTGTGAAGACCTTTCAATCGACCTTAAAAACGAAACACTAACAGCCGGTGACGGAACTGTTTACCACAAAAATGACATCATCTCACTAGATGGTGGAACAGGTGAAGTTATGGATGGTGCAATCCATTTAGTACCCCCAACAATGGACGACAACTTTAAAAAATTGTTCGAATGGGTTGACGATATCAAACTTCTTGGAGTTCGTGCAAACGCAGACACTCCTGCAGATGTAAAAAAAGCGCTTGAACTAGGCGCAGAAGGTGTTGGACTTTGCAGAACAGAACACATGTTTATGGATCCAGAAAGACTTCCTTGGGTTCAAAAAATGATTATCGCTGGAACTCCGGAAGCTCGAAAAGAAGCACTTGAGCACTTGCTACCAATGCAATACAGCGACTTTTACGCAATGTTCAAGGCCTTAGGCGAAAAATCAATGACAATCAGGCTTCTTGATCCACCTCTTCACGAATTCTTACCTGACAAAGAAGATTTAATCGCAAAAGTTGCTACTAAAAAAGCAAAAGGCGAAAATTATGAAGAAGATGAAAAATTATTGAACATTGTTGAAGCAATGTCTGAATCCAACCCAATGATGGGCTTGAGAGGTTGCCGTCTTGGTTTGACTTATCCTGAAATCAACGAAATGCAGGTTCGTGCAATTTTCTATGCAGCTTGCGACTTGAAAAAAGAAGGTTTGGACGTCAAACCTGAAGTCATGATTCCTCTTGTAGGTCACGTAAATGAACTTAAAACAGTAAAAGAGGTGCTTGAACGTGTTGCAAATAAAGTAATGGATGAAAAAG
Organism: uncultured Candidatus Melainabacteria bacterium; assembly: GCA_934693235.1. Classification (GTDB taxonomy): domain Bacteria; phylum Cyanobacteriota; class Vampirovibrionia; order Gastranaerophilales; family Gastranaerophilaceae; genus Stercorousia. The sequence continues at coordinate 18,011 of CAKUUY010000014.1, read as the reverse complement.
GTGTTAGAGTTGACTACATGTTTGGTACAATGATTGAAATTCCTCGCGCAGCATTAACTGCTGACCAAATTGCAGAATATGCAGAATTCTTCTCATTCGGAACAAACGACCTAACTCAAATGACATTCGGCTTCTCAAGAGACGATGCAGAGGGCAAGTTCTTACAAAACTACGTAGAACAAAAAATTCTTCCTGCAAACCCATTCTCTACACTTGATCAGGAGGGTGTCGGACAACTAATGAAAATCGCACTTGAAAAAGCTCTAAAAGTTCGTCCACACCTAAAACGCGGAATTTGCGGAGAACATGGTGGAGATCCGGCTTCAGTAAAATTCTGTCACAGAATTGGCTTGAACTACGTATCTTGCTCACCATTCAGAGTTCCACAAGCTCGTCTTGCTGCAGCTCAAGCAGTAATTGAGTTTAAACAATCCAAAGACATCTCATTGCCATTGGGGTGTAAGTAGGAACGTAGTCGTTCCATCCGTCCTTTGGGAAAATTATTAGTATTAGCGCTATTTATAGATTATTCAAAAATTTTGATAAATCTTGTAAATAGCGCTTTTACATATCAATGAAAATTGTTAAGTAGCCGTTCCATCCGCCCACTGGGTATTGGTATAACTTTAATTATAGACAGACGAGATTGTCCAATCTCGTCTGTTTTAGTTATTACACTATTTTTCAAAAAATGATATAACAAGCCAATGGAAAATATTTATAACCTATTAACCAATGTGTCACACAGTTTCACAAACATAATCTTTAAGTTTTGGATACTTATAAGTTCTCATGAATATTAAAAAAGGTGGAGACACTTGCGTTTTCTCCACCTTGGCAATTTTATACATGATTATTTAGTTTACACAGACTGAACAAATACTGATTACTTTTCCCTTTTATATAATCCATTGCTTGTCTAAATACATTCATATATTGGTTACCAGCCCCATATTGTCCGGACATATTACTATATAATATGCCATTTTGCTTGCCTTTATGCCCCAAAAAAGTAAATACTCCACCAATTTTAGGTTGAACTTGAACGACTTTATCATAATTTGCAGCTCCATATGAATAAGAAATAGTCCCTTTTTTGTTTATAAATTTTATTCCACTTACGGAACCATTTTGGGCTAAATGTGAAACCACGTTATCACCATTTGTTTTAGTTACAACTTTTTTAAAACCGTTCAAACCATCTCTAAAGTACCTAACTTCAGTACCAGTCGGCAATTTTTTTAATACATAATTTACATTTCGATTAGTTAATAATATTTTTGATGCTACATTAAACATTGACATAAATTTCCCCTTTTCCTTAGTTCTAACTTTTTGAAAATCGATTTCCCTTACTCTTTTATAAAAACATTAAACCCGAAAAGATTGTCACAGTGCCCCGCCCAGCATAGCATAGCATAGCATAGAGGCATTATGACAAGGTTTGAGCCATTTTTAAACCAATCTTTACATTTCTTAATAGCAATTTTTATTTTTTCATATTTTATGTAAATATGAAAATTGATTTGTATGAAGTAAACAATTATAACGAAAAGCAGGTTTTAGTAACAAGAAAACCTGTGTCAAATTATGTAACCCAAAAAGACAAAACTTATATTGTTGCAAAAGAAAAGCAAGATGAATTCATTAAAAAGTCATATAATAAAGAATTGAAAATCTTTGGGGTTGCAATACCAGCCTTGGCTATTCTTGGAACTTTAGGTGGAATTATCGGACATAAACTACCAATGTCAACTGCTCCGGCCAAAGCATATACAACAACTTATGGTATTGTTGTTGGGCTTCTCTGTGGATTTTGGGGTGTATCCGCTTATAATAAAACATTAGAAAAAAATATAAATAAAACTTGCAATGCAGTGGAAATCAAATAGCAATTTTATAAACATTTTATAACGTCAGACAGTACTTTGTGTCAATTTATTTAACCACTCAACACAAGTTGAATAGACTCCCCTCCATACCCATTGCACCACCCCTTCTCTCGCAACTGTAACTCGTTGCTCTCGAACAGTTGTTCTCTATGCGTCTGGAAAACGGTTAACTATGATAATCCTTACCGCCAACAATTTTCAAGTGTCTGTTTGTGCCCTCACCAATTGACTTACTTGACATATTATGTTGTTCAACAAGTTCGTGCTGAAGTTTCCTGATATGTTGGTTTTGTGGTTGGAGTTCAACTGATTCTGTTCCGGCAAGAATTTTATTTATTGCAGCTTTTGCTTCATCCAAAGCTCTTTCGGCATCATCATAATACCCACAAAGGGTTTCAGAAACTTCTGTTATTTGTAACGCTTCTTTCAAAACCTTTTGTATTTGAGCCATTGAATTTGTTTTTACATAAAATATCTGCAATCTATAGTCATTGGCCGTACTCAAAACTTTTGCACCACCTTTTATAAAGTTTTTATGTGCAATAACAATATCCGCCTCATCCAGATTGCGAGTGATTTCTGCATTCAAATTCAAACGTTCGATAACTTTTTCAACAATCGTTCTTGAAACCGCATAAAGATAAATTTTCTTAAAACCTTTTACTTCATCAACATATTTTTGCCTTGAAAACGAAAACTTCAAACTATCCGTATTATGTTCGGGTTGAATTTTTTGTTCTAGTTTATTAATTTCTTTTGGAATATCGGTAATTGTCGGCTCTGTTTTGGCTTGTCCTTGAGGAGGAAGTTCTCCATCGTAAGATTTGTCAACTTTCCTAATTTCCGGTCTAATCGGCCATCCTCTTAAAATATAATCAACTGCTTCTGCCGTATCTTTATATACCGCAAGTGTATTCCTGTCTAGAATTTCAATAACGACATCAAAAGTCGGTTGTTTTTCTCTTTCCAAAACCGTTTTTTGTGAAGCCCTACGTTTAGCTTCGTCATCTCCCAAAGTTACAGATTGAATTCCTCCAACCAAATCTGATAATGTCGGGTTTTTAATAAGGTTTTCCAAACTATTACCATGGGCGGTTGCAATCAACATAACTCCACGTTCGGCAATAGTACGTGCGGCTTGAGCTTCTGCCTCTGTACCAATTTCATCGACTACGATAACTTCAGGAGTGTGATTTTCAACCGCCTCAATCATAATATCTTTTTGAAACTCGGGTTGTGTTACTTGCATACGACGAGCATGACCAATTGCAGGGTGTGGCGTATCCCCATCCCCGGCAATTTCATTTGACGTATCTACAATTACAACACGTTTTCCAAGTTCATCGGCAACAAGTCGAGAAATTTCTCTTAATTTAGTTGTTTTGCCAACCCCCGGACGCCCCAAGAACAAGATACTTTTGTTCATCATACAAATATCTTTTATACAAGCAATCGTTCCTGTTACAACACGACCAATACGACAAGTCAAACCAATAACCTTACCCTGTCTATTCCTTATCGCACTGATACGGTGAAGAGTTCCGGGAATACCTGACCTGTTGTCTGACGTAAAATCTTGAATTCTGCTTGTAATATAATTTATATCATCTTCAGTAACAAATTCCTCTCCAAGATATTCTATTTTACCGCCTGCATGACGGATTTCAGGGGTTCTGCCAATATCTAAGACAATCTCAATAACATCTTCCATTTTTTCATAAGAGATGTGTTTTTTTACCTTGTCGGGTAAAACTTCTGTCAATCGGTCTAAATCGTTTTGAAATTGTAAGTTGCTCATTTTCTTTTCTGCCTTTCTGATATTTTGTATATATAACAAAATAATTATCGGCTGATTACAATTCCGCACCCGCAGCGAAACTAATATTTAATTTTCTTAAATCCAAATTCACCTTTCTACTTACATTATACCACTTTTTTCAAAAAACTCATCAATCGAAAGTATTACATAAGTAGCAAATTTACATTTTTTAATAGTTACTTTACTACACTTATTTATTAATTTATCACCATAAATGACTTCAAGCTACGTCCTGCGCCATCACCAATTGACGTCACATTGTACTTGTTCAAATAATTCATGGATGTAGAACTTCCTCCATCAAAAGCCATAGCTCTATCCCACCCCAGAGACTTGACGTAATCCTGAACTTCGTACAAATCCATTGGATGCTTATCAGTTATAATTAGAATATGCGCTTCACCATTTTTTAAACCAATAATAGTTCTAGCAGTTTTGTGAAGTACTGAACAACTTTCACGAACAACTACTCCATCTTTTTTTACAACAAAAAATTCTTCTTCCAACCTCAATTGCGGGTAAACCAAAGGTCCTCCTTGAGCTGATGTAATTATATTACAGCCAAAATCTGTAGAACTTTTGTGCGGAACTATTTCATAATGGAATTTCCCATCAGAACATTCTACAACTCGAAATTCCGTCCTATCAATAATTTTACTTAAATTGCGTCTTAAAACAGAATTTCCTAGTAAGCTTTCATTCAAAAGCGGATCTTCTGCAGTATTTCTATCGCTAACAATGTAAGAAATAGATTTCCCATTATTCGGATCAAAATATCCGGTATTAATTGTCAATTGAGATTTTGCGCGTTGATGAGCTTCTTTATTGGTAATCAAGCTATCGGAACTTACAAATTTGACGTGTTTTTTTATTTTCTCGCCTTTCAAAACTATATGGTAAATTCCATCATCATACTTTATATCAATAGGATAAGCATTTGCACATCCCATCGCAATAATTAAAGTAACAAACAAAAATAAAATTTTTCTCATATTATAAATCCTTTGACTTATAGAACGCTATAATTGCACAAAGAAAAGCAAATGGAGGGAATATTGCAGTTACAAACGGATGTAGCACACCTTTTTCTGCCAACAAATCGAAAAATGGCAACGTTATATAGTACAAGAAAATACTACCGATTGCAATTGTAAATCCGATTAATCTTTGCTCTCTCGGTTTGCTAAAGCCTAAAAGTGTTCCCATAATCGCCAATAAAACACACACAAACGGGTGAAAAAATCTTTGTAAATATTTGTTCAACATATACCTGTATTCTTCGTCCAATCCTTCTTTTTTAAGAAGTTTAATATAATTGTGCAAATCATGATTATTAATTTCACGTTCTTTTTTTACAGAATATGTCATCAACGTGAAAGCATTTTTTGCAGCCTCTCCTTGCAAAATATCCATTGTCTTAAATTTATTTATATCTATAAAAATTCCATCATTTGAAATTTCATATTGCGTAATATCTGACAATTCCCATTTGTCAGGGAAATTTTTACCTGTTTTAGCATAATAAATATTTTGCAATTGGTGAACATCAGAATATTGTTTTTTCGAAAAATCCAAAACAATTACGTTATACATAGTGTCTTTAGAAAATTTTGACACAACAACCGCCATTGTCGGAATCCCTTCGGTATCTTTTTGAGTATAAATGTACTGAGTCGAAATATACCCGCCGCGGAGAGCAATAGCTTTGTTTACGGAATATGGAATTAATTTGTCGCACGTAACAAAGCACAACCAAGTAACAATTAAACTCAACACTAAAACTGGAGCTACAATCCGACTAAAAGACAGTCCTACCGCTCTAAATATTGTAAGCTCTGAATCCTTACTCAATTTGTCAAAAGTAAATAAAGTACCCAACAACAAACCGACGGGAAAAGCTTTTCCCAAAATTTTCGGCAATTCATAAAAGATTACAAGTATCGCGGTCTTAATTCCGAATTCTCCGGCAAGAGTCTTTTTAATTGTATTCAATAGCATTTCCGGTGCAATCCAAACAACCGTAAAAAGTAAAATTGCAACGAATGTCGCCATCATAACTTGTGTAAAAATATATTTATCATAAATCGTTATTTTAGGAAATAATTTCATTATAAAGCAAAATCCTTTCCTAAATAAAATTCCTTCGCAACCGGATCATTTGCTACATCAACACTTTTACCTTGGATTTTTATCTTTCCGTCAAAAATCACATAAGCTCTGTCAGTGATAGAAAGAGTTGCTTTCGGATTGTGATCGGTAATCAAAACCCCCAAACCTTTTTCTTCGGAAATTTTTCTGATATTGTCTTTAATATCTCCAATCGCAATAGGGTCAATACCGGCAAAAGGTTCATCTAACAACATAAAATCAGGGCTTGCCGCAAGAGCTCTGGCAATTTCAACCCTACGTCTCTCGCCACCTGATAGAGAAACTGCAGCATAAGAACGAAGTCTCAAAATTCCGAATTCACTCAACAATTCTTCAAGCTTACGTTTTTTTTCATTCACAGTCAATTTGTCGTTCATTTCAAGAACAAGTTTAATATTATCTTCAACAGTAAGCTTCCTAAAAATAGATGCCTCCTGAGGAAGATATCCGATACCTGCTTTAGCACGTTCATTCATAGGCCAAGCTGAAATATCTTCACCATCAAGTAAAATTTGTCCCTTGTTAGGCTTTACAAGTCCTACTACCATATAAAATGTGGTCGTTTTTCCAGCTCCGTTTGGTCCTAAAAGACAAACAACTTCGCCCTTATTTATATCAAAAGAAATGTCATTCACAACACTTCTATCGCCATATATTTTTATCAGGTTTTTAGCTTCAATCCTCATTCCATACCCCTTTTTGTTTATAAAAATATTTTACTTTAAAAAATTATCTATTGCAATTGGTAAATTTATTTTTATGGAATTGGAATAGTGACAAAGTCTATTATTAAAATAAACTTTGTAGGGTACGATCTTTCGCACCTTATCATTTCATTATAACATCAGGCAGACCTGATAGATAAACGGAGTTATCAAGTCTGCCTGTAATCCGCAACCATGACTGAATAGTTTAGCGGGTCAAATATAAATTTGTAAAATTGTCATAAAAATAGCCGTTATAAACGGCCAATCTCATATTTGGTAAAAGGTTAGTGTGTGTAGGAGAAAATAAAGAAAAAGAAAATGGTTATACTCATGTATACCACCATATTCGATATCTATAACATATATAAACTATATATTTACAAATATTAATAAATTTTGTTTTAAATAAAAAAAGATGACTAATGTCATCTTTATTATCCTTATTCCTTTTCCTAGTTTTAAAATTTCTTTCCTATTGATTATCTAACGACTTGTGATACAAAGTTTACTGCTTCAAAAAACGAATCCTTTACAAACTCTTTCGCTAGAGTCGTGATTGGTCGATTTTCAATTACGTCAAACACATAATAAATCGGATCTTTCGAATTGTTAAATCTCATCCTTTTATCTTTTTGTGCAAGATAATTATAATCTTCAATACTGAATTCTTTATTTTCAGCTTTTTTAGTTCTTTTTGTAATTGTTCCAAATTTATTAGGTGTCTGTAACATCTCTTTATCTCTCTCTTTATATCTTACATATATATAAAGTATGCAAACATCAAAAAATTGCTTTTTTGCTTTCCGATTTGTTAAGACTTTGTTACAAAACATTCAAAACATAAAACTAGTCTACATTTGCAGACAGGCAAGTTTTTTCATAGTGAAGACTATCATTAAATTTGTTAATTCTTGCCATAACTTCTTTAAACATCGGCAATGGCAAGCTCTGTTTCCCGTCAGACAAAGCGTTTTCCGGATCATGATGAACTTCCATCATCACTCCGTCTGCACCGACAACCAAACCTGCTTTTGCCATCGGCTCAATCAAATATCTTTGACCTGTACCATGACTCGGATCAACAATTATCGGCAAATGAGAATATTTTTTAATAACCGGAATTGATGCAATATCCATAACATTACGTGTAAAAGCACTGTCAAAACTTCTAATTCCACGCTCACAAAGAATTACATTCGGATTTCCGTTGTACAAAATATGCTCTGCCGCAAGTAGAAATTCTCTGATTGTACTTGCCAAACCTCGTTTCAAAATTACGGGTTTTCTGCATTTTCCTACAGCATGGAGAAGTTTAAAGTTTTGAACATTTCTCGCACCAATTTGCAAAACATCTACGTATTCGCACATCATATCAAGATCGGCAGCATCCATAACTTCTGAAACAGTTAACAAGCCTGTTTCTTCGCTTGCTCGTTTCAAATATTTCAGAGCCTTTTCACCATAACCTTGAAAATCATAAGGAGAAGTTCTCGGCTTAAATGCACCACCACGTAAAAACTCACAACCCATTTCTTTAGCAGCAAGTGCAACTTTCAACAGACCATCGTAATCTTCTTCAACTGAACATGGCCCAACCATCATAACAGGCTTGTTATTTCCACCGATTTTAACTCCATTAGAAAATTCAATAACTGTATCATCAGGTTTTCTGTCACGAGAAGCAAGTCTAAATGGTTCTCTGATAATTTTAACTTCTTTTACACCGTCAAAAGCTGACACACGCCCAGGGGTAACTGTAGTTTTGTCACCAATTGCATCAATTACCGTATGAACTTGCCCTTGGTTAAATCTTATTTCAAATCCGTTATCTTTGAGAAAATCAATAACTCTCTGAACTTGTACTTTGGTAGCAGTGGGCTCCATAATTATAATCATCGAAAAATTTCTCCTATAAAAAGTTTTTGCAAAATGAGTTTATCACGAACAATTGAAAGAAGCCAATTATTAATAGAAATAGATTAAAAAAATTTGGAACATTGCGTTATGTTTAGATGCATTAATATAATTTCCAAGGATAATCTTTAGGGAATTTCCAACCATTGTATTGAACCATTTTAGTGCAATATGCAGGCCACCTGGTCGAATTATAGCTTTCATGATAACAACCATAATTTTTATGATACTTTAAAGCATATTCTTTATCTGTTTCCTGTTCAAGTGCATGGTCAAATGGCTCAAAGTTATATCTTTCTCTCGTAGGATTATAATAAAAAGAAAACACACATCGCCCCTCCACTGGAGCATTCCATGTTGCACTTTTTAGGCATTTATCAAGAGACATCGGAAAGTATTTATAATCCCTCATATTAGTGCCAAATATCCCCACAGCACTACCATCCGCAAAAAAGTAAAATTTCCAATTTTCCGACCATACATTACGTGTTTCTTGTTTTATAATATTCATATTTGGAGCAATATACTTATCGAACCACTGTTTATTTTTTTCAAAATCTGAAGAGTCTACGAACCATTGTTCTCTTTCACCGTAAGTAAGTTCCGACATTTTTATTGCTTGATTTATTGTTGAATAAAATTTTTCTAATCGAGTTGCAACAACTTGTTTTTTATAGTTTTGAATTAATGTAGGCAAAGTCAAAGCTGCAACAACACCGATGACACCAATGGTGATAAGAACCTCTGCCAATGTAAATGCTACTTTGCGTGAGTCTTTACAGTGGGCTACGTGCGTAGCACCTTCTGCCAATGTAAATGCGGATTTTTTTGAAGTGAATAAGTGAATAGGTAAATGAGTGAATAAGTTCGTTTCGCTTGAGTTGTTTTGGTGCTTTTTACCAATACTTGTAATTGAATTAACCCCTCTCTCTAACTCTCTCCCTCGGTGAAAGGATGAGTCACTCAAATGAGCAACATGAGAGTCAATTCCGACTAAAGAAGATCCTAATTCGCGTTCGCGATTGCCCCCCCCCGACGGCTCTTTTCATCTCTTCCTGCATATAAATTCCTCCATTTTTTATGTACAAACCCAGTTTAACATATTTTTTAGAGTTTTTCAAGTTTTGTAGTGCTCAAGTTTTTTCTTCATATCTATCGCAGGGAAATAAGCCGGTAAAATCCTTAAACAATCATCTACAGCTTTTTGAGCTTTTGCATACTCTTTATCCTGAAAATAGATATATGCCAACAAATAATGAAGTTCCGGATCATGATAAAAATAACTCTTCGCGCGGTTTAAGAAAAATAATCCCTGCTCTTTTAAGTTGTTATTATACAAAACACGACCAATAAACTTGTGAACTTCCGGGTTAATCGTATACATATAATCTGCATATCTGATTATTTTTTCCACAAAAGTCCCTTGGCAATAAGTTATTAAAATATTCAAATCAATTTCCAAAAAATTTCTGATTTCAAAATACGATGGATATTCTTGTGCATCCCCCTCGATTAAAGATATCTCAAACAAGGCCCAATGTGCTCTGATATCAATATCTTCAATCAGCTCAAATTGTTTTTTTGCATAATCTAAGTCTCCTGCGAAAAAATGTAAGTAGGCATCTTCCAACACACAGCCATTTTTAACGAAAAATTGTTGACAGTCTTTACCAAAACCTGCCAACAATTTATCTTTTGCATTTTTATAATCCAATAAAACCATAAATTATTAATAATTGTTATTGTTATTACTATTCAAATTGTTAAATCCAGACATCATTGAATCCATCATTAAAGTCTGCATAATTCTAGGGTCAATATTTTCACCCTTCTGAGCCTGATTCATCAACATCGGAAGCATATTCATCATACTATTACTATTGTTGTTATTATTATTTCCTAACAACATATTCATTTCAGCAACTCTCGGATCTTGATACTGAGCCATTGCTGCGTATGGATTTTCTGTTACAGAGGGTTGAACTGAAACATTTACACCTGCTTCTTTCAAGGTATTGACAGCTTTTATAACTTCTTCATCAGAAACTTGTGCTATCTTTATAGTTTCTTCTGCTTCTGATTTATTACTATCAAACTTTTTAATTCTTTGAATATCTTGGTTTTCAAGGTTATCTTTTTTATTAATTGTTTCCTGAATGTTGTTAAGTTGTTTTTGTCGAACTTCTTTATTCAATTCCGGAGACAAACCGTTTCCATAAGGGGCTCTGATAAATTTATCCAAATCATCAAGTTGTTCAACTTCTTTTTGTTGAGTTTCAGGATGACATGCCGGCCCACCTGTCAAGCAATCACGACCTTTTGTGGCATAATTAATCAAATACTGATTTGGTTGCAATTCTATCACTTTATTATACGCGGCAACAGCTTCCTCTTTTTTGTTCAAATGAGTATAAACCATTGCTAAATAGTAATATGCAAGTGCATTATTCGGTTGTTTTTTCAATACCGAGTAGCATTCTTGCAAACAACCCGAATAATTTTTTGCTTTGTATTTCGCTGCAATACTTTTTGTTGTTGCATAAGGATAATACGCTGTTTGCTTAGAAAAATCTAAAGTCGTAGAACTTGAACTTTCAGTACTTTGAGAATTTCCATCAAGCGGTTGAAGTTTATCTACCCCTGCTGCAGACACTCCCAAAGTTCCAAGTGTAAGAATTGCTACCAACGTCCAAATAAATTTATTATTCATACTTTTATCCTTTTTCTCTCTTTTTAATAATTATATTTCATAAATCAAGCTTTTTATCTTATTATATAACATTTTTAGGAGAATTCATAGTGTAAATATATGATTTATCTCAAACTAAATTTACAACCACAATAATTTTGACGATACAAGCCTAATTCTCGGGAAATTTTATTTGTTTTCAAAAAACCGTCTTTCTTTTTAAAATCTATTGCCAGAAAATTTAATCCCTCACCCTTAGCAATTTTTTGCCCAATTTCAGAGAGCTTTTGAAAATCTTTGTGAGGACTTATAACAATTGAAGTTGTAAAATCTTTAATTCCTCTGGCTTTTGCAAACTCTGCAGTTTTTTTCAAACGTAATTCAAAACACTTGTCACATCTTTTCCCTTTTTCCGGTTCTTGTTCAAGCCCTTGTGCTACTTTATAAAATTCTTCCGGATTATATTCTGCTTCAACCAGTTTACAATCAAAATGTTCGCAAAGAGTTTTTTCAGCATTTAGTCTTTTTTGATACTCTTCTGACGGGTAAATATTAGGATTATAAAAATAAACAATAACCTGATATCCTGCATCTTTTAAATAAGACACAGGATACCCAGAACAAATTCCGCAACAGGCGTGGAGAACTATTTTATCTTTTTTCTGCTCCATTTTTTTCTACCCAATCTTTAAATTCTTTATATGGCTTTACACCAACATACACGTCATTATTTATCATTGTTGACGGAGTTCCGTTAATTCCATGTTTGTATGCAAAATCTATTTCATCTTTAATTTGATTCATAGTTTCTAAACTGTTTGCATCTTCTTGCAATTTGTCAAGGTCAAAACCTTTATTTGCAACAAGTTTCAAGATTTCTTCTTCTGTTTGCGGTTTTTCTTCAAACAAAATTTCGTTCATTTCCCAAAGTTTTCCTTGTTTTTCCGCAGCAACTGCATATTGTGCATCAATACAAGAGCCTTCATGGAACGGACTTTGCAAATAGGCATTACAACTTGTATCTAACGGAAGATTTTTGTGAACAATTTTAATTCCTTTCATTTCTTTTGCAAGTTTGTGCATCATTACATTATGAACAGGACAAATCGGACACTGATAATCTGAATATACATAAACAGTAAGTTTTGCTTTTTCATCACCTAAAAGATTGCCTTTGACAGCATATTGGTTTTTCTTATGTTTAAATTCTTTAAATTCCATTTGTCTTTTTACCTGTGGAGCGAATTGGAAAGTTACACGAGTATACGTCAAAAATCCTGCAGCAACAGCCATTACAACTACAAAAGCAATTAAATATTTCTTTATTTTAATTGCATCTACAAAATCTTTTATACTTTGATCTACCGAGTGAACAAAACCCCCGTTTTTAAAATCAGTTGCAACACAACCGATTACAAGGTTCAGGATATAAGTAAACGCACACAAAATACACAGTTTTTTAATATCAAATAAACTCAATCCCAATAATATCATTGAAACACAAAACGCAAACAAGCCTAATGAAGCAATATAATCCATCGGATTTTTAAATACTTCCATAAACTTGAGCAATTTTACATTTTTCAATTTTTGAGCAAAAATCATCAAGAATACAAACGCATAATAAAACATTCCCCAATAAGCAAGAGGAATTCCTAAAAATTGCGATTCCGGAGTTTTTGCAATCCCATCACAATCAATAAAATCATTTACCGAGCAAAAACTTGACAAAGCATACGGGTTAAAATTTGCATTATAATAAATTATTGCAAGTTTTATAGTCGTAATTATCCCTACAAGTGCAATAGATGCAACTGCAATTTTCTTTTTCATCTCTTTTTCCATTATAAAGTTCTCCTATTCGTTGTTTTCATAATACTATTTTCGGCAAGATAAATCAATACCATAAAGCAGAAGTTTTAAATCCAACTTTTAGGTAATATCTCTTACTTATTTAGAACTTGAATAAAAAAACTAAGTATGTTATAATTAAAAACACATAGGCATTATTTGAGAGGTTGATTTGAAAAAAAATATTTTTGATTTATTTTTAGAAAAGGTTTTGAGCGTTCCTTTATGGATTAAACAAGTTATTTACTTAAGACTTGAAAAAGAGATGCAATCATTCAATTGTGATGAATTTTTGAGAGAACATAAGGAAGATATTTTTTCTACTTTTGTTCCAACCCTTACCTTTAAAGGCAAAACAGAATTAACAGAGCACAAATGCGGGCTCGACACCAACATATATAATTTCTTACAGGGTTGTGCGAACGAATACAGTCTGATAGAAATATCCATCAACACTTTTTTGTCAATGGAAGAAGTTGCAAAATACTACGAACTTTGTCTTGAACAAAATTTTATTAAAATTCCTGATTCAAAAGAAATTCATGCCATGGCTGGCTACATTTCCGGCAAATTTCGAATAGGAGAATATTTTAAACAACGAGAAACTATAGATGTTGACCAATTACAAAAAGCTATTCTTGCACATAGAGATGCCCAAGAAAGCGGAAACCCTAAAAAATTTGGAGAAATTCTTGTTGAATTGGGTTTTGTTACAGATAATGATTTAAAAGCATTATTAGTTTTGAAAGAAGAAGCTAAAAAACGTTTCATACTTGATTACACAACTATTCCAAAGTCTGAAACAACTTATACAAACGAAAATCAAAAGTATGAAGACGAAATCACAAAACTTAAAGATGAAAATATTAAACTAAAGCGTAAATTACTTCAATTGTTAGAATTGGTTAAAAAAAATGGTCAATAATAGTACAGAACCTGAATTATTAGTAGAATACAATAGAGATGGACTTGTTGAACAAGAACATTATGGCTTTATAGTGCTTGCAAATAAAAATAAAGCGTTTGATTTTACCGGAGATGCAAAAAATTACCCATTTTATCTTCGTTCTTGCGCAAAGCCACTTCAAGCAAGTCTTTTAATTGATTATGAAATGGATAAATTCTACGACATGACAGAAGAAGAAATCGCAATCTGTTGTGCGTCTCATGCCGGCGAAGAAATTCATGTTCAAACAGCTTTCAATCTTTTGAATAAAATCGGTTTAGATGAAAGCTACCTAAAATGCGGATTGCACAAACCGTTATCCAAAACAGAACAAACAAAAATGCTATTGAATGGAATTCCTGAACACCTTCTACAGAACAATTGTTCAGGCAAACACGTTATGATGTTAGGCTTGTGTAAAATGAAAGGTTGGGATTTAAAAACTTACGATAACCCTGACCATCCTTTGCAAAAAGCTATAAAAGCAAAGATTTATGAACTATGCAAAGTTACCAAAGAATACCCAGTAACGACAGACGGTTGCGGGGTTCCAATTGTTTCAATGCCATTAACAAATATGTTACATGGTTATTTAAATTTATTCTGCAATCCTAAATACGAAAAGATTAAAAATGCTTTTCTAAACCACCCATACATAATTGGTGGCGAAGACAGAAGTGACACTAAAATCATTGAATATTCTCAAAATATCATTGCTAAAGTCGGTGCAGGCGGACTATGTATCGTTGTTAACACAGAAACAGAAGAAGCCTTTGTTGTAAAAATTGCAGATTGCGATATGAAAGCAAGAGAGCTCGTAGTTTGTCAAATCCTAAAAAATCTTCACTGGGCTGATATTCCAATGGACTTAGACATAAAAACTTTACATGGGCAAAAAGTAGGAGAGATTAAAATTCTAATCTAACCTCTCCACGCATTTTAAAACTTATACTCTGTATTCTAGACTATAACTTGTTTTTTGTGAGTTATCTTTGTTATTGTTTTGCCAAAAGAAAAATCCGACAGCAATTGCAGCAACAAGAAGAATTATAAGAAATAATTTTGTCAAAATCGCAAAAATTTTGCCAACAATAAACAAAACAACTACTATTCCAAACCCGATTAAAAGTACTGTATAATCCATTATCTCACCTTATTTTCTTCGCCTTTAATCAGTCTTTGAATATTGGTTCTGTGTAACCAAATTATGTACAAAGCCCCCAACGCGCAATATCCAATATATGCAATCGGAGCGTGAAAAGCCCACATAATAAATGGTGACAACGCAAGAGCAATGATTGAACCTAATGAAACATATCTTGAGAAAAATGTAATTACAGCCCAGATTGCAGCTATAATCAAACCTACTTGCCAATTGAGAGCAAGAATTGTTCCAACTCCAGATGCGACAGATTTTCCACCGGTGAATTTTAAGAAAATTGACTTACTATGACCTAAGATTACTGCAATCGCAGCCAATACCGGCAACAAACCAATTCCTGTAAAAGATTTTGCAAACAGCGCAGCCAAAACAACAGGTAAAGCCCCTTTAAAAGCATCCAACAACAACGTAATAAAGAACCATTTTTTTCCCATAACTCTTTTTACATTTGTTGCTCCGGTTGAGCCGGAACCGATTGTTCTGATATCCTCTCCTGTAAACGCTTTTACAATAATATATCCGGTCGGAATTGAACCGATAATATATGCACTTATCACAACTGCCAATAATTCTAATATTTTTTCCATAATCTCTCCTTATTTACAAATTATAACAAGGATATTGTAATAATTCAAGAATATATTATAATGTAAATACAATGAAAAAGATTTTGTCACTTATAATATGTTTTCAAATCCTTACACTACCTGTGTTTGCGGAATACGATTTTTCAGACGAAGCACAAGCTGAATTTGACAGACAAAAATATCAACAAATTAATAATGCGCAACCGCTAGATTTCACTAAAAAGAGAAATCGAACAGAAATTAAGAACGAACAGTTAAACACAACAAATCCTCCGACATTATTGGATGAAATCCAAAACAATACATATACGCAAACCGAAACTACACCACTAAACGGTTACATTGTGAGCATTCCGTCGGGAACAAGTTTTCAAGTTACATTTGATTCAGGAATAAGTTCCGGTAGTTTAGAAAAAAATGATAGATTAACAGTCCGTTTAACTAATGACTTACGATATAACGGAAAACTCATCGCACCGGCCGGAAGTCTCGTTTATGGAACGGCAACGGATGCTCAAAATGCGGGGTTTGCATACGGAAGTGGAGTAATAGAACTTGCATTTAACGAGATTTTAACTCCTGAGGGAACGCAAATAGCAATCTCGACCGAAAAAATTTACCTAAAGTCCAAAAGTGAACGCGCAAAAAAATGACTCGAGATGTAGTTGTCGGAGCCGTTGGAAGTATGCTAATCGGCGCAGCACTAACAGCCTTAGGAGGCGGAAGTGATGATTGGGGAAGAAATATGCTTATTTGGGGAGGTTTAGGTGCAGCCGGCGGAGGCTTAAGAGGTTCAATGCAACGCGGAGAGGAAGTTCAAATTCCAGACGGAACAACAATCGAAATAAAATTATCAGAGCCATTGAATACAACAGCAATGTAATAGGCTTGAAAAATTTTTATATAACGAAATAAAACAAATCTTTAATATCCATATCAAAAACATTAGCAATATTTTCAAGTTTTTTAACAGTTAGATTAGTCTCACCCCGTTCAATCATTCCAACAAAATTTCTGTTTAAATCTGCAAGTTCTGCCAATTTTTCTTGAGACATTTTTCTTTTTTGTCTTTCAATACGAATTTTTTGCCCTAATTTTTTGATTGTATCATTGTTTTTCATTATTCAATCTTAATAACTAATATATTGACAATCTACCTAATATTATGTTAATATGCATAATATATTAGTCTTTAACAAAGATTATTAAGCTATTACCTAACTACAAAACTTTACAGTTGAAAATATTGATATATAATTTTATAATAGTGATATAACACTTCACGTATAAGGAGAATTGATGAAGATAGGACATAATTTTGGATTTACGTTGGCAGAAGTTTTGATTACGTTGGCTATAATCGGTGTTGTAGCAGCAATGACACTCCCGACATTGATACAAAATCAACAAAAAAGGTCTCTTGAAGTTGCTACACAAAAATTTTATTCCAATATGTCACAAGCTGTAAAAAAATATATGGCAGACGAGGGGGTAGACGATTTGAGAAATACACCGTTGACACAGGAGTTGAGTTATAATTCAGGTGAAAATGAGGCAAATAAGGCAAAAGCTCAAGAAGCATGTGATGATTTTGTGCAAAAATATTTAAAAGTTGTAAAAGTATGTGAAGATAACTGCTTTGCTGATAATTATAAAACGCAAAACGAAGAAATAATTGATGGTAAGCTTGGTGGATATCTCACAGGGAAATTTGTATTAGCAGATGGAGCTGTATTACATATAGAATTCGGGAATGATACTTGGCCTGTAAATATATATGTTGATATTAACGGGCGAAAAGGCCCAAATAAAATAGGTTATGATTTATGGTCAATGAGTATTTTTTATGATGGTTCTATAGATGAAGGTGAACTTAATCCAGAATGTAAAAAAGACAATAAATATTGTGAAGGATATTATGGGCATTCTCCAAAAGAAGTAAGAGATAACCATTTTGAAAGTTGCAAAAATGGTTCTTACGGCGGATGTTTTGGGCACTTTTTGGAAAACGGATTTAAGTTTGATTATTAGATAGATTTATCTCCCCGAGGGGGAGAAAGAATTTGTTAGTGAGCTAAAGCGAACGTTACAAATTCAAGAGAGGGGTTAAACAAATAAAATTTTGTCTCTCAGCACAAGGCGGACAGGGGCACACACATCGCGAAGCTCTGTGGTTCCCTTTGTCTCTCGTATCCTTAATTCACTGCGTTCAAACGGCTACTCTCTCTCCCTCGGAGAGAGGAAAAGTTACTACAGTTTATTTCCTAATATAGCTGCTATACATGAAAATATCTTA